>CAZXAJ010000023.1:0-36908 GCA_964638975.1 uncultured Dehalococcoidales bacterium
TTTTAACCGGAAGACTCTCATTATAACTGGCCTAGTTTTTGGGGGTAAGGTCAGTGCTGCTCGGTGATCCGAGACGCCGTGAAATGAAGGTAATGGCTCACTATCTCCAGCCACAGCACTTTCGAAAGCAGCACATGAGGTTCTCACCCATAGCGAATCTCGGTCTCAGCAAGAGCTGAGTAGCACGAAGCTAGTATATCTGGAGCCAAGACGTGGGGATATAAAATAGAGCCTGGCAGACATTTCCAAAACCAAAAGATTCAACTATAATGCGAAGCATCGACTTGAAGAAGGTCTTAAAGAAGCTATCAGAGTTTAAGTTGTTCAAGAGAAAGAACCTTGTCTGACCTAGAGCAAAGAATTAAAAACAAGTCTGCCATGCTAGGCATAGTAGGCCTTGGCTATGTTGGTCTTCCTTTGGCAGTAGCCTTCTCTGAGTCAGGCTTCAAAGTACTAGGGTTTGATATTCAGCAAAGGAGAGTGGATTTAATCAACCATGGGAAGTCTTACATCGCCGATGTCCCTAATGACCGTCTTTCACACACATTAGCCCATAAGCTTCTTGAGGCAACTACAGAACAAAGCAAGCTTCAGGAAATGGATGCCGTTTGCATTTGTGTGCCTACCCCCTTAACGAAGACCAAGGAGCCCGATCTATCCTATGTTATCCATGTGTCTGAAGTCCTCGCTAAATATCTCCAGCGTGGGCAACTAGTGGTTTTAGAAAGCACCACTTATCCTGGCACTACCAGAGAAGCGATGTTGCCCATTTTGGAACGTTCTGGATTAAAAGGAGACTCAGATTTCTATTTGGCTTTCTCACCAGAGCGCATTGACCCCGGAAGCAAAAACTACAATATCAAGAACATCCCCAAGATAGTGGGGGGCATCAACTCTCGTTCAACTGAGATTGCTGCGCTTCTCTACCGTGAGATAGTCAAGATAGTAGTTCCCGTCTCCTCTCTTGAGGTAGCTGAGATGACCAAAGTATTTGAAAATGTTTTTCGCTGTGTGAACATCGCCTTGGTTAACGAACTTGCCCAGCTTTGCGAGAGAATGCATATCAGCATCTGGGAAGTTATTGATGCTGCCTCTAGCAAGCCATTTGGCTATATGCCCTTCTATCCTGGGCCTGGCGTTGGGGGGCACTGTATTCCCCTTGATCCTTATTATCTCGCTGCCAAAGCCAGGGAATGTCATTCCCATACTGGGTTCATCGAACTCGCTGCTGAGGTCAATGAGCACATGCCCCATTATCTGGTTTCACGCGTCATAGAAACTCTCAACGCCCAAGGCAAAAGCTTAAATGGTGCCAAGGTCCTAGTGTTAGGAGCAGCCTACAAGAGAGATGTGGGAGATATGCGCGAATCTCCCTCCCTGAAGTTAATCCAGCTTCTTCAGGAAAATGGAGCTAAGGTAAGCTACAACGACCCATACATACCTAATATCCAACTTCCCTATAATAGCCTGAGCTCAGTAGACCTTACTAAAGATCGCCTCTCTTCCGCAGATTGCATCATAATAGCAACTGACCATAGCTGTTATGATCTCAAGCAAATAGTGAGTGGGGAAAAATTGGTGTTTGATGCCAGAGGAGCAACCAGGGGGTTAAAACAGCAAAATATCGTTAGATTAGGGGGATGAAGAGGTTGAAAGGAAATATAATAGTTATCGGCTGTGGCTACAGGGGGAGGATTGTATGGTAGCGAGGATAGGAGCAATAGTCCAAGCCCGCATGAGTTCTCAAAGGTTTCCCAACAAAGTTCTGCACGAAGTAGCCGGGAAGCCGATGCTACAGTATTTGTTGGAGAGACTTGAACATTGTAGCTGCTTAGATACCATAGTGGTTGCCACATCAGCAGAGGATAGCGACAAAGCGATAGTAGACCATTGTAAGGAACATGGCATAGCTTTTTGTCAGGGCCCCATCCACGACGTAGCCGGCAGGTTCAAAGAAGTCCTAGATAGGTATCAGTTTAGCAGCTTTGTCAGGGTGAATGGAGATAGCCCTTTGCTTGACCAGCATTTGATTGAGAAGGCTGTAGACATTTTTTCCAAGGGTAATTTTGAGATAGTGACCAATGTACTGAAGCGCACTTATCCAAAAGGGCAATCCGTAGAAGTTCTTCGAGCCGATACATTTAGAAATGGCTACGAGCTGATGAGAAAAAATGAACACTTTGAACATGTCACTACGTTCTTTTACGATCGTCCGGACAATTTCAGGATGCAAAACTTTGCCCTGGCCGAAAACCTCAGCGAGATTCACTTATCTGTGGATACTCGACGAGATATGAACACATTTGCCGCAATTATTTCTAAAATGGATAGGCCTCATTGGCAGTACGGGCTGGAAGAAATTCTCAGTATCCACCAACAGATATGGTATACGGCTGGCAGGGAACCCGGTGCATGAAAAGACTGAGGGCAGGTGTCATCGGTTTGGGTGTGGGTGAAGAACACATTGCCGGATATCAAAGTCACCCCGATTGTACAGTGGTTGCCCTGTGTGATTTTTCAGATGAAAAGCTCAGGACAGTTGGAGCCAAGTACCCTGGTATCAGGTTAAGCAGCCAGGCTGGTGAGGTGCTACAAGACCCGGAGATTGATGTGGTCTCTATCGCCAGCTATGATAATTATCACTACGAACAGATTGTACAGGCTATCAACTATGATAAACACATCTTTGTTGAAAAGCCCCTCTGCTTGTATGAGAATGAAGCTGCCCATATACGAGCGCTTCTGGAGCAGAAACCCGGCTTGAAGATGTCCTCCAATCTCATTTTGCGGATGTCTCCCCGCTTTCGTTTGCTGAAGCAGATGATTTCGGATGGCGAGATGGGTCAGCTGTTCTATGTTGAGGGTGATTATAACTACGGAAGGTTTTACAAGATAACGGATGGATGGCGAGGAAAAATCGATTATTATTCTGCGGTTTGTGGTGGGGGTGTACACATGGTGGACTTGCTGCTCTGGCTGACTCGTGACCGAGTTGTCGAGGTTGCGGCTTACGGCAACAATCTTTCCTCCCAAGGCACAATGTTTCGTTACAATGACATGGTTGTTTCTATCTTGAAGTTCCAGAGTGGCATGGTCGGGAAGGTGGCCGCCAATTTAGGGTGTGTATCTCCACATTTTCACGCTTTGAGTGTTTATGGGACAAAGGCGACTTTTGTCAATGGTTTGAAGTACGGCATGCTCTTTGAATCACGTGACCCAAGTCAAAGCGGTAGAAAAATCAAAGCTCCTTACCCTGGTGCACAGAAAGGCGCTCTTATCCACAGTTTCGTGGATTCGATTCTAAACCGTTCTCAAGCGGAAGTTACATTGGAGGAAATCTTCGAGACTATGTCGGTGTGCTTTGCTATCGAAAAGGCGGCGCACCAATCTAGTTCGGCTGTGGTAGAATACATATGAAGGGTTTCCAGTGCGCACAATACCATTTGGCAAGCCTGTTATCGGCAATGAAGAGATAAATGCTGTTACGCAGGTGCTCAGCGGATCTATTCTCACTCACGGCCCACTGGTAAAAGAATTCGAAGCCACCTTTGCTAGGTACGCAGGAGCGCAATATGCAATTGCTGTTTCATCTTGTACTGCGGCTTTGCACCTGGCATATGTCTGCCTAGGTTTAAAACCTGGAGATGAGGTGATTGTCCCCGCTGAGACACATGTAGCCACCGCCCACGCAGTCGAACTGGTCGGAGCCAAGGCAGTGTTTGTTGATGCTGAAAGAAACACCGGGAATATTGACATTGACCAGATCGAGACGCACATTAACAAACAAACGAGAGCGATATCAATCGTACATTACCTGGGTATGCCAGTCAATATGCATCGCATTGTCGAGATTGCCAAAAAGTACGACCTGTTTGTGGTAGAAGACTGTGCTCTGGCAATTGGAACGTATCTCGATGGAGTCCATGCTGGACTTTACGGCGATGTGGGTTGTTTTTCATTCTATCCGATCAAGCATATTACCACAGCTGAGGGAGGCATGGTACTGGCCAAAGACAGAGAAGTTGCCCGAAAAATCTCCAAGCAGAGGGCATTCGGCATTGATCGCAATATTGTAAGTGAGCGCAATATACCGGGCATATATGATGTACAAGAACTCGGATTGAATTACCGACTTAACGAGATCGGAGCCGCCCTTGGCATCGAGCAGATGAAGCGGATCGATGGCTTCCTGCAAAAGCGTAAACAGAACTATGTAGCGCTTACAGCTGGGCTCACAACCATCAACGAAGTTGAGTTATTACAATCAAGCCATGACGGATATGAGAGTAGTTGCTATTGCCAAGCGATGATTATCAAGGAGCCGCTATCCGAGAAACGCTTCGAATTAGTGAATTATCTCAAGCAACATGGGATTGGAACCAGCGTGTATTATCCACGGCCGGTCCCACACATGGCGTACTATAAAGAAAAGTATGGATTTAGCGATGCTAGTTTCCGGGTAGCGTCCCGTATTAGCGGAAACTCGATTGCGCTTCCCGTTGGGCCACACGTTAATAGTGAAGACATTGACTATATACTAGCAACAATCAAGGACGCCATTATGGAAGTGAAATGAGGTGAGTATTCTGTCAAGTCGGGGCATTGTCTTGGTTGGTGGTGCCGGTTTTATCGGGCATCATCTGGCACTGAGACTCAAAGAGCTAGGTGCCAAGGTATTTATTATTGATAGTCTTGCTGTTAATAATTACTACAGTTTCAAGAGTAAAGTGGATTTCATTCCAAACGGCGAGCTATATTTGAAGATTATCGAAGAACGGCTCGAACTTCTTGAGCAAAAGAGCATCCCTTTTACCACGATTGACGCTAGGGATTACCATAGGCTGACCGAAGTCATTAAAGAGATGGATGCCGATACTTTAATTCATTTAGCCGCGGTTGCTCATGCAGACCAGTCAAACAAGGACCCTTATAGCACGTTTGACCACAGTTTGAGGACGCTAGAGAACTCGCTGGATATTGCTCGGTCGCCAAATCTTAATATCAAGCACTTCATTTACTTTTCTTCAAGTATGGTTTATGGTCGTTTCACTTCCGATTCCGTAACCGAGGAGTCACCTTGTGATCCCCTTGGAATTTATGGCGCACTCAAATTCGCCGGGGAAAAACTGGTCATCGCCTACAAACAAGTCTTTGACTTGCCATACACTATTGTCCGTCCGTCGGCTTTGTATGGGCCGCGATGTGTAAGCCGACGAGTTGGACAGGTTTTTATCGAGAATGCATTGCAGGGTTTGGAGATTTCTATTCGGGGAGATGGCACAGATCGCCTGGACTTCACTTATATTGATGACCTGGTATCAGGAATGGTGAATGTCCTGGAGAATGCAAATTCCAAGAACCAGATATTCAATCTTACCTACGGTGAATCTCGCTCCGTCGGGCAGATGGCAGATATCCTGGCTGAGCATTTCCCTGGGATTAAGGTCAATTATCTGCCCAAAGATAAGCTAGTGCCTGACCGCGGAACGATGTGTGTTGACAAGGCGAGACAGATGATTGGCTATAATCCGCAATTTCCGCTGGAGAGAGGATTTGTCGAGTACATTGAGTGGTATAAGTCAATAGGGAACATTGGCGGGTGTGCCACTGGCGCAACGATCTAGGGAAAGAATAGCTTCTATGATAGGTGAACTGAAAAACATCGTTTATGACCAATGGTTGGCCCACATTCTCCAGAGAGAGGTCTACAAAATCGTGGTCAACGATGACCTGTTAGAAAAGACCAGCGGGCATACATCTACAGTGTACCAGCTGCTCAGAGAGCTGCAATCCAGATCTGTCTTCTTGTACTCCAAAGTCCCAACCAATTTTCTGCCAGCTGTCAAATTTCTCGAGGGACTGGGCTTTAACTTAATAAGTACAGAAGTCGTTTTCAACAAGCCGATATCGTCACATCGTTTTGAGGGTCATAGCGTTGTGCGCTTCGCGGTTTCTGAAGACCAGAGCCAAGTTGTGGAACTCGCGAGGAGGAGCTTTGTCTATTCCAGATTTCATCTGGACAGCGCTTTCGAACGCAAAGTGGCAGATAATACTAGAGCGGAATGGGTTAAGAGCTATTTTGCCGGAAAGAGAGGTGATGCGATGGTGGTGGCTGTGGTGAATGAGGTGGCTGCAGGTTTTTCACTACTGCTTTACGAAAAAGATGGATCTTTAACCATGGACCTTATTGCCGTAGACGAAAGTCATCGTAGAAGAGGAGTCGCCAAAGACATGATCGCATATGCTGAGTCCCAATATCAGCGATTTACTCAAATCCGCGTGGGAACGCAATTGGCTAACATCCCTTCGATGGGGCTGTACGAGACGATGGGATTCAAGATGGCAGAAGCACAGTACATTTTTCACTACCACAATCCATAACCCCATAAATATGAAAATTGGTGATTGGAACCTGGATCGGAACATACTGGTTATTGCCGAAATCGGCAACAACCACGAGGGGAGCTATGTCCTTGCCGAGGAAATGATAGGCCTGGCGGCCCGAGCGGGAGCAGGGGCAGTAAAATTTCAGACTATCGTCCCCAACAGGTTGGTTGCCCCTAGCCAGAAAGAGAGAATTAAACAACTTGAGAAATTCCAGCTGTGTTATGATGATTTCGAAAAGCTGCGCAAGGTCGCAGAGCGGGAGAAGGTGCTTTTCCTGTCTACTCCCTTTGATATCGAAAGCGCACATTTTCTAGACAAGCTAGTCCCTGCCTTCAAGATTTCCTCTGGAGACAACAATTTCTTTCCGCTGCTCAATGTGGTTGCGCAGACAGGCAAACCGATTCTCCTATCTTCAGGGCTAGCAGATATGAGGCAAATCACCATAACCAGGGATTTCATTCAACGCATATGGCATGAACGTGGAATTAATCAGGAGTTGGCTGTGCTTCATTGCGTGGCGAGCTATCCCACACCTCCGCAAGAGGTCAATCTTTTGGCAATAAAGGAGTTGAAAGACCGGCTCGGCGTGACCGTTGGTTATTCTGACCACACTTTGGGAATAGAGGCGGCTGTAGTATCGGCTGTTTTGGGCGCGCACATTATTGAGAAGCATTTCACCATCTCAAAGAACCATTCTGACTTTCGTGACCACCGACTATCTGCAGATCCCCAGGATATGGCTTTACTTGTGCAGAGAGTGAACGAGATATCTGAACTGCTCGGTACAGGAGACAAGGTGCTGCAGCCAAGTGAAAAGGCTATGGAGAGTTTGTTACGCAGGTCCATTGTTGCTAAGCGTGATCTGCCCAGGGATACAACGATTTGCTGGGATGATATTACCTGGACCCGTCCGGCAGATGGCTTAGCTCCCGGTAAAGAGCACCTTGTGTTGGGCAAATCATTGTCCAAGCAGGTTAAGATGGGCGAGCCACTTGTTCCAGAAATTCTCTATGAGAAAAACGACACATCAAAATTGTCGTAAGGTGTAATTGTCAACTTCCATCTGGCATGGCAATATTCGACCTCCAGCAGTGGGGCTGGATTAAGCATGGAAACCGACAGAGATATACTGTTCTGGCTTAAAGGTATAGGCACAAAATT
Organism: uncultured Dehalococcoidales bacterium; assembly: GCA_964638975.1. Lineage (GTDB taxonomy): Bacteria > Chloroflexota > Dehalococcoidia > GIF9 > AB-539-J10 > RBG-13-51-36. Next base: position 7,549 of record CAZXAJ010000023.1, read on the forward strand.
CGACTTTAAGCTAAAGCTCACCTATAAGAATATTTCTTTATGGTGGTTTTGTGAGCCTACTTTAACTCGGTTAGTCGGAAATCTTATTAGAAACAAAAAATATGAATCGAGCCAGAACATGTTCATAAAATACGTTACTAAGCTCCCCAGATTTTATTATTTCTATTTCTTGGCTAGGACATTAGTGAGGTTTGTTTTGGGCAAACTGCTCACTAGTAAACCTCAAGGAGATAAGAGCGCATGTAAAATACTGGCAGTCAGTTATATTGCTTTTTGGAGAGACTATCCTGTGGCAGGAAGAGGAGACAAACACATAGATCGAGATGCAATTCTTGGTAATGTTATCACAACACTAAGAAATAGGAATTTCAACGTGGTAGCCTTAGATCAGGACTCCAGTCTCTTAACGGACTTTAGGACTAGGATAAAGAAAAGACAATTTGGGAAACCGGTGGAGAGTTATTTGACACTTGGTGCTGTTAAAAATGCCATCAAAGCTGGCAGGAGAAGTGAAAAAGAATGGGACAGGCTGAAGTGCAACAATGAGTTTGTAGACTCGCTATGTTATAGTGGTATTCCACTTTTTGCCCTTCTAAAAGACGATTTGGCAAAAACATTCTGCAGGAATACCTTCATCGCAACTCTCTCTATAGAATTAGTAAGGCGGGCTATCAAGACCGAAGAGCCAGATTTGCTCTTGATAACGTTTGAAGATGGCACACTTGGAAAGGCGGCAGTATTCGCCGGTAAATTGGAGGGCATACCCACCTTGGCAATCCAACATGGAAACATCTCTCCCTATCATATAGGCTACCTCCATACAAAGGAAGAGGTTTCAGACGAAATCGCTCCTGAAAATTTTCCTTTACCAGACAAGACTGCCGTTTATGGTCCCTGGGTCAAAAGAGTGCTAATAAAACACGGGTACTATCCAGCGTATAGCGTTGTTGTCACAGGTCAAGCGAAATATGATATGCTAGCTAGGGCAGACGAAAGCTTTCGCAGGGAAAACTTCTGTAAACGACATGGATTAGACCCAGACAAGAAAATAGTCCTCGTATGCACTCAACCATCGATAGCTGAGAAGAGGATAATTTTTTTAAAAAGCATCTTGCGGGTACCAAAGGAGTTTCCCAAAGTTCAAATTGTAATAAAGCCGCATCCCCAGGAAAAAAGGAATTGGCACAAAGGAGTAGTGAAGGAACAAGGAGCGGAGGCCTTGGTACTTCCCAGAAGCTCTAATACTTACGAAGCAATATATGCCTGCGATGCAATGCTGGCTTTCGTTTCCACTACAATAACCGAGGCACTAATCCTGAACAAATTCGTTGTTGTGGTTAACTTAACCGGAAGGCCAGATCTCATGCCTTATGTTGAAAGTGGAGCGGCTCTAGGTGCCCATAGAGAGGAAGACATAATACCTGCCATTAGAGATGTTCTATATAACGAAGAGGTTCGTAAAAGACTTACTGAAGTGAGAAAGGAATTCATTTACCAGCATACATACATACAAGACGGAAAGGCATCCGAGAGAGTTGTAGACTTAATTACTCAGATGGCAGAGGAATCAAGGAGGAGATAGCTTTCTTCTTCTTCAGTTGTCCGAATAAGCGCTTCTAACATACTAATGGTTTGAAGATGGCAGCTTCCCCCTCGAATGTGGTAGTAAGGCAGCATCTACGACCTTTTCTACACTGGGAGTAACTCTTTTCAAGTGGCATACTATTTCCACTAAACACAACAGAGGACATGACTCCACCCGACGTGTCGGGTAATCCTTTCCATATTTATCAGATGGAGAATAGCCCATAAATGAGAACATAAGTGCGGCAAGTCTTAGCTTTGCCTATGTATCCTTCCTGATTAAAGGAAAAATGAACTACATTGCAAGAGAAGTCGTAGATTTTTTGGAGGGGCAAATCAGAAGCAAGTACAGGTTAATTCCGGAAGGCATTGGTTGGTATGAAAGAAAGAGCTTGCCTCAGCTTCGCTGAAACAACTTTTTGAAGAACTTCAATTCCTCTTTACTAAATCCCTTTAACAAGAGAAGGACAACTCCATAAATAGCGGCACCTGCTATAACAGCGAGAATAGTGGTTGAGGTTTCTTGTGGTGATATCCTCCAGATAGCCAGAGACATTATGGATGAAGCAATCAGAGCCTTAGCAACGAAGCGCCAGTCAATGGTGAACCTGAATTCCTTAAGGGAATAATAGGTTGTTAGTCCCATCACCAACGCGTAAGCAATTACAGTAGTAATAGCCGCACCTAGAATCCCCAAGCGAGGCACTACCAATATATTGAGCCCCAGATTAACCAATGCACAGGCTATCCAAATGGTTCCAGTTATCCTTGTCTTTTTTACCAAGAGTATGATGTGCGCCATTGGCTCATAAATAGTGTAGAATAGAGCGCTTAAGGCAATCAATGGCATAATAAAATACCCTTTGTTGGCTATTTCGGAAGTTGAGAAAAGTCTTAATATCGGCTCAGCGAGAATAGCCGCTCCGAAGACAAAAGGTATGGCTATTGCCAGCAAATATTTCAGCGAGTAGCCCAAATGCGTTCTTACTTCATTCATCCTCCCCTCGTCGTAGAGCTTGGATAGTGTAGGAGGTAGAACAAAGCCCAACACTCCAGACGCCATAAAAGGAATGTGTCCTAAGCCATAACCTGCGGAGTAAATTCCTACTGACGCTGATCCCAAAAAATAGCCAATCACATATCTATCGCTGGAAGCAACCACCCAGGAGGAGATATTCCCGGGTATTGTTGGCAAGCCAAAGCTCAAATACTCTCTTATCCTGGAAAAACGAGGCCTTTTGATTCCAATCTGCGACTTAACTGAGAAGAAGAGGATGAAAAAGATTATTGCTCTTATCGCTAGCACAGCAAGGACTGCACCCAAGAGCCCATATCCATTTAGAACCAGATAGGCAATTAACCCAACCTGAACATACAAACTAGCAATGGTAAAAACGGCATACCTTCTCATTTGCCGAAAGGTTCTGAAAAGCCCTAAGAACACCGAATCTAACGATTGAAACAGAATGATAAGCCCGGCTATTCTCACTATTTCAGCAGCTCCCCCGAAAAGGGCTTCAGCAACGAGATCGGCGAACACAATCAAGATGATCGAGACGATCAGGGTGACCAGAAATACCAGGCATAATACTGAGTAGAACTCCTCTTGTATTTGCTCTTTGTTTACCTTGGCAGGCAGGAATCTAGTCATGGCGTAAGGTAGCCCTAGACCTACGAAGCCCATTGTCAGGCCTATGGTAACCTGAATCTGCGCCCATATTCCGTAATCATAGGTGCCGAGGGTCTTAGTAAGTAGAGGCAGCAGGATAATGCCACTCAAAGCTACGATGATATTCGTAACTCCGATTATTGACACATCTTTGGCAAATTTTTGATAGGAAATTTCCAATGATTAGCTCTGTATTTTAGGCTGGTAGTAAGTATACACTAGAAGGCGACCGTTCCATAGCTGATTTGCGGACTATTGACAAAAACGATGCACGCTAATTTCAGAATCCCCTCTGTGGCCCTAGAAACGATTGTTCTGTTATTGAAAAGTCTCTTATTTCAAAGCCGTGCTTTCTCCGTTGCCTGCACTGCGAGGCATTCTTCGAAAAGCTTGGACTGGCCACCTACAACGCTAATTCCCTTCATTAGGGCCCGTGCGGAATGATTACCACATTGAAGTCAATGCCTTGCCAGAACAAAATGGTTATTTAGCCCCTAATTAGCATCATATGACCCTGCACATAGCGCAAAAGGCTTTACGAATGCCCACGCAATTACTGTGGAGATACATGATAGGCTAGCCCAGGCATTGCCAGAGGTCTAGTCAACACGCTGACTTCTCATCAGGGTGTCGTGGGATCGAATCCCTCACGGCCTACCATAGCCAGAAGGCAAACTCGACCCAAGATTTTTCAGAAGTAATTGGGTTATTAAGCTGTTATGTCAACTCACTTCCTGGCCGATAACTGCGAACCTCTACTCTAAAGACTAATTCACCCATGTCAAACCATCTGAATAGGCAATATAGCTGTAGTTGTAGACTCATTGATTATTACATTTGTTGATAGTATACTGTCATTATACACACTGTGGGGAGGTATTCCATGAAATTATCTTGCCTTCAAGAAAACATAAATAGGGGGCTAAGCATCGTAGGGAGAGCTGTAGCCACTAGGTCCACTCTGCCTATCACTCAAAATGTCCTGTTATCTGCTGAGCAATCGCAGCTCAAGTTAGCAGCCACCAACCTGGAAATGGCCACCACATGTTGGATTGGTGCCAAGATAGAACAGGAAGGAGCCATAACTGTACCTGCTCGGTTGCTCATTGACTTTGTTAACTCTTTGCCCAACGACTTGATTGAAATCAATCTTCCCGCTGACAGTCGCATTCTGGAGCTTAAGAGCGGCCATTTTCAAGCCCATATTAATAGCATTGATGCCGCGGATTTCCCACCTATCCCCCAGATAAGCGATGGCATAAACACCAGCATCCAAGCAAATGCTCTCAGAGAAGGGATTGCGCAAGTTGCCTTTGCCGCTGCCACCGAGGAGTCCCGTCCGGTGTTAACCGGAATTAACTCGGAATTCGATGGTGAGCAGCTCAACCTAGTGGCTGCCGATGGCTTCAGGCTGGCTGTCCACAAAGCGACTCTTGGTTCGCCAGTCAGCGAGAAAAATACGGTGATTATCCCAGCGAGAACCCTCAATGAACTAAATCGTCTTCTCATTGAACAGGAGGAACCTGTAGAAATCACCATAAACCAACAAAAGAGCCAGATACTATTCCACCTCAAAAATGCTGAGATAGTTTCCCAGCTTATTCAAGGTTCCTTCCCCAATTATTCCCAGGTTATTCCTCCAAACTATACCACGCGAGCTGTAGTGGACATTAATGAGTTTCTGCGGGTTACTAAAATGTCCTCTGTATTTGCTCGCGACGCTAGTGGTATAGTTCGCCTGGTAATCACTCCAGGCACTGAACTTACTCCGGGAAAGGTAACTGTTTCCGCTCAGGCCGAGGAAGTTGGAGGCAACGTTGGTGAAATCGACGCTCTTATTGACGGAGAAGAGGCCAAAATTGCCTTCAATGTAAAATATCTTGCCGATGTCCTATCTGTTCTTCACCAAGCCCAGGTCGCTCTAGAAGTGACTACTCCCTCAAGCCCGGGAACCATCCGCCCTATAGGCGTGGACAATTATGTTCACGTGGTCATGCCCATGTTTGTTCAATGGTAATAAATTCTAATCCCACTACGATTAGAATTTTATTTTTGAAGTGGCGATGGCTCCTCAGGATTTTGCGGTGGTCCATAGCTAGATATACCTCTCTCTTATCTGCCCATTCATATTGCTATCCTCAAACTTCACTGACTAAACAACTCATAGCTTCCTCTATCTCAGATTGGCTGCTGGTATAATTTTTGTCAGGAAAAAGGAACGGTAATAATAACCGTTACCTCAAATATAAGGAGGTTTACCATGGCAAAAAGCATTGTCTGGGTCGTTATAGTGGCACTGTTGCTAGCTTGGGGTATAAGGGTTCCTCTTCCGGATGTTTTCGCTCGTTCCGTTATTTTCGGCATCTATGTAATACTACCCTACGTATGGCTGCTTATTTTAGCTATAATGAGTCTTGTCAGGTCTATACGGAAGAGTCCTACAGAAACTAAATAAACAGATACGGGTAAGGTAGGTGGAAAGACTAATCACTGGAAAAGGCAATGACTTGAGTCACCCCCTCATAGGTTATTTGAGCGCTCCTGTGATTGACCGATAAACCATCAAGCTATCCCCAACCTTCACTGACCTGGCAATTCATAGGCTTTTCCACTTGAGGCTGCTCAAGGTATAATGATTTGAGGTAGTAAAAGTGAAGAGGCTGGCTGTTATGGCAAATTGCCATGATGGAAGGACTACCGGTGTTTAGCCATTAGATTGGAGTTTAAAGGAGGGACCGTAGTCATGAGAACTGTATTCCCTAACAAAGTACTTTTGATAGCGATTGCCATCTTGGTTCTATGCATGCCGATTACGATCGGTTGTAGCGGTGGAAATGACGAAACAACGAATCAGGATGGCACAACAAACGACCTCAATGCAGCAACCACGGAGGAGGCGTCTCCACGTGGCGGCTTCGAAATACTTGAATTCCGGTCACCTATGTCAATTCGAGCATGGATCAGTTCCGATATAACGCGAGAAGAATTTGATGCGCTCAAGTTGCCCCCTGGGTGGGTCAAGAATCAACCGCGTGAAGGTGAGCCGGATGCAGGTCGGTTCTATCACTCTCCGGGAGCGGCTGTTGAGGGAGAATTTCTCGAGAAAGACTTGTGTGGTTTCAGTTGGTGGCATGCGGCCACAGTCATACAAATCAATGGACCGCTTGATGAACAGGGGTTGCTGAGAGGATCAACCGTAGTCAAATTTCACGAAGTCACATTCAATGCTGGCCATACAATTACCGTCCTTTTTTCCCCGGAAGGCGAGCCCTATGTACGCATTACGCGAGACGCCAACCGGGCGAGCGATGAGCCTTCCATTCCCAATTCGTGGCGACTGGTTGAATATACGACCCCGGACCAATTGGTAATTCAGCTAACGGGAGAGACCTTGGTGATCCGAGCAGACAATGAGGATTCTTTTCAAGGTCCCGCGCCAGAACTCGCAGTTGCTCTGTAAACAGGATGCTTCACTAGTGCGTTACTGAGGGACTGTTTCTGACAGCAGGAAGAGCTACTGAAAGCCAGCAGGTATAATTTAGGCTACTGGTAAGGTGCTAGTATTGCATTTAGGTCTCAACCTATCCTCAAACTTCACTAACCGACCATAATATAATCTTCCATTTCAGGTCGGCGGGTGGTACAATCGATTTCAAGAGTTAAAAGATTGGAGATTGAGATAATAGCGAATGAAAGAATATGGTTATTCAATAGACCTACCACATTCAACAGATAGAATATGGACCCTTATGCAGGACTATGATAAGTGGCCTGAATTTGCCAAGCCAATGGTGACTGGCATTGAGATAGTTAGCAAGGGAGATGAAAATGGCAACGGCCTGGTACGTCGTGTTAACTATAAATTACCTTTGGGTTTTAAAGGAACCAGCATTGAGACTATAAGTGATATTGAACCTGGAGTTGGGTATACGTATACTTCCCTTAAAGGAACCGTTGGGAAAATCAAACTAGAACCGATAGGGGAAAACAATACAAGGTTACATTTCGAGGAACAATTAAAGCTTAAACCACCATTTAGTTGGTTTGAAGGGCGCCTTCAGAAATTCATGGAGAAATATAACAGAAAGACTATGCTGCATATGGGCGCATGGTTAACTGAACATCCTGAATACGGAATCCATTGAGATTAAGAAGACTGCTCCTGTATTTGTTACGGATTAACACACATCCCCATGTTTGTGCAGTGGTAGCTTGTTTCATATGCGACTGAGCATTAACCCATTGTCTGGGCTGGTTTTGACAGCTTTGGTAGCCGATGCTATCATAGCTTATATAAAATAAAGACCTGTTTTTAGTCAAGGTTAATTATAGCAAGATGGTTAATATGGTTGGGGAGGGGACTCAGGGAGTGGTAATAGGTGGATGCTTCTGATAGTTGGCTTTTAATAGCCTTTCTAGTTTGCCTGGCCCTTTCAGCTTTCTTTTCCAGTGCTGAGTCCGCTTTTATCGCTTTGCCTAAACTTCGCATAAGATATCTGGTGGAAAGCGGTGTTAAGAGAGCGGAAAAGCTGGCCAAAGTCGCTGAAAAGCCCGAGAGGGTTCTGGCTACCGTCCTACTAGGTAATAATCTGGTAAATATCGCTGCGGCCACATTGGGCACTATCATGGCCGTGGCAGCTTTTGGCGCTGTAAGAGGGCCAATTATATCTATCTTTGGGGTTACGGCGATAATCCTGGTCTTCGCGGAAGTTATCCCCAAGACTCTGGCTGTACATCATGCTCAGCGGCTATCTCTAGCCTACGTTATTCCACTGAAAATAATAGAATTGTGCCTTTATCCCTTCGTCTTGGCACTGGGCCGAATTGGTTTAAGTTTTACCAAGATGGTAGCTGTGTCCGAGGAGGATAAAAGGTTAGTCAGCGAGGGCGAGATACGCTCTGCAATCAGTGTCGGTGAAAGCGAAGGTGTGGTAGAGCAAGATGAGGCAAAGATGTTACACAAGGTGTTTGAATTTACCGACCGACCAGTGAGTAAGATAATGGTCCCCAGAACAGAAATTACCTGGGTTGCGCAAGGGATGACGCTAGATGAATTCTTGAATCTCTATACCCAGGGACGCTACAGTCGTTTCCCCGTGTATAAGGATAACACCGATAACGTGGTGGGTATATTGCATGCCAAGGATGTGCTGATGAAGTTGACCGATGACTCTACCAGCAAAGAAGACGCCATCGATGATTTAATGCGCCCTGCCTACTTCGTCCCTGAAAGCAAACGCCTGGGAGAGCTCCTGGCTGAGATAAGAGACGGTGGCTACCACGCGGCAATAGTCATAGATGAGTTTGGGGGTATGGCTGGAATGGTCACTTTGGGGCAGTTGATGGAAGAGATTGTGGGTGATATTCATGATGAACTAACAGGCGAAGAGAAGGATTTCATTGTAACTGGCGACAGCACTTTTCAGTTGGATGGAGGATTCAGGGTTGAGGAGGCCAACGAAGAATTGGAGCTGGATTTGCCCATCGGGGATTACGAGACTGTGGCCGGCTTTATTCTCAGCCACCTTGGTCGGATACCAAAGGAGGGCGAGCAGTTTAAATACCAGAACCTGAAATTCGTTATTACGGAAATGCGCGGAATGAAGGTGGAAAAGGTCGTGGTAACCAGAGAAAAGGATGTTGCTGAATCGTAGGTTGAAAGAGTGCTTATGTTTATTCTATCTTGAAATGGTGCGATTTTGGGTGAAGGCCTTTATCGGTTTGATGACTAAGCTGACCAACCAGAATCTAACCGAAGCCGAACCTAGCCACTGGGCAAAACTTCTATTTTATGACCATCCCCCCTATAATGACAGAGTAAAACTAGCTCACAATTATATCTGTAAGTGCGAGCGAAGCAAAGCAATCTAAGGAGGCCTTTTGAAGCTTATCTTAATCAGGCATGGCGAGACTTATTGGAACGCGGAGAGACGTATCCAGGGAGGCGATAGCGATATCGAATTAAATGATACCGGATTGAATCAAGCCAAGAAAGTGGCGGCTTTTCTTAAGAATGAGCCCATTACTGCCATACTCTCCAGCCCTTTGCAGCGAGCTATATCTACAGCTGAAGTCATAGCTGGCCATCACCAGTTGTCTGTAAAAGTTGATCAGGGGCTCAGAGAGCTCAGAGTTGGTGAATTGGAAGGCATGTCCGTTTCAAATTTGAGCACTACATTCAGCCAGTTTTTAATGCAATTGTGGCAAGGAAAAGGATCAACGAAGTTGCCCAATGGAGAAAGCCTTTCTGAATTGCAACAGAGAGCCTGGAATGCCGTTGAAAGCTTTCTAAAACAGCATAACAATGGTTCGGTGGCGGTAGTCAGCCATTACTTCGTTACATTAACCATCATCCTCAAAGCTTTGGATTTACCTCTGGACTACTTTACCAAATTCAGACTAGACCCCGGCGGGGTTAGCATTATTGAGATTCAGGATTATGGTCCCCGCCTGGTGGTATTTAACGACACTTCCTATTAATTGTCCAAGAATCTCGAGGCATACCGCAATCGCTATGAAAAAGGTTGAACTCGAGGCAAGAGTCATAGACTTTATCCGACGGCAGAGTTTGATTTCACCTGAGGAGATAGTGGTTATCGGGGTATCAGGTGGTGCTGATTCAGTATGCTTGCTTCATGTCCTGGCAAAATGGCAGACGGAATTGGGGATAGAGATTCACGTAGCTCATCTAAACCACCAACTTCGGGGAGTTGAATCCGAAGCTGATGCCAAATACGTGTCCGATTTAGCCAACTCCCTCGGCATTCCCGTCACTATCGATAGGCAAGACGTGGCTGCCTACAGGGCTGAAAAAAAGGGCTCCATTGAGGAGGCTGCACGGGAGCTTCGCTATGGTTTTCTTGCCAGGGTAGCTAGAAAAGTCGGAGCCAATCGAATAGCTATAGGCCATACTAAGGATGACCAAGTAGAGACTATTTTGATGCACATATTACGGGGAACGGGAATTACCGGATTGTGCGGTTTAGCTCCTTGCTCGCCTATGGCATATGACAGACAAGGAATGCTAGACACGCGCCAGAAGCGCAGTAATCTCCTGGTAATAAGACCCCTTCTGGATATTACCAGAGAGGAAACAATGCGCTATTGTCAAGGAAGCCAGCTTGACCCGCGCATTGATTCTTCCAACCTTTCGCTCTCTTTTTATCGAAACCGCCTTCGCCTTCATCTCTTGCCTTTGCTCAGACAATATAATCCAAGCGTTGAGCAAGCCTTGCTTCGTTTGGCTGATATTGCCAAGGAAGATGACGCCTTCATTGGACAACAAGCTTCTGATTTATGGGATGCAGTGGCTAGGCAGGAAAATAAAGCCATTCACCTCAATAAGAGGCAGACCGCCAACTTGCCCATAGCTTTGCAAAGGCAATTATTGAGAACGGCTGTTGCCAGCTTGGCGGGGGATACCCGAGATATTGAAGCCAATCATATCGAAGCTGTAAGAAGCCTACTGAATAAACCAGTAGGCAAAAGGGTTTCCCTGCCCCATGGACTTGTCTGTCACGGAGAGTATGATGAGCTTGTCATTACCAGCACAGCGAAGCAATCCCAGCTTCCACCATCATGTCCCTTTCCTCCAATCCAAGGCGAGTTTCCCCTTAAAGTACCTGGGGACACGGTTTTGTCTGGATGGAAAGTGAGAGCTAGCATAGTCCCCGACAAAGTGGATTCTCCATCATTGCGAGGCATCCTAAGCCCAGGCGAAGGCACTTGCCAAAGCAATCTCCTGGCCGCCTTCGATTTGCACAAAACAGGACCTGAGCTCTTTGTCCGTCACCGTCGGCCCGGAGACAGATTTCAGCCCCTGGGCATGAGTATGCCTAAGAAGCTCCACGAGTTTATGGTTGATGCCAAGATACCCCTCTCGTGGCGAAGTCATGTCCCAATAGTCTGTTCCCCTCAACAAATCATCTGGGTGGTGGGCTGGCGCATTGATGACAGAGCCAAGGTCACCAATTCCACCAAAGAAATCCTTCGTCTGGAGTTTACCAAGTTATAGTGAAAGCAGTAGACAAGGAATTGCGTTTACGCCGTCTCAGTGTTGATGAAGCCCTGTTCCAGCTTGATCAATATCTTAACGATGCTTTTATGGCTGGCTTGCCCTCTGTACGGATTGTTCACGGTAAGGGAATGGGGAAGCTGCGCCATGCAGTGCACGACTCACTAGGCAGGCACCCTCTGGTTAAATCCTACCGCCTCGGTGATTATGGCGAAGGAGACTATGGCATCACCATAGTGGAGCTGACCAACCGTTAAAGCTTCCCTCTGAAATGAAAGATATTGCGCAATTTAGCCATTGCTTATCCTTGGCTCTAAGCTTATAATGAGCTTTCTGATTCCTGCTGATGAACTAAGACGTGGACACGATTGAAAGGATAGCAAGACAAGAGCGAGTTCCCACTGCGCAAGAGGAGCTATCAACCAGAATCGAGGAAGTACGCACGGATATAGAATTTCTGAGCAGACGGCTTGAGCGGCTGGCTAAGCTGCAATCACTTCTGAAAGAAAAGTACCACAAAAGATTAGAGGCTCTCTTTTCCCAGCTTGATAGTATAGATAAACAACAGTGCGAACTCAAAAGTTTCGCAGAGCAACTTAAAAAGAACAAGGAGAGAAGAACAATCCTTAAGAAGCAGGTAACTGGTTTAAAGAGGCGTAAAAAAACCATTCGCGGAGCGATAAAACAAGTCCAGGGATATGAAAAATCCAGCAATTCTCAAGTCGAGATAATAGATGAGGAACAGGAAGTCCTCTCTCAGCGGATTCATGACTTAATGCAAATGTTAGATCTTGCCGAGCAAGCTGAGCTAAATGGAAAAGAGCTGGAGCTTATTTGCGGGCGAGTTTACACCACAAAAGGGTTGCTGGAAGAGCATGAGATAAATCTGCGCAAGCGCACTATAGACTTGCTTTTTGAATTCTATATACCTCCCAGGAATAATAGAAAATTTAAGTGGTGAGCCATTTATTGCTGACCTAGTAGAGAAGTTTGATTAGATTTTAAGCGCAGATTCGTAAGCCTTAGAGGCCTGTAAGTTACAAGAACGGCCTGTCCGCAAGGTGGGTTGGATAACCCTCGGCAAGAGACATGACAGTTAGCAGTACAGCCCTGAATAGGCTTGAATTTGCCATCAGCTTGCTTCTGGGCAAAGGGCAGTGGTAATCCCTCGCAGTGCGGGATGCCCTGGGAATCGCTTTCCTCAGCAGAGAGCTCCTGACAGGTAGCATAGGTCATCCCTCTGGCTTCGACAAGGGCAAGTAGTCTACGGTGGAAGCCGAGCCTCAAATCCCTGCGCAGGCGATAGCCTCCCCCCGACCAATGTGCCTCATAGGCATATTCCTGCTCGAATTTCTTAGCTGCTAGCGGCGACTGGTCATAGATGACATCATATAACCGCTGCCATATGCTTGTGCCTCTCTGGCTAGCAAGAGGAGAACGCTTCTTGGATAACCTACCAGTGCTGGCGATGATGTGTTTGGCTCCAATCGAAGCAAAGACATCAAGTAACTCAGCTATTTTTTCAAACCAGGAATCGCCGTAAAGGGCCTGGAATAAATGGACAAAAATAGGGTCGAAACGAATGACAGTATCTATACCCATATCGGACAGTTTTCCTACAGTAGCTGCTCTGGCATCAAACGATGGCGCCCTTGGTGACAAAAGCTCGAGCATCTCGGGAGTCCCTTCGATGGTTGTTGCTATGAATTTAGGCTTATACTCGCTAAAGCCAGGCAATTCCAAGAGAAAGGATGGGTCTCCTTTGGTGGTGACGAAAAAGGTGACGCCGTAGTCCATGAGAAGCTGTACAAGTCTTTTGACTTCCCTTTTCAATTCAGGTATGTCCTGGCAGGGGTCGGAGATATTGGATAGCGAAATTGGCGGGCATAAAGTTAGCTTTTTGAGGTCTCTCTCCACCAACTCAGGCAAGTTGTCATAAATCAGGGTATCCTCGGAGTAGTTGGAGTAGATAGCTTCCCTAGCATAGCAATAGATACAATTGTGCAAACATTGGTTGGGACCCGGGGGCGTAACATTTATAATCCAGCAATGGAAGCACTTCCGCTCCGGGCTGGAGTAGGAAAAATCATGAAAAGTCGAGCCTTTCTTGGCTACCAGCTTTACTGCCACAATCCTATTTTAGCAGTTTATACAATTGTGAATCGAAGGGGCTTGAACAATAAACCCTCACCTCGCTGAGTCAACACAATAATCGACAAGGCTGAGTCAATGCTGCTCGGTCGGAAATTGCAGTATCTCGCCAAAGCTTAATGGTATTTTAATATTTGGGTGCTATCATAGGGCTAATATTAAAGGGAGAGAGATGTTAGCGATAAAGCGAATAAATGTAATAAATTTGGCTCTTTCCCTTATCCTCATTCTGTTTCTCACGCTAGGCACTGCATGTGGGCCGCCGCCCTACATAGATGTTTCGCTGCCACCAGACCCTTCCACTGCAAGTGCCAACCCCACCGCCGTTGACAATGCTCAGACAACACCGCCTGCCGAAAGCCAATCGCCGGTACCGCTCAGTGTTGCTGGTGTTGTCGCCAAGGTCAAACCATCAGTAGTCGCTATCAACACTGAAGCTACCGTAGTTAATTTTTTCAACAGACCTTTCTCCCAGGAGAGAAGTGGTTCAGGATGGATCATAGACGAAAATGGGATTATTGTGACCAATGATCATGTGATTGACGGGGCTGAAAACATCACCGTGACACTAGATGACGGTAGAACTTTCCCGGTTGATATCAATACGGTGGCTTCCGACCCGCAAAGGGATTTGGCCGTCCTTAAAATTGACGCCGAAAACTTGCCAGCAGCCGATATTGGCGACTCTGCGGAATTGAGGGTTGGTGACTGGGTAGTAGCTATCGGCAATTCACTCGGTCTGGGGATAAGCGCTACAATTGGAATAATCAGTGGCCTGGAGCTTTCTCTCCCTGTATCATCAGGGCAAACTTTACATGACCTTGTTCAGACTGACGCTGCCATCAACCCCGGTAACAGCGGCGGCCCACTGGTGAACCTGAATGGAGACGTGATTGGTATTACCAGTGCCAAGATTGCTGCGGTTGGTGTTGAGGGTCTGGGATATGCCATAAGCATTGATGAAGCGATACCGATTATCCGGGAACTGTTTAGAACTTGAATAAAATTTCATTACAAATTGTTGCTAAAAGACTCTCAGGTCTACATAAATCCTAAAGATATGTTAATATTGGAATGTTACCATTTCAATAAAAGGAGGATTGCAAATGAGATATAGGAGGATTTTCCACATTATCGCTACGGCCGTTCTCCTGTCCCTTCTGGTAATGGCATTGCCTGCCTCGCCGGCTCTGGCAGATGGGGAGATTGAGTTGGACCCCGAGGAGGGTGAAATCGGCGAGCGGATTGATATCGAAGGCCAGGACTTTGATTGGGATTGGGGTATTTATATCTATTTCTCCAGTGAGGAAGCTGATGAAGGTGACGACATCGACGATGAAGTTGATGACTATTATGAGCTTGTAAGGTCATATTCGACTGATGAAGATGGTGACTTCGACACCTCTTTTTATGTGCCCGACGAACTCACCGATGGTGATGATGAAGAAGATGTGAGCAGCGGCACCTACTATGTCTATGTTACCTATGATGACGACCCCACTATAGAAGCTGTTGCCGAATTCACTGTTATCGCTGCCGAGCTTAGCCTGAACCCTGATGAGGGCCCGGCAGGCGCTGAGGTCGAGGTTACCGGGACTGGCTTCACCGATAGAGAAGAAATCATCGTGGAATACGATGGTGACGAGATAGACATAGAAAGCGGTGATGACGAGACCGACAGGAATGGCAAATTCCAATGTACCATTATCATCCCTGAGAGCACCGCCGACGAGCATACGATAACTGTAACCGATGAATCTGAGGTTGAGGCTGAAGCTGAGTTTACCGTGGAGCCAAAAATAACGGTTACCCCGGCTACAGGAGCACCCGGTGAGACGGTAACTGTCGAGGGTACGGGCTTTGGTGAGAGAGTCGACGTTACCATAGAATTCGATGGTAAGGAGGTAGCCGAAGATGAGACCGATAGAGACGGCAGCTTCACGGTCACCTTCACTATACCGGCAGAGGGTCCTGGTACCTACAAGATACGAACTGAGGACGAAGACAATAATAAGGCTAATGCTAACTTCAATATAGCAACGGAGATCACCCTTAGCAAGACGACGGGCAATGTCGGCAGTGAAGTCACTCTCAGCGGCAGCGGGTTTACGCCAAACAAGACGGTCACTGTTACCTATACCAGTGAGCCTGAAGTAGTTGCTACCACCACCTCTGATGACGAAGGTGAGTTCACCGCTACCTTTACCATTCCCAAGAGCAAGCACGGCGAGCACACAGTAACTGCCTCCGACAGCGCAGGCGTATCATCAACAACCACGTTCGTTATGGAGTCCACACCACCTGAAGCCCCCCTGCCTCAAATTCCGGAAGAGGGCGCTAGAGCAAGGTCGCAGGCTTTCTTTGACTGGGAAGACGTTACCGACCCCAGTGGCATAAGTTACACCCTTCAGGTTGCAACTTGTGAAAACTTCACGGACATAGTGCTGGAGAGGACGGAAATTTCCGAATCGGAATATACTCTCACCGAAAAGGAAAAACTGGAGACCACTAGCAGCGAGGCCCCATATTACTGGCGGGTAAGAGCAGTAGATGGTGCTGAAAACAAGAGCGACTGGACGACCGCAATAGCATTCTATGTCGGCTCCGCCTTCTTCGCCATCTTTGAGGGCTGGAAGCTATATGCGTTGATAGGGCTCGCTGTCCTTCTGGTGGTTCTAATAATTGCCGTGCTGAAGAGGAGGACTCAAGGCTACCAGTAAGCTGTCTGCTAATTTTGGCTCCCCCTCCAAATCTCTTTGAGCAAGTTGTGTCTCCGCCGGTAATAAACCAGCGGGGCTCCACCCAAGTTGCGTGAATCTCGAACTTGTTCAGTGCTAAGTGCCCTATCATATATCCCCATATCATAACTTGAAACTGGCTCGTGTTTTACTGGTGACCCTTGGGACATGACCAGCGACTGCATAAAATGAACGATTATTGCCCTATCTTGCGAAACAAGCGGTTGCGACTCAACAACTGCTATAAAGTCCGTATTCAACCCTTGACTTTCCGTCCTTCCCCGTGAACAGGAGCTCATCACAGACGCCTGCTAGAAAAATCCAAGGTCACGCCAAATCTTAACAGGGTTCTAACATTTAGCTGTTATCATCATTGTTATCCACTGACAATAATATGTCTGAAAGGAGGTGCGCCCAAAATGAGGCGAAGCAAGAAGTTTATTGCGATGGCGGTTTTGTCTGTCCTGCCACTAATTCTGTTGATGCTGGTGGGGGGAGGTTGTACTCAAGTAGGAGACAGTGATAGCAGTCAAACCGAGACAGAAACCGCGACAAATGAAAGGCCGGATAGGATGCAACCACATATGCCTCTGGATGAGGTCGCAAAGATTCTTGGAATTGAACAGCAGGAATTGGAAAACGCCTTCACTCAAGCCTCAAATGAGATGGGTGAGGGGGGCTTCTTGGCTCCCCCTGGAGAATGGGCGCCTAATGGTACACCGCCTGATGGATCACCACCAGAGGGGCTGCCAAGAGATATGGAACCAACCGCGCCAGAAGCGTTACCTGAGGCTCTATTGTCCAAAATGGCCGACATCCTTAACATCGACCAGCAAACACTTGAGGATGCTTTTGCCCAGGCTCGGAGCACCAATAGTGCACAATAACAAACAGCTCCTGAAAAAGATTAAACAAGAATCTTAACCGGATTTTAATACTTGGCTTATACAATTAACTAGAAATCTAAGTAGAAAGGAGGTGAGCCAAGAATGAAGCGAAGCAAGAAGTTTGTTCTGGTCACGGCCCTGGCTTCTGTGGTGCTGGTCGGGAGTATAACAGGGGTAGCCCTTGCCGATAACGGGAATGGCAACGAGCCCGGGGCACTCTTAGGGGCTCTAGGGGACAGAGTCGCTGAAATCTACCAGCAGAAAACTGGTGACACCCTAGACCAAGAAGCGCTCCAGGAAGCCTTCGCCACCGCTAGGGCAGAGATGCGAGAAGAAGCAATGAAAAACCGTCTTCAGTCCTTAGTAGACGAGGGCAAAATAACCCAGGACGAAGCTGACCAGTACACAGAGTGGTGGCAGTCAAAACCCGACGTCCCGGCTGAATTTGGCCGTGGCCCTGGGTTCCCCGGTATGCGCGGACCACGTGGCGGGGGTGGACTGCGTGCCCCGCAGCCCGCGGCATAACGAACCAAGCTCCCGCACAGATACTCGGCTGCCCAAGAACACGGGGGGGGGGATATCCCCCCTCGGTTTTTGGGAATATCGGTGTGAGAAAAATCTCCTATTAACAATTTCTTAATATTTCTGTTATAACATAGGAGAGGCGTGAAGAATCGCCAGGAGAGTAGGAGATGGCAGGCAAAAGGGTTCTGGTGGTTGATGACGATGTAAAGACGGTGGAACTGGTCAAGCTATACCTGAATCGAGATGGCTACAAAGTTCTCACCGCCTATAACGGTACTGATGCTCTGCGCCTAGCGCGGGAGGGACACCCCGACCTTATCGTTCTGGACCTGATGTTGCCTGGCATCGATGGACTTCATGTCTGCCGCAGCATCAGGAATGAATCCGACGTGCCAATAATTATGCTCACTGCGAAGACCACTGAGGAAGATAGATTAACTGGCCTAGATTTAGGGGCAGACGACTATGTGACCAAACCTTTTAGCCCCAGGGAACTGGCAGCCAGAATTCGGGCCGTGCTCAGGCGTCTCCCCGGGGAAACCATTCAGCGCGGTCCCGTAGAGGTTCGGCATGGCAAGCTTGCCGTGAACTTTCCCAAGCACGAGGCATCCTTGGATGGCATGGTCATAGATCTCAGCCCTATAGAATTCAAGCTTCTGGGAGCATTGGTCAGAGAACCAGAGCGGGTTTTCACCAGGGCAGAGCTTATTGAAAAGGCTCTGGGCTATGATTTCGAAGGTTTCGACCGTACGATTGACGTTCATATTTTCAACCTGCGCCGGAAGCTGGAGCCAGACCCCAACCACCCCAACTATATAAAGACAGCTTACGGAATCGGCTACAAGTTTTTCGGAGGTTCTGAGTGATCCATAGTTTGTGGTTCCGCCTCCTGATGGCCTTTACCATGGTGATAGTCATCACCATTGGCGCGGTATTCCTGTTCATGGGCCAAGCCATGCGAGCCGAAGTCCAGCAATTCGAAGAACGTATCGAAGAGGCCCGCCTCGGCAAGATGGAATTTGAACTAAGCAACTACTACCGCCACCAGGGGAGCTGGGAGGGTATTCAACCCTTTGTAGAGCAGTGGGGTAACTTCTATGAGTGGCATATAATTGTAACTGATGCAGATGGAATAGTGGTCGCTGATTCTGAAGTTGAGCTCCTGGGGCAGCTTTATGAGCCACACTCGCCGAGCAGGCCCATTGCAGTTCCACGCGCACCATACAGCTTAGGGACGCTCTACGTCAGCTCCGAATCGTCAGCAGGGGCAGATTTTCCCCTGTTCTACGTACTGTTTGACCGGATAGGCCGCTTCCTTCTCTGGGGCTGTCTGATAGCAGTTGGCATTGCCGTAGCCATCACATTCTTCCTGTCGCGGCGAATTTTGGCGCCCGTCAAGGGCCTTACCCTTGCCGCCAGGCAATTAGGCCAGGGCGATTTGTCCCAGAGAGTCCAATTAAAGGATAAAGGCGAAGTGCAGGAACTGGCTCAAGCCTTTAACTCCATGGCCAGCGACCTGGAGCAGGCCGAACAATTAAGACGAAATCTTGTTGCTGACGTTGCTCACGAACTGAGAACTCCTCTTTCCAATATTCGGGGCTACCTGGAGGCAATCCGGGATAGGATAATGAAGCCAGATGCCGCCACTATTCACTCCCTCGATGAAGAGGCAATGCTGTTGTCGCGTCTGGTTGACGACCTCCAAGAGCTAACTCTAGCCGAGGCCGGCGAGTTGAAGCTGGTCTATCAATCTGAAGATATAGCCGAGCTAATCAAGCAGGCAGTAACCCCCTGGCAGCCCTCCGTAGCAGCAAAGGAGATGTCTCTGTCACTCGACCTGCCCGATAAGCTGCCACCAGTTAACATCGATTGGCAAAGAATCAGCCAAGTCTTGCACAACCTTCTGGAGAATGCGCTAGCTCACACTAGTAAAGGAGGCACTATCACTGTGACAGCTACCAGACAAGGTGCCAATATACAGGTAAGCGTATCGGACACCGGTGAAGGTATTCCCGTCGAGGATTTGCCCAATATCTTCGAGCGTTTCTACCGGGTAGACAAGTCCCGCGCCAGAGCTACGGGTGGCAGTGGCTTGGGGCTCACCATTGCCAAACGTCTGATTGAAGCCCACGGTGGAAATATCGAAGCTCAGAGTGAGCTGGGAAGGGGCAGCCGCTTTTCGTTCACCGTCCCTATCGCAGAATAATATTCTCTTTAAGCCAGCAGCAACGCAGCCAATAACCCACAACCACACCCCACATGCTTACCTGGCTTGGATTATACAGGCGAAATATTTATACCTTGGTAATTTGTCCTGCCCTGATTTCGGAATTAATTTTTCGATATCAGTCAGATTTAATAAGTTCTTAACAACTTCATGTCACAGTATTCCACAAAAGCATATTTTGTCTCGCCGCCAGTTACGACATGAAAAAGGCACTGGTAAATGTAATGAAAAAGAAAGCATTAGATAAAATCAAAACGTTAATGAAGAAGAGGGTATCGAGAATAATACTAATCGTGGTGCTATGCGGGGTCGGCGCTTTCCTGTTAATCGATGCTTTTAGACCGGACTCGGCACCAGCAGCAGAGCACCAAGTAGCAACCGTGCAACGAGGAGACATTGCAGTAGAAATCAGTGCCGCCGGCAATCTCGCCCTGTCCGTTATCGAGGACTTGGCTTTTGAGATTCCGGGGACAGTCGAAGAAATCACAGTCGAAGAAATCCTCGTAGAAGAGGGAGACTCCGTTGAAGAAGGACAGTTGCTAGTGAAATTGAACACGTCCGAATGGGAGACGCAGCTGACAAATTTGGGGGTTGACCTCATTCAGGCAGAGATAAACCTCGACAATGCCAAACTTGCCCTGTATCAGGCCAAGACAAAACTGAGCGACCTTAGTGGAGTCGAAAGGGCTGTTCAGTTGGAAGAAATAGACATACTTGAATTGAAGCTCGAGCTTGCAGAAGCACGTTTCGAAACAACCAAGGAAACGGTGGTAGAGGCTCTTGAAGCTAGCCCGGAGATTACTGCCCCTTTCGATGGCTTCATCACTAGCGTGAATGTCGAGGGCGGGGACGAAGTAACAAGCGGCATGGTAGCGGTCACTCTCGCTGACCCCGACAAGTTTGAAGTGGATATTCTCGTCAGTGAGTTTGACATCTCTCAGGTAGAGATGGGGGGAGAAGCCATAGTAGAGGTGGATGCCCTAGAAGGGCTGAGCCTTCCGGCCGAAATTACCCACCTTGCGCCGACAGCCACTATTTCGTCAGGGGTAGTGAACTACGAAGTGGAGGTCGAACTAGAGTCAATTGAATCTGTCATACAGGAACAGCAGGAGGCAATACAGAAATGGCAGGAGACGATAACTCAGGAACGTGAGGAGGCAATGCAGGAGACGATTGACAATATAGCGCAGGGAGAGCTTCCGGCAGGCCTCAGGCAGGCCATCGAAGAAGGGCGAATCACTCAAGAAGAGGCCGAAGAGATGCTCAGACAGATGCAACAAGCACAGGGAGAACAGCAAGGACAGATATCCACAATATCTGAAGATGTTCAACTCAGAGAAGGACTAACGGTCACCGTGACCCTAATTGTGAATGAAGCGAGCGATGTGTTGCTGGTGCCCAACTCAGCAATTACCACCCGGGGAAGCCAAAGCTACGTCCAGGTGCTGTCACCGAATGGCACGATTGAACAATGGGCCATAACGACAGGCATCACCGATTATGTGAACACCGAGGTAACCAGCGGGCTCAATGAAGGGGAACAGGTGATTGTTCCAAAGGGTACTGCAGTAACGACATCAACGACACGACAAGAACCACCAGAAGGAATGATATTTATGCCGGGAATGGGGAGGCCACCTGGATGATCAGAATAGAGAATATTACCAAAGTCTATGCCATGGGCAAAAGGGAGCTGCCCGTGCTCAAAGGAGTAACCCTGAATATCGAGCAAGGCGAGTTGGTGGCGATTATGGGTCCCTCTGGTTCAGGAAAGACAACGCTGCTCAATCTTCTTGGCTGCCTGGACAAGCCCACTTCGGGCCTTTACTACCTGGATGGTAGGGAGATTAGCCGCCTTAGCAGCAACGAACTGGCTAAAGTCAGAGGTCAGAAGATTGGCTTTATCTTCCAGACCTTTAATCTGCTGTCCCGTCTCACGGCACTGGCTAATGTGGAACTTGGCATGACATATTCTGGCGGTGTTGACCGTCAACGTGCCATAGAAGCACTAGCTAAGGTGGGACTCGCTGAGCGAGTCAACCATCGCCCGATCGAGCTCTCGGGTGGAGAACAGCAGAGGGTTGCCATCGCCCGGGCCCTGGCAAAAAACCCCTCCCTGTTTCTGGCCGATGAGCCTACTGGACAGCTAGACAGCCGCTCCGGCGAAGAGGTAATCTCCATCCTCACCTCCTTACATGCCGAACGGGGCATTACCCTGCTTATGGTAACCCACGACGCCAATATTGCTCGTCACTGCCAACGCATTATCCACATCAAGGATGGCGAGGTTTTTGGAGAGGAAAACACATGAAAAAGTGGCTTGAACCCCTATATACCGCCTGGGAAGGGGTAAAAACCCACAAGCTCCGTAGCTTTTTGACTATGCTCGGAATCATTATCGGCGTCGCCTCCGTAATTACCCTGATGTCCATCGGCAAGGGTACTACAGCACAAATCCTCTCCAATATCCAGAGTATGGGGGCAAACCTGATTACCATCAGCCCTGGGGCGAGTTTCGGTCCTGGAGGAGTGAGAGGTACTGGCGGCAGCACCCAGACCCTGACCATGGAAGATGCTGAGGCAATAGCTGCACAGGCCACCTACGTAAGTGCCGTAGCTCCTTCTTCCTCCAGCAATCTCCAGCTGGTCGTGGGCAATGAGAATACGAATTCCCAGGTCACCGGGGTAACTACCGAGTATTTCTCGGTAAATAACCTGAATGTTGCCAGTGGTGCTTTCTTTTCAGAACAGGAATACCAGCGCGGTGCCAAGATAGCTGTGCTCGGTTCTAGTGTCGCTGAAACCTTGTTCGGCGAAGTTTCCCCCGTAGGACAAAAGATGCGGATGGGCAGCATTATTGCAACCGTCATTGGCGTTCTGGAGAGCAAGGGGGGTGGGTTTAACTCGCTTGATGATGCCGTCCTCATCCCGCTGACTGCTCTGCAGCAAACGGTTTCCCAGACGCGAACCGCCCAGGGCGAAACGGTAGTGTCATCCATATCGCTGACGGTAAGCGACGAAGAACAGGCAGACTACGTTGTTGAGGAAATTACCAGCTTGCTCCGCACCCGCCATCGCCTTGGGGTTGGCGAGGATGATGACTTTAACATTATGTCCATGGAGGAGATAGCCAGCACCCTTGAGGAAACCTCGGCGTCAATGACCCTTCTTCTGGGAGCTATTGCCGCCATTGCACTGCTGGTCGGCGGCATCGGCGTGATGAACATCATGCTGGTATCGGTGCTGGAGAGGACCAGGGAGATAGGCATCCGCAAGGCGCTGGGAGCTAGGGAGCGGGATATTTGGACACAGTTTCTCATAGAGGCAACCCTCTTGACATTTGCTGGTGGTGTCATCGGAGTTATATTCGGTGGGGGGATCTCAACGATCATCGACCGCATGGACATCATGACGACCGTGGTTACTGTTGATACAGTTGTCCTTGCTGTTTCGGTATCAATTGCTATTGGCTTATTCTTCGGCTTTTACCCTGCCTGGAACGCATCCCGCCTGAATCCCATCGAAGCACTCAGGTCTGAATAGGAGTAAGTAATCGGTCATGCTGTGTTTGTTGTTGAGCAACTCGACTAGATATGTTATGTAAAGTAGTACTTGGAACTGGATAGGTAATCTTATTACTCACAATGAAAGAGAGGCAATTTTGACATCACTACCTGCTAGACGCCGAGCTGTCAAGTACAGCACTAATCCTTTTATTTCGTTTCTCGTTCTAGTACTATATAAATCCACCTGCTGAGAAAGGAGCCGACAGATGAATTTGAAGTTATTGATTGGCTTGCTGGCTTTAGGCGGGGTATTACTCGTCGTAGGCTTGGTGATAATATTTGTGGGACTGCCTTAGTTTAATCCTACCCGCAATTGCTTAATCGTTCACCCCTTCTTCTGCAACCTATTATTCTTTTTCTCAGCCTAGGCCTTGCCTAGTGCTAAGCCCTCGGTTTTCCGTTATACTTATCGGGATGGACAAAATGCTGCTGGTGGACAAGCCTAAAGGGATTACCTCATTCGGAGTGGTGGCGCGTATAAAGAGGAGGTTTAAGGTGAAAGCTGGTCACACGGGAACCCTAGACCCTCTGGCCACAGGTCTTTTAGTTATTCTCACCGGCAGGCGTACGAAAGACGCCTCTCTGTTTCTTAAATTTGACAAGGCCTATGAAGTTAAGGCTATTCTAGGGATTGAGACAGACACCTTTGACTCTGAAGGAAAGGTCTTACGGCAGAGCGATAATGAAGTAACCAGAGAGGAATTGGAAGAGGTCTTGAAGAAATTTCACGGTGATATTTGGCAGACTCCTCCCACGTTTTCAGCGAAAAAAATGGAGGGGCGAAAGGCTTACCAGCTGGCTAGAAAAGGTGTCAGCGTAAATATACCACCCAAGAAGGTAAGCACTTACTCCTTGGAGCTCAAGGAGTTCCAGTTCCCCTATTTTACTCTCGCTTGCGATGTATCCTCAGGGTTTTACGTTAGAAGCCTAGTTCATGATATCGGAGAGAAACTGGGCGTAGGCGCTACTGTAGTGGGGGTTCGCCGCACCAGAGTGGGTCCTTATCATGTGGAACAAGCTAAAGGCTTACAGGAAATTCTAGGTGAAGCGATTACTTGAGGCCTTTTTGTTAATCGCCGGCTTCAACTAGCTGCTCTGCCCACTATGTGCCCGTCTTCAGACAATTAGGATTTTTTTCCGAGCTCGTCCTCTGCAATCTTTAACATTACTTTGTCACCAATCTTATCTATCTTGTCCAAGCTAATGTCATATTTCTTGACCAACCCTGCCTTTAATACAATGTGGGTGATAACCCTTTGCTGCATATCCATACCTATATCACTGACTTTCCCTAACCTTTTGGCATTTACATCCAAAATCTCTTTACCGAGTAGCTCCTTGGCATTCATCTGAACCTCCTCTAGACTGTTGCACCACAGCTATGTCCACAGAATATGAGCAAACCGCAATCGGGTAGCAAATCGCCAGAAACTGGATGATTAACCCTCTATCAGAATAGGGCCTGAAAGACGGCTATCGCCCCTGCGCCCAATACCGCAATGGTTATTAGTAGCCATCACCTACTTATGATGGCTACTATACCAATTACAATGAGGGCAATCCCCACGAGCCATGCTAGCAGATGAGGGAAAACCAGAATGAGTACACCAAAGACAATCGCTACTATCCCCAGCCACAATCCAGCTATCTTCATAACATGTCACCTCCTTGACCCGAAGCAACAACTTCAGCCACAATCCTACAAATGCACCGTTGAAAAGTCAATAGCCTCTGCCTCAAAAATTTTTGACTCTCTATAAACTTTTTGCCCGCTATCCCGTTCTTAAAAATAGAGGCCAGATCATGAAGCTTTTGCAGATGCTCAAAACCATGATAACTGCCAGAGGCCTGGAAGTCCTGCTTTTGGGCAAAGAGGTCACCGCACCCAACGATGTCAGCCTGGGAATAGTCACCTCTATCAGGAAGGAATTAGCACAAGAGAGGATATGGATGGTGATCGATAATTTAGATCGGGAGAGCCTTATACCTATCGAAGAGATTGCTCGTGTGGCGAAAAAGGTGACCCTCTGCGATGATTATTCAGCATATAACCTTGCAGAGCCGACAGAGGCTTAGGTGTCCCCCCACAGATGACTAATTCCCCATTGGAGGTGTAGAATGAAAATTATGAAGGTCTTCATTTCCCTTATTCTGGTTAGCGTCCTTCTGATTACTGGCTGCGTCCCTAGTGTTACACCCTCTAAGCTAACCATACCTTCGGTATCTGGAGAGGAGCTATCAAATCCCAAGCTTGTTATAGCAGGCTGTTACGAAACTGAGGAACTCTCTACATCTCTCAATGCTTCTTCCTACCTGCTACCTCTAGATGTAAAGGAAATAATAAACTTCGGTGAGCTAGAATCCACTCTCCATTTGAATGAAAATCAAAAACAGCTTTTAGAGAAAAATGGTTTTGTGGTTATCCCCTGGTCAGGAGACGATATTGTCAAACCTTACAAGACGCTCAAGGAACAAGGAATTCCTATCTTTGTTACCTCCGATACTTTGCTTCATCTATACCATATACAGTTCAATGAAATATTAAAGCGTCTTGAGGAGGAAGAGTTTTTCAACGAGCTTATTGACATGAGCCTGGCTATGCTGGAGAGGTCGATACATGATTATAAATCCTTCACTGATGCTGACTTAAAGGAGGCTGCTAGAAGGAATGTGGCCTATTTTGCCGTCGCCTTAAAGCTCCTCCAGACGCCGACCGAGGGTTATGATGAAGAGGAAACCAAGCAGGAAATCGAGAAATGGAATGAAGAATATCCCTGGGATAAGAGAGAATTTAAGCCGCTAAAGAAAGTCGATTTTGTCATCCCAGATTATGTGGCCGATGAAGTTGATGAAGAAATTAAGAATATTGAAGCGCACGAGGGCTTCAAGCCAAGCGCCATATTCAATTCAAATGGAGCTTGTGCCTGCGACCTTCCTTGCTGCTACTGCGAGGACTACTCCCAGTATGTCCCCAGGGGGCATTACGCCAGGAGTGAGGCACTGAAGAGGTATTTCAAGACGATGATGTGGTATGGCAGGATGGCTTTCCTTCTTAAGGGAGGCCCTGAGGCCTTGGTCAGCGAAGAGGATGCTCGAATAGCTACAATTCAGGCCTCGCTTATCTCGGCAGAATTGCCCACCGTGTTAGCTACAAGCCAGGAGCAGAGCAGTCCCGCCACCTGCTGGGAAATATGGAATCATATCTACTCCGTCACGTCGTTCTTCGTGGGCATCGCCGACGACCTGACACCTTTTGAATATCTGGATGCCGTAGAGAAGGTTTTGGGCGCCAGCTTTGATGCCAGCCAACTTGCCGACGATGAAATATTGCTCAACTTGAAAGCCGAGCTAGCGCAGATGAGAAATCCTGAGATTTATGGCGGCTCCGGCCTTTGCGTTATCTTACCTCCGATAACCAAAGACAAACTATACGAGTGTTTAGCAAAAACAAAGGGGATGAGGTTTATGGGGCAAAGATTTGTGCCCGACTCATATATTTTTCAGAATTTGGTCTCTCCTGCCGTGGGCATGTATGTAGGCAATGACAGACCATTTACAATGAAGATAACCGCACTTGGGCCAGCAAGATGCTTCCCCAGGGGATTAGACGTCATGGCCGTTCTAGGATCAGAGCGGGCTTACGAGATATTGAAAGCTGAGGGCGATACTGAATATCAGGGCGAGGATACAAGCTACGATGAGCAGCTAAAAGAACTCAGGGAGGAATTTGGCGCTTTCACTGAAAAGGACTGGAACCGCAATCTCTATTGGGCCTGGCTTTACGCCCTAAAATCTCTGCTCGAGGATGTCGGTCAGGGTTATCCCACCTTTATGCAAACTGATGCCTGGAAGGATAAAGAGCTGCAAACTGCTCTGGCATCCTGGACTGAGCTCCGGCATGACACTATCTTATATGCCAAGCAAAGCTATACCCCGGCACTAACAGCCATGCCACCTGAGCCAGAGCCGGTGGTGGGCTATGTTGAGCCGGTTCCTGAATTTTATTCCCGTATGCTCTCGCTCACCAAAATGACCAAAGAAGGCTTAGCCCAACTCGATGCCTTAAGCGATAGCGAAAGTTCAAGATTGGGAAGCCTGGAAGGCATTCTAGAGAGGCTGATTCAGGTATCCCGGGATGAGCTAGAGGGCAAGGAACTAAGCGAAGCCGATTATGACTTCATCAGAAATTTCGGCCAGCAGCTTGACTCCATAGTCGCTGGTGTCGAAGCTGAAGGCAAAGAGACCACCATCGTGGCCGATGTTCATACTGACACTAACCCACCGATGGAAGTACTGGAGGAGGGAATAGGCCATATTGACCTCGCTCTGGTTGCTTACAATGTTCCTGATGGCCGTATCATCCTCGGCGCTGGACCCACTCTCAGTTACTATGAATTCAAGCAGGCTATAGACCAGAGGCTGACCGACGAACAGTGGCGAGAGATGCTCGAGCAACAACAGCAGCCCCCGAGGCCAGGCTGGATAGCTAGCTTCTATGCGGAATAGAAACGGCACGAATATCACTTTGCTCTGCTGCCTCCACATCTGTATCAGACCCCATACTTAATGCCAGCCGCCTTAGTAAGATTCAACCGAGGCGAGGCTCTTGAGAGCCTCGCCTCGGTTATGGATAGACCTCATGGTTTTCCCATATGATAGGCATACATTCCTGTCCATACAGGGCCTGCAGTCTTCTTAGTTACTCTCTGATGATTGTCGTATCTTACGCTCATCTTCATCGGTGGCATTCTGTGCCACCGGGCATGCGCCAGTAATATTGGTAGTATTAGTCACCAAAGACATATCACTTTCATCACCAACCTTGGTTGGCGTGCTATTCGTGGATTCAGTAATCCTGCGCTCATCTTCATCAGTGACATTATCAGTGGCATTCTGTGCAACCGGGCATGTGCCAGTAATATTGTTAGTATTATTGCTAGCATTAGTCACTAAGGGCATTTCACCTTCATCACCCACTTTGGTTAGCGTGCTATTCCCGGATTCATTAGCAGCACCTGCACCACAAGGCGGGGGACATTCCCTCTTGTTACCAAAGTCAACAGTAGTTGTCCTTCCACATCTCACCTCCTTTGTGATGGAGTTACCAGTGGTGCATGTCCAGCCATCCTTCACTGTCTCGGTAATGGTGTAATTGCCTGGCACAAGGTTGCAGATTTTTACATAGCCGTAGCCATTGGTGGTGCCTGTCCGGGAATTGCCCTGGGAATCTGTGACGGTGAATTCCCAACCCGAGAGCCATTGCTCATAATATGGATACCAGGGGTCGAAGTTACCATCGCCATTCTTATCCTCATATTTACATAGCTTAAGGCATCCGGTGCACAGCTGCTGGTTCCCGAACTCGACCGTGATCATTTCCCCACATTCCACGGTAACAGGCTTCCTAAGGCTTCCATCTTCGGGGTCGGTGTTTATCCAGCCGTCCTGCAGGGTCTCGGTTACGTTGTACTGGCCGGCGGGGAGGTCGCAGATGGTTACATAGCCGCGGCGATTGGTAGTGCCTGTCCAGGAATGGCCCTGGGAATCGGTGACGGTGAATTCCCAACCTGAAAGCCCTGGCTCGCGGTGGTCTCTTCCGCCATTGCCATTCTTATCCTCATATTTACATAGCTTCAGACATCCGGTGCACTCTTGCTGGTTACCAAATTCCACCCTCTCTGTTTCATCACAGTCCACTGTCACTGTGATGGGGTTTCCAGTGGTGCATGTCCAGCCATCCTTCACTGTCTCGGTTACGTTGTACTGGCCGGCGGGGAGGTCACAGATACTCACATAGCCATAGCGATTGGTAGTGCCTGTCCAGGAACGACCCTGGGAATCTGTCACGGTGAACTCCCAACCCGATAGATATCGCTCGCGGTCGGGCCAGCCGGGCTCACAGACACCATTGCCGTTCTTATCTTCATATTTATATATCTTAAGGCAGCCCATGCACGGACCCCGGTTACCAAATTCCACCTTCTCTGTTTCATCACAGT
>CAZXAJ010000024.1:0-14874 GCA_964638975.1 uncultured Dehalococcoidales bacterium
AAACACCGAGAAAACTCTCATCCACAGTGGCCTATAGAACGGGGTAAGGTCATCTAATGCGGAGGTAATCATTATTGGACGAGAAAGATTTATGTAATACCCTTTCATCTGTTCTCATTCGGAAGATCAAAGTCACCCACATTGATAGCGGCTTCAAGATAACGTTGCCTTTTAGTGATAGTTCCGGTGAATCAATAGAGATCTATGCTGAAGTTGACAACGGCGAGATAATACTAGATGACTTCGGGCATACGGCAGGTCTACTGTTCCAGTTAGGGCAACACGGATATGAAACTGTGGGGAATCAGTTCACGAGAAATGTGATTGGAGTTTATGATGCTATCATGGATTATGATAGAGGCGTTGTATGCAAGTCAGTATCGCTGCAAGAACCCGAGAAGATAATCGATTTTATCCAGCTACTAACTACAATAAGAACAGCGTTACCCGAAATGAAATACCGCAAACGAGTCCGGAGAGTGGGTAGGCGTTTAGCAACAGTCATAAGCCGTGAGATAAAACAACTTAAACTACCACTATATGTTCAGCGACAAACAGAGATAGAAGGTAAGAATGAAATTTGGATGGCTGATTTCAAATATTCAGTGAAGTTAAATGGATATTCTACTGAAGTAATCATCTTAACAACTGATTTGAAATGGGGAGAGCCACGTGAGAAAGTTGCCCATGCCCTAACACTAGCCGTTGATGTATTAGGGGTCAAAATGGCTAGGGAACTTAGAATCATATATGAACTCAGTGACAATAGTAACGGTTCGAGTGCAAAAAGAGCAGCACTGATGATAGAAGATTATCAAAGTAAAATTGGATATAAAGCTTATAATTATGGGCAGGTAGAAGTAAAAGCGGCCTTAACAACTCAAATAAATCAAGAACTCTCACCATATCTATTTAAAAAAGAATAAAATGGTGTAATACTTTCTCAATTATTTTGTCTACTATGGATAATTATTCAATTATTAGCGAATTCTTCTTGGCTAAGCCGGAATCTTGGGCCCGTTTCCACCAGCCCCAGCCGGGATTGCCACGCCTCTAAGGGGAAACCCTGAAGAAAACTTAAAAATCAAAATGACAACTCAAAACGCAAAAATTGAACAAACCCAAATAGCAAAATCCCAATGACCATAACTATTTAGAGGTCTGAATTTCAGGAGATTGCCACGTCGCCCAGCACTCAGCGCCATGAGTGCTGGGCTCCTCGCAATGACAAAAGGGAGGGGCCTGTAATGACAACGCAAGCAGATAATGCGTCACCAATCACATGACTGAGTACCCTGATTTGACAGGAAGAAGGATATTTGCTATTCTAATACCAGAATCACGATGAGAGGCCATCCAAAGGGTTCCGTCCCGCGGTAATGCCTCTCTTTTTCTATTTGCTGGGTTTATCATACTCCAGCTTGTTCTTGAGGTCATTCATAAACGCCACATGAGGCATCATTTTTCTGAATAACGAGGAAAAACTATTCTTGTTCGGAATCATCAATGCTAACAACTTATCATTCTTTATGAGATAATCCACCAAGCAATAAAGATCGCCATCCCCTGTAACAATAAGAGCCTTATCATAGTTTCCATATTCAATCATTGCGTGAAGCACTATTTCGGCATCAACATTACCTTTTACCTTTCCGCTCGGCAGTTTGAGGGTTGGCTTGAAGACCAAAATGTAGCCGTCTTTTTGTAAACCAGTGTACAGGGCTTGATTTTCATAAACGTAACCGATGAAAATAAAGGCTTTAGTTACGCCGTATTTATCATGAAGATATTGCCTGAACCTTCTGAAGTCCAGAATCCAGCCCTGGCTACGAATTGAAAGGTTGAGATTCTGGCTATCGATAAAGGTATAGTTATTTTGTGCTTTTTTCATGATAACGAGTGCTTAGTCAAATTTTCAAATTTGTATAGGTCCCGCCCTCCATATTAATTATAGCAAGCAATTCCCTTGAAGGACTATCGTATGTGGAGTTAGACCTCTAGGCTGCTGCATTGCTTAGCTTCGTGGCGTCCGTATAGGGATTTGAAACCACCACGCTCTATTGGAAGAGAAGCGCCATACTATAGTATCCAGCAAGAAAGTCTTCACAAGTTCCCCCTCCCTCTAACTCCCTCCCGCCAGGGGAGGGAGAATTATAAGAAATTTTATGCCGCTACCTACCGCCGCGGCCCGATAATCACTCTTAGAGGACCTTATGCCCGGGCGACAAGCCCGAATCCCAGGCCCGTTTCCACCAGCCCCGGCCGAGATTACCACGCCTCTAAGGGTAAATCCTAAACACGAAATGCTAAATCCTAAATAATACAGAATGAGCAAATTGCAATGACCAATACTATTTAGAGGTCTGAATTTCAGGAGATTGCCTCGGCACTATCGTGCCTCGCAATGACAAGAAGGAAGAGTCTCAAAATGATGGACTGCAATCGCTAAGGGCACGCAGTCAATACGGAGGTATTGTTATCGCTCCAAGTCGCTGATAAGTTCTTCAACCGAGTCGAAGGTCTTCACTCTACCGGCCTTGATGTCTTCGTCAGCTTCACGCTCGCCTTCCTGCCACTTCCTGGTCCAGAAGTAAGCCTGGCTCTTGTCCACAAGCTTCTTTGGCATCAATATAGCTCTCTCATCTTCCACTTCGATTTCAACCAGGTCGCCCTCCTCAATGCCAAGCTCCTTACGCACAGCTGCCGGTAGAGTAATCTGTCCGTGCCTGGTAACTTTGCTTGTTGGCATCCCCATCACCTCCTATGGTCGCTCCAGCGTTTCATCATGACGTCCAATATTACGCAGAATAATTGTATCGCCTTCAAACTCGAAGGTCATCCTGAGTGAACGACTCACTCTAGCCTCCCAGATATGCTCGACTCCTTGCATTTTCTTTACCTTGAGGGCAGGATATCGCAAATCATCTGCCAAATTCCTTAGTGCCTTTCGGGCCAGGTCCTTCTCCTCCTTATTCAACTCATTCCAGGCTTTCTTGAACGTGGCCGTACGGCTAATCTTCACTACTACCCCTGTGTTACTGGTTTAGTAGATTACTATATTAGTATATTACTACAAAACCGGAATGTCAAGCCACGCTTGAGACTTGACGAAGGGCTACATTTGGCATGAGAAGCGGGAGGGAGAATATGCAGCTACTTCTACGGCTCGATAAGCACTTTTGGAGAGTCCTCAAGCCCACCAACAAGCCTGAAGCTCAGGCCCCTTTCCGCCAACCCCAGCCGGGATTGCGGAGCCCCTTCCAAGCGTAAGCGTTGAAATAATTGTACGTATATCCTCATAGGAGATATCCAACGGAAAGCCATAGAGTGCAATTAGCGCGGGCTATTGACATAACAACGGTAGCTAGTATAGGCTTCAAAGAAAAAGGGGGACAGGCGCTTGAAGGGGAAGATAAGAAAGCTCATCCGGGAAAGAGGTTTTGGGTTCATCGTCGGTGAAGATAGCAAGGACATCTTTTTCCACCGCTCCGCTCTGGCTGGAGAAGGTTTTGACGCACTGGAAGAGGGCACTAGTGTCGAGTTCGACCTGGAAAGGGGACCTAAGGGATTTGAGGCGAGGAATGTCAGAGTGGATGACCTGTTCCGCAAGCAAGAGACAGGTGAATCAATACAAGCATACTGCCTGAAGTGTCGTGCTAAAAGAGAAATGAAAGATCCCAAGACAATAACCATGAAGAACGGGAGACCGGCGACCCAGGGTGTGTGCTCAGTGTGTGGAACCAAGATGTTTAAGATTGGAAAGAGTTAGAGCAGGCTCATAGGCATTAAAGTTACCGAGAAGGCTGGACATCTGTGCACAGGTGTCCAGCCTTCTATTATTGATTGAACAAAACAATGTACTGCTCGCCGCCCGGCAATTAGGCTGTAGCACCGGTGCGTCAGCCCAGGAGGCTGGATTGAGCCCGAGCAGATTCTGACACATAATCCGCACCGGACCACGGCGAGAGACATATTCTCCAAGCTCAGAAAGTGCGCGGAAAGCGAGATAGAAAGCTAGTAGACCGACTGCAATCTTATTCTTCTTTCTTACCGTCCTAGTTATAAGCAAAAGGGGAATTTGAAACTGATGCAAGAACTAACTCGTTTCACCGCCAGATACCATCCTAACCTACTCTAGTGATTGCTTCTTGGCCTTGAGCTTTCTCGCCTCCTGATCCTCCGCTATCGCCTGTTCTCTAGCTAAATCAGCTTCCCTTCTGGCCTGGTTTCTAGCTGATTGCCTGATTTCTTCAGCAGCTTGTTTTTCCGCTCGCCTGGCCTCCCTTGCCCTCTGATCCTCTGCTATCGCCTGTTCTCTAGCTAAATCAGATTTCCTTCTGGCCTGGTCCCTGGCTGATTGCCTGATTTCTTCAGCAGCTTGTTTTTCCGCTCGCCTGGCCTCCCTTGCCCTCTGATCCTCTGCTATCGCCTGTTCTCTAGCTAAATCAGCTTCCCTTCTGGCCTGGTCCCTGGCTGATTGCTCAATTTCCTCAGCAGCACGCTTTTCCGCTCGCCTGGCCTCGCTTAGTGATTGTTCTTCCTGGTCTGCCATCGTTCTACCTCCCAACACTGGATAACCTCTTCTTTTATGGGATTCGGGCCATCCCAATACTCAAAAGAATCTCCGGATTTCAGCAAGATACTATCTCCAGTATATAGGACAGGAAAGCACTGCGCAAGAAACATACATACAAGCCGGAACATGATTGATTTGTAAGTGGGTAACCAGGGCCGCAATCGCTTCCTCAACATCACCAGGCATCCCATAGGGCAAGAGGCTTTAACTCACTAACGGCGTCGTCAGGCTATTTATTTGCAAAGTTTCTCACTTCCATGTATAATTTATTTAGTAGTTGTAGTTTAGGTTGTTACAAGCTTCTTATAATCTCCTTAGATTCATACCAAGTATTGGATGGCCAAGACTCTAGCTAAGATTTGACAGAGAGGAGGTCATCCAATGAGTTTTCAGGACAAGTCGATTCAGTGTTCCGCTTGTGGAACTATGTTCACTTTTACTGCTGGGGAACAAGCATTCTTTGCGTCTAAAGGTCTGACCAACGAGCCCAAGCGTTGTCCTCAGTGCCGAAAATCCAATAAACAACAGCGTCGTGGACCATCCGGTAGCTGGACCAGCTACGCCGAGAGGGCAATGCTGACCAGAGAATACCAATAAGCATATTGTTAGTGGTCAATTCCAGGGGATACGTATTTGTTCAAATGCCATCACAGTCTGAGTCCGAAGCCGCCATCGCGGGGCTGAACGGCAAAACGTTTAGAGACAAAACCACGGTTGTTAATAAGTCCCGCCCTCGTACGGACAACATGGGTGGTGGTTCCTACGGCAATAGGAGAGGTGGCAGTTGTATATTCCTTTACCCACTCAGCCGTCACAAATCGGGGCAGCATAACCGTTCGGTAAGGGGGGATACCATGAATATCTATGTAGGCAATCTATCGCTCGAAATGACCGAAGACGAACTGCGCAAAGAATTCACTGAATTTGGGGAGGTGGTATCCGTGACTATCATGAACCACAAGTATATCGGCAGCGGACAACCGAGGGGCTACGGATATGTTGAAATGCCCTCGAAGTCCGAAGGCACAACCGCAATAGCTAATATCGCGGGAAAGAAACTGAAGAACCGGGTTGTCAATGTTGTCCAAGCCTTGCCCCTTTCAAATAAAGCTGGGGCGGCAACTTCCCATAGTGGAAATAATAAGCGGTCGAATAATAGAATAGGAGAAGAAAATATAGAATGATTTGAGCCATCTGACCAATCATCCAGGCTTTTGACTCGCATCTCACCAAGGAGTTTAATGAATTTCGAAACCTTTAACTTTCATCCGAGCGTCATGGCCGGTGTACGTGCGCTGGGTTATACCGTACCCACACCAATTCAACTGAAGGCCATACCGCCCATAATGCAGGGGCGTGACGTCATCGGGCTGGCACAGACCGGCACGGGCAAGACAGCCGCTTTCGTGCTGCCGATTCTGGAACGTCTGCGATCAAATCCTCAAGGACGTGTCCGGGCTCTGATAATCTCACCAACACGAGAGCTGGCCGAGCAGACCTGCGAGGTTATCAACGGCCTGGGGAACAGGACAGGACTACAGAGTATTGCTGTCTACGGCGGGGTGAGCATGGAACGGCAGACCCTTGGTCTGCGCAGCGGCGCTGAGATTGTCGCGGCCTGCCCGGGCCGTTTACTTGACCACCTCTGGAAAGGGACTATCAGTCTATCGGAGCTGGAAGTCCTCGTCATTGACGAGGCCGACCGTATGTTCGATATGGGCTTTCTGCCCGATGTACGCAGTGTTCTGAGATGCATCCTGCACAGACACCAGACATTGCTTTTCTCGGCTACCATGCCCGCCGATATCCGCAGCCTGGCCAGTGAAATCCTGCATGACCCGGTCACGGTGCAAGTCGACCGCCAGCTACCGGCAAAAACCGTGTCACACGCTCTGTACCCGGTACAACAGCACCTCAAGACTAATTTGCTGAAGGCAATTCTAAATAGAACCAGGATGGAGTCGGTGCTTGTCTTTACCCGTACCAAACACAGGGCCGAACGCGTGGCACAGCAGCTCGTAAGAGCCGGTTACCGGGTGGCTTCTCTGCAGGGCGACCTTTCCCAGGAGCGACGTCAAGCCGCGCTCGAAGCTTTCCGCAGCGGCTCAGTCAAAATTCTGGTGGCTACCGATATCGCCGCCCGCGGTATCGATGTCCTGAGTATTTCCCACGTCATCAATTACGACATGCCGGCAAGTACGGATGACTATATCCACCGAATCGGCCGTACCGGAAGGGTTAACAAAAACGGAGATGCGATTACCTTCGTGACCAGTGCCGATGCCGACAAGATAACCGCCCTTGAGCGGCTTCTCCACGCGCCGCTGGAGCGTCTGACACTCCAAGGCTTTGATTACGCCAGGCCTGCGCCGGAGGGAGAACCACGCTTTTCGCAACAGCCACGACGTCATAGCACAGAAAACAGGAGACTGGTAAAACGCAGCCGGTAATACTCGTTTAACATTCCATCGGACTGTGCAGGGGCCCCGGCGAAGTAATATCATTGCCTTGGACGCCGCCAAGGCGAGGCACGCAGTCATCCCGAAAGCAGTTGCTCCGGCTGACTTCGTGGCATACCCGGAGAGATTCGAACCCACGACCCAATGCTAAGAAAAGAGCCACCAGCCCCAGACGATGGGTAATCATGTCCCGCACACGTATTTTGCCAGCCCGTATCAGTTCCCGTACGATTTAAGAAGGGGGGCAGCTTTTTCTTATTGCGACAACAACGTTGCCAGCTTCTGGAGCACCTCCGAGATAGTTTCGGTGGGCAAGGTGCATATCAATTCTGCTTTTCGAGCACGCCAATCTAAACTCTTGACCTGATCAGATAGGATTGCCCCCGCTACTGATAAACCCTCTGGAATAAGAACTTCGAATGGATAACCCTTGACTTGACTGGTAACAGGGCAAAAGATAGCCAGGCCCACCTTACTGTTATAGCTTTGCGGTGAGATTGCTACGGCGGGACGACGTCCTGCTTCTTCGTGGCCCGCTTGCGGATTCAGGGTTATCCACACAACATCCCCACATCGAGGGACATAGGCGCGAGGATTTACCATGCTTCCTTCCCTACGGCGGGACCGGTATCAACCTCGTGATGTAAGTTTTCTTTTGTCACCTTTGCCAGAAGTTGCTTCAAGGTCAGCTTCGGTTCAGCCACAGGTCTGATAACGAGTCCCCCATCCGCCAGCGATATCTCAACAGATGCTTCTTTCTGCAGCCCTACTTCAGCAGCGAAAGATTTGGGGATACGCAAGGCAAGACTGTTGCCCCATTTCTGGACACGTGTTCTCATATCAAGCCTCCATTCATGGTATCTACATTGAAGATACACCCCAGGTAGATATTTGTCAAGTCCATCGAAATCATTTAGTAATGTCATTCTGAGGAGTCCCGGCATATCGGGACAGAGGAGCCCTGCAATAACAAATAAAAGGTCTAATAACGGGATGCTGTAGTCTGGAAAGTCTCTACCGACTCCCGCTCAAATAGATTCCATATTCGCGCAGCGCCCCGAGGGCCCTGACTGCCCTCTCCGGCCAGGGATACGCTAAGATGCCGTTCGCTTCTAAAATGCTGCTCTGTTCCCACGTTAACTCCAGGTCTGTCCCCGCCAGGGCTGCCACAATCGGCTTATGGTGTTCATTGGTGACCTCTGTGAATACTTCAGGGTTAGGAACGTAGACGGTTTTGCCCTGTACGGCACCAGACACAATGAGAACACAGTCTGTATTTTCATCGTCTATTAAGGCCTGGGTAACCTCCTTGTATGCTCTGTCCGGCCCGTAAAGCACCACGCTGGCTTTGCCTACGTCGAAGGGATTGGAGACCTCAAGGTCGGGAGGCTGTATCTTTCCCAATCTCCTCCTCGTCTCTTGTGATAACTCTGCCAGCTGCAGCCCAACATCAACACAGGTATCAACTGCCATCACCCCTGAGCCGCCACTGAGAGTGACTATGCCTATCCTGTTCCCCTTCGGAGGATTGAAATAGGCAAAGGCTTTGGAAATCTCGAGGAATGAGTCCATATCTCTGACCCTTATGACACCGGACTGCTTTAAAGCAGCATCAATGACCTGCTTGCTTCCCATTATCGAACCCGTATGCGATGCTGCCGCCCTGGACCCTTCCTCCGACCATCCACTCTTGTAGCATACGATGGGTTTCTTCTGGCTAGCCTTCCTGGCGACCTCCAGGAATCTTCTCCCGTTCTTCATCCCCTCTATGTGAAGGGCAATCACCTTCGTCTCGGGGTCATCTGCCAGGTATTCCACCACCTCGCTATCGTCAATGTCAGCTTTGTTGCCCAGGTCAACAACCTTACTCACACCCTGCCTGAGGGCAGAGCCCATCCACTCTATAACAGATGAGCATACCTGGCCGGTCTGACCCACAATAGCTATTGCTCCCTTCTTTAGCGGCGGTAATGGTCCCAGGAAAACGGACAGATTATTCGAGCTGTTTATCGGCCCGACCGCATTGGGCCCGGCTATGCGTATCCCCGCTTTACGCGCTGCCTCAACGATTTGGGATTCCAGAATAGCGCCCTGCCGGCTATACTCTGAAAACCCACCTGATACCAGAGTGACTGCCTTCACCCCCTTGCTGGCAAGTCTCGGTACCAGTCCCATAACCTCCGCCGCCGGTGCCAGCACTACTGCGAACTCCACCCTGTCAGGGATGCTTTCGATGTCGGGGAATGCCTTCAGCCCCAGAATCTCGTCAGCCTCCGGGTTGACGGGGTATATTCTGCCACGGTATCCCAAGCGCACCAGGTTCTCGACGGCACAATACCCGGGCCTTCCCTCAGTCCGTGAGGCCCCGATTACCACCACACCATCGGGCTCAAAAAAAGCCCTCAGTTGTTCCTTCAGGCCCCGCATGGCAAATGGTTCCTCTGGCGTCTTTTTACCGCCGTCCATAATTATTCTGCCTTTCCGATGACGTCTCTATTCTTTCCGCCGACCATGTCCTCTCATCGATGCAATTATACTCCCGCCCAAGCTCAACTGGAATGCCTGCTGAAACAATTGACATAGTGACAATACATCGAGGACGGAGTATTGACAAAAAATACACAAGTGGCTTACCATAAACGCGCCAATTTGAACGTGTTCAGGTGGTAGGTATGGGTATATTACAGCGCAATCGCCCCAATCATGTTCTGTTTCTCATGCCTGTACGTTTGGTCAATGAAAAACTGCCCAAGGGCAAGACAAGGATGCTCTATTGTGATGCTGCCGGGAAAGTATATGCCTCGGTAATTAATGAGTCCGTTTACGAACTTGCCAGAGATACTGCGCAGAAAATGGAGCGAAGCCAGAAATCCTTTGCCATCGTTGGCTTGGAAACCAGCCCAGTCAATTTTATGCCTGTGCCTGTCGAGATTAACGCCACGGAGGCCTGGGCTATGGAACTTATTTTAGACCATGCTCTTAAAAACGGCAGATTGCCGTACATACTGAAGAAATGTATAAAGCCGATTATAATACGCGGTGAAGCCAGCAGTGAAGCCGTCTTGTCTGAAATCGAAATGAGCCCGCGTCAAACTGGCACTGAGCCAACACCCCAGGTACTGAACAGGTTACCGTATTATTCTGAACAGGACATTGAATTCTCTGTGCCAATTTATAAAGCCGCATACAGCTATCCACTTATTGTCCTGAAACAGCTCCCGTCAGATGAGCCCGCTCTGCCCGATTCCCAGAGATTACTAATTCTGGACAGCGATGGCGACCTGGCAGTTGTCACAGTCCCTTATCAATTAATGGATACGGCAGAAAAAGAGATTAAAGAGCACGACAAAAAGAAGACCATGAATCAATGTATGATTATTTCAAAGCGCCAAGAGAGTCTGGCTATGGACTATATGGCAATAAGTCAAGCACAGAGAAGAGCCCTGGATACAATAACGAGATATTTTGAAGAAGACAGGTACGGGAAACAACCTATCTCCGCCGCAGCCAGGGCAGTGCTCGCCAGAGCCAGAGACCTGATGCCTCCTCCAGCCACATAATAACAATTTACTGTCCGATCCAGATTATAAAGCTAAGAATTTTCAGCCTATTCAGGCAATTTCTTCTCCGTATCGCCAGAACCCCCGAACAGCTTGCTGCCATCGGGAATAATTTTGTCTGTCTTTCCGGCTATTTCCCCGGGGTGCGGTGTCTCTTCCCGTCTCAATTCTGGCCGACCCGGGTAAAGAGCCCAGGCATACAGGTCAGTTAATCTGGTCTTTTCAAGCAAAATCACCAGAAAAGAAGTAAACACTATGCTAAAGAGAACAACCCCGTAGGTGATATTCTGGATTATCTCGCCGCCAATAATCCCTTGTTGCAATGGAATACTGGCTAAAACCACTGCGGCTAAGCCTTTGGGTACCATGACAGCCACAACCGAAGCATCTTTGGGCACCAGCGATTTACCTACCAATCTAACCGCCGGTATACGAAGGACAAAGGCAACAATTGTCAGTACCAGCCCGACTATAATAAACCAGCCACTTATCAGTTCCAGAGAGATACCAAGATAGATGAAGAAGAATGTCTTCATTAAGAAAGCCACTTCGCTAAAAAATACCCTTTCCGTTTCATTAAGACCAACAGGCTCCTTAACCGTCAGCGTTTTAAAAAACGGGAAGTGAATTGTCTCTATATTACCAATCGTCACACCAAAGGCGAGGGCCGCGATAGCACCGCTAAAGCCCATGACCTCCACAATACCAAAAATAATAAACACAAAAGCGGGCGTGGTAAATATAGCGTTTTTGATAGCATGTACCCTGTTAAGCAGGATGGACCAGATCAGGGCTCCAACTATGCCGAACACCAGGGCGACCAGAAACGAAGCAACCAGGTCACCGGCGACCAAAGCGACTTCAAACTTACCTAGAGTATACGCTTCAACCAGGGCTATGGTAATTACAATACTCAGGACGTCATTCACCGATGACTCCACCGAGAGCAGCGTCTTGGTTTCTTCTCGTAGCGTCAGTTGCCGGACAAGAGGAATAACGACCGCTTCTGAAGTGGAACCCACAATGGCTCCCAAAATGAATGCGGGCAAGGGTTCCAGGTCCGTGAGCCAGATGGCAAACCCAGCCACTACCAGCATGGTGGAGAAGAAGCTCACCGGAGCCAGAATCATCGCACCACCGAGCGTTGAACGCAGCGTGCTTAATTTCAGAGCAAGGCCACTTTCAAAAAGTATGATAATCAGAGTCACGGTGACAAAAACCGGACCTACTGAGCCAAACAACGGTGGTGACGTCAGGCCCAGTAAGGGGCCGACGCAGACTCCTATTATTATCAGCAGGATGACATCGGGAACTCTGGTACGGCTAAATATTCCGGTAAACAGGTGCGCCAAAAAAATAAGGACGCCAACAAAAGCAATTATTTGAGCAACGTTCTGCACGACCAGCTACTCCCCGACTGCAAAGCTTCTAATCAATCAAATGCATATACCTTCGAGCATTATGTCACTGGGTATTCCAAACTTCAAGTGGGCTGAGCAGCTTTTGTACAGAATATTTAAGCGTCACTACTTTAAGCGATAGTTCTCAAGAACAGAAGCATATCCTCTTCTTTCCCCATGCTATCCAGCGAACCTTGCGTAATTCATCTTTTCGTGCAGTGGAGATGCAGCCGCTACCATTCAGTTTTTCGGCCTTAATTCCAGAGCTTCAATTTTGGCTTCCTTCGACTCCTTAGCTTCACCCTCTTAGCTCCAGCCAAACTGGGCATCTCGGTAGATGGCATTACTGCCTTAATGCCCAATTTGTCCCTCTTTTGCCGGCTACACACAAATCGAGATTCCCCATTGCCCGCATTTCAAGTCGGCCAGTCAGGCCAATCGTTCTTTACGCTGAGCTTCCACTGCGCCTGCCGGCGCTCGAGCCAGGCCATGACGCCTTCCACCGCATCAGGGCGTCCCATCAAGTGATGATGCAGTTCGGTCTCCCTGTGACCGACTTCATCACGAGTGAGGGTTGGACTCTCCCACAACAGCCGTTTGGTGACAGCCACAGATAGCGGTGCGGTGTTTGCTGCGATGTCACGTGCAATCTCAAGGGCTGCCGGGAGCACTTCATTGACAGGCAGAGCCCGGATGGCAATACCCATTTCCGCAGCCTCAACACCACTGACCAGGCGACCTGTTAACAGGAGATAGGCAGCCCGCTCCATGCCGACGAGCCTCGGCAGCGTCCAGTGTGAATAACCATCCGGCATCACGCCTCGACGTACCTGAACGATGCCATACTTGCCCTCATTGGCTACTATTCGCATATCGCACTGCAATGCCAGTGACATGCCAATGCCAACTGCATGACCGTTCATAGCTGCAACCACCGGCTTGCGGACCTCCCAGGCCGGCGGATTAACGCCTGCAGCACTGAAAGTGCCTCGCTCCTGTTTGGCGAAGGTATCTTCCCCTGCACTCATGTCCACACCGGCGCAAAAGGCTCCTCCAGCACCAGTGACCACAACAGCTCGGACCGCATCGTCATTGTCACAGGTTCGGTAGGCGTCGCCCAGCTCCTCACCCATCCTCCCTGTGTAGGCATTCCGCTGCTCAGGACGGTGGAGTTCGATAGTCGCTACTCCCTCGCTGACCTCAAAACGAATATCCTGGTAACTCATTACTTATTCCTCCTTCTCCAATCAGCTTTTCGCCGGCCCTTTCACTACTTGGGCATACCCAGTCCAAACCAGGCAATAACATTCTTCTGTATCTCGTTAGTGCCGGCACCAATCGAGGCTATGAAACAGCTGTTGAGATTGCTTTCCCAGGCACCTCCCATAGGTGCCCATTTGGAGGTCTTGACCTGACCGTAGGCGCCCAATATATCAGCCGCAAGAGCAGCTACACGCTCCCATAACTCAGA
This sequence comes from uncultured Dehalococcoidales bacterium, assembly GCA_964638975.1. Taxonomy (GTDB): domain Bacteria; phylum Chloroflexota; class Dehalococcoidia; order GIF9; family AB-539-J10; genus RBG-13-51-36. The sequence goes on from CAZXAJ010000024.1 coordinate 13,467, forward strand.
GCTGTATACCTTTATCGCCGAGGCATCAAATAAAGCCATCTGGTTTCTATCCTGCAGGTCCGCTATATGGTACGCCAGGGTGCGAGTTGCTTCGATTTCACATGCTGCCTGGGCAAGCCTGTTGCGTATGACTGGATCATGCGCCAGAAGCTTGCCTCCCACCTTTGTTTCATTGCAGTACTTAACCAAGTCTTCTAACTGGCGCTGCAGAGTCATAACAACCCCCACATTGGACCTTTCAAAGCCTGATAATGTTTGAGCAACCTGCCAACCCTTATTTTCTTCGCCTACAACATTTCCCACAGGAACATGAACATCGTCAAAGAAAACTTCATTGTAGAAGTGTTTCCCATCGAGGAAATAAAGAGGCTTCACGGTAACCCCTGGAGTCTTCATGTCCAGCACTAGAAAGCTAAGGTTGTGACGTTTGCGACCCTGAGGGTCAGTTTTGAACAACCCAAAGCCCCAATCAGCACGATGTGCAAACGAGATCCAGGTCTTTTGTCCATTTATTATATATTCATCGCCTTTTCTTATGGCTGTAGTGGTGAGGCTTGCCAGGTCGGACCCGGCATTGGGCTCACTCCATAATTGACACCCTAAGGACTCCCCATTTCCAATTGGGGGGAGGAATCTTCTCTTTATCTCCTCGCTTCCTGCGTGCAGAAGCACGGGCGCGAGCATACCTACACCATAAATATCAACGCCGGGAATGCCATAATATCCAGTAGCTTCACCGAAGAAGACTTTGTCCATCATAGTCCCTATGCCACCCCACTCAGCGGGCCAACCAAGCCGAAGCCAGCCTCTCCTGGCAAATTCCTTACGACAATACTCCTCATAAGCTAAGCCTTCCTCAGTATCAGTCTCGAAGGCATCCATCCCAGTATATATACCCTCTGGCTTCTTCTTTCCTAGCTCCTTACAAACATCGAAGAATTCCCTCCGCCTTTTTTCCTGCTCCTCAGTCAACCTGAAATCCATCTTCTGACCTCCAAATCTGCAATTTATTGAAAATAGCGCCTCCCTAAGATAGGCCTGCCAGGCACATCATCAATATCTCATGCAGGGCAAGTTGCTATTCTTATAAATAGATGGAAATGCGGGAAAATCGAAGGGGCACCCAAAACGCCTCTTGATCAGCGATTTCAGTGCCCTTGATTCATCTTCCACCCTAGTCTCGCTGCAGAAATCTATCGGCAACCCTTATTATTTATTGTATCACGGCGGTCAAAATAATCAGAGATTCTCAGCCTATACAGCAGCACGTTTCGTCGAAATGTGCAACCCGGGTCAATCGAATTTACCTTTCAGCCCATCCATTTCAGAGATTGGCCTTCAAAGAACGTATTAACATCTTTTGTGTTGATAATGCCACGGGGACTATTACAGACATCTATAAAAGCAA
>CAZXAJ010000024.1:14974-36108 GCA_964638975.1 uncultured Dehalococcoidales bacterium
ACATCTTTTGTGTTGATAATGCCACGGGGACTATTACAGACATCTATAAAAGCAAAGAGGCATGCCGACGAAACTTGACCAAAGTATTCTACATGCCTAAACTATCCGTTATCCGGCTGCACCAACTTGGCAAGGACGCACGAAATTACAGCTACAGAGTTGCGTCAATCCGATTGCAGCAGGCTGGTTATGGTGCTCAGGGATTTCAACTTGCAGGACAAGCTCGCCATCGCGACCAGTTCAGGTCAGGGAATAGGCAAAGGAGAAGAATATGCTAGATGTGGAAGAAATAGCTGAGAGAATCTATCGGCTTGAGACGCCAGTGCCCGGTATGCCTTATCTCCCCGTAGCATACCTCATTACCGAATCAGATGGTGTCTTGATAGAGCCAGGCCCCTCTCCTGCCATCCCTTTGATTCGAGAAGGAATGGAACATCTGGGAATGAATGATTTAGCCTATATTATCCCCACCCATTTTCACCTGGACCACGCCGGTGGTGCAGGAGAGTTGGCCCAGCTTTTCCCCCGAGCGAAAGTTGTAATTCACCCTCGCGGTGCGAAGCACGCCCTTGACCCATCCCAATTTATTAAGAGCACCAAAATGGTTTGGGGTGATGATTTTGAGACACGTTTTGGCCCCATTACCCCCGTACTAGAACGCCAATTACAGGTCCCTGAAGATGGAGAGACAATCAATGTCGATGGCAGGGAATTGGAAATTATATATGCGCCTGGCCATGCACCTCATCAGATTGTAATCCTTGACCGCAAGGTCGAAGGCCTTTTCTGCGCCGAAGCGCTCGGGCTGCCGTGGCACCATATGCCTGCGGTTGCCCCTCCCCGCTTTGATTTGGAGACCTATCTGGAGACTATTGAGAGGTTAAGGCTGCTGGACACTCGGATGCTCTTCGTCTCACATGGGGGACTCGAGTTAGAGCCTGAGAAAATAATTGCCAGGGCGGCTGAGAGTGCAGTGGTATGTCGGGATATCATTCTTAGTGACCTGAAGCAAGGCATGAACCCCGAGGCTACTAGAAAAAGCATTGCAGACTACGTGACCAGGAGCACCGGACTTCAGCTAAACGAGACAGACCTTCTGGTAATAATAGGTGGATATACCATGCACTTCAAGAGCATGGGTCTGGTGTGAGGTAATAGTCAACGGACTCGCACATTAGCTAATCACATAAAACTGGGTGGGATAGAAGGTATCTTTCGTCGGACTGTTAGCCCGAATTATTTTATTATCAGCGATTGTTTACTATCAAGTTGGGCGATATGGAATGGAAGGCTCTGCTTGACAGTATTGTTTTACAGGTTTAAGATTTTGTGGTCTGTCCTTTTGTTAAACAAATAATTCTAATGGAAGGTTCCAGCTTAGTAGCAGAACCTGGCAGGCTCAAACTGAATCCGGTTATCCAGATAAGCGCTATTTCAGTAAGAACTGGAGAGATTGATGTCACGCGAAATTGTTCTAAGGAGGACCGCAAAGGAGTTTGATGGCAGGAATAGTATCTTACGGTGCCTATATTCCTCTATATCGCATTAGTCGTGCTGAATTTAGCCGGGCTTGGGGTGGTCCTGCCATCCCCGGCGAGACGGCGGTAGCCAGCTACGATGAGGACAGCATAACCATGGCTATGGAGGCGGCTAGTGACTGTCTGAAGGGCATCGATCCCAAATCTGTTGATGCTCTTTTCTTTGTCACCACTACGTCTCCTTATAAAGAAAGGTTGGGCTCAAGCATCCTTGCCGCGGCCCTGGATTTGAGTGCCGAGCTTCGCACCATGGATGTTACTGGAACGCTGAGGGCAGGGACCACTGCCATCGCTGCTGCCTTGGATGCCATCAATGCTAACTCAGCCAGGAATGTCCTGGTGACCGTGGCTGATTCTCGTCTCGGGGCTCCGTCAGGCGAGTTTGAGCAGCTCCTGGGAAGCGGCGCCGCTGCTGTGCTCCTAGGGAAAGAGGATGTCATAGCCGAAGTTCAGGGACATTGCTTCTTCTCCGATGAGTTTTCTGGCGTATGGCGAACCGATAGCGATATTTTCCTCCGCTCCTGGGAGGACCGCATGGTACTGGACGAAGGTTATTCAACCTTCCTGCCAAAGGCCATGGCTGCCTTGATGGAAAAATATGGCCTCAGCCCTGACAACTTCGCTAAGGTGGTATATGATGCTCCTACCAACATAAGAAGACATGCTCAGGTAGCCCAACAGTTCAAGTTTGACCCTGCCAAAGTCCAGGACCCCCTGTTCCTGACCATCGGTAATACTGGTGCCGCCATGGCTACTATGATGCTGGTGGCTGCCCTGGAGGATGCCAAGCCAGGGGATAAGGTCCTCTTCGCCAGCTATGGTAATGGCGCCGATGCCTTTACACTTCAAATAACCCCACATCTAGAAAAGCTGGGGAAGAGGCGGGGTATAAAAAAGCATTTGGAGTCTAAACGGATGCTCTCCAATTACGAAACGTACTTGCGCTGGCGAGGGCTCATCCCCCTGGAGGCTGCTCGACGGCCAGAGCAAGCTCCTACCTCTATCTCAGCGCTGTGGAGGAATCGGAAAGAAGTGCTGGCTCTCTACGGTTTCCGCTGCTTGAATTGTGGCACACCACAATATATAAATCCCTCTTCGAGCTTTAGTACTGGTGTTATCCCAGCCCGCATTTGTGCAGCATGCCAGGCCAAAGACCAATTTGAACCCTATCGTTTCGCAGACAAGAAGGCCACCGTCTTCACCTTCACTCAAGATAACCTGGCCGCCGTTCCGGATGTCCCGGCTACTGTAGCTGTGGTTGACTTTGATGGGGGCGGTCGCGCAGTGTTTGACATAACCGACCGCGACCCTGCCCAATTGGAGACGGGCATGCGCGTGGAGATGGCTTTCAGAAAACTGTTCTCTGACCGTGGAATCCATAACTATTACTGGAAGGCGCGACCAATAAGATATCAGGAGGAAGATGGCTGAGAGTATAAAGGACAAGGTTGCCATAGTGGGCATGGGCTGCACTAAATTCGGTGAGTTGTGGGACAAGAGCGCCAGTGACCTCGTTATCGATGCCGCCTACGAGGCCTTCGAAGATGCCGGCGTCGACCCAAAGGATATCGAGGCCTGTTGGATAGGTACTGCTGGTGAGAGCTCTGGGATGGCTGGCCTGGGGGCAAGCGCCCCGTTAAGATTGCAGTATAAGCCAGTGAGCCGCGTAGAAAATATGTGTGCCACTGGCTCCGATGCCTTGAGGAATGCCTGCTACGCCGTGGCCGCTAAGGTGTACGACATAGTGCTAGTGGTGGGTGTTGAGAAGCTAAAAGATTCGGGCCAAAGTGGCCTGGGTGTCGGCGCCGGAATCGCTGCGGCGAATGTAGCCCCCAATAACACTCCTCCAGGGATGTTTGCCATGATGGCTACTAAATATTTCGCCCGCTACGGCTTGAGCCCAGAAGAGGGCAAGACCATGTTGGCTAAGGTCGTAGTCAAAAGCCACTATAATGGTTCTCTCAACCCAAAGGCCCATTTTCAGAGAGCAATCAGCCTGGAGCAAGTGCTCAATGCCCCCATAATCGCCTGGCCTCTGGGACTCTTTGATTGCTGTGGGGTAAGCGATGGCGGAGCAGCGGCCATCGTCGTCCCAGCCCAAGACGCCCAGAGATTCCGCACTGATCCGGTGTTTATTAAGGCTCTTCAAATATGCGTTGGCCCTGCCGCTGGTATCGTTGTCACGGACTACGACTACACTCACGTGGAGGAGACCTGGCGTGCTGGGCTGGCTGCCTATGCCGAGGCTGGGATTGAGTCGCCACGCCGGGAGATTAGTATGGCTGAAGTCCATGATTGCTTCTCCATTACCGAAGCCGTGATTATGGAAGACCTACAGTTCAGCCCCCGGGGCAGGGTGAAGGAGGATATTGATGCTGGAACATTCACCCTTGAGGGAGAGCTACCTGTCCAACCCGATGGTGGCCTCAAATGCTTTGGCCACCCGATAGGTGCCAGCGGGTTAAGGATGATGTATGAGGTCTATAAGCAACTTCAGGGGAAGGCTGGCCCCCGGCAGATCAAGAATCCCCAGCTGGGTTTGACCCATAACATGGGCGGACAGCCGCCCTCATGTACCGTGAGCTGTGTCATTGCAGGACTCTACGGTTGAACTAATTAACCCAGGGAAATGTGTGAAGACGTCTGGAACTAAAGACTCACTTCCAAGCACATATCATAGCTGATTCTTAGACTGGAGACGCAACGAAGGTCACGAGGTTCACTCATCTCCCCTGTACCAGATAACAAGAGACAGGAATCTACCGGCGGCCAGTAATTATAGCTCCACTATCTGGCCGTGCATTTCCTGCAAGTCAATCAGCGCAACCGTTTGACGACCGGTAAGATAACCACAAACTTCGCCCGGGTTAACCACCAGAGTATCGCCTTCAATAATCTCTGCCGTATGACTGTGCCCCCGGACAACCAAATCATAACAGCCGGACTTGACTAGTGAATCCACAATTTGCTCATGTGTGCCATGGATCAGAGCAATTTTCTTCCCACCAATATGCAGCGCGGCGAAATCACCTAGGGGTGTGAGTCCAATATCAGAAAATCTCACTTTAACAAAATCACGGTCACCTTCATTATTTCCCCAGACGAAGTGCAACTTTGCCTTCAGCTTGCGGAATAGTGGCACCACAAAGGGGGATACCAGGTCGCCAGCATGCAAGACATCGGTCACCCCCTGAGAGTTGAAAAAACTGATGGCCTTATCAACCGCATCGAGCCTATCATGAGTGTCTGACATGGCCCCAATCATCATTTGTTGCCTCCGTTCGTTATTTCACCCCTAATCATAGCAGCAGCACCAGCTAAGTAAAAGCCATATTGTGCTGCCAAACTAACCCGGAATACTCGTCAGCGGCTCGCAATCTAAGTTGCCCCGGGCATTACCTGGGTCAGAAATTCCAGGAGTATTTCATTGAAAGCCTCTGCTTCCTCTTCATGGGGGCTGTGCATCGCCTGAGGTACCACACGTAACATGGCATCAGGTATGCCCTCAACCAGAGTCTTGGAGGGTCGGAGAAAGGGGGAATCTTCTCCTCCAACCATGACCAGCGTGGGCACCGATATCTCATTCAGTCGCCCCGTCAAGTCCTGCCGCTCCGACAATGCTCGCCCTGCATACACGTATCCCTCAACTGGCATCTCGAGCATTCGCCGCTTAACTATACCAAATAACCCCGGGTATTTTTCAAAGCGTCTGAGGGACAATGGATTGTACCTGGCATTGTATTCAAAAACAGCTTCCATACCATCCGTCTGGGCTATCTCAAGAAGCCTGGCACGCATGTCTGCATAGCCTGGTATGTTCACAGGCCCGCTGGCCGTATCAACCAAAACCAGTGAGCCGACAACATGTGGCTGGTCAAGAACTAGCCGCAGAGCGGCAAATCCACCCATCGAATGGCCAACAAGGCAGCATTTAGTTATACCCAGGTAATTGAGCAAAGCATAGAGGTCGTCGGCAAAGATAGGAATGGAATAGGCATCTGCTGAGGACGGCGCATCTGAAGCTCCATGTCCCCTATGGTCCATGGTGACTACCTGATATTCCCGAGCTAACACGGGCACCTGAAACACCCAATCCTGGTGGCTGCCGGTATATCCATGGCAGAATACCACGCTAGGGCCTAACCCGCTGACCTCATAGTACAGGTTTATTCCACTGACGTGTGCTCTCGGCATTACTCGTGTCCCATCCTCTATCGAGGCACTCTATATTGTAGACAAGTGACCTGGTCCCTGCAAATGTGGAGGTAGATATCGCAGCGCATTGCATGTTGAGGTAACCAGGGAGCTAAGCTGCACGCATCGAGGCAATCCTTTTCTCAGGTAATTGGATAATGTTCCTCACATGATGCATAATAATAGCCTGAGGCACGTCTAAGCGAAGGAGGCATCAAGCATTGGATGACAAGAGATACATCACGGATAGCCCAGGGGCTCAGGGATGTGATATGAAGCAATTGAGCACATATTCCTTTGAAATTGGTGCTATCAGACCGCCCAGCGAAGGCGGAAGTTATTCTCTGTTGATCCGAGCAACCCGTAATTGCCCCTGGAATCGGTGTAAGTTTTGTTACGGAATGGCCTACAACCACGAGAAGTTTCAGTTGAGACCGGTGGAAGAAATTAAGCGTGATATACAGGTGGCCAAAGCGATCAGCGATGAGATCAAACAAGTATCATGGCAGCTTGGGTATGCCGGGCGGATAAGCGGTGCTGTCGGGGCAGAGATCATCCGGCGCGACCCGGACCTGCGCGGGAGCCACAGTTTTTTTATGGTGTTCGACTGGCTCAGCTTCGGTGGGCACACGGCCTTCCTTCAAGATGCCGACTCGCTTATTATGCGAACTCCTGACTTAATCGAAGTACTCAAGTACTTGAAGGAGACATTCCCGAGTTTGCAGAGAATTACTTCTTATGCCAGAGCCAAGACGATTTACCATAAGACCCCCGAAGAACTAAAGGACATCAGGGCCGCTGGCTTAGACAGGTTGCATGTTGGCCTGGAGTCCGGTGATGATGAGTTGCTAAAACATTTCGACAAAGGTGTGACTGCTGAGCAGCACATCATAGCAGGTAGAAAGGCCAGGGAGGCTGGTTTTGAGTTCTCGGCATATGTAATGCCCGGCCTGGGAGGCCGCACCAAATCCGAACAGCATGCGAAAAATACTGCACGAGTGCTTAACGAAATCAATCCACACTACATCAGATTGCGCCCCTTCATGCCCAGACCCAATACGCCTTCGTTCGATGAATATCAAATGGGGGGATTTCAGCTAACATCACCCCACGAGCGTTTAAGAGAGCTCAGGACGATGATAACAGCTTTGACAGTTACATCTCGCCTGTGTTTCGACCACATGATGAATGCCTGGCATAAGGAATCCGGCGAACTTCTATTCACGCAAGACTATGAAGGATACAAATTCCCGGAAGAGAAGGAAAGGACTTTGAAACTGATTGAAGAAGGCCTGCGAGTCAGCGAATCGATGCATCTCGATGTCAGGAATCTGGTAGGAATGCCACACCTGTAGTTTTGGAAATGCAGCGGTGAAATATACGCTCACCAACTGTATTCTCTTCAAATCCTCACTTCAGCAACAAAGTGCTAGCCTATCCAACAATTCATCGCGTTGTGACCCAACAAAATCAATGAGCGTGACCCAGTAACCGCATCTATCGAAACCCCACATCAAGGTTCTACTATATTGTTTCAGGCTGACGATTAATCGATGTCCTTGCATTGAGCAATCTGCAAACTGTAACATTTTGTCAAATAATTCGTTACAGAGGTTAAGAAAAACAATTGCACGATACCAATAGCGAAGATTCTCGATTGAATCTAGAGGTAGAATCTATAGTTGACTTGGCTGTAGGTGGTGATATTGAGGCTTTCGGACGTCTTTATGACATTTTTGCCGACCGCATCTACCGTCATATTTACTACAGGACGAGCAACATTGAAGATGCACGGGACCTGACACAGGAGGTCTTTATTAAGGCATGGCAAGCATTACCCAGGTACAAACGAAGCAAGACTCCTTTCTTGGGTTGGCTTTTCACCATTAGTCATAATCGAGTAATCGATTATTATAGAACAAAAAAGGATTATGCCTATCTTGACAATGAAATAATCATGGAAGATTGTGAGGGGAGTCCTGAAAAATTGGTCGAAGCAAAATTTGACCAGCAAGAAGTCAGACGAGCGATACTTCAGCTGCCCGAGAAGCAGCAGCAGGTAATATTAATGAGTTTCATTGAAGGTTTTGGATACAGTGAAATCGCCGCAGCCCTAAACAAAACTGAGGGCAATATCAGAGTAATTGTCCACAGGGCGTTAAAAAAGATGCGTGAAATCCTCGGCAGAGCAGGGAATTAAGTTGGAAAAGATAGAAACCATAGTAACCAATTGTATAAGGGAGATAAAATCAGGCAAGGCTACCCTGGTTGAATGCTTGAATCGCTATTCCTCCAGAAGCCAAGAGCTTGAAGCCCTGCTCGAGGTGGCTTTGAATATTCAGGAACCCCCGGCATTCAAGCTGGATGGCAGTTATAAACAAGTTGCCAAAGCGCGACTCTTGCAGCAAATAAAGGATGCCAAGCAGGAAAAATCCAGGTCACTTACGGATGTTTTTAGCTTCGGACTGCCTCCGCAGTTTGTCTGGGCAAGGATTGCAGTATCAGTAGTGGTCGTACTCATAGTGATATCAATGCTGGCTGGTGGAATCGCGTATGCTGCTCAGGACAGTCTACCTGGAGATTCGCTTTATCCGGTGAAAATCGGAGCCGAAGACGTTAGATTACTAATAACCCACGACAGTGCTGCTAAAGTTGAATTAAATCTGAAATTTGCGCAGACCCGTCTGATAGAGATGAGTAAGCTTGCCAACAGTAATGAGGAAAAAACGGAACTAGCGGTGAATGGATATCGAGACAATCTAGATGCGGCCATGGCGCAGATTCGAAGGATATCAGACGCCTCAACACTGTCCAACTCGCTTGCCGGGGCTCTGGAGAATATACAGAATCAGATAATCTTCTGTGATAACGCTATGGATGCCAGTCCTGCATATTTAGAACCAATCAGAGAAGCTAGCACTTTGTCCATCGATGAGCAAGTGGAATTACTAAAGATGTTATCACAACAGAATATCCTACAAGCAGCCCAGATTAATCTTAACGCTATGCAGAACAGGTTGCAACGAGCCCAGACTAAAGCTAATGACAATCGCTATGAAACGATGCAGGAAGTATTGCTTCAATATCAGCAATTGGAGCAACTCGGAGAGCAGATTCTTCAGAGCGCTCAGGCTGCGAACGATCACAGTGTTGAAATTGAGGAATTGAGCTTACAGACACTCGCAAGTTGCCTGGATATCCTTGATAGCATTTCTCAGCAGTCTCCTCAGGAACACCAAAACAGTATTGAACTCTGTAGACAGATGACTTTACAATTCGAAGCACAGGCATGCCATAGGTATCAAAACCAGGGCAATCCTGGCTCCAGCCCCGAAGAACCACCTTCAGAAAATAGTGGCGGCTCCCCTGCCGGGCAAAGCAGCCAGACTGCTCCTCAGTATGAGGGGGATACCGGGAATGCAGGTGCTGAGACTCCTTCTTCTGGTACCGGAGGGAATGGGGGAAATGGCAGCGGAACTGGTTCGGGCAGTGGTACAGGCTCTGGTGGAGGGGATGGAGGTGGGGCGACTTCAGCTGGCGGCAGTGGAACTGGTTCTACACATGGCTAAAAGCCTTAGGAGACAGAAGGTAAACTGAATACCATAACCCCATTTTCAGGTTGCCAACCGAATCTCCACACATCTGTTAATCCTTCAGTTTTGCAGTGCTTTAGTCCCCTTTTTCCGTGTACCTTCCTTATAGATTCCCTTCTTCTCATTTTTCCTACCAAGAATTTTGTAACAGAAAAAAGGCCGCTTCGTTAAGCATTGTAGGGACAATCAGACAATAGAATGAAAGGAGTAGGAAGATGAAAAACCTGAGGATTTTGTCGATTGTATGCACACTGGTAATGGTTTTCACCATCCCAGCCAGTGTTTTTGCTGCAGAAGCGGAGACGCCGCCAAATCCAGGTATAACTCCGGACAGTCCCTTTTATTTTGCCGATAAATGGGGTGACCAGATTTCAATGATGTTCATCTCCAAACCAGATGGCAAAGTCCAGAAAGCCCTGCGGTGTGCCGAAGAGAGACTGGCAGAAGTGGAAGCCATGGCAGCACAGAATAAGGTTCAAGCCATGGGGCAAGCGGCTATTGAATACTGTGATTGTCTGGCTATAGCTACCCGGAACATGCAAAAAGCCATGGTTAAGGGAGTCGATACTTCAGAGCAAGTTACAGCTATGATGTCCAGACATATCTCCTTGATGTCTCAAAAGGGAAATGCCGTAGATGAATATTGCCAGCAAACCAGGGAACGGATCTGCGAAAGGGCGGTAACCTGTCAGGAAGCCGCGGTACGGGCACTGGCATCTCAAGATCCCGAGGCAGCGCTCAGGTTAAATCTTAGCCTCATGGTACAGGAGTGCAATCGCCTACAGAACCAAGTTGGTCAGGAGAACAACGGCCCAATAGAGGACGCTCTCCAACAATACGCAAGATTAAGGGCAATGAATCAAGAAATGATCGCCAATGCGGAACAACTGTGTTTAAGCCCTGAGGCTCAACAAATGGCACAACAGGCAACAGCAAATCAGGATGGAGTCTTAGCTCAGATTTGCAACCAGCTCCAAATCAGGAATAATGCTTCCGCAGAATCCCCTTTGCGGACTAGTACTGAGGAGCAGCAGAGGTTGAGGCCTAATTCCGAAAGTGATGAGCAAACAATGTCGGCTCAAAATCCCGAACAACGCGGAGAAGGCGATAATGGCGCCAGTTACAGTGAATCCAGCGAGGGTGCTGGCCCCGGCCTGCAGAATAGCTGGGGGAGTAATGCTGGAGCTGGCAGCAATACCAATGGAACAGGCGGCGGTGCTGGCAATAAACAAAATCTGTCTGGAGGTCATGGTCATGGATAGATAACCAACTGGTTTTTTGGATATCACCTATACGCAAAAAAACAAAGAAGGAGAATATTGTGATGACACACCCGAGTATGCGGATAAAAAGCAAGTTGTTATTTGCCCTGTTGCTTGCCCTCGCACTGTCTATTTGTGCAGTTGCCCCGGTTTCTGCCGGCGGTGACCAGGTGAGAGGAGAAAAAGGACAGGGTGAAGTCATTCAGGTCCAGGTGCAGGATCCGCCACCATTCCAGCCATAATATATGCCTTTAACTACTGGTTCAGGACAAGAGCTTTAGACAAGTTTATTAATCAAGAAGGAGAAATTTATGAAAAAGATAGTCATAATAATAATTGCGGTTATAACCTTGGTTTTAACTACCTCCAGTATTACATTAGCTGACAGTTCCGGACCTCTGGGACCTAACCAATTGGCTGGTGATGGTTACTCTGATGGTAGCTCACTTGATGCTCCTAATGGACCCAATGGTTATATGTCAGGTCCGGAGTACGATCTATAGAGCTTGCACTGAGCCCCGGTGTTAATACTCCTCATGGCAGTGCAGTGGTTTTTAATATCCTTGTGGGTAAGATGCTACCATGAGAGATGTTAATACGATTGCTAAATATAGTACTTAAGACTATAGACTGATTAAAAGGATCACTTTGTGATAGAAATAGGCAGCCAAGTGGCTGCCTATTTTATTGCTTTTATGGGTTCTAAAGGTGGCTATTTAAATTGCTCTAATGTGCTTGGTAATCTTCTCCAGGGTTATATGGCCGAAGACGCAGCATTGAATCTCTTATCTGATACCAGAGCTGTATAATTTGGCAATCGTTCCGGAATCGGTGAACCGCTGGCCTCTAATATGGAAATCGCTAGGTCAGACAGCTTCGATTTGAAATTCGAGATAACTCCATGATTTGACACATCTCGTCACATCATCGGCAATCGATTAGTCTTAATTAGGTATCTCGGCTAGTCTTTGTCCAGTCCATTTAACCCCTATGGCTTTCCCCCCGAAAAAGTTCCACAGGTAGTGGATCGGGCATCCAAAAACCTTTCCCCCCATATTTCCCTTGGAGATAGGCTTACGAGAGTCAAACAGATTGCTTGCCGACAAAGTGCGAGCCTATCCCACATTCCGTCCAATTGCTACCTTGGGCCTACCCATCGACAGCGCAAAGCTATTCGTACTCTTTGGGTATATCCTCGCCCTTCAAAATCCTCAACCCGGCCAGGGCAAATACCAGCGCTTCCTGCTCATGATACTCTTTCACCGGGGCAATGAATCTCACCCTTTCCTTAATCCACTCTACGGCCTTTCTCGACTCCAGTATTTTGCCTGTAAGTATCACCGCATCAACATTACCTTTTAGCACGCTGGCCATAGCACCTATGTCTTTGGCTATTTGATAGCACATTGCCTGGAGGTAAAACTTGGCCTTCTCGTCTCCCGCCTCTACTCGGTTCTCGACTTCACTTATTCTATTTGTGCCGAGATAAGCAACCATCCCACCTTCCCCTCTAATCATTTTCAGCACCTGGTCTTTGGTGTACCTCCCGGAGAAACAAAGCTCCACAATAGAATTCCCAGGCAGACTGCCACTGCGCTCCATGGTGAACGGTCCCTCGTCGAGTGCACTTGTCGCATCAACTACCATTAGACCTTCAAAAGCCGCTATTGACATGCCTCCTTCCAGATGGGCAACGATTAAAGTCACCGTGTCACTGGCTTTGGCTTTCTGTCTACTTATGTCCGCCGCGGCCAGCCTCGCCACCGCTTCGATGTTATCTCTGTGATAAAGCGGTCTCCTCTCGATCAATGGACTGCCGGATACAGTGGCTATCGGTAGCCACTCAATGGGTGGGGGTTGAGAAACATAGGCAGGAACTCCATACTCATCGGCAATTTCCTTTGCCAACAGACAACCGAGAATGGCAGCATGCTCAACCCTTACTTTGCCGGAAGTTACATCATTTATCATCTTATCGTTGACTTGGTAAGTACCACTCTCTTTTATGCGTACGCCGCTTCGGCCGACCACGGCGGATATATCGCCTTTCTTAAGCCCCCACTCAGATAGTGTTGATTTCACAATGCGGCTTCTGTATGGGAATTGCTCCAATGCCCTGCTGAACTCCCTCAATTCCTCTACAGGATGCACGACTCTGGCACTCTTCACCTCTTTTTCTTCTTCGAAAAGAGAGAGTTCAGTGCTGGTTGAGCCAGGATTTATGACAAATATTCTGTGCATACCATTGCCTCCTAGCCTACATGTTGGATGGGTAATCAGCAGCCTACGGCGCTACTGTTTCAGCTCTGGACCCGACGTTGGTCGGCAAGCTCGACCCAGGGTAAAAATCTCTGGTTTACAGAGTATCACAAAGCGAGCCCCACCACAAAGATTAGGTCAATAGCCTATGTGCTTAAACGAAGGGCGGCACACCAATTATTGAAGAAGATGTGAATGCACTTTCTGGCTTATTGCGCCCCACTTTCGTTGACTGCATACACAGCTATTTCTGCAGTATATACTTTAGCCTTAACTCTTACGCGTAAAAACACAACTTTGCTATAATGAGCACATGTCCATTGAGTATTTTGAAGACGTCGAATTACACAAAAACCACAGATCCCGAGAGTTCTACCTCACTGAAAAGGACATCATTGATTTTGCCAAACAATGGGACCCACAGCCGTTCCACGTTGACCCGGAGTTAGCCAAAACCGCTAAATTCGGTGGCTTGATCGCTTCTGGGGTACACCTAATTAATATTGGCCAGAAGCTGCTAAATGAGAGAAGGCCTCAATCTGCCTTTATCGCCGGACTTGCTTTGGATGATTTTAAATGGATGACTCCTGCTCGCCCCGACGACGCCGTTGTACTCGAAATGGAAGCTGTCTCGAAGCGGGAATCAAAGTCAATACCCAATGCCGGCATCGTTCGTTATGTCTACAAGTTATTTAATCAGCGTGGAGAGGAGCTACTTACGTATAAAGGAACTGCGCTGACACAGAAACGACCCCAGTCCTAGATTCACACTAATAGCCAAACCGATTACCAGAAATGACTAATGTTGCAAATGGTACTTTCTTCAATGCGATTACCGATCGATGCGGGGACGATAATCCCCTCTCTATTAGGCATTACCACTTGGAGAGTACGTCTTCCCAGAATGCATAGATGCCCTTCCTGCCCATTCCGCCGGTATAGCCGGCCCGAACCATCATCCTTACCAGGGGGTGCACATGGCCCTTTTCAAACCCCAGCTCCTTTATGGCGTCGTCCTCCGAGGTAACCGCAATACCCCAGGCCCCGGTCAGGTCGCCCAGTTCTAAGGGACCCATGGGGCGGTTATAACCCAGCCGGACTGCCTTATCAATATCCTCTGGGGTGGAAATATGTGCCCACAGCAACTCTACGGCGTCGTCTCGGCTCCGGACGGCGCGATTGGCTAGAAAGCCGTAGGTATCACGACAGTAGACAGGCTCTTTCCCCAACTTCAGGCAAAGGCCAAAGGTCGCATCGGCTGTTTCTTCGGAAGTGAGCGGGGCACGTACCACCTCCACCAGCTTCATGATGGCTACCGGATTGAAGAAGTGCATGCCGCCTACCTTATCCGGCCGCTTGGTGACGCCGGCGATCTCGGTTACGCTCTGGTAAGAAGTGTTGGTGACCAGGATGGTATGGGGTGGCGCTGCCTCATCCAGTTGCCGGAATACGTCCTTCTTAAGCTGCAGGTTTTCAAAAACTGCCTCGATAACGAAGTCGGTATGGCTGGCCGCCTCGGTGATACTGGTGGCAGGCTTGATTCGACCCAGCACTGCCGCCATCTCGTCAGCGGTAATCTTCCCCTTGTCTACAAAGTACTTCTGCAGGCTATTGCGTACGTTTTGTAACCCCCGCTGCACCAGTTCCTCAGTGGTATCCATCAATATCACCTGGTAGCCACCGATTCTTGCACAGAGGTCGGCTATGCCGGTGCCCATGGTACCTGCACCAATCACGGCCACCTGTTTGATGTCTTCTACTCCCATTAGCATTACTCCCTTCAGGCTGTTTAGTTTCGCCTCAGCTTTGAATTCAGCTTCGCCTAAAAATCACCAATTTCCCAAAGCTGACTTTTAAACAGGCCCCTTTTATTTCAGGAATATTATAGCGTGTGCCATATCAGATACCAACCTCAACCTCTTTCAAAATCCATCGTTTTGTTTAACATCCCTGCGAAGTAGTACATTTGCCTCAAACGCCCCCAAAGTGAGGCACGCAGTCAGGCCAAAAGCTGTTACGGATCTGGCTGGCTTCTTGGCATCCCTGGACGGATTCGACCCCACAACCCGTTGCTTAGAAGAGAACCTCCAAACTATAGCGCCTAGCAAGAAATCTCCACAAATTCCCACTACCT
The DNA here is from genome assembly GCA_964638975.1 of uncultured Dehalococcoidales bacterium. Classification (GTDB taxonomy): domain Bacteria; phylum Chloroflexota; class Dehalococcoidia; order GIF9; family AB-539-J10; genus RBG-13-51-36. The sequence continues at coordinate 29,955 of CAZXAJ010000024.1, forward strand.
TTAAGGGAGGTGCTCGGTGAGAGTGAATTCCCCCTCCCCCTAACTACCCCCCGCCAGGGGAGGAAGAATCATCGGATGATGGTGAAAATCATGCCCCAGATTGTTGGAGGCAGCTTCAAGGTGCTATTATTCACCAGTGGCTAAGATAACTAAGCTGGTGCTAAATGCTCGCCATTAAGACCTATAACCTAAGCAAGAGATTCAAGAACCTGCTGGCAGTAGATGATGTAAATTTGGAGGTGGAAGAAAGCGAATGCTTTGGCTTACTGGGACCTAACGGAGCAGGGAAGACCTCCCTCATAAGAATGATAACCATGGTATCACCTCCCACGGGAGGTGATATACAGGTGCTGGGCAACGACCTGAAGACTCACTCCAGGCAAGTCAAGGCTATCCTGGGAGTTGTGCCCCAGATAGACAACCTCGACCCAGACTTAACAGTGCTACAAAATCTGATGACCTTCGCCCGATACTTCAATATAACTAAAGATGAGGCACGGCGGCGCAGTATAGAGGTCTTAAGTCTGTTTGAACTGGAGAACAAAAGTAACAGCCACATTAAGGAGCTATCGGGAGGAATGAAGAGACGCCTGTTGATAGCCAGGGGCTTGATTAACACGCCCAGGATACTAATCCTCGATGAGCCTACAATAGGCCTTGACCCCCAAGGCAAGTACCTGGTCTGGCATAAGCTCACCGAGCTAAGGTCCCAGGGAGTGACACAGCTACTCTGCACTCAGAATATGGAGGAGGCGGCTGTCCTCTGTGACCGGGTGGCAATAATGCACCAGGGCAGAATCCCGAGCGTTGGTGCTCCCAAGGACCTCATTTCCAGCTATGTGGGCGACAAAGTATGGGAGATTGAGCTAAACCACGGGGAAAGGGAGGAGACCGTCAAGAATTTGGAAGGCCACGGTCTTGACTTTGAGGAGGTGGGAGATAAGATTCAGGTCTTCCACGTTGCGACTGACGAGATGCCCTTGGGACTGGCGGATTTCGCCGACAGGGTGAGGCGGAGGCAGGCCACTTTGGAAGACGTCTTCTTCCGGCTTACTGGGAGGTCTCTGGCAGAATGAAGCCCTTCTCCTGGCGTTGCATTAGAGTATGGCAGCGTAACCGGGATGTCTTCTTCAGGCTATGGCGCGCGGAAGCGCCTGGCTTTGTGGTTGAACCTATTCTCATTCTGCTGGCTATGGGCTGGGGGCTCGGCGCATATATCGGCCTGGTTGATGGGCAGAAATACATCGAATTTATTGCTCCGGGCATCATTGCCAGCTATGCCATGTTCAGTGCCAGCTTCGAGTGCACTTACGGGAGTTTCACTCGCATGGAGTATCAGAAAACCTATGACGCCATACTGGCCACCCCACTCAGCGTTGAAGACGTCACCGCCGGCGAAATCTTCTGGGGTGCTACACGCTCGTTCATGACCGGCACCGTTATTCTCGCCATCGCAGCAGCTTTCCAACTGGTGCTTTCACCCTGGGCAGCACTTATACCTGTACTGGCGTTTCTAGCAGGCATAATGTTTGCCTCCATTGCCCTACTCTTTACCTCTATTGTCCCGTCTATCTACAGTTTCAATTACTATTTCACCCTGTTTATCACTCCGATGTTCTTTTTCAGCGGAGTGTTCTTTCCCCTTTCTTCGTTTCCTGAGGTGGTACAGAATCTTAGCTGGATAGCGCCGCTAACACCGGTGGTGCATCTTAGCAGGGCACTAATCAGCGGGGAATTTCACAGCAACATTCCGTGGGCGCTTGCTCTTATAGTTGCTCTGACCGCTCTGTTTTTCTGTATATCGCTGGTTACAATGAGACGGAGATTGGCCGTGTAAGCCTCAAACCGCTCATCTCCATGGCTAAAGAACTGTGCTAGCACGACTCAATTTGGTGCGTTAAATTTGTTAGCTTTGATAAGAGCCGACATATATCCATCCAACACATTTGCTAATTTGAACATCGAGGTGCTAGCATAGAGAAGCGCTGGCTGTTTTCACTGTGCCAGGATATCAGGAGCGAGAGTCAGTATGCAGGAATCGTCAATAGAGAAGCATCGCTATTTTCTGAAGGATAGTGTACGAAAGACAGTCGATTTCTCAAGAACCCATCAGAGTCTAGGCGTCCCTCCTCCACCTATTGAGAAACCGTATTCAGCCAATGCAGAGCGAATTGGTCTGAGTCCTCCAGATGAGTTCCAGAGATTGCCAAGCATAGATTTGCTATTCGCCATAAGGAACCGGCAAAGCCGCCGACAGTTCATTGCGACCCCGCTGACGCTGGACGAATTATCATTCCTCCTATGGGCCACTCAGGGCATACAACAGCAATTGGATGCTGGTCACGCTCGCAGGACTGTCCCATCCGCCGGAGCCCGACATGCACTTGAAACATACCTCTGCGTTCTCAATGTGAAAGGTTTAGATAGAGGCTTCTACAGATATCTACCACTTGAACACCAGCTTCTAGTGGAATACAGAGATGAAGGGGCAGCGCAAAAAGTCACAGGAGCAGCTTTCGGGCAAAACTGGATGTCGAGTGCCGCCGCAATTTTCATCTGGTCAGCAATTCCCTACAGGATGGAATGGCGCTATGGTCTGGCAGCTCACAAAGTCATCCTTCTGGATGCCGGGCACGTATGTCAGAACCTCTACCTGGCCTGCGAAGTGACAAATTGTGGAGCCTGTGCAGTTGCCGCTTACGACCAAGAATTGATGGACAAACTGCTGAAAATTGACGGGAAAGATGAATTTGTCGTGTACCTGGCAGCCGTGGGAAAGTTGAAGTAAAAGAACGAAGCTATTTCCGAATACCAAGAGGTAACAGAAGCCTCTTTTGTCACTTGGCTGTACATTAAGCCATGATGGGCAATCGAGCGATTCGGAAGAACGCTGTTTGAGACCTAGGCAGTCACTGCTTTCTTACCTATGATCTCATGCTTGTCGTGCCACTTGCGGACAGCGTCAATTACTTCGTCGAAGTGGTCACAAATCCTTAACAGCTCAAAATCCTCCTCGGAAATGAATCCCCTGGACAATGCCCAATCGCGAAGCCAGTCCAGGAATCCTTTCCAATACACGCTGTCAAAGAGCACAACCGGAAAAGGCTTTATCTTGAGGGTTTGCATAAGTGTTAATACCTCAGTCATCTCGTCGAGCGTGCCTAAGCCCCCGGGCATTATGATAAAGGCAGACGCGTACTTGACCAGCATAATCTTGCGGACGAAGAAATGATTAAACGTTATTGCCTTCGTGCTATAAACGTTGCAAGCCTGCTCTTCAGGCAGCCGGATATTGAGCCCGACCGAGGTGACGCCAGCTTCCATGGCACCCTTATTGGCTGCCTCCATCACACCGGGGCCACCTCCGGTTATGATGGAAAAGCCCATCTTTCCCAGCCGACGGGCTATTTCCTCGGTCTGTTTATAGAGCTCATCACCCTCCCGAATCCGAGCCGAACCGTATATGCTGACCGCTGGCGCGACATTGGCAAGCTTATCGAACCCCTCAACGAGTTCACCAATTATGCGGAACATCCGCCAGGACTCTTCCTTCGCCAGTTCATTTATCTCATACTCGTAGGCCATCGCTCACCTCCTCATCTTATTAGAATATATAACTCTCAACTATGTAAGGCATTTGGAATCTGCCCTTTACCTGGGCCATGAAAAATACAATGCTCAATATTTATACAATACGCATTGCTAGTCCAGAAGGACTTGCTCCTGGTATTCCGGTACGGAAACCTTCCAGCCCATTTTATCCCTTACGAGATTGGAAAAGCTACTAGCTGCTTCAGGCTCCCCATGGGTAACGAAGAGCCGTTTGGGTGCTTCTCTGAGGGCAGAAAGCCACCTCATGAGCTCATCCCTGTCGGCGTGTGCTGAGAACCCATTTAACTGGGCTATCCTTGCTCGAACGGGGTGAACCTGACCCAATATCCGCACCTCTTCGGCCCCGTCAACAATATACCGCCCTAAGGTACCCCTTGCCTGGTACCCAACAAATAGGACCGTGCTCTCCCTGCGGGAGATATTTGTTACAAGGTGGTGTTTTATTCGGCCTCCGGTACACATCCCCGAGCCGGCTATTATTATGGCCGTCCCCCGAATACGATTGATTGCTTTTGAATCGTCTACCGTATTGACCATCTTGAGGCTGGGAAAGTCAAAGGGTGACCTGTTGCTCTGTATCAGCTTGGTCATTTCCCGGTCATATAGCTCCGGATGAGCGGCAAATACCTCGGTGATGTTTATGGCCATCGGGCTATCGAGAAACACTAGCACGTGATGTATGCGGCCACTGATAAGCAGTTGGTGGAGATGGTACAGTACTTCCTGGGCTCGCTCGAGGGCAAAGCTGGGGATAACTACATTTCCACCCGATTCACATGTTGAGTTTATGATTTCAGCCAGATTACCAGCTATATCTTCCGTTTCCCCATGTAACCTGTCCCCATAGGTGGATTCCACTATCACATAGTCCGCCTTGCTGAACGAGGACGGGTCCCGCAATATCGGTAGGCCCCACCTTCCCACATCCCCGGAGAAGAGAATTGTCCTTTCTTCTCCACCTTGCCTAGCTGTAACCTTTATCATGGACGAACCCAATACGTGGCCAGCATCGTGGAAGCTGGCTTCAAGTCCGTCACCAATTTTGACCGTTTCTTCGTATCCCACCGCATGTGAAAAAAACGGAAGTGACGCCTCAGCATCTTCAACAGTATAGAGCGGAATCTCAGGGTAAGGCCCCTTCCTTCCCTCTCGCTCGTGCCTCCTCTTCTTGAACTCGGCATCTTCCTCTTGCAATTTCCCCGCATCCAGGAGCATTATTCTGGTGATATCGGAGGTGGCAGACGTAGAGTAAATACTCCCCTGGAAGCCCTCGCGGACCAGTTTCGGCAACAAACCACAGTGGTCAAGGTGAGCATGGGTCAACAGTACTGCATCTATACTAGGCGGCGGCGCTGCAAATGGCTCCCAGTTTCTAGACCGGAATTCCCTTTCCTGGAACAGCCCACAGTCTACCAGGACCTTGGTACTGCCGGTATCCAGTAAATAACGGGAGCCTGTTACATTCTGTGCGGCGCCCATGAAAGTCAACTTAAGTTGCATTTCTACTTCTCGCCCTGGAATATAGAAGGGGGCGGACATCACCCCAGCCAACACAGGTTGTTTGAGTTACTCCGCCATATTGGGCTGTTGTACACTTTAAGTGGCCAGGCCATCGAATGTCAAGTCTGCCTGAGCCAGGTTTGTGGCGTTCCTGGAGGGATGCGAACTCACACGCCGCCGCTCGGAAAGCAAGTGCTATCCACCTCCGCAGTTCTGCTCATTTCCTTTGCATAACCATAGCCAAACCTATTAGACAAGCATTCTTTCTACCCAGTTCGTCAGAATGTTGGGCAGTTTCACAGCGTAATGTGGACTATGCATGAGCGCCGCGAAACCGAGGGAAATCTTCCAGTCCAAATCTGAAGCCTTCCACACCTGGAGATAACAAGGCCCGGTTGTATCAGGTTATTATGGGGGACTGATGTTCCTGGAACGGGTGCGTTCTCAGGACTAGAGAGAAAAGGAAAGGATACTTTGATTTCAAGTGCTGAACGTAGTCTAACCATTCACTGGCCAGGTGGTCATATAATCTCTGGATATCACCAGCAATATGCCCCAGGTCCTTCTCAGGAAGACCGATAAGCGATGGTCTTGCCTCAAGCTCCTCATCCAGATGGGTAACTGCCCAGAGCAGGTCGGTAAAACGGTCATGCTCCAGCAGGCTGGGATTTTCCAGCAGCGTAATCAGGAACCACCGCTTCTGGGCCAGGAAGGCTTTGAGCCCGTCAAGGTCTATGCTTCGGCAATCAAGCTCAACTCTGAGGTGGTGCGCAAAGTCGGTAGCTTTTTGGAAATCTTTCTTGGTCCAGCTCTCAGTAACATTCAGGTGCCTAGAAATCTCCAGACGGTTATCGAAATATTTGAGGAGGTCCTGGAGGAGGCGGTTGCCCAGTTCGCTGAAAAAAGCTCCCACCACCATATTAAGTTTCTCCAGTTTAGCCTGTTTCTCACGACGGGCCAGGAGGCGCTCGATGATAACCACCACTAACAGAACCTCGAGGGGCAGAAAGGCAAGATCACCAACCATATAGATAAATATATG
>CAZXAJ010000025.1:0-35852 GCA_964638975.1 uncultured Dehalococcoidales bacterium
TTTGAGTATGACACGGACTCAGGGGCACCTTACGCTTACAACACCACCTGGACGGGAAGCAAGACCACCGGGCAGTCCTTCAGCGAGCCTATTTCCAGTCTTAATAAAGGGACCAAGTACTACTTCAGGGCCCAGGCCAGGAACAGCGCCGGGACGGGCAGCGGCTCCGAGCTGACCTTCCTGACCAAGCCTGATGCGCCCACCAGCTTTAACGCCAGTACAGTCAACAGCACCCAGATAAACCTGTCCTGGACCAATGGTGCTGGAGCGCAGCAGACAAAGATACAGAGAAAGCAGGGCAGCTACCCGACAGACAGGGACGATGGCACCCAGGTCTATTTCGAAACCGGCAACAGCACACCGGATACGGGGCTGAACGCCAGCACGACCTACTATTACAGAGCCTGGTCTTATGTCTCCGGCAGCGAACAGTGGTCCGATAACTATGCAGAGGACTCCGCCACCACGACATCGGGGATAACTGCGCCCACGGTAACGACCAATGCCGCCACCCTGGTGGAAGAGACAACAGCCACCCTTAACGGGACGGTAAGCGACGATGGCGGTGAAGCCTGCCAGTACCGCTTTGAGTATGACACGGACTCAGGGGCACCTTACGCTTACAACACCACCTGGACGGAAAGCAAGCCCACCGGCCAGTCCTTCAGCGAGTCTATTACCAGCCTCAATAAAGGGACGAAGTATTACTTCAGGGCACAGGCCAGGAACAGTGCCGGGACGGGCAGCGGCTCCGAGCAGAGTTTTCTGACCAAGCCTGATGCGCCCACCAGCTTTAACGCCAGTACAGTCAACAGCACCCAGATAAACCTGTCCTGGACCAATGGTGCTGGAGCGCAGCAGACAAAGATACAGAGAAAGCAGGGCAGCTACCCGACAGACAGGGACGATGGCACCCAGGTCTATTTCGAAACCGGCAACAGCACACCGGATACGGGGCTGAACGCCAGCACGACCTACTATTACAGAGCCTGGTCTTATGTCTCCGGCAGCGAACAGTGGTCCGACAGCTATACTCAGGATTGGGCCACCACCAACTCCATAGCTAATAACCCACCAAACACTCCCTCCAATCCGTCACCGGCAAACGACGCCACTAGTGTTTATGTCAATGCTGACCTGAGCTGGACCGGTGGAGACCCCGATGCTGGTGATAACGTAACCTATGACGTTTACTTTGGCACCAACTCAACTCCGCCTCAAGTTTCCAATAATCAAACTGAGACCACCTATGACCCAGGAACATTGTCTTATAACACCACCTACTATTGGAAGGTGGTAGCTACAGATAACCATAGTGCATCAACCGCAGGACCTCTATGGGACTTCACGACATGTCTGCCAAGTTTGATGGAGGGCGATGCCACCCTGGATAGGCATGTCACAATGGTCGATGCCCTGTTTATCGCTCAACATAGAGCCAAACTTATAACCCTTAATGCCGACCAGCTCATATGCAGCGACACCACCGACGATGGTGTCGTAGATATGATAGATGCCCTGCACATTGCCCAATGGCGGGTTGACTCCGACGGAACAGGCGGTGTGCTGTTTAAGCCCTTATGGGAGTCCCCCGCCGATGATGATATGCTGCCGCCTGAGAAATAGCCATTATGTGTCTTCGTGTCCGCTTTCCACTCGTGCCTCAGGCTCCCCCAACGAACGGGTCAACGAGTAATTTGTCTCAAGCACCGTCCTGATAGCTAACCCCAGACGCTCAATAACAGGTCACTAACAAGCATTGTTTTTGTTGTTCAAAGCCTTCATTGCCCCCCGAATTCCCCCAAAACCATATGAGGGTATTCCCCTTTATTCCTCTGTCCTTATTTTCACTGCTATGGGTGCCTTTGACGGTGATCATCTTTTCGCTAAACAAAACTCATTTTGTGACATCCATTTGGATTGAGAGGAAGAGCTTTTCATAGCCAAATGCTGTTAGCCCCTTCCCTTCAAAATCTATTAATGAGACATAAATCACATACAATGTGATTCATAGTTAATACAATATTGTTAAATTAATTAAGAAAGGAGGTTAACTAATGAACATCATCTTAAGAAAAGGTAACGGAGAGAGAGCCTTGCTTCCCTTTTATCGACCATGGGGCTTACTCGATGAGATAGAAGCTCTTGCGAGGGAGATGTGGGATGCCTGGGAACCATTCCCACTGGACAATAGCTTGGTGCCTCTTGCCGACATGCATGAGGAAAAAGACCAGCTAGTTGTGAAGACCGAGCTTCCCGGCATCGACAAGAAAGACCTGGACATAAGCCTTGAAGGCGACCGGTTGACCATAAAGGCTGAAAAGAAGGAAGAGATTAAGGAAGAAGCTACTCATCATATTCGAGAGAGGTACTATGGCCGGTACTTCCGCTCAGTGACGCTTCCTTACCCTGTCAAGGAAGATAGTATCTCAGCTACCTTTGACAACGGCGTCCTTGAGTTAAGGCTTCCAAAGGCCGAAGAGGTCAAAGCCAAGAAGATTGAGGTCAAGGCTCAGCTTCCTGAGACTGGAACAAATAAGCGACAACGGAAGCCCAGAAAGAAAGGGAGCTAATAAGGCTGCGTGGTGGTGATGAGAAGGGGGCGAGATTCGTCTCGCCCCCTTTATCTCTTGATACTAATCCACGGGCAACACGTCACCGCATGATCGTTCAATGGGACCTACGTGCAGCAGAATAGCGCAATGTTTAATGCTCCGATAACTTTCAAGCTATCCTCAGACTTCACTGACCTAGCAGCTGCTGCAATTGGGAGTATGTCACCGGAATTTGATATTGGCTCTCGAGCTTTGTCGGTTCATTTTGAGCAGGAGGAGAAAATATGAGTAGAATGCGTAGGCTGGCAAGAGTTGCGGAGTTCTTGGGCTTGGCTAGCATAGTCGTGGCTGCGTTGGTTCTGGCGTCTTTTGGCTTAGTTGGCTGTGGCACGAACTTCGATAGATTCGACAATTCCAACCTTCCTGTAACCCCTGTGGAGGAGTTACATATCACTGGAGCAGCTCCCGAGGTAAATATCGAGGATTACAGGCTTATTGTGGACGGCCTTGTAGAAACCCCGCTGTCCCTGACTTACGAGGCTATCCTGGACTATCCCACAGTCACGGAGGTAGTGCTCTTAGTCTGTCCTGGTTTTTTCACTGACAATGCTGAGTGGACCGGAGTGCCGGTGGCAACACTCTTGGCAGAAGCGGGTATCAGGCCTGAAGCGAGCGAAGTGACCTTTCATGCCCTAGGTAGCGAATACAAAGTAGTGCTGCCCCTCGACGTCGTTCAGCAAGACGGCGTGTTTCTGGCGCACACGGTTAACGGGCAAGTATTGCCAGCCAAGCATGGCTATCCGCTGCGCCTTGTGGTGAGAGGCAATTACGGATACGATTGGATAAAGTGGGTGAGCCGAATTGAAATTAGCTAGTTAGCCCAGTTAAGCTCAGGTTTATAATCTGCCTGATGAGTAGCGCAGCCAGCAGATATGGAAATAGCCTCGAGCCATCCTCAACCTTCACCGACCTAGCCGGAATTTCATGTTAAGTTTCCAGGCATATTGTCCTCCTCGTTAATCTGCCCGCACTATTGCCATGGGGTATGCCTTGTCTTTGATGTATTGTCTCTGTGTCAATTGTTTCAGCAGGTATTCCAGTTGAGCTTGGGCGGGAGTATAATTGCATCGATGAGAGGACATGGTCGGCGGAAAGAATAGAGACGTCATCGGAAAGGCAGAATAATTATGGACGGCGGTAAAAAGACGCCAGAGGAACCATTTGCCATGCGGGGCCTGAAGGAACAACTGAGGGCTTTTTTTGAGCCCGATGGTGTGGTGGTAATCGGGGCCTCACGGACTGAGGGAAGGCCCGGGTATTGTGCCGTCGAGAACCTGGTGCGCTTGGGATACCGTGGCAGAATATACCCCGTCAACCCGGAGGCTGACGAGATTCTGGGGCTGAAGGCATTCCCCGACATCGAAAGCATCCCTGACAGGGTGGAGTTCGCAGTAGTGCTGGCACCGGCGGCGGAGGTTATGGGACTGGTACCGAGACTTGCCAGCAAGGGGGTGAAGGCAGTCACTCTGGTATCAGGTGGGTTTTCAGAGTATAGCCGGCAGGGCGCTATTCTGGAATCCCAAATCGTTGAGGCAGCGCGTAAAGCGGGGATACGCATAGCCGGGCCCAATGCGGTCGGGCCGATAAACAGCTCGAATAATCTGTCCGTTTTCCTGGGACCATTACCGCCGCTAAAGAAGGGAGCAATAGCTATTGTGGGTCAGACCGGCCAGGTATGCTCATCTGTTATAGAGTGGATGGGCTCTGCCCTCAGGCAGGGTGTGAGTAAGGTTGTTGACCTGGGCAACAAAGCTGACATTGACGATAGCGAGGTGGTGGAATACCTGGCAGATGACCCCGAGACGAAGGTGATTGCCCTTCACATAGAGGGGATGAAGAACGGGAGAAGATTCTTCGAGGTCGCCAGGAGGGCTTGCCTGAAGAAACCCATCGTATGCTACAAGAGCGGGTGGTCGGAGGAAGGGTCCAGAGCGGCAGCATCGCATACGGGTTCGATGATGGGAAGCAAGCAGGTCATTGATGCTGCTTTGAAGCAGTCGGGTGTCATAAGGGTCAGAGATATGGACTCGTTACTCGAGTTTTCGAAAGCCTTTGCCTATCTCCATCCTCCGAAGGGGAACAGGGTTGGCATAGTCACTGTCAGTGGCGGCTCAGGGGTGATGGCAATTGACACTTGTGTTGATGTTGGGCTGCAGCTGGCAGAGTTCTCACAGGAGACGAGGAGAAGATTGGGAAAGATACAGCCTCCCGACCTGGAGGTCTACAATCCCTTCGATGTAGGCAAAGCCAGCGTGGTGCTTTACGGGCCGGACATAGCATTCAAGGAGGCTACGCAGGCCCTGATAGATGATGAAAATACAGACTGTCTTCTCCTTGTGCTTGGTGCCGCCCAGGGCAAAGGCGTCTACGGTACTAACCCGGAAGTATTCACGGAGGTCACCAACGAACACAATAAGCCGATTGTGGCCGTCCTGATGAGTACAAACCTGGAGCTGGTATGGGAACAGGCCGCTATTCTGGAGGCGAACGGCATTCCGGTGTATTCCTGGCCGGAGAGGGCAGTCAGAGCCCTCGGGGCACTGCGCGAATATGGAATCTATTTGAGTGGGAGCCGGTAGAGACTTTCCAGACTACATCATCCGGTTATTCCGGAAGACGCGGTCATAGAAAGGGGAATCTAGCCAAATCCATTGGGTTTAGGGAGGAGGTACATATGGTCATAATTGATGAGAAAAAGTGTGTTGGATGCGGTATCTGTACTCATTTTTGTCCCGTAGACGCGTTAGAGGGGTGGGTGGTAATTGAAGTCAACCGGGAAAGGTGCACAGATTGTCTGGATTGTGTTGGCACCTGCCCTGTAGATGCCCTGGAGGTGAAAGAATGAAGCAGGTCAAATGTGATGTGCTTGTCATTGGAAGTGGGATTGGCGGCACTACAGCGGCAGCCTTGCTAACTAAGGCGGGCTATGAGGCTCTGGTAGTTGAGAAGCTGCCCTTTGTCGGGGGTCGATGCGCTACATTGGACTACCATGGCTTTAAGATCAACACCGGAGCGGCTATGCTTGGCGATGAAATCCACGGTGCCCTGTGCAGGGAGGTTGGCGCTGAGCTGGAGCTTCGCGTGCCCGACCACATGATTGTCTTTCGCATCAGAGGCAAGGATTATCCTGCCCCGAAAAAAGGGTTCTGGAAAACGATAATCGGCCTGGCTGCTCGAGACGATGCGGAGGCGGAGAGGATGTATGAGGCTTTCAAACAAGGCCTCACCTGGGCTGAGCCATCCTATTCCATGTCCCTTGATGACTGGGCTCGACAATATACCGACAACGCCAGCATATTGGGGTTATTCCATTTTATGACGCTTGGTACAGGCGTCAATAGCTATGAAATGCCAGCCGGGGAATTTTTCCGCCAGATTACGGAGGGAGCGGTTATGACCTGGGCCTCCCCTCCTCTGGGATGCGGCCAATTCTCCGATGCGTTGGTCGGGGCTCTCAAGCGGATGGGAGGAGACACGTGGACTCGCTGCCCGGCAATACGGATAAAGGTGAAGGACGGGGCGGCCACCGGAGCGCTGGTTAGAAAGGACGGTGAGGATATTGAAATCACCGCCCAGGCAGTGATAAGCAATGCTGCACCGTGGAGAACTGTGGAACTCGTGGGCAGGGAATTTCTCAGCCCCGGTTACCTAAAGGATGTAGCAGCTGTCCAGGGTACGCCGATGATTTGTTTTCACATGGCGACTGATAGACAGCTCCCAATGTTAGAGGGTTCAGGTTGTTTGAGTCTAGTGGAGGAGTCCCGCCGACTTTTCTTAATCGTCGATTACACTCCCATTTGCCCCGAGATGGCGCCAAAGGGTAAACACATACTTGAGGCAGCATCTGTCCCAGCCTCTATCCACCCCCCATATGATTTCAAAAAAGAGGTAGCGCTAACCCTTCAAGACTTGAGGAATAGTATACCTGATTTCGACAAGCATGTGCAGATCCTGAGAATAAATATCGCCCAGGGAGAATGGGGAGTGGCCGGAAGCCTGCCTGGATACAGCCTGCCCATAAAGACCCCTGTTTATGGATTATACCTGGCAGGTGACAGGTCGGCGCCCAAAGGTTGGTGGTGTTCTCTGGCAGCAATCAAGAGTGGGCGCCTCGTAGCGGAAGACCTTATAAGACGCTTCAAGCCTGCTTGAGGAACTTGCTAAAATCCGTAATCCAGAGTCACCCATGTGGTCAGCCAGCAAAACAATTGACACCGCTCACAAGCCCATGCTAACATAACAAACCGTAGTTTTTCCCAACACAAAACCAAAATCATAGAGAGGGAACCGCATGTTCGATAAAGCAACACTAGATGAGGTCAAAGAAGTCAAGGAGAAGTGGATTCAGGAATACCGGAAACGGTATGGGGATAAGGAATTCCAGGCCACCAGTTATTCAGGCATCCCCCTAAAAATCGCATATACCCCAGAGGACATCAGCGACATCGACTACAAGCAAATAGGGATGCCCGGGATATACCCTTATACCAGGGGGCTATACCCCATGGGGTACCGAGTTCAGCCATGGGTATCTCAGCAAGCTACCGGCTACGGGCTGCCAGAGCAGACCCGCGAGAGATATGAGCTACTGAGCAAAGAGGGGCTCAGGGGATATGAGGGTAGGGAACCTCCCTACTTCACGGGCCAAGACCAGGCAGGCATGTTGGGCTACGAGGCTGACCATCCTGTAGCTAAAGGCTGGGTTGGTATGACCGGCCCCTCTGTCAACACGTTTGAGGATTTCGAGCTCCTATACGAAGGTGTAGACATAAGTAACAGAAATCTGGTACTGGGTGTTTTTGATACCTCTCCCGTATTTTTGGCCTGGCTGGTTATGCTGGCTGAGAAGCAAGGCATCCCACTGGACAAATTGCATGGTCTGTCTTTGAACAGCTTCTTCCGCCAGATGTATTTGGAGCATCCTTCGTTCCCACCTCAAGGCGCCCTTAAAATCAACCGTGAGTTCATCAAATACTGCACCGACAATGTACCCCACTGGAACACCGTCAACTTCAATATGTACGACATAATGGAGTGTGGGGGCAATGCCATTCAGGAGCTGGCCTTCATTTTGTCAGTCGTCATTGCCCTATGTGAGGAATGCATCAAGGCAGGCCTTGACCCCAATGTTTTCGTGACACGATTCAACTTTCACATGGCAGGCCATATGGACTTCTTCGAGACTATAGCCAAGATACGCGCTGTGCGAAGGATGTGGGCGAAGATTGCCAGCGAGAGACTCGGCTGCCAGAACCCCAGAGCTCTCAAGGCCATAATCAATGTTAAGACGGCAGGCGCGACATATACGAGGCAACAGCCTTTAAACAACCTCATCAGGGGCTGCCTGGAAACCCTGGCTGCTGTGCTGGGCGAGGTCAATGCACTTTGGACCACTCACTATGACGACCCGCTAGCTATACCTACAGAGCAATCAGCTATACTGGGCCTTAGAACGCAGCAGATCATTCTACACGAGACCGGCATACCCAAAGTCAGTGACCCCCTGGCTGGTTCTTACTATGTGGAGTGGCTCACCAACAAGATAGAGGAAGAGGCAACCAAGCTTCTCGAGAGAATAGATGAGATGGGCGGCTGGGTAAAGTGTCTGGAGACAGGATGGTTCAGGCACGAAATTGACCGTGGGGGTATCGAATGGCGCCGCAGCGTGGACAAGGGAGAGACGGTAATGGTAGGGGTGAATAAATTCGTGATGAAAGAAGAACAGAAGGTCCCCGTATTCGATTACCCCGAGGTGGAGGGAATAGCCATAGAAAGGTTGAAGAAATTCAAGGAAAAACGTGACACCGCCAAAACAGAGGTGGCATTAGCAGAACTAAAGAAGGCGGCCCAAAGGGCAGAAGAAGGCGAGATCGGTGTGCTGATGCCCGCCGTAGTCGAAAGCGCTAAAGCAAATGCCACCTTGGGAGAGATGATGGACGTGCTCAAGGAGGTATTTGGCTGGGGGCTTATTAAGTGAGGAGTTGAAAATGAGTCCAAAAGAAAAGCCAATCAAAGTACTGTTAAGCAGGTCTATGCTTGATTGCCACCAGAGAGGAATAGTAACCGTAGCTGCTGCCCTCCGGGATGCAGGAATGGAGGTTATTTACACCAGGTTTCTTATGCCTGAAGAGGTAGTGAAAACAGCCGTAGACGAAGATGTGGATGTCGTAGGCCTGAGCTTCCTTGCGTGGGGACAGATGCATATAACCGCTGAAGTGACGCGGCAGCTCAAGGAAAGAAACATGAATGACGTAATGGTGCTGGTGGGCGGTATAATTCGAGATGAACAGATACCAAAGCTTCTGGAGATGGGTGTAGCCAGGGTCTTTGGGGTAGGCTCATCCACCACAGAAATTGTCGAGTACATAAACTCACAGAAGGGATAGGTAAGGGATTTCGAGGCCTCAAGGTTGCGCAACCTGGAGGCGAAGAATATTAATTTAGTAAGGAGGTTTGCTTCATGAAGGCAATAGATATTCAATTTCAGAATGTTACCAAATGGGGGTCCTTACTTCCCCTTGAGATGGTCAGCCAGTTCGAGACATATCTGGGCACGAAGCTGGGCTATGGCAAAACCGATGAGGAAATGGCCCAAGTACTGAGAGATGCCGATGTCAAAGCTATAGTCGCCTTGCCAACAATCAACATGACCGATGACATAGGCAAAGTCAGGGAGATGAACGACCGGGCGGCACAGTACCAGAAAGACTATCCGGACGTTATAGCTGGGATGTGGTGCTCGGTTAATCCCCAGCTAGGTTATAAGGGTTTGAGTGAAGTAGAGAGGTGCATCAAAGACCTCAAGTTTGTTGGATACTACCAGATGAGTCTGGCTGCGGGTGTCCCTATAAATGACAAATTGCTGTATCCCTTTCTCGATCTATGCAGCGATGCCGGTGTTCCTGTCAAATGGAATGTCGGGCATACAGCCGGTGGAGCCGGTACGCCCGGGGGGGGTGGATATCATCTGGGAAACGAGAGGCCAATACCGTTCTTTGATGATGCAGCTGCTGAATTTCCAAATCTCACCCTGATTTCTGCACATTGCTCATGGCCCTGGCATAACGAGATGATTTCGATCCTGTTGCATAAGGGCAATGTTTATGCCGAAAACCATGGTTGGGCTCCCAGACACGTGCCGGCAGAGATCAAAAGGGAAATCAGGGGACGCCTTCAGGACAAGTTCATGTTCGGATCGGATTTTCCCTTCTTTCCATACGAGAGGGTATTTAAAGAATGGGAGGCTGAGGGATTTACTCCAGAAATACTGGAAAAGATGTATTATAAAAATGCTCAAAGGGTGTTTAAGTCCGAGTTTTGATCTTTCAAGTTAGAGCTTAAAGTCAAACATATTTTATTAATTAAAGGGGCTGATGGATGGTATTGAGGGTGATTCCATATTCACATCAGACTATTATTCATTTATTCATTTTCATGTGAGAGGTATCGATGGCTGAAGGACAAAGTCAACAAAAACTCCTAGAAGGCTACCGTGTGCTTGATCTTGCTGATGAAAAGGGTGTCTATTGTACAAAGCTACTTGCCGATCTCGGCGCCGATGTTATAATTGTAGAGCCGAGCTCAGGGCATAAGGGAAGACACCGCGGCCCATTTTTCAATGACGAACCCCACCCAGAAAAAAGCCTGTATTTTTTATACTTCAACACAAGCAAACGCTCTATAACTCTTAACCTAGAGCACCCAGACGGTCAAGCTATCTTCAAACAGTTAGCCAAGACGGCAGACGTAGTGGTGGAGACTTTCCCCGTTGGTTACATGAAGAGTCTTGGTCTGGACTACGATGCCATTTCCAAGGTCAATCCAAAGCTGGTGATGACTTCAATCACTCCCTTTGGTCAGACAGGTCCTTATAAGGACTATAAGGGCTCAGACCTGGTGGCCATGGCCATGGGCGGCTATATGCAGATCACCGGGGATCCTGATAAGCCTCCAGTGAGGCTGGGCAATGAGCATTCGCATTATCCTGCATCCCAGTATGCCTCGATAGGGATCTTGGCTGCTCTTTATTACCGCGACACCGTCTCTGAGAGGGGGCAATATATGGATGTATCCCTCTTCGAGCCCATCATCCCTTACCATCTGGAACAGCACCAGGCAGCGATGTGGAAATTCCAGCGTCAGAATCCAATCAGAGTTGGACATCACTCCGTTATCTCGGTGCCCCTGGGTGCCTATCCCTGCAAGGACGGCTGGGCTGCTGCACTTACCACCACCGCAAAGGAGTGGGACACTCTGGCGCAATGGCTTTACGAAGTGACAGGAGAGAAGGGGGTGCTTGATGAAGAGCTGAAGGGTGTTTTTGGTGAGGGGCGCCAGAAACGTCGTGATGAAGTTATTGCCTATGTAATGAGACTTTCCAGCACTATGACCAAGCAAGAGTTTTTCCACGAGGGTCAAAAGCGAGACTTAGGTTTCGAGCCAGCAAATACAGCGGAAGACCTTCTCGATAATCCCGGTCTAGTTGAGGCCGATTTCTGGGTCGAGCTTGACCACCCTGTGGTTGGCAAGATGAAGTATCCCAGGAAAGGCCCCTTTTACGGCGAGGATGTCCCCGAGATTACCAAAGCTGCACCGCTTTTAGGGGAACACAACGAGGAAATCTACTGCGGCGAACTGGGATTTACCAAAGAGGATTTGGTTGTCCTGCGAAGCAGCGGCATAATCTAGGCAAAAATAGAGGTGAAAGAGATGGCAAAAGGAGCTCTCGAAGGTATAAGGGCCGTCGAACTGGGTCCATTAATAGCCTTGCCCTTGACCTGCCGCATTCTGGCTGCCTTGGGAGCCGAAATCATCAAAGTAGAGTCAAACAGGGTTCCAGACGTAATGAACTATCTTCCCCGTTGGGGGTTAGGCTCTGGGCGTCCCGAGTACGACGCACTGAAGCGCAAGATAACCCTCGATGTGGCTCACCCTGAGGCACCACCAATCATGCATAAGCTTTTGGCTAAGAGCGATGTTTTTCTCACCAACTTCAGGAGGCATATTCTAAAGCGATGGGGAATTGACTTCCCTGAGATCCGGGCTACCAACCCGAACATTATCATCATATGGCAGACAGGCGCTGGGAGTTCGGGACCTTATTCGGGGTATAAGTTTTTTGGCTATCCCTCGCAATATGCCTGCGGGGTATCTTCGATGACTGGATTCCCTGAGGACGAAGTCACCATGGCGGAAACATCCTACTCCGACTATCATACTGCCATTTTCCAGCCGATGGCGGTGATAGCTGCCCTCCTTAACCGAAAGCGGACGGGAAAGCCATCAACAATCGAGACCTCCATATGGAAAGCGGGCTTGGTAACCATGGGGCCTGCTTTCCTGGATTGCCAAGCTAATAAGCGCCTTCCCCACCGTATGGGCAACAGGGACCCCTATGCCTCTCCCCATAATATCTATCCCTGTAAAGGCGAGGATAGATGGTGTGCCATCTCCGTCTTTGCTGGGAAGGAGTGGGAAGCCCTTTGCGCTGTCCTTGGCAATCCACCATGGACAAAGGATGACAAGTTCAGCACTTTGTTAGACAGAAAGAGAAACGAAGATGAGCTGGATGACCTAATTGGGAAATGGACTATCAATTACGAGGCTGAGGAAGTGATGGAGAAGATGCAAGAAGCAGGGGTGCCGGCCGGGGTCGTGGCCAAAGGGCAAGATCTGTATGAGAGTCCTCACCTGAGGGCAAGAGATTTCTACCAGGAGACAGAATATTACATCCCGGACTTCCTTAAGCCTGGTATAGAATGGGAAACAGCTCCTCAACCTTCCCTCATTGGTCGTGTACCTATAGATCTCTCGGAAACACCACCTAAAGTCGGACGATATGGGAGGGTTGGCGAGGATAACGAATATATTTACAGAGAAATAGTTGGCATCTCTGAAGAGGAGATGAAAAGGCTTATCGAGATCGGCGTCATTCGTTAGGGGAGAGGAAATCTAAAATACAGCACATAGAGACTGCCAGAACTGAGTGCTCATAAGGAGGTAAATATGAAGGAGATAAACGACTACAGCGGCGAGTTTATTCCAAACATTCGGTTCGAGGATTTCTCTAAGGAGGCGCTGATAAAGCTACTGAAGACAGAGTCACTCTGTACCTTGATTCTACATTGGGGTTGGCGGGATATTGTTAAGGAGAGGCATGGCGAGGATGAGGAAAATCAGTGCTGGCTCCAGGTGTGGCTAAAAGTGGCTGCACCCATGTCCGAAAGGCTGGCCAAGGGGCTTAACATTCAGGACAAAAACGTTATTGGCTACTTCAAGAGCCTCCAGTTGAATCCCACCCTACCCCTGGATCGATTCCGCTACACCATGGATATTAAAAACCCCAACTTTGGAATTCTCACCATCACCCGCTGCCCGGCCCTGGATCTCTGGGAGAAGGAAGGGAATATCGAGCTTATCCGATTCTGTTGCCAGGAGCTGGAACCCCCCAGCTTCGAAGAAGCAGCCAAGCCCTTCCACCCCGACATGAAGGTGATACCTTTAAAGTTACCCCCCAGGCAGAGCCCCGATGAGGTCGCCTGCCAGTGGGAGGTTCGTATATGACGGTTACCAACTTTAGTGACGAATCATAGTCTGATGCAGAAGGATAGTTATTACTCATGGCTTGCCGCGCATGTAGTGAGGGATAAGTGAAAACAAAGTAGAGCGAAGAACTGCGGCAAAGGATAGGTAAGCGGAGAAAGAAGAGGACGGTTACTGCGGATGATTGGCGGAGGAAAGAGACTAATTGGATGTTAGGCCGGGTGTTCCCCAGGGTATTTACAGTCTTAATGCCGACGGTCTATAATGCAACACATCTTAGAATCACGATAAGTCATATAGCCAGTGGATAGGAATGCGGCAGGTACTTGAGGCCTACAAACTTGAACAGTATCAAGAATTCAATGCAAAGTCGTTCTAATTGAGTTTTATGCCATGATTTGAGGCATTATTGAGATTAAGAAGGAGACGAGATGGGTATATGTTATCAGGGTAAATCACTCAAGGAAGCCGTGGAGGAAAGGGACCAGCTCTTCCAGGAGACCGGTTATTGTTACGGGCTGGAGAAGCTTGAACTAGCGGAAGCGGACCCAGCCAAGTTTATGAGATTCCAGTTGAGGCTGGTGTCTGCCTGCGTGAATGCCAGAGAGACGGCAAAGCTGATAACTGCCAACCCCGCGGCACTGCTGATGGGCGAGCTGATATTCATGCTGGCAAATCCCGAGGGAGACTGCGTCTCCGCTTCCTTCGGGCTTTATGGCCATATCCAGTGTTTTCCCTATATGATCAAGTCCATAGCCGAGCTAGATTTTGAAGAGGACCCCGGAATCAGAAAGGGGGACATCTTTGCTACCAATGACCCCATGTATGGCGCTCCCCACAACATGGACAACTACACCTGGGTTCCGGTCTTCCATAACGGGGAACTGATCGCCTGGTCAGTGGGGATAAACCATATCCTTGATGTGGGGGCACTCCAGCCATCAAGTCTTAGCTCGGTCTCGCCCAATACCTTCACCGACGGATTCATGTATCCCCCAATGAAAACAGGTGAGAATTTCAAGCAGCACAAATGGTGGGAGTTATTCTGGAAGAGGCGGACGCGGGCGGAGGAGTTCAACATTATGGATGACAAGATGCGTGTTGCCGGGGCGCTGGCAATACATGACCGGGTTTTGGAGATTGTAGAGGAGTTCGGTGTGGACTATTTCAGGAAGGGGTTAAAAGAGATCCTGGAGAGGGAGAGGAGGCATCTGCTGCAGAGGATTACAGCTCAGGCAGTCCCCGGAATATATAATTATCTTCAGATCAGCCGTGTGAAGTACAAAGGGTTGGTCGGTGGGTTATTTGCCAGCGCCAACCGGGATTGGATGCTGCACATCCCGGCGGAACTTCACATCCTCCCCGATGGCAGGCTATTCTTCGACATGGAAGGGCTGACAAGTGAAGATGAGTTTCATTGTAATATCTACGAGCCTGGACTGCGTATGACGTCCTCAATGGGTATGTGGCCAATGTTTGCCCATACCAAAACCGTCAATACCGCTCTGAGGTACATAAACGATTGGAACCTGCCACCAGGGAGCATGTATAACCCGCAAGACGAGTACAGGGCCACGATTATGGGGCTAACCGACGCCAGTAAACTCATGTTTGCAATTTTTAACTGCTTCACCCTCGCATATTTTTCCAGGGGTTTCCTGGAGGAAGGTTTCCCGCAGGAGGGCGGGTCCCTGGCTTACGGGATGGATGGCATAATGGAAGATGGGTACGATTGGACCGGTGGCGATATGCTACTAATCGCCTCCACGGGTGGCAATGCGTGTCCTTATAAGGATGGCGTTGTTGCTCTATGGGCTTTCCCCAATCCAGCATCAGACATGGGGGAGACGGAGGCAAGCGAATTCACACAGCCAACTAATCTGAACATAGGCAGAAAGCTCATACCCAATTATTGCGGGCATGGCAAGTATAGAGGTGCGTTGGGGATGGGAATAACCCAGGTTATCCTCGACCCCGGGCAGAAGTTGACCCAAGCCGCTTTCATTGGTCAGTCTGGAGTAGGCAACACCGCTATAGGAATGGCTGGCGGTTACCCCGGACAGTGCGACCTCGTTTACTTTGGGCACAACACCAACATGAGGGAAATTCTAGATGGAGGCTTGCCCTACCCTACCGATTTCGTCCAGATCAAGGAGTGGATCAAAGAGAGCAAACTCAAGGTCGGCAGTTCCGAGCTTTACAACTTGGCAACACCCAATGTTGATTTGAAAGACGGCGACATATTTGCCGTTGCTGCCGGTGCCAAGGGTGGCTGGGGTGACCCACTGGAGAGAGAATTCAGCCTCGTGGAGGATGACCTGCATTACGGGTGGATCACCCCCGATGTTGCCAAGCAGGTTTATGGAGTGGTGGCGGATGAGGGGGGGAAGGCAAAGTTGAAGAAGAGCGAAGAACTAAGGCAACAGATGCGAGATAGAAGGAAAGAGAGGTCGGTTGATGCCAGAGAGTGGTGGAAAAACGAGAGGAAGAAGGTGTTGAATAAGGAGTTGCCCGAGGATGTTTACAATATGTACGCTGATTCAATGAAATATGGGAAATTCCGCCGCCAATTTATAGGAATGTGGCAGCTACCTGAGGACTACAAACTGTAGGAGGGAAAATGCCAGAAGAGATTGTCAGCAAGGAAAATGTAAGGCTCCTGGTCGAAGGAAAGCTTGCTTGGGAGGAAGTAAAGAGACTCATCCGTTTGTCTCCTAAAGACGAGGACCGCTTCTGGAAGTACATGGAGGTGCTACAGGAAAGAGTCCCCTGGAAGGATAAGATACTGCTCCGCATCTCCGACCACCTCTACATTGTAGCCAAGAAAGGTGGAGGCAGGGTGGTGAAGTGCGACTGCGGACATGAACTAGGAGACTACCGAGCTAACTGGAAGCTCAACTGTAGAGTGTACGTCAGGAAAACGCGCGAAGAGATGATGGAGGTGTTCTCCATAGAGGAAGCAGTGCCCGATATGGACTTGGTGGAGCTGAGGGAATTCTATTGCCCGGGATGCTTCGCCCAGCTAGGCGTTGAGATTGTCCCCAAAGGTTATCCGGTGCTGTTTGAGATGCTGCCGGACCTGGATACCTTCTATCGGGAATGGCTGGACAAACCGCTGGATGATGAGCAGCCCGATTGGTTTCAGGACAAGACCTTAGAGTTGACCTCGGAATGGGCCAAGGAGGAATAGAATGGCAGACAAGAGATATTTATTGGCTCTGGACGCCGGCGGGACGATGACCGATACCTTCCTGGTTGACGAGGAAGGGAATTTCGTCCTGGGCAAATACCTCACCAACAAAGAAAATGAATCTGTTAGTTACCTCGGCTCAGTTGCGGATGCGGCCAGTTATCTGGGAACAAGTTCTACTGACATTCACAAGGGGGCGATATCTTGTACCTATACCGGCACAACAATGCTCAATATTCTGCTTACTCAGAGGGGAAGTAAAGTGGGTTTGTTGATAACCAGGGGATTTGCCCACCTGCCGATTTTGGAAAGGGCCTTGACCTGGCTTGGTCAGGAGTTCGAGGATGTATTGCATCAGCAACTGCATGAGCATACCCCCTGGATCGTGCAGCCAGAGCATATAAAGGAGGTGACCGAGCGAATCTCCTGCGGTAGCTTCTATATGGAGCACCATTATAAACCTGGCCAGCTGGTCATTGACCTGGTGGAAGAAGATGTGGTAAAGGGGGTAAATGAGCTTCTGGATGAGGGTGTAGAGGCGATAGGTATCCTGACCCTTGCCTCCTATGCTAACCCGGAGCATGAAATGAGGATAGCCGAGATTGCCCGGGATATAGTAAAGGAACGTGGCCTTAATGTCCTCGTGGTCGCCTCTAATGAAATCTGTCCCGTGATGAACGAAACCGACAGGCTGAAGACTCTTCTCACTCAATGTTATGTAGCTGAGGTGGGCAGGAAACAGTTATTTTTGGTGGAGGAGGCAGCAAAAAAGGATGGCTATCGTCATGAGTTGCTAACCCTGCTTGCTTATGGGGCGGCAGCGAATATTCGCTACCCCAAACTTGTGGAAGCCATTGTCTCGGGACCGGTAGGGGGCTTACTCGGCGGCAAAGTAGTTGCTGACCTAGTAGGACAGCCCAACGTTGTTTGCTGCGACTTGGGTGGCACAACTTTTGATGCGGGCCTCATTGCCGCAGGCCTAATGCCGGTAAAGAAGCAACCGGATTTTGCCGGTCACCAGTTGAGGTTGCCCATGGTCAGCATAGATTCTATCGGCGCTGGCACGGGCACGGTTATCCACGTCGATGAGGAGACCAGACGAATTACATTGGGACCAGAGAGCGCTGGGAGCGCTGTGGGCACCTCTTATCTTTACCCTGACATTACCATTGGGGATATAGACGTTGTTCTGGGCTATCTGAATCCAGACTACTTCCTGGGAGGAAAGGTAAAGCTCGACAAAGAGAGGGCACTGGAGATGTTGCAGGAGAGGCTGGCCAAGCCATTGGGCCAAGATGTATACGATATATCGAGTAAAGTCTTGGACCTGCTGCACTCCGAAATGTCAGACCATATTAGCGCCATGATGCTATCAAAGGGTCTCAATCCGGCTGAGTTTACCCTGATGGCCTATGGAGGTAGCGGCCCCCTGCATGTGTGGGGACTGGAGCGGAGTCTTACGCTCGCCAATGTGCTGATGGTTCCCTGGGCAGCGGCTTTTTCCGCTTTTGGCTGTGCTGCGGCTGAGTATTTTCATCGCTACGAGAAGGCAGTTACCTTCTTTGAAGCTCCGGAGATGGAAGAGGGTGCGAGAGTCTACATGGGCATGGTTTTGAGCGAGGTATGGGAAGAGCTCGAGGAACGGGCTTATGAGGAGATGGAGGCAGAGGGTATCCCACGGGAGCAGGTGCGCTTCCGACACTGGATATCTGCCCGCTATATAGGGCAGTTAACTACCTGGGAGGCTCCGGTAGAGAAGGGAAGGGTAGAAAACCTTGAGGATTTCTACAAAGTTATCGATAGTTTTGAGAAGGTGTACACCACGATTTATCCCGTGGCCGCCCGCTTCCCTGATACAGGCTATCAAATCACCGAGGTTTCCGTAGAGGCGATAGCAGACAAAATCAGGCCCGTCATACCTAAGTATGCCCTTAGAGATAAGAAGCCTCCTAAGGAGGCTTACAAAGGCCAGAGAGATGCCTATATGGATGGGAAATGGTTGCCATTCACCACATGGGAGATGGATTTGCTGGAGGCGGGGAACAGGGTCGATGGGCCAGCCATTATCGAGCATACCATGACGACTCTGGTTATTCCGCCGGAAAATTATGTGGAATTCGATGAGCGTAAGCTTATCTGGTATAGGAGGAAGTAGAGAAGGTTAAGCATTGGTACGTAGGACTTCGTCCATTTGAAGATGCTTTTACAGCGGACACCACATACCAGCAGAGTGATATGTTGCAAGAAAGACGAAATGAGGCAAAGGCCTAAAAATAGACGATTTCCTAACCAAGATAGGTTGACAATAAAATTTGCGGTGAATAGAATTTGGTTAATGCGGGAAGCTGCGAGGGCAGTTCAACCCTGAAGCAATATGCTGAGAACTGCCTTCTGCAAAAATAAAAATATAAGGATGTAGGATATGCAATTTCATTCAGAAGAGTGGTTGAGCACTTGCAAAGAAAAGATGAATAGCGGTGACCACGATTATATGAAGAAGGCAGGGAAGCTCAAGATGAGATGGTGCAACGTGTTAACCGATTGTCCTGGTGGCACGGACCGGAAGGAAGTCTGGATTATTGAAAAAGGGAAGTGCTCGAGCATCACATTCGAAGAGAAGCCAGCCCCCAGTGACTTTAGAACCGAGCCTTTTGATAAAAAAGAACTTGACTATAGGAATACGTCTGACTATTATGTACTGTCTGAACTTTTTCGTGGCGAAATAACCAACATGCAGGCATTCATGGACCCCCGCTACATAGTTGATGGGCCTAAGATGAGGCTGTTGAGCATAATGGATGCACTGGATGCCTGGTCTGACATTCAGAAGACCATTCCTACGGAAATATGATGTCGGCCTGGGCAAGAAAAAACGCGAATTTCCTCTCTACAAGAAAGAGCAGCGGACTTTTCAAGAAAGACAAAGCACCCAATTGGTACCCAAAACTATATTGATACTTTAATCAGGCTTCAACCCTTCATAGATAGCGCGTGCCCCAGTGACGATCTCATTCATGACTTCCTTCACACTAACGACATTGTGGACAAGCCCCACCACCTCTCCACAACTGATAAACGCTTCATCCAGGCCCTCTCCAGTCTCAGAAGCACGTCTAGCCCTTTGGCCACTGTACAGCGGTAGAAGCTCTTCGAGGGAGGCGCCCTTGTTCTCCATCTCCACAACCTTCTCCGCATGAGGGTTACGCAGCACCCTGAGGGGACCGCGAGTGGGACGCTGAGCGAGCATGGTATCCGTCTCCTCAGCTTGAATCAGAAGTTCCTGCACCTTAGGGTGAACAACAATTTCATGAGTGGCCATGAAACGAGTGCCCATCACCACACCTTCCGCCCCCAGAGCCCTGGCGGCCAAGAAACCACGGGCATCCCCAATACCCCCTCCAGCGACCACCGGTATCTTCAACAAGTCTACCGCTCGCGGAATAAGGACCATCGTGGTAACTTCATCAGCGCTGGGGCGACCACCAGCTTCAAAACCCACGATGGTCACAATGTCAGCTCCATACCGCTCCGCCGACAAGGCATGCCTTACTGTGGCACACTTGTGCATAACCTTTATGCCAGCCTTTTTCAGTCGCTCGATATAGGGAATGAAAGGCTCAGGGCTGCGAGCAGCCGTCTCCACCACGGGCACTCTCTCCTCAATCGCTACTTCCATCTCCTGTTCAACCCTCCCAGGCTGTCGCGCGAGAAGACCGATATTTATCCCAAAGGGTTTATCAGTCAAGCTCCTCACCTTTCTGATCTCCCGACGTAGCTCCTCCATATCAGCATAGGTAGTAGCAGGAAGCAGTCCAAGGCCTCCGGCGTCGGAGACCGCCGCTGTGAAATCGGATAGGGACACGTATCCCATCGCCGCACCAATTATGGGATACTCGATGCCCAGATACTCGGTCACCCTCGTTTTGAATAATGACATAAGACCCCCCTTTCGAACTGAGTATTCAGAATATCCGAAGCTGGAGCCATAGTCAAGAGAACGATTGCTACTGAACAATAGCAAGACCACGTTCTTGACTAGTGAGCAGAAACATGCCCATAATAACAATCTCGGAATCGTCAGTCCGCCTGGAAAAAGGAAGCAAAAATGGACTTCAAGTTCACACGTGAGCAAGAAGCATTGAGGAATGAATTTGAGGAATTTTGTAAGGAAGAGGCTAAGAGAGCCCCTGAAGACTGGAGAGGTGGCCCTGGTGTTGAAGAAGAATCGGACGAAGGATGGGCTTACCATCGCTCTATAGTGCGGAAGGTGGCTGATAAGAGCTGGCTATGCCTGCCCTGGCCCAAAGAATATGGGGGGCAAGGGCACGGCCCTGTTGAGCAACTCATCTTCGAAGAGACAACAGCATATTACAGAATCCCCGCAGTCCCTCTGCATTTTATGGCTGTAGCCGCTGCTATTCTGGCTTACGGGACTGACAAACAGAAGAGAGAGTGGTTGCCGAAAATCTCCAGGGGGGAAATATGTTGGACTGAGTGCTTCAGTGAACCTGATGCCGGCTCAGACCTTGCTTCCCTCAAGACCAGTGCGGTGGCAGATGGCGATGATTATGTCATCAATGGGCAGAAAACCTGGACCAGTGGTGCCCATCATGCTACCCATGCCTTCATTCTGGCAAGAACGGACCTCGATCCGTCGAAAAGACACAGAGGGCTGGGTTTCTTCATCCACAAGCTTGGGCCGGGAATCGAGTTCCGCCCCCTGCTTTACATGAATAGCAGTTATATTCATAACGAGACATTTTTTGACAACTTCCGTGTCCCCAAGCGAAATATGATCGGGGAAATAAACCAGGGATGGTATGTTATGATGTCGGCGAGAAATTTTGCGCGAGCCAATATAAAGATGCAAGCTTGGGGGAAACGAGACCTGGAAGACCTGATTGACTATTGTAAAGAGACGCAAGACAACAATGAACCATTGTCCAGAAAATCATTAATCCGCCAGAGGCTGGCGGATTTTTCTATTGGGTATGCAGCGAGCTTGAGCTTTGCCTACTATGTGGGCTGGCTTCAGGCCCAGGGGCAGGATGTTGCCGCTGAGGCCGCAGCCTGCGGCTATTTTGCAAACGAATTAAATATCCGCCTCGCTAGTTTTGCGGTAGACGTTATGGGCCTTTATGGAACAGTGAAAAGAGGAGCTAAATACGCCCCTCTTTTCGGAAGGTTTCAAGACCTTTGCCAGTGGACTTGCGGCCTCGCCCTTGCTGGAGGCACTACCGAGGTAAAAAAGAACGTAATCGCCTGGCAGGGACTAAAGCTGCCTAGGAGTTAATCCAGTGGCTGTCTTCAAAGTATAAAGTAACGCACGACCTTGGTTTAACAATAGCTGCCTTGGTCAGGCTGAATTACGGATTAAAATACCAATCCCTTTCTTTGACCAAGAGACCACAGGTATTTATAATTAGGGGTGGGGACGGCAGCATTATGAGTAATGAGCAAAAGGGGGGAAAGATGGTAAACGGGCCTTTGGAGGGAATCAGGATCCTGGATTGTACGATATGGCAACAAGGTCCAGTAGCAACTACCATGCTTGGTGACCTTGGTGCCGATGTGATCAAGATAGAAGACCCGATACGTGGCGACCCTGGGCGAGGAATGCAGAGACTGCTCGGCTTAG
Organism: uncultured Dehalococcoidales bacterium; assembly: GCA_964638975.1. Classification (GTDB taxonomy): domain Bacteria; phylum Chloroflexota; class Dehalococcoidia; order GIF9; family AB-539-J10; genus RBG-13-51-36. The sequence goes on from CAZXAJ010000025.1 coordinate 21,986, forward strand.
ATACTACCTTGCCTGGAGGCCGAAACCTCTATTTCGAGGGGCAAAACCGTAATAAGAGGGGCATCACACTCGATATAAAGAGTGAGGCCGGCAGACAGGTGCTCTACCGACTTACGAAGGGGTCTGACGTCTTTGTGCAGAATCTCCGTCGGGGAGTAGCTGATAGGCTGGGTATAGCTTATCGTGACTTGGTCCAGCATAACTCTAAGCTTATCTATGCCTCGGCCTCCGGACTCGGTCCTAGAGGCCCCGAGGCTGATAGACCGGTGACTGACAATACGGCGTTGGCAAGGTCAGGAATAATGAGTACCATTGGTGAAGCTGATATGCCACCTCTAAGGCTGAGCCCTGGGTTGGCTGATCAGATGGGTGCCATAATCCTGGCGTATGCCATACTGACGGCTATAATCGCCAGGGAGAGATTTGGGATCGGACAAGAAGTTGACGTGTCGTTGCTAGGTGGGGTAAGTGCCATTCAACCTTTAACATTGATGTCAGTACTGGTACTTGGGAAGGAGCTTCCCAGGGTATCGAGAGCTAAGGCAGCGAATCCCCTGTCCAATCATTACTTCTGTGCCGATGGCAAGGGCATTGCCTTCGGCATGCTCCAAGGCGATAGATACTGGCCTGCTTTTTGTGAGGCGCTGGGAAGAGAGGACCTGCGGGACAATGCCCGTTTCCGAGATGCCAGGGCTAGAGCCGAAAATGCTGAGGAGATAGTTGCCATCCTGGACAAGATATTCGCCACCAAGACATGCGATGAATGGCTGAAACTTTTTGATGAAGCGGGAGATTTCGTCTGTGCGCCAGTAAACTCCATCCCGGACGTTTGCAGGGATCCTCAGATGTTGGAAAACGATTACATCGTTGATTTTGACCATCCTAGTATAGGCAGGGTTAAGCTGCCAGGCATTCCATTCAGTCTGAGGGCTACTCCAGGAGCAGTGAGGCGCGCTGCTCCCCAATTTGGGGAGCATACAGAGGAGGTATTGATCGAGGTCGGTGGTTATACCTGGGATGAAATTCCCAAGCTGAGGGAGCAAGGGGTAATCTAAGCTTATGAAGTTGGAGACTTAATAAATGGCAGGTAATAATCTCGCACATGCCGTAGAAATCTATCGTTATCGTGACAAGAGGGTCAAAGAGCTCAAGGCACAGGGCAAGAAGATCATTGGTTATTTTTGTTGTTACCCCCCTGTGGAGCTCATGACAGCCTTGGATTTAGTTCCTTACCGCATCATCGGTGATATAAGGGAGCCCATAAGCAGAGCCGATAGTCATATTGAGAGCAATATATGCAGCTTTGTACGAAACTGCTTTGAGCTTGCACTCGAGGGCAGATATGACTTCCTTGATGGCGTCATTATACCTCATACCTGCGATGCTTTTGAGAGGCTATATGACATCTGGAGATACTATCAGAAATCGACTGCCACGCATTTCCTCAACGTGCCTCACATAATACACCAAGGGTCATATTCGTTTTTCCATGCGGAATTACTTCGCCTTATAAGAAGCCTGGAAGGACTAGCTGGGAAGAAGCTGCAAACTGAAGACCTCGTCGGTGCTGTTCGAGTCCACAATGAAAATAGAGTCTTACTCCGCAGCTTATACAGGTTGCGGGTGCCAGACCCGCCGCTCATATCTGGCAGTGAGGCGATAAAGGTAGCAATAGCAGCAACGGCGCTGCCTGCAGCCGAATGTAACGAGATGCTAAGAGGCATAATCTCTGAGGTTAATGACCGGAAGGAGCCTCTGCCAAGCGGGATAAGGGTGCTCCTTTACGGTGGGCAGATAGACGATGCCGCATTTGTGGACATAATAGAAAACTGTGGTGCTAATGTAGTTATGGATGACCTGTGTACCACCGCCCGATGGTTCTGGCGCGAGGTAGAACTGGATGGCGACCTAATAAACAATCTCTGCCGGCACTATTTGGACAATATCATGTGCCCCCGAACTCTCAGGCAGGGCACAAATCACATCTCCGAACTGGAGAACCGATTTGGATACTTGAACAAATATGCCTCTGAATTCAACGCCACCTGCGCCATCGCACATACCATGAGACTCTGTGATACCTTTGAGTTCGATGTTCCCGACCTCGAGGATTACCTGACGAAGCAGGGACTGCCATTCTTTAATCTCGAGGTTGAGTACAAGCTAAGCAGCATGGAACAGCTGCGGACCAGGATAGAAGCATTCCTGGAGTCAGTTGCCGAAAAGGCAGTGCAAAGTTAAGTGGCAAATAGGAGAGGATAGAACTAGCATGTCGGAGGAAAGACCTAAACAGAAGACCACCGCTATCAAATCGACCCAGACTGCCAATGAGGCATACAAGGTAGTCAAGGCAATGTATGCTCGAGCTCGCGAAGCAGTAGAGCAAGGGTCACCTGTGGCCTGGGTGATGGTAAGCACTTACTGTGAGGAAATGCTCAAGGCAATGGGGGTAGTGCCAGTTTACACTGAGAACTTCGGCGCTGTTTGTGCTGCCAAGAAAGCGGCTGAACCATTCCTCAACTCAGCCGAAGCAAATGGCTTCTCCAGACACCTCTGTAGTTATGCCCGGAATGGCATAGGGTATGTCATTCAGCAGAAAGAGCTGGGGATGATACCTCCGGAAGCACCTGCAGGGGGGATGGCTTATCCATCTGTCTTAATCGGCGGCAGCCATGTGTGCGACCCCAGATATAAATGGTACCAAGCCCTGGGTAGATACATGAATGTGCCTTACTACGCTGTTGAGGTACTAGACCCTCCTATTGATGCTGACATTGGAGCAGTCAAGCAGTACTATATCGACTACATGTTGTCTGAACTAAGAGGGCTCCAATCTTTCTTAGAAAGCCATTTGGGCAAGAAGCTAAATCAGGACGACCTCATGGAATGTGTTCACATAGCCGAGCAAACCCGCACCAAGTGGTGGGAATGCTACGAATTACGCAAGGCCATACCCTGCCCCATGCCCACTCAGGATGCTTTTAGCTGTCTGGTACCCCATGACCTAGATCCTGCCGATAGAGAGTCACTGGCTTTCTATGAAAGGTTGTATGAGGAACTCAAGTACAGGGTGGATAACAAAATAGGAGTTATACCAGACGAGAAGTACCGGCTATTGTGGGGTGGCGGTATACCACCATGGCACAGCATGGGGATCTTCAACTACTTTGAGAGTCTGGGGGCAGTTGTGGTCATGGACATCACTTATTATCCCGGCTCACCTTGCCTGGAGGTTGCCGATTGCCCTGACCCCTTGGAGCGTATCGTGAGGTGGATGTTTCACCGTTTTACCGAGTGGCATAGCCGGGCAGCTAGAGGCTGCGGCAATGTCATTGTCCAGCGTCTGTTAGAATGGATAGACGACTATCACATTGATGGCATTATTATGCACGGCAGTGAATCATGCCGAGCCAGCACTTTTGGTCAGGTCTTCTTTAAGAATGTTCTTAAAGAGCACAGCAAGGTTCCGGTCCTCTTTATTGAGAGCGACATAGTTGACACGCGGAGTTATTCCGAGGCCAGTATGAAACAAAGTATAGATGATTTTATGGAGGTAGTGGCCTCAAACAAGGAAAAACGGCTTGGTCAAAGCGGTTGCGGATAAGCAAGAGAAGACTTATGGACGATAACAAAATGGACAAGGCAGCTAAATCGCTTAAAGTGGTCTTTACGGGTAGTATGGACTTGCCACGGCTTCCCGCCAATGAGGAGGAGTATCACCTTCTGGGAGCCCGCTTTGTCAAGAAGTCTCCCTGTCCTACAGAAGAAGAAGTCATAGCCGAGGCCGGTGATGCTGACGCAGTGATCGCCCTTCGCTGTCCTTATACCCGGAGGGTAATCGAAAGCCTGAGCCGATGTCGGCTGATCAGCGTACCTAGCGCAGGTTACGAGTGGGTTGACGTTGATGCGGCTACCGAATATGGTATCTGCGTTACTAATGTGCCAAATCTAGAGGAGGTTTCTGACCATGCTATGGCCTTGCTTCTGGCTTGCGCTCGCAGGATCAGCCTTTTGAATGACGCTGTTAAGAAGGGATGGTGGGACTCCCTGGAGAAGCCCAAGATAATGCAGCTATTGCCGCCAATAAGCCGGCTGCGCGGCCAATGCCTGGGAATTATCGGCCTGGGGCGTATCGGCCGCTCACTTGTCCCTAAGGCCCAGGGCTTTGGGTTAAAAGTCATTGCCTATGACCCCTATCTACCCTCCGCAGAGGCGGAAAAGATGGGGGTTAAGCTAGTAGAACTCGATGAGTTGCTCAGCGAATCCGATTTTGTGAGTATTCACACATTGCTGAATTCTCAAACCTACCATTTACTGGGAGAGGAACAATTCAAAAAGATGAAGCCCACTGCCTGCTTGATCAACGCTGCACGCGGCGCCATCATCGATGAGGCAGCCTTGCATACAGCTCTTTCTCGCGGCCTTATTGCCGGTGCCGCTCTCGATGTTATGGATACTGAGCCACCTGCTCCTGATAACCCCTTGCTCAAGATGGATAACGTTATTATCACTGCCCATACTGCATATTACTCGCAACAGGCCTTTGCCCAGGCTCTCGGGCAAACCGAGGAAGAGGTATTTCGGATTTTACATGGAGAATGGCCTCTCAACCTAGTAAATCCCGAAGTTAGGGAAAGGTTCAATGCGAGATGGCAAAAGCTCAGGTGAGCCGAGAGCAAACTGCCAGGGCTGAGCCTGGCCTAAGGAGGGAAGAAGGAGAAAATATGGCGCAAACGGAAACTGTTTTGATAAGCGGCATGGAAGCGGTAGGTTGGGGGGGAATATACGCCGGCTGCCAGGCTTACTTTGGCTACCCCATCACCCCCCAGAGTGAAATCCCGGAATTCATGTCCAGGGAGATGCCCAAACTAGGGCGACTGTTCTTACAGACGGAAGATGAGATTGCAGCCGTTGGCATGGTCTACGGAGCAGCTATGACCGGCGCCAGGGCTATGACCTCCACCTCCTGCCCCGGTTTCAGCTTGATGCAAGAATTCATTTCCTTCATGGCATCCTTCGAGTGTCCGGGAGTGATAGTCAATGTGGTGCGGGGTGGCCCCGGCACTGGGGGAATCAGCGCGGCCCAAACCGACTATCTTCAGGCGACCAAGGGTGGGGGCCACGGAGGCTACCGCTGCATCGTTCTGGCTCCAGCCTCAGCCCAGGAGTGCTTTGACCTTACCCAACTTGCCTTCTACTTGTCGGATAAGTATCGTGTAGTTACCATAGTGCTTAGCGAAGCGGCAGTGGGACAATCTCTGGAGCCTGTGGAACTAAGGACTTTGGACTTTGGCCCCCTTCCTGAGAAGGATTGGAATGTGCGAGGACGGTTCCAGAGAGAGGGAAAAAAACAGACCTTGCCCGCATCCAGAATGTGGGCCAGTTACGTCGGCTTTCATCAAGAGCAACTCCAGAAGTACCAGAGGATCAAAGACATTGAGACAAGGTATAGAACCTACCAGGTCGAGGATGCTCAAATCTTATTGGTGGCTTACGGTTATGTGGCTAGGATGGCTCAAGAGGCTGTGAGCATGGCACGAGCCCAAGGCCTCAGGTTGGGGTTGCTACGTCCCATAACACTCTGGCCCTTTCCTGGTGGGGCTATCAAAGAGGCTGCTTTGCGTATTGGAAAGGTCTTGGTAGTAGAAGACAGCTCTGGGCAGATGGTAGAGGATGTTGAGTCGGCGGTGCAGGGGCAGGTGCCAGTCCACCTTCTGGGCTGCTGGGGGCGCAATGTGCCTACGCCGGGTGGCATTATCTACCCTGAAGGAATCTTAGAGGAGGTGAAAAGCCTGTCATGAAGAAAGAAGCCCCTGCTAAAAAGGTCATTTGTAACATGCCTAGATTGCATGATGGTTGGATGTTGGCATTTGCCCCCTGGTGCCCGGGCTGCCATATCGGCATTATTAATCGCTTGCTTTGTGAGGTCATGGAGGAATTAGATATTCAAGACCGGGCTATCGGAACCATGGGCCTTGGCTGTAGCGCTGCCCTCACCCCCTCCATAGATACAGATAGGGTTTGGACCCCGCACGGACGTGAACTGGTGGTAGCCTCAGCGGTGAAGCGTTTTGTTCCCCAATCAGTAGTCTACTCCACCGTCGGCGATGGCGCGCTTCTGGCTATTGGGGCTGCTCACTTTCTTAATACTGCAGCCCGTGGGGAGAAGATTACCGTCATCTTCGTAAACAATGGTGGTTACGGCAGGACCGGAGGACAGGTAGCTCCCACCACTCTAGCAGGAATGAAATCCACTACCACCCCCTATGGCCGAGACCCCCAAGTGACCGGCTTCCCCCTTCACGGTGCCGAGATTGCCGCTGCGATAAAAGGGGTGGCTTATTCAGTCCGGGTCACAGTTCATACCCCAGCTAACTACCGGCAGACCAAAAGAGCAATAAAAACTGCCTTCCAAAAGCAGATGGATGGTATTGGCTTCAGCATTGTTGAGATTCTCTCTGCTTGTCCTACCAATTGGCAGCTAAGTCCCGTGGACTCCTTGGAGTTCATCGACAAATGGATGATACCGGAGTTTCCTTTGGGAGAATTCAAGAATGTTGATAGCATTGACTACTCATTCGACCCTGAGCTCACAAAGTTGGGTATGGTCATAAGAGAACGACCCGCAGGATAGACAGGTCTGGCCGTACAAGCACAAGAAAGGAAAAACTCATGGAGCAGAAAGAGCCAGCTCGATTTCAGGTAGGAATGGCCGGATACGGAGGCCAGGGCATCTTAACCATAGGTAAGTTTTTGGCTGAGGCCGGGATGTCGAAGTACAAACATGTTGTCTTTTACCCCAGCTACGGAGGAGCCATGAGAGGAGGACAAAGCACCTGTTCGGTCACCATGTCGCATGAAGAGATTGGTGCCCTAGTACCGCTCGATCCCTCCACAGCCATAATCATGAGTCGTGATGCATTACAGGATTTGGAAAAGAGGGTAAAGCCCGGTGGCGTCTTATTTGTGGATAGCTTAATAGCGCCCGACAAGGTAAGCAGAGACGACATTAAAGTGTTCTATATCCCGGCCACCGAAACAGCCCTTGAGCTCGGTGACACCCGTGTAGCTGGCTTCGTTCTTCTGGGCGCATACCTGGCAGCAACCAAGGCAATTCCGCTAACGCTAGTTGAGAAAGCCATAGAAAAAAAATTTGCAGGCAAGGGAGAGGCACTTGTTTCCCTCAACAAGCAGGCCCTCAGAGAAGGGGCCAGGCTGGTGAGCTCAACTTAGCCTGACATAGTTGGAGCTCCTGCTATGGAGATAGGCCCCAGCGAGCAACAGCCTCGAAAGGAGAGATATGGCAAAGGGTGAGATATTTATTAATGAAGAGCGCTGCACTGGTTGTGGTTTGTGCGAGCATTTCTGTCCCAGAGCTTGTATCAGCCTCGCTGAGGGCAAACTAGGACCCAAGGGGTATGCCTTGCCTGTCGTCATAGCTCCCGATAAATGCACTGGCTGCGGGATTTGTGGCTGGCTGTGCCCTGATTTCGCCATCGAGGTTTACCAGTATATTGAGAGTAAGACCCCCTCTGCTGGTTAGCCCAACACAAGTCTTGTAAACCTTCAGCCAAAAGACTCGCCCAGAACTACCGCCTCCAAAGGCAAAGACGAAAGCTTTATCCCTCCGAGACATTTTCCTCTTTCGGTCGCTTTGTTTGTTACCTGACTGCAACGTGGATGGCAGACCCCTATAGGCGAGACGGATTGCAGGCGCTAGATTTGGGATGCAGACTCATCCTTGACCAGAAGCCTCTCTCAAGCTTATAATCGTAGGACAAAGTAAACGAAGGTTCTTTATTCAAAAGGAGCAAAGACTATGCCAGAAGATTTAAGACCCCTGTTCGAACCAATAGTAGTTGGGGGTGTGGAGCTGAAAAATAAGATTGTGATGGCCCCTATGGGGACTTTTTTATCCGCCGAAGACGGATCTGTGACCCAGAGACAGATTGATTATTATGCAGAGAGAGCCAAGGGAGGCACAGGCTTAATAATCTCAGAGGCCACTAGCGTAGACCCTCCGGAATCTAGTCCCGGTAGCGGTGCAACATTGACACTAGCCCATGATTCTTACATCCCGGGGTTAGAGAAAATGGCAGATGCCATCCATAGCTACGGGGGGAAGATGATTATTCAGCTAATGCATATGGGCCCCCTGAGACCGAGAGGAATAAGCAGCATACAGCCAGTAGCTGCTTCGGCAATTCCCTCTCGCTTGCTTCCCAAGATGCCGCCCAGGGAGCTGACCACCGGCGAAGCGGAGGGGCTTATAGATAAATTTGCCCAGGCAGCTAGACGGGTACAACAGGCCGGGTTTGATGGAGTTGAAATAGGAGCTGGTCAAGGATATGTCATTAGCACGTTTCTATCGCCTCTCACTAATAAGAGGACGGACAGGTTCGGCGGTGATACCCCAGAATCCAGAGCTATTTTCCTCCTGGAGATCATACGACGCATAAGAGAAGAGGTGGGGAAGAATAGTTTTATTATTGGCTGTAAATTGAGTGTTGAGCAAGGTGTGCCAGGAGGCATTACCATTGAAGACACCAAGAGGATAGCTCCCCTTATGGTTGAGGCCGGTGTGAACATGTTTAATGCCTGGGGATGGTGGCACGAAGCTCCGGGCCATAGCACCATTGCTGCGGCACCCAGGGGTATATTCGTGTACTGCGCAGAAGCTCTAAAAGACGTGATATCTGTTCCTGTAGGCGCTGTATGCAGGATTAGCGACCCCGGATTAGCAGCACGAATCATCGCTGAGAAAAGAGCTGATTTAGTGATAATGGGCAGAGCCCTGCTGGCTGACCCTCACTTCCCCAATAAAGCAGCTGAAGGAGACTTAGACAATATAAGACTGTGTATTACCTGTAACAACTGCCTCGATGAAGAGTTTTCGGCTCTCTTAACAAGTGCCGAGGTGCACAATCCCCATCCTCCTGTTTGCTCGGTGAATGCAGAGATAGGCATGGAAGGGGAGCAGAAGACGCGTCCCAGCGAAGCCACAAAGAAGGTCCTCATCATTGGAGGTGGTCCAGCAGGAATGGAGGTAGCCAGAGTGGCGTCCCTTCGAGGGCACAAAGCGACTCTTTGGGAGGCAAAAGACAAATTGGGAGGAGCTCTCATTCCAGCTACCGTGCCTCCACACAAAGAGGACATTAACAACATAATTAATTATCTGACCCACCAGATGAAAAAACTTAACGTCAAAGTAGAATTAAACAAAGAAGCCACACCTGAAGCTATTTTGAAAGAAGAAGCTGACGAAGTAGTCATTGCTACGGGTGGCACAAACATAATCCCGAGGATACCTGGTGTAGAAGGGAAAAATGTAGTTAATGCGACTGAAGTCCTCACAGGCGAGAAAGAGGCAGGGTCAAAGGTGGTAATCATTGGTGGGGGCTTGGTTGGATGTGAAACTGCCGAATTCCTTGCCAGTAAGGGTAAAAAGGTGACCATTGTGGAGCTGCTCTCGCGAATTGCCCGAGACATAGGAATCACTAACCGAAGAGCGATGAGAGAGCGAATCCAGGAGGCCGGCATCACAGTGTTAACTTCGGCTGAAACAAAAGGAATCTCTGAGACAGGGATAACGGTAGAAGTAGAGGGAAAAACACAGACTATTGAAGCAGATACGGTGGTCATCTCTGTGGGTTACAGGCCCAATAGTAAACTGAGGGAGGCCCTTGAGGGCAAAGTCCCTGTGCTACATATTATCGGCGACGCCAATGAGCCGGGCAAAATACTGGGAGCCATCCACGATGGTTGGCGAATAGGTTGTGGAATATAACCTATATAGTGAAAAATCAAGACTTTCTCCTTTTAGGGCAAGCATATAAAAAAGTGGGGCTCCCTAAACCTGGCTACTCGGACGAAATCAAGCAGTTAGCAGCAGTGAAAGTAACTGGAATCTAAAGCGGAGGTGTAAGAATGAAAAAGGCGAGAAAGGAATTCGGGACTGTTCTTCTTTCCCAGGAAGATAACGTTGCTACCATTACTCTTAATCGACCGGAAGTACTAAATTCTATGTCTCCGGCACTAATGAAAGATTTGACAGAAGCTGCAGGCATAGTAGCCAAAGATGAAGATATGCGGGCTGTAATCATAAATGGAGCTGGGAGAGCTTTTTGCGCTGGAGGAGACGTGCAGGATATAGCTCAAATGTCCAAGATGAATCCTTTGGACTATCCGGAATATATTGACGGCTTCTTCGAATCGATAAGAACGATAGTATGGATGGAGAAACCGGTGATAGCAGTGCTGAAAGGATTTGCCATAGGCGGAGGATTTGATCTGGCAATGGCTTGCGACATTCGTATAGCTGCCAAGGGGACAAAGATGGGCAGCGCTTTCATAAAAATGGGACTTATTCCCGAATTAGGGGGAATCTATTTCCTGCCCCGCTTGGTTGGAGCAGGTATGGCAAAGCTGCTCGCCTTCACGGGAGACTTTATTACGGCGGAAGAGGCCGAGCGTATAGGACTGGTGGAAAAGGTAGTACCGGAGGAGGAACTTGACAAGACTGCCGGAGATTTAGCTGAAAAACTGGCAAAGGGACCAACGAAAGCCATAGGCATGACCAAATTAGCTATCAACAGGTCTCTTAATATGGACCTGGAAAGCTCTACAGATTATTGCTGGCGACTTAACCCCCTGCTACTTCAAACAGAAGACTATCACGAGGCTTTTAAGGCATTTACGGAGAAGCGAGCACCAATCTTTAGAGGCAAATAGCACAGGACGGTTCCATACCACGTCGAAAAAGATAATGCAATTGACTGTGCTATCCTGACCCCAGAGCCCCATCCACAAGCGACAATCCTCGGTGTTGTTGCGCGGTTTTCTCGAGATGCCATACTCATTTCTTATGCTCTGCTTTCCTTCTCACGGGATTTTGTGTCCTCGGAACCCGACCAGGCTCACCATCTGGCTATGGGATTATGTCAATTGTGTTTTAGTCCCCAATGTAGTGAAAGAGGCCCGAAATCAGCGATTAGCTTCAAAAAGTGCAATTTTGGGTGAATAACGGTTGAAGCTAAGGTAAATTTGGGAGAGCATTCAATCGCTGGTTTTGTGAAACCTCTGGACATTTAATGCTGCCTTGTTATACTGTATATGCACATAGAATGAGTATAAGAAATAAAAGTAGATGTTGGGCGAGAGGAAATGAACTGGAAATCGAGAAAGGTCCTGTCAGTAGCCGGAGGCACATGCTTTGCCATCGCCTTCCTAGCCAACGTCCTTCTTGCCCGTCATGCCGGATATCCCATACTCTTCGTCTTCGGAGTCATCGTATTCTGCACCTTCGTGTTCCCGTTTTTCGTTGTGCAACTCGCAGCCCTCGGCATCACGTTTTCGGTTTCCGGAATCTATAAGACAAAGCCAGTGGAAGCCATCGCTGGCTTCCTGATTCTGGCCGGTATGTGGATCGCACCGGTGGCCATGTTTGCTTTCGGATACTGGTCAATCGACTGAACATGAAATCACAGAACAAGCCGTCGGAGGCGATTCAGTAAAGGCCGCGGACGGCCTTCAATGAACGCCCCAATGGAAACGTTAGCTGTCTAAATGTTCTCATTTTGGCACCTTGCTAAAAAATAGTTAGAGAAAAGTCTTAAGTAAGGAGTACTATGGCAAATTTTGCTGAGAAATCAATCAACAATTTAGCGGGACTCGATGAATTCCGGGGGCGCACATGGCTTTTTAGAGGTGAAAAGAACTATGGTGCAACTAGTGCCTCTAAGAAGGCAAGATCACTAGAGACAACCCTTGAGCGTTTCCTCAGGGAAAATAATTGTGAATTAACAACTTGCAATGCTCGAAAGGTTGAACAAACACTTTTACGTGAATTCCAACGACGTTATCACCATTATTCCTCATCAGTACCATCATCCAAACTCGCCCTCGAATGGCTCTCTATCATGAGACATCATGGTTCGCCAACGAGACTAATGGACTTCACATACTCAGTTTACATTGCAGCTTATTTCGCCGTTGAACACGATGATGGCAATAACTGTTGTATTTGGGGTATCAATAGGGACTGGTGCTTCAAGGAAGCTGCAAACAAGCTTGAGCAAAGAAGCCTTGATGGTAACTGGATCGAAAAACCCTTTGAATCAGAGAAAGAAGAAGAGAAGTTCTCCGAGTACTTTTTCATGGATCCTCCAATCGACATGGTAGCTCCTTTAAACCCCTTTCGTTTGAACCAAAGGATCACAACCCAACTTGGTATTTTTCTATGCCCCGGGAATGTTAAAAAAACTTTCGTTGAAAATTTGGAAGAGCTATCGGGGTGGAACAAGGAAGAAAATATTGTAAAGCTTGTTATCCCACGAAAGTATCGACAAGAATTCCTCGTTGGGCTCTGGGAAATGAATATAAATCGAGCATCCTTGTTCCCTGGCCTTGATGGCTTTGCCGAAACTCTCAGAGTCTATCACCCAATTGTTGCTAAAGTAATGAGACAGATAGACAGCTAACAAATCGTTCCAGGCGACGACAAGGGGCGGCTTCCCTTGGGCCTTGGCTTGCTTTCGGAACTCGTTTTCTTTCAGCTTTGCATCAAGATTACAATAACATGTCCTCTTTACAATCCTACGCTAATCCGACATAATCCGAAGTAAATCGGGTTGCCGCAAAGGGCTGGTCCACACATTACTCTTGGTGCTCCTGAACTCGGACGTTAGATGGAGTTCACGAGGAATATCTCAGGAAAGTCAGCTATTGGATAGACGTTTATGCAGGATGAAATTCAGAAAATCGCTGAGAAATGCACGCATCTAGACGCAAACATCACTAACTCAGACTTGATTCATCTGCGTCCCTACATAGAGAGCTTTCTGGATTCGGACTGGCTTCACACCAAATTGCAGGAATATCAGGCTTGGGCGTCGAAAGACTCCGATCCCGTGCTTCAACGCCGGTTACTCCATAGGCCATTGGGAATGAACCTGCTTGTCGCTATGATATGGGCTGCTCGGTCTTGGGAAAACGAATACAGCAATGACCCTGGTTTTCCGCCTCAACTCGGCATTGCTAGATTGGCAAATCTTGCATGTGCGACGGCAGTTTTGGAGCTTCATGCTAGTGACTATCTAGACCAAGAAGCCCGTCAGCACATTCGAGAACGATTTCAGGCTGCTGACAATGTCATGGGTATGATTCATGAGATCACAACGTATGCCTATCTTCTTAGGAAAGGCGCAAGAGTTGAGCCGAGATTCCTCAAACGTTCTAGTCGCCAAGAGATCATCGCACATTGGAAGGATTATATAATCCCTGTCCAATGCAAATCCAAGCAACCCGGGTCTGGCCGAATCATTTCGAGAGATGCCTTTATAACACTTGCGGGTGCCATCGCACGAGACGCTAAGGTAAGCAAACGTTCTTTACTTGTTCGCATCGGTACAACGGGTTCTATTCGGCAAAAAGACATTGCTTTTATTCGCCACAAAATCGCCACTGGTGTCGGCTCGGATATAGCGCCCACACTCATATCAAATGATGGTCGAGTTTTTAGCCTGAAGGTTCAATCATTGTCAGGACACTTCACGGCCGAATCAGTGGAGAAGTACTTGTCCAGTTTTCAATTTCACATAGGAATGGTTATTGGTGATCCATCCCTCAATGGGATTGGCTACAAGGTTGACGTGGTAGTGGGTATAGATGCAAACCCCGATGATGCTCTGCGCAGTTTTAGGTCATTACGTGAGTCAATCAAAGAGGGGGCGAATCAACTCAAGGAAGGCCCGCCCGGAATTGTCGCAATCCACTACGCAGATCCTATCACAGATTTTGAAGGGCTGAGTCCCAGTTGACCTTACCCCGTTCTATAGGCCACTGTGGATGAGAGTTTTCTCGGTGTTTT
>CAZXAJ010000026.1:0-32834 GCA_964638975.1 uncultured Dehalococcoidales bacterium
GAGCCAAAAGCTGCGCTCTTGTGCAGTTGAAGTCGGATGTTACCTACCAATTCTTCACAGTAATACATCGCCTCCAGAGAAAAAGCCTTAAGACAGCAGCCACTCCCTTAACACAATGTCATAGCCATTTTCCAGCAGATGTGTGGCAAGGATAACCATTTGAACTTTTTTGTTTTGACAGGTTTCCAAAGGCACAGTAGAATTTCCGTGGTTAATACAATAATATAAAAGGCAATGTTAGGTGTCACATTGCTTATTCAACATATTGCAGAGGATGAGGTTGGACCAGAATCAGATTGACTTCGCCATTTCGTACGCCGGAGAGGATTCCGAAGTGGCAGCACAAATAGACAACCGTCTTAGAGAGTTGGGATTCAACGTCTTTTTTGCAGCCAAAGAACGCCATCTTCTAGTCAGTGTAGACGGAGAGAGCTTCTTCGAACGACTCTTCCATGAAGCCAAGGAAGTGATCGTCCTCATCTCCCAGCACTACAAGCACAAGGAGTGGCCGAGATACGAGTGGGACATTATCAGGGAACGAGACCGCGTTAACAGATTCATTCCCGTGAGACTCGACGATACCCGTATTCTGGGCTTGCCTTCAAAAATTATCTGCCAGCCGTTCACCGGAGATAACTATGACGAGATTGTCGATACATGCGTTTCTCGCCTATTAATATTTGAGAGAGAGAGTGGCATTCGGAGGCCAACCGAGTACGAGCAACTACTAGATGTGCTCAGAAACGATAATAAGGGAGCTTTGGCACAAGCATATCAGCTTGTCAAGGATCAACGAGCACGTTCTCCATTGAGCGATTGCGAGGTTCCAGAGAGCAGTTTCACACCATCGTACGAGATAGCAGATACAGAGTGGTGCAACTTCTCAGTTGTGAAGCGACGTTCCGTCAAGATATTAGTGCCAACAGGGCTTTCACAAGAAGAACTTCGTTTTAATTTGAAGCATTGTGCTGCCACTCAATTCAACGCCTACAAGCCTGACGCAGTCATGGTTTGTGCGTACAGTCGGGATGCACAAGGACATAGTCTTGACTCCGGTTACACGGCTGGTCGAGCTGTCTTTGCTCCATTCGGGAAATGGGACAAAGCGCAGGACGGTGTAGCATACAACATCCCCACTAAAGAGTTTGACTACTCAATAGATTTCGCAAAGCAGTATTTCAATAAGACCTAAATCGGGCAGTGTGACACCTAACAAAGCAGTGGAGACCGACGCCGGGGCCAGGCGTTATTGAAAGTGAAGGGATTTCCGGCCCGGCGCAGCTCACTTTAGTCGTTACCTACCAATTCTTGACAATAATACCTTAGGTTCATTGACAAGTTGCCAAAAACGCAATACGATTATATTTAGCCGATACAATAATATAAAAGCAATGTTAGAGACATATATACTCGCTTTAAAAGGAGAAGCTGATGACTAAAATCCCGAGGAAAGTATCAGAGCGTCTCACGAAGGAAGTCCGCAGTTTTCAACGAGTACTCAGTAAGGCTAAAGATAGAGACGTGAACGAATCCGACACCGTAACTATCATTGCCGATATGCTATCTAACGTTTTCGGTTTTGATAAGTACACGGAAGTGACAAGCGAGCAAGCGATTCGCGGAACCTATTGTGATCTTGCCACAAAGCTGGATGGTAGCATCAAATATCTCATTGAAGTTAAAGCAATCGGAATGAATTTGAAGGAAAACCATTTACGGCAGGCAGTAAACTATGGCGCAAACCAAGGCATCCCATGGGTTGTACTCACAAACGGCATAGATTGGGAAATATATAAAATAAGGTTCGAGCGCCCTGTCAGCAATGAACTGGTATGCTCCTTCAATTTCATCGAACTTAATCCGAGAAAGCCAGAGGACCACGATAAAGTATTCCTGTTATGCAAAGAAGGTATCGCCACCGCTGCAATTGAGGAATTTCACACTCATGTCCAAAGTGTGAACCGCTTTATGATCGGAGCTATTATGATTACTGAACCGGTACTCAGTACGATTCGTAGGGAGCTACGAAAAGCCTCACGAGGCTTGAAGGTCACAAATGAGGAAATCGAGAGAATAATAGTCTCCGAATTGTTCAAGCGAGATGTTATTGAAGGTGAACCATTTGAAAATGCTAAAAGACAGCTCAAGAAAGCTATAAAGAAGAAACAACCGAAACGCATACCTGTGAATAATGAGGGACCTATCGATTTGACCGATGACTCTAAGGAATCTCTCTAACAACTCATTTGAGCACCCGACCGCCAGAGCGTCAGTTTTTTAAGAGCGGTCTTGCATCTGAGCTAGTTTTGAAAGTAAAGCTTGCCTGGCATATCGCTCTGGCGGTGGCTCTCAATTCAGACATTAACTCCTAGTCTTCAGCGGCAACATAGCGGCTTCACAGAAAAGGTTTTGAGACATATACGATTCTTCTAATATAATGATTACCATAATATCAGCCTTGCTTCCGCGGCTACTGAATCTTTTCCACCTTGAGCAAGTTGGTAGAGCCAGCTATCCCAACAGGAACGCCGCCGGTAATTACTATCAGGTCACCAGGCTTTGCCAGCCCCAGTTCTTTAGAAAGCTTAGCCCCTGTAATGAACAAGTCATCCACCGATGAAGCCTTCGCTATCTGGAAAGGATGAACACCCCAGTGCAGGAGCAGCCGCCCAACCCCAACGGTACTGGGGGTTATCGCCAGAATGGGCATTCTGGGACGGTATTTCGAGACCCGTCCTGCTGTGCTGCCAGACTGAGTAAAGGCCACGAGAGCCACTGCCCCAAGTCTGTGCGCCGTATGGCAGGCACTGTAACTTATCAGTTCATCCGTCTCTTGTTCCAACCACTTGCCTCTTTCTGATAGTATCTCCTCGTAGGGTAGTTTATCTTCCGCTTCCCGGGCAATCTTTGCCATCATTTTGACTGCTTGCACCGGGTACTTCCCGATGGAGGTCTCTGCTGAGAGCATGATGGCATCAGTACCATCAAATATGGCATTAGCCACGTCAGTGACCTCGGCCCGAGTTGGCCGTGGAGCATTCACCATTGATTCCAGCATCTGCGTGGCGGTAATCACGGGCTTGCCTGCCTCATTGCACTTCCTGATAATCTCCTTCTGCACCAGCGGCACCTTCTCCAGAGGGATATCCACGCCAAGGTCCCCCCGCGCCACCATTATGCCCTCGCTAGCTACCAATATACTGTCAAATTTGTCAACTGCCTCGCCCCTTTCAATCTTGGCAATAATCGGCACATCTCCATTGTTCTCATGCAATATAGCTCTTACCTCAGCTATGTCCTCGGCATTGCTGACAAAGGAGAGAGCCAGGTAATCAGGCTGCTGCTTCACAGCAAAGAGAATGCACTCTCGCAAAGCATCGGTAATGAAAGAGCCAGAGGTACGCATACCAGGGACTACCAGCCCGCGTCCTTCGGTGAGTATACCCCCAACCATGACCTTGCAACTAACTTCTGTATCTCGCCCCTCAAGTACCTTGAGCTGCATTGCCCCGTCATCAAGCAACACGGTATCACCCGCTTTTACATCTCGAGTAAGGGTAGGAAGGTTGACTGGTATCACCTTATCATTTCCCTCCACCTGTTTTGTGGTGAGGATGACCTGCGCACCCTTTTTCAGCACAGCTTGACCATCCTTCAGCTTGCCCGTGCGGTACTTGGGGCCAGGCAAGTCCATAAGTACAGCAACGGGGATCGCCAAACGCTGGGATAGCTTCCTCACAGTCTGGATATGGCGGGCATGTTCTCGGTGTTTACCGTGGGACAGATTAAGCCTGGCGACATCCATGCCAGCTCTTATCAGCCGCTCAATCACAGCGGCCGAGCCACTAGCTGGACCAATAGTGCATACTATTTTAGTTCGCCTTTCAAAAGACCTGGAGCGTTTCATATCACCTCTTCGTTCTACCAGAGGATCACATATCAACAACCTCGATACGAGCTGCCCTTAGAGTCAGCCAATTACTAGAGCTTCTTAGCTCGCCTATAGATATGTTCATTGCACCACCCCATAGGCAAAACTATGTCCTTTCTCTCAATCACAAAGGAGCTTTTTCATCTCCACAAGCTCAATGTTAAGCTCCTTTTCCTTTTCCCAAGTATCTTGGATCGGAGTATAGGCCACCCTCCAATTTATCTCGCCCACCATATATCCGCTTTTACCTGCCGCTAGTGCCTGTACAGCTGCGATGCCAAGCTTGCCAGCAAGAACTCGGTCACGTGCCGTCGGCGAGCCTCCGCGCTGGAGATGTCCTAGTATACATACCCTGGAATCGAACCCAAGTTTATCCCGCACTTCTTGAGCTATACGGAAGCTATCGCCCGGCTGCTCAGTTTCAGCCACCACCACGATGGCACTCTTCTTTTCTCCCTTAAAGCTCTTTTCCAGGCGTGAGCAAAGCTCATCAACACTAAGTGGAACCTCAGGGATAAGCAATTCCTCTGCACCACCAGCAATACCACTCTCCAGAGCAATGAACCCGGTGTGCCGCCCCATCACCTCCACGAAAAATAGGCGTTCATGAGACAGGGCCGTGTCCCGAATACGATCTATGGCCTCCAGTGCACAATTTACGGCGCTGTCAAAGCCTATGGTGTAATCGGTGCCATAGACATCATTATCTATCGTCCCTGGCACACCGATGATGCTGACACCGCACTCTTGCGACAGAATCGTGCCACCACGAAAAGTGCCGTCACCCCCGATGAGAATCAGGCCTTCGATACCCCGCTTCTCCAGGTTCTCTACAGCCATGGCCCTGCCCTGGCTGGTCATGAATTCGGGTGAGCGGGCGGTGCCCAGTATTGTCCCACCCTGGTGGATAATATTGGCGACGGCCCTCCTATCCAGAAGCTCCATCTCACCCCGGATGAGTCCGGCGTAGCCACGCCTTACGCCGAAAATCTCCATGTCGCTGGCTAAGGCAGCACGCACTGCCGCCCGTATACACGCATTCATGCCCGGTGCATCGCCGCCACTGGTCAATATGCCGACTCTTTCCATAGATACCTCCTAGATTATCCTTCCCTTCTATACCACATTCCCGCTAAGGCGAATGGATCTTGCCAGACTGTCCTAGAGGCTAAGCGCTTACCAAAGACCTCATTTCCTGCCAAACCAAGTCTGATTATCCCTTGGGGATACTTTATTACCCGCACCACTCGCCATGACGATTATAAATCCTCCCCCTTTTTAATCTCTCGGAGAGCAAAGGCAGCGGCACCAAGCACGCCGGAATTTCGGCCCAGCTCGGCAGAAGCAAAGCGCACCGCCTGGAAAGCTTCCTTATAGGCCCTCTCCCCAGCCACCTTGAAGGCTGGCCCAAGCAGCATGTCACCAATGTTTGATAAACCACCCCCGATAACTATCAACTCAGGGTTAAATATGTTTATCAAATTGGCCAGCCCTACACCTACATAGTAGCCAGTCCGAGCAATAAGTTCCTTAGCCAGGTTATCACCGTGTTCGGCAGCGTTATGAATGACCTGCGCCGTCACCTTTTCTAAGTCACCCTCGGCATATTTTAGAATAGAAGTCCTGACTCCTTCTTTAATCCGATGTTTTGCCTCCCTGGCCAGGGCTGTCCCCGAAGCCAGCGTTTCCCAGCAACCTCTGTTTCCACAGTTGCAAATTGGGCCATCGTCATCAATGGTCATATGCCCCACCTCACCAGCAGCACCGATAGCTCCGATGTAAATCTTGCCATCGATAATAATGCCTCCACCGATGCCGGTGCTGATAGTAATGTAGATGAAGTTACGAGCACCCTGGGCGGCGCCGAAATACAATTCCCCCAGGGCGGCAGCATTGGCATCATTGATGAGGAAGGTCTTTTTGCCCAGTCTTTCCTGCATTATGTCTCTTAGGGGAACGTCTCGCCATCCTGGCAGATTCGGTGAGGTGAATAGGATACCCGTCTCGGGGTTTGAGATACCGGGGGCCCCAACCCCTATGGCAATAAGCGCTGAAATGGCAACGTCCGCCTGCTCTAAAGCACGATATGCAGACTCCAAAATAGACTGGATAACTGCCTCATGGCCTTTCTTGGCTGGCGTTATACTATGGTCGCGCGATAGTATCTCCCCCTGAGAGTTGGCCACCGCCGTCAGTATTTTGGTGCCTCCAAGGTCAATACCCAGAATCAAATCGTCAGCGTTTTCACACAACTTTAAACCCCTGATATAGGCTCTCAGCTATAAGTAGACACCTTTGCCGAAACTAGCGTTTCTTTCAAAACAAAACTTGTTCCTGCTTTTATTCATAGACTATCCTGCCGGTATCTTTGTACCCTCACTCCTTAGCTCGGCAAAAACGGCCAGTTGGATAGTAGTAATCTTCTCACTACCTGCACACCCTGTCCCAATACCAATAATAGGCCTTGTTACAGTTTATATTATATTGTATATTGAGGCGGATAATAAGAAAAGACATTAAGTTTCTCCCATGCATAATCAAAGGCAGATCCCCATTATTTACAATCTATTTCCCCGCTTAACTGGGACTATGCCTGATTGGCTACAGCACGCATCTCGTGCTGCAGAGATGGGCTTCAACTGGCTGTACATCAACTCCATCCATTACCCGGGGTTCTCTGGCAGCTTGTATGCTGTAAAGCATCACTACCGTATTAATCCGCAATTCCTGCCTCCCGGTACTAAGGAGGACGATCTATCTGTCCTAGAGCAAACCCTTCGAGGATTCCAGGATTTAGGGCTCTGGCCCATGATGGACCTGGTCATCAACCACACTTCACGGGACTGCCCTTTGACCCAAGAACACCCTGCCTGGTATGTTCACAATGAGCATAATGAAATCGTCAGCCCTTTTGCCCGGGACCCTGATGACCCGGAAAAAGTGACGGTTTGGGGTGACCTGGCGGAAATAGACAACGAAGGCTCAAGTGATA
Source organism: uncultured Dehalococcoidales bacterium (assembly GCA_964638975.1). Lineage (GTDB taxonomy): Bacteria > Chloroflexota > Dehalococcoidia > GIF9 > AB-539-J10 > RBG-13-51-36. The sequence goes on from CAZXAJ010000026.1 coordinate 6,924, forward strand.
GAGAAGGTCTCTGGGCTTACTGGGCCGAGCTTGTAAAGCGCTACCTTAGGCTGGGGTTCAAAGGCTTTCGATGTGATGCAGCATACAAGATACCTGCAGCCCTGTGGCGCTTTCTTGTCGAGGAAGCAGCAAGTATCGACCCTGAGGCGATGTTCTTTGCTGAAACGCTGGGATGCACTGAAGAGGAAGCCCTGGCGCTACATGATGCCGGGCTGCACTATTTCTTCAACAGTTCCAAGTGGTGGGACTTTATGGAGCCGTGGTGTCTGGAGCAGCATGGGAAGTTCGGCAAAATCGCCCCATCGATCTCCTTCCCCGAAAGTCATGATACGACTCGCCTTGCTGCCGATACAGGTGGCAACGAAGCTGTACAACGTCAGCGCTACGCCTTCGCCGCTTTATTCTCGGCGGGGCTCATGATGCCCATCGGCTATGAGTTCGGCTTCAGAAAAAAATTGGATGTTGTTTCCACTCGCCCCACAGATTGGGAGACACCCCCTTTCGATATACGGAGATTTATAATGAAGATTAACAATCTCAAGGTAGAACATCCTCTGCTCCATGGTGAGGGAAAACTAAGGACAGTCACAAGTGACAGGAGTACTCTTGTGCTGGAACGACGTACAGAGGAAGCTTCCGGGCAGCTAGCCTGGGTCTTGCTAAATAAGAGTAAGGATAAACATGCAACAGTAACCCTCAATAGCATTGCCCTCAGCTCGCGGCATCGCTTGCGCCGCATTTGCCAAGACGAAAAATCCTCGCCTGAAGTGCCGGTTTTAGGGCAGCCTGTTGTGCTTGACCCCGCCGAAGTAGTGCTGCTCTTGGAATCATAAAGGAGACAATGCTAAGATTCTTCGAGGAGAGCGAGCCGTGAGCTTCCCCAGAGCAAGTGGCATATTATTGCACCTGACCTCACTACCGGGTCGATTCGGGATAGGAGACTTGGGAAGAGAGGCTTATCAGTTCGCGGACTTTTTGGCTAGCACTGGGCAACGTCTTTGGCAGATTTTACCCCTGGGTCCCACCGGCTACGGTAATTCTCCATACCAGTGTCTCTCCGTCTTTGCTGGCAATCCGCTGCTTATAAGTCTGGAAAAGCTGATTGAGGATAAGCTCCTGGAACCGGTTGACCTGGAGGATGGATCTTCCTTCCCTAAAGATAGAGTTGACTATAATTCAGCTATCAAGCTCAAAATGCCCTTGTTGAAAAGGTCCTTTGAGATCTTCCAGAGCAAAGCTGCTCCAGAAGAGCGAGAGCAATTCGAAGTTTTCTGTCAACAGAACGCTGCGTGGCTTGAAACTTACTCGCTGTTTATGGCGTTGAAGGAAGCTCATGGCCTTGCTGCCTGGAATAATTGGGAGGAAGATGTCCGAAAGCGGCAGCCAGAGTCTCTCGAACGCTGGAGCAAGAAGCTAGACCGCGAAGTCCGCTGCCACAAATATCAACAATATCAGTTTTTTAAGCAATGGTCTGAACTAAAGACGTACTGTAATGAGCGTGGGATTAGGATTGTCGGTGATATGCCCATATTTGTTGCCCTCGATAGTGCCGAGGTCTGGTCACACCCAGAGATGTTCTACTTGGATACAGGTGGCAAACCAACGGTGGTGGCTGGGGTGCCGCCTGACTACTTCAGCAAGACAGGGCAGTTATGGGGAAATCCCCTCTATCGCTGGGAAGCAGTGGCCAAGGACGGCTATTCTTGGTGGATTGAGCGCTTCCAGGCGACGCATTCCTTGTTGGATATCATCAGGCTGGATCATTTCCGCGGCTTTGAGAAATACTGGGAAGTTCCGGGCATAGATACCACTGCTATGAATGGGCGGTGGGTCTCTGGACCGGGCGTTGAACTATTCAAAGACTCTCAGAAGGTGTTAGGCGTCCTACCTATCATAGCCGAAGATTTGGGGGTAATCACACCAGAAGTAGACGCTCTTAGAGACCAGCTCGACTTTCCGGGAATGAGGGTTCTCCAATTTGCCTTCGGCAATGACCCCAAAGCTGACGAGTACAAGCCCCATAACTACCCGCGAAATTGTGCAGTGTACACTGGCACCCATGACAACAATACAACTATTGGCTGGTTCAAGGGTGGCAGAACAGAGGGTGCCAGTCAAAGCAGGGAAGAGAAAAAGGGCGAGAGGCAGTCTGCCTTGAAATATCTCGGCACAGATGGGCACGAGATAAATTGGGATTTCATCCGCCTGGCCTTGATGTCTGTCGCCGATACAGCTATCATCCCTATGCAAGACGTCTTGGGATTGGGCAGCGAAGCCAGAATGAATCTTCCAGGTACCACAGAAGGGAACTGGTGTTGGCGTTTTGCGCCTGATGTCCTGACCGAAGAAACCAAAGACAGGCTAAAGGAACTAACTACACTCTACGGACGCTAATCACAGCGCCACAGTCTTGTATCGGATACTGAAGGTTCATTAGCTTAAAGAGACTGGCCTGTAGCTAGAATGGACAGGCAGAAAGGGGAAAATCGATTACCCCAAGTCACCCATTCTGACAGCGCTTCCTCTCGAAAATGACACCTTAAACCTAAGTCATTGTGCTAGCCCAAGTACGCGAGCGAAGGCTTCGTGGCCACAGAGCCGCCACCTGGTTACTTCCGATCGAATTGGCCTATGACTAGCTGAGCACCGCAAGTATCAACGGGGTTGAGAACATGCTCCTTGAATTTCCCGAACCTGTCTCGGAAATACTGTCTCAGTTGGTCTTGCGTGAGTTCGATGGTCTGTACAACTCCAATGCCCATCTCCTCTGCCTTTACCCGCGCTTCATCCACATCGTCCACCGCAAATATGACCTGCCGCAGGCCCTCTCCACTCTCTTCAATTGAACGGGCTATGAGGCTGTCGCGGCCTGGCAGCGGTGCCACAAGCTCTATCCCTGCATCCCAGCTTAATGCGGCCTTGATGCCGAAGCGCTCGGCCCCAGCGCTGGCGTCGTGAAAGGTGGCGCCGAGAAGTTCCGAATAAAAGCGCACTGCCCTATCGAGATCTCTCACTGCAATTACTACCCTGTTAATTCCTAACGGCTTCATAATCACTACTCCTCCAGCTTGACCTCCCAGCGGCAGGCGATCTCATCTCTGCTCTGCCGTGGGGGCAACTTAAGTGGCCTCATTTTCATACTGGGATTGAAATAACCAGCGGTCTTCTGAAAAAGAGGGATGTCAAGCTCCTCACAGGCCAGTTTGATCGCTTTTCTCATCTCAGGGATACTCAGGCGCTCCAGCTTATCGAGAACCCAGCATTTGTTCACGGTTAAGTAACCCAGATTGGGATTGGAGAGTTCGCACGTTATATCGAACATGGCCCCGAAACCAGGGTCTATCTGGAAATACTTGAACAGCGTGGCGATGTCATTTCCAGAGATATTCATTGCTCTACAACCCCGCTGCACTTCGCGCAGCCAGCCGGTGTCCCAGACCTCCCTGGAGCAGTCAAAGGCCACCTCGTCGCCGTACCGCTTTCTGATGGTGTTAAGCCAGATACCGTCAATGCCAATGTAGTCGTGGGCTGCAGCCACTAGCAACCTGACCAGCGCATCCTTGGAGAAATCCTGGAACCTCACATCATGGATAAAATCACCGCTGTAGTCCTTTAGTTCTTTCATCACTGCCTCCTTTCCTTGCCTTAGCGAGGTAGTTATGGTTGATTTAGCTTTTGAACTTTGCTAGCGCCATTGCCTCGCTACTTCACCAGTCTAAATCATTATATCATCATAGTCGTAGCTAAATGGCGACAGTCTCGCACGAAATTGCCTCAAAAATGTGGTGTCAAATCGAGAGCTTGACAGTCAGATGGGAGGTGTATATCATCGGAGCAAAGCCCAAAGAAGGAGCAAGACCATTTCACTGTGGCCAAGAATAAGAAATCCCGCTTTGTAACACACTTAATTCAGGAAAGGGGAATCTACCTATGAAGGACCTAAGGACTCTGTTTAGCCCTGTCACGATTGCAACGATGGAATTAAGGAACCGGATTGCCATGGCCCCTATAGGCGCTGACTTCGCTACGCCCGAAGGACTTGTGACAGAGACTATGCTAGGTTACTACGAGGCACGAGCGAAGGGTGGTGTAGCACTGATATTCGTAGAAGTCACATCTGTCGTTGGCTCCCTCAAATATATGCCAAACCAGTTGGGACTCTGGAATGACAAGTTCATCCCGGAGTTCGAGAAACTGGCGAAGGCAGTCCATGCGCATGGGGCCAAGTTGGCGCCACAACTTATACATCCAGGGACGGAAAACGAACCAGCCTGGAGCGGGGCGGAGTCAGTAGGACCCTCCCGTATTCGTTCCCGGGTCACCCGACAAATGCCCAGGGAGCTGAGCGTGGAGGAGATAGACGAGATAATAGAGGCTTTCGGCCAGGCAGCCAAGCGGGCCAGAGAGGCTGGCTGCGACGGTGTTCAAGTGCATGCAGCTCATGCCCACATGTTGGTCGGAGCCTTCATGTCTCCATTTCGCAACAAACGGTTCGACGCCTACGGCGGCTCCATAGAGGGGCGCCTCAAGCTCCCGATGGAGATCATCAAGAGTATCAAAACCAGGGCTGGTCACGATTTCCCAGTCGTCCTGCGAATTTCAGGAGACGAATTAATACCCGGCGGGAGAACTATCCAAGAGACTCAGTACATAGCTCCAATGCTGGCGGAGGCGGGTGCAGACGCTTTTGAGATATCGCGTGGAGTGTATCCTGACTTTTCGTGGAGCATATACCCCCCAACCGGAACTCCACTGGCGTGTAATGCGCCCTATGCCGCAGCAGTCAAGGAGGTAGTTGAGGTACCCGTAATAGTGGTGGGTAGGATAAATAGCCCTCTTATAGCTGAGCATGTTCTGAGAACGGGTAAGGCCGATATGGTTTCCATGGGACGGGCTCTGCTTGCTGACCCCGACTTGCCGAAAAAGGCAGCCGAGGGAAGGTTTGAAGATATCGCACCGTGCATTGGCTGTCTTACAGGCTGCATAGGTGCTCGAGCAGGCGGAAATCCAATGACCTGCCTGGTCAACCCCACGGTGGGCAAAGAAAAGGAAATGGCCTTGACTGTGGCGGGGAAGCCTAAGAGAGTGGTAGTAGTAGGTGGAGGCCCGGCCGGTTTAGAAGCGGCTCGAGTAGCCGCTCTCAGGAGCCATCAGGTCATCCTCTTCGAAAAAGGTGGCAAGCTGGGAGGACAACTCAACCTGGCTGCTGTTCCTCCCTTCAAGCAGGAGATATGCCTGGCCCTGAAATATCTCGCAACACAGGTAGGGAAGGCTGGAGTCAGGCTGGAGATGGGCAAGGAAGCCAACCCAGATCTGATAAGAGAACTCAAACCAGACGTCGTCATTATTGCCACTGGTGCTACCCCCTTCATTCCTGATATCCCGGGGGCTGGAAAGGAGAAGGTATCTACTGCCTGGGATGTCCTGGCTGGCAACGCTGCTCAACGTGCCAGAAATATAGTTGTCATTGGCGGAGGCATGGTTGGATGCGAGGTTGCTGATTTTCTGGCAGACCGAGGGGACAACATTGTGGTCGGACGCAGAGCAGTCACTATTGTGACCAGGCAACGTGATGTAGCCTTGGACATGCTACCAGAGCCGAGGCAATTGCTTTTGGAGAGGCTGCGGGAAAAGGAGGTCAGGTTCATCACCCATGCTACAACCAAGGAAATCAGAGATGATGGTGTCCTCCTTGATAAGGATGGTGAGGAAATGAGCATCAGCGGCCTTGACTCCATAATTCTCGCTCGGGGAGCCAAATCGGTGGATGAACTGAGCGGAAAGATCAGGGATGAAGTGGCAGAAGTCTACGTTATTGGAGATGCCAAGAAGCCCAGGAAGGCACTTGAGGCTATTGCTGAGGGAGCCCAGGTTGGGCGACTGATTTAGTTCTCCCCTGCCCAGGAAGGGTAAAAATGGCGAGATACGTAACATATTCCGGCGAGGAATGCCTGCGCAACGGGGGAGCTTTATGGCTCGATATTTCAACTAAATTGAAAGAGGTGTAAGTGATGAGACTTTTCCAGCCGATAACCATCCGTAGCCTTACCTTGGAAAACCGCATTGTCTTGGCGCCGATGCATGTCCGCTTCGAGCTGCGGGGGCGCAGGACGCAGGCCTATTATGTGGAAAGAGCACGAGGTGGAGCAGGTGCTCTTATGACTGGTGGTACAAGCCCCAGCCTCTTCGCCTCTGATGAGGTCTGGGGGCATGAGGGAGGGGCACGGGAATTCATCGAGGCCGTGCCCTCCCTGCCCCGGGCAGTACATGATGCGGGGGGAAAGATAGGCGTCCAGCTTCTTCAGTCTAACCGCTGGCCCGATAAGGGGCCAGGGAGTGGTGAAGGCGAGCCGGTCGCCGTCTCGGCCCGGATAGAGGGAGACCCTCCGACAGCAGCGGGCCTGCTCCAAACCGGGGACAGACTCCGCGAGTTAACCATCGAGGAGATAGATACCATTATTGCCCACCACGTCAGGGCCGCAGCTGAGGTTAAGAAGGCGGGCTTTGATTTCGTGGAGCTGCACCTCACCCACAACTATTTGAACTGCCAGTTCTTCTCGCCTTTCTACAACAAGCGCAAGGACAGGTATGGTGGCAGCCTCGAGGGGAGGATGCGCTTCGGCCTGGAGTGTGTGCGCGGGATGAGGGAGGCCGTCGGAGACGACTTCCCGATCTTCTGCCGCCTTGGCATAGAGGAGAGAAGAGAGGGAGGCATCACCCTCCAGGATAGCCTCGTATTCGCCACTGAACTTGCCAAAGCCGGTGTCGATGTACTGGACATCGACCCCGCCGAGAGCCTACCTTACATGACTCCTGGGAGTGACTCCCCCATGGGCGTCTTCGCTCATCTGGCGGAGATGGTGAAGCGCAGGGTGGATATCCCTGTGATCGCCGTAGGCCGCATCAATACGCCTGAAGTGGCTGAGGCTATACTCCAGAGAGGACAGGCCGACCTGGTGGCCTTGGGGCGCCAGCTCATCGCTGACCCCTTCTGGCCACAGAAGGTCAAGGAGGGGAGAGAGGATGACATCACCCCCTGCCTGAGCTGTAATATGTGCATTGCCGCCACCGACCCTCCCTCCCCATATCGCTGCACAGTCAACCCCGCTGCCGCAAGGGAGAACCAATTTAGAATAACACCTGTCGCTGTCCCAAAGAGAGTGTGGGTGATAGGTGGTGGCCCTGGAGGGCTAGAAGCAGCCCGCGTAGCTGGGCTAAGGGGACACAATGTAACCCTCTTCGAGAAGGCCGAGAAGCTGGGAGGGCAACTCAACATCATCCCCACCCTACCCTGGAAGGACCCCTTTGAGAAGCTAAGGGAATATATGATGCGACAGGTAGATAAGGCAGGGGTAGAAGTGAGGCTGGGGGAGGAAGTTGCTGTCGATTCCGTGGCAGAGGGCAAGCCCGATGCGGTTATTCTTGCTATTGGGTCCACACCCCTTGTGCCTGATATACCAGGTATCAAGGGGGATAACGTTGTCATGGTTGAGGACGCCTTGGCCGGTGTCAGGGAAGTAGCTGACAGGGTTGTCATTGTAGGTGGAGGAATGGTAGGTTGTGAGACCGCTGAATTCCTGCATGCCAAGGGAAAACAGGTGACCATACTTGAGATGCTCCCTCGAGTGGGTGATGACATTGAGGTGACCAATAGAATGGCCGCCTTGACCAGGCTTAGGGAGGCTGGCATAGTAATGCAGGCGAACACAAAAGCTGTCAGGATAACCGAAAATGGAGTGGAAGCCATTAGCGATGGTGCCGCAGAATTTTTCGAGTGTGATACAGTAGTTCTCGCGGCAGGGGCCAAGCCCAGAGATGAGTTGGCCCACGAGTTGGAAGGGAAGGTGACGGCCCTGTATTCAGTGGGTGACTGCGTGGAGCCGAGGCTGATACGTGAGGCCATCGGGGAAGGTGCCCGCGCTGGCCTCGAAGTCTAGCGCCAGTACCAAATCAGTCAGCCCGCTAATCGCCCCCCCCACCACCTCAGGGCGGGGATAGCCAATCTAGAATATCCTTGGTCCATTCGTTATTGGCACTGAGATAGAGGATGGCAAGACCTGTCAGCATCCACTGAAGGATATAAAATGAATCAACATGCACCGTGCAATCCGGCTTCTGTGTATGTTGTAACCTGCAAAGCGAGCATTTTGAATGACGAAAGCAGGCATCTCTTCCATCTCGGCAGATGGAACAGTTTGGACTAAGAAAAAGAACTCCTGCCCTTCCTCTGCGTATCCTCTGGAGGCCTATACTTTCATCTTGAGCCAGGAGAGAATAGAAAGGCTGCAGAAAGAGTAGCAACAGTGGCTTCCTTCCTTCACATTCCCTTTCCGTCCTTTCAGGTTTTGCAGCATGGCTTGGGGACGTGATAGAGCCAGCTAAATTGTAGTTGAGTGAACCTGAAGCAGTCACCGCTTTGACGCTTCTCCTGACAACAGAATAGAATATGAGCTATAAAGTTCCCAGGGGGTGAAACATGCCTGAAGAGGTAGAAAAGGATGTCAAAGCCGCTCTTGATGACCTGTATGCCAGAAGGCTGGCGAACCAGGAAAATATAAAGCGCTGGTATCATGAGGAAAGGGCGAAGAGAACAGTACTGGCTCTCCAAAAGAATGGCTTCACCGCCTTTTATGTTGAAGGGCGACGGAAAGCCAGGCGAGAAATCCTGAAACTCGTTCCTGATGGGGCGACCGTAGGAGTAGGAGGCTCGATAACCATTCGGCAGCTAGAGGTTCTGCCAGAGCTGGCAAAAGCAGGGCATCGCATTTACGACCACTGGCTGTCCGGCCTCAGTTTTGAGGAGGTGCTGGCCATTCGGCGTGCTCAGCTTACCTGTGACATTTTCCTCTCCAGCGCCAATGCCCTCACCCTAGATGGCCAAATTGTGTGCGGCGAGGGGATTGGCAACAGGGTTTGCGCTATGACTTTCGGTCCCCCAAAGGTGATTATAGCAGTCGGGGTCAACAAGATAACCAAAGACCTAAGTGAGGCAATGAGGCGGGTCAAGGAGGTAGCGGCGCCTCTCGCCCTGAAAGAGACGGGGGTGGCCCTGCCCTGCCTCGAGACAGGCTATTGCCATGACTGCAATTCGCCGCAGCGAGGATGCCGAATCACCCTCATACTGGAGCGTAAACCTTTCTTCACAGATACCACTGTGATAGTTATTGGAGAAGCTCTAGGATTCTAACGCTACAAAGGGCATCGGCTCGAGTTTACAAATTTGGAGACTTAAAAAGAACCATTCCCCGCAGCAACTATTCCAGAATTCAACTCTGGTGAGGTAAGACTTGCCAGCTTCCACTGAAGAATATAAAATGAATCGATATGCACAGCGCAATCCGGCCTCTTTGTGTGTTGTACCCTGTAAAGGGAGGATTTTAAATGACAAAAGCAGGCACCGTTTCCGTCTTGGCAGATGGAACGGTCTACAGTAAGAGAAAGAACTTCTGCCCCTTCTCTGCGTCTCCTCTGGAAGCTTATGCCTCCATCTTGGGCGAGGAGAGAATAGAAAGACTGCAGAAAATAGCCCAGCGGCTGAAAGGCCTAAAGCTACTGGGGCTGAATGCCACCGCTCAAGGTGGTGGCGTAGCTGAGATGCTTTATAGCGTAGTCCCATTTCTGAATACGCTGGGCGTAGAAACTGAATGGAAGGTCGTCTGCGGCCCCAAAGAGTACTTCGAGTGCACGAAGGAGCTGCATAACCTACTACAGGGCAAGAAGGGCTCACTCAGTCCGGAGTGCCAGCAGACCTACTTTTGCACCCTCGAGGAGTGTGCCAAGCAGAATATTATTGACTACGAACCTGACGTGATAGATGTGAATGACCCACAGCCACTGGGTTTGAACCGTTACCTTAAGAGGCCGGGACAAACCTGGATCTGGAGATGCCACATAGATATCGATGAGGAAAATATACGGGGCAACCCCGGTTTGTGGGATTTCCTCACCGATTGGGCTGAGCACTATGATGCTGCTATATTTTCGGCGGCTCACTACATTGTCTCACGGTGGCCCCTGCCCAAGTTCATAATACCACCCTTCATTGACCCCCTTTCCGAGAAGAATAGGGAGCTTAGCCAAGATGAGATAGACAGAGTTCTCACTAAATACCAAATAGACCCCAAAGTCCCAATCATTGCCCAAATTGGAAGATTCGACCCCTGGAAGGGAATAGACAGGACCATTGCCGCCTATCGTCGGGTAAGGGAACAGAAAAAATGCCAGCTTATAGTGGCAGGCGGCTTGGCCGCCGATGACCCGGAAGGAGAGAGAATTCTGGCCAGAGTTTATGAAGATGCGAAGAACGAAGAGGACATCCACGTGTTGAATCTGGCGCTGGATAACCGTCTGGAGAATTACAGGGAGGTGAATGCGCTACAGCGAGCGGCGACAGTCATAATGCAGCCATCTACCAGGGAAGGCTTTGGGTTGGTGATTACTGAGGCATTGTGGAAAAGCAAACCGGTGATAGCCGCTGACGTAGGTGCCATACCCCTTCAGATCAGGGATGGAGATACCGGATACTTCTACCGGACGGCACGCAAGACCGCACAAAAGGTAGTCCACTTACTGGAGAACCCCAAGGCTGCTGAGGCGATGGGCAAAAGGGGCAGAGATTACGTAGAGCAGCACTTTCTCCTTCCTGACCGCATTGCCGACTATCTCATGGCCATAGACATGGTTGTAAATGGGGCTGTGAGCAGGGAAGTCTGTACTCAGTGCATAATCAGCTTTCATCCTTGGTTCAAGCTGTGCAAGCGGATGGGAAGCCGATTTTTATGAGCGCAAGAGGCTAGTGTGAGGCGAAATCGCACTTTTCGTCTCTTTAAGCATTTTTCTTAATAGGGAGGTCGCTTTGCTTGGGCAACTAAGGCTGAACCTAGCTGCGGAAGCGCCAAAGCCCACCTTTATAGACCACGCTGTAGGAGGAAGGACCTGGAAAGTATCCTCATCGGTCCAATCATCGCCCAGTGCCAAGATAAAGTCCCATTCCTCTATCGCAATCCATCTCAAAGCCGCGTGCCCCTTATTTACACCGGCGTTTTTCACTTCAACCACCTTGCTTCCTTCCAACACTTGGAGGTTTAAGTTGGCAGTAATATTTGAGAGATTGTTTATCAGCTCTCGGGCCCGAAGTTCACTTAGCCTGGGGTTAGATTTTCTATAATGCCAGACAAGAGAAAACTCTTTTTCTTCAATAAAGGAGCCAGGAGTTCTATCCACCCAGGACTCAAGTATTGGATACACCTCTCCCTTCCAGTCGCTTGTCAGAGTCTCTATCGTCTCCCATTCTCCACCCTTCTCTTTAATCCACATGCCATGCTCAGCTACCAATGCCACATTAAGACCGCCAAACCATTTTCCCAAGGTGTCTTTGTCGCGTCCACTTATGAGCACTACTTCATTTCGAGGGTTCTTCGTAAACCTTTCAAGCAGTTTTATAAGCTGGGCTCCCGGCCTTGCCTCTATTGGTTTGGGCGAAAAAGGGACAAGTGTGCCATCGTAATCCAACAGCAGCAACGCCTTAACGCTCTCTTGAAAATCGCTGGCTAATTTTTTCTGCATGCCAGAGGTCAATGCCTTTTCTTTCATCTCTCGCTGAAATTTCTTGGTCTGAAGCAGCCTATCCATAAACTCATTTGCCCAGTGCTCCGCGTTGTAACGCCGCAGGCGTTTCTGCATTATGCGGTTGCGCTCTATTTGCTCTTGTTCTGGCATTTCTAAGGCTTCTTCCAGTGCCTGGATAATCTCCTCCTGGTTATTAGCGTTTATTATGATTGCCTCCCCCATCTCTTGAGCAGCTCCGGCAGTCTCACTGAGTATTAAAACTCCCTTCCCGTCCGTCTTAGTCGTCACATATTCTTTCGCTACAAGGTTCATCCCGTCTCTTAGAGGCGTAACAAGGCCAACGTCAGCGAGCCTGTAAAGGGCGGCGAGGGAATGGAATGGTAAGGGCCGGAACAGATACCAGATTGGCATCCAGCCTATAGTCCCATGTTTTCCATTGATTTCGCCCACAAGACCATCTACCTGTTTCTTTAGCTGCAAATACTGTCCCACTCTTGTGCGTGAAGGGACTACCAGTAAAACAAAAACCACCTTTCTCTTGAACTTTGGGTTCCGGTCCAGAAAAGCACTGAAGGCTTCCAACCGCCCGGGGATGCCCTTGGTGTAATCTAGACGGTCCACTGAGAGGATTACCCGGCAATCTCCGAGTTTTTTGCGGAACCTTTTTATCTCTGCTTGCGCTTTTTCATCCCAGGCGATGCCAGAAAATCGTTCATAGTCTATTCCCAGGGGAAATGCATCCGCCCTCACCACACGGTCGGCGGCAGTAATCTGCCCCATAGCCACTTCGTAACCAAGTAAACGATGTACGCTGTCCAGGAAGTACCCCGTATAGTCATAGGTGTGAAAACCTATGAGGTCTGCGCCTAAAAGTCCTTCCAGGACTTCTTTACGCCATGGCAGCAAGCGAAATACCTCAAAAGACGGAAAGGGAATGTGGAGGAAGAAACCCACTGTCGCCTTTGGCAACCTCTCCCTTACAAGCTTCGGGAGAAGCATTAAGTGATAATCGTGTATCCAGACAATATCATTAGGCTTGGCAATTTCAACAACTGCATTGGCAAAAGCTGTGTTTACTCGTTCATAAGCCTGCCAGAAATCCTTTCTATATACCGTGTAGAGAGGGAAGTAGTGAAAAAGAGGCCAGATAGTCCTATTACAGATTCCGTGATAGTAGGCTTCGACATCGCGTTGTGAGAGAGAAACCGGGTAGCATCTTTCAGATAGCAATCTCGGCACGACATCTTTTTCTTCCCTTATTCTTTCCTGTTCTATGCCGGTCCATCCTACCCAGATGCTGTTATAAGCTTTGTATAATGGTCTTAGACCCGTAACCAGTCCACCAACGCTAGGCTCAAACTGCAAACTTCCCTTCTTCTCCTGAACGGTAATAGGCAGCCTGTTGGAAGCAATCACCAATCTACGCATGATTTTCTACTCCAATTCTACCCTGCAATCATCGCCTATGAACAGCCTTACCTTCTCAGGGCTTTTCCCCCCTCCGGCTAACACAGTATTTCTACCGATAACACTATCCGCCAGATGCCTAATTTTCGAAATACGGCAGTTTTCCAGTATCACCGAATGCCCCATAGATGAATCTTCGACCACCGTCCCATTTCCAATGTTGGTGAAAGGTTTGATAAGGGAATTTTCTATCTTACAATTTGCCCCAATAAATACCGGACCTTGAATACGACCACTTTCTATTTTCGTTCCCTCCCCGATTTGGACTCTGCCATCGATTCGGCTTTGCGAGTCCGCTTCCCCTTTAATGTCCCGCTTCAAGAAGGCATCAAGAACAACACGATTAGCCTCAATGAGCGCTTCATTGCTGCCTATATCAAGCCACCAACCTCGGAGAAGGTGGCTTTTAATCCCCTTTCCCATCTCCAAAAGTTTCTGGATGGCGTCGGTTATCTCCAGCTCCCCCCGCCAAGAAGGCTTCGTCTGAGCTATAGCCTTATGAATCTCAGCGGTGAAAAGATAAACCCCGATTACGGCAAGGTTGCTCTTCGGTTTCCTGGGCTTTTCTTCCAGATGTACGACCTTTCCCGAACTGTCGAGCGTAGCTACGCCAAAAGCCTTGGGGTCAGGCACTTCCTTGAGGAGAATGCTAGCATCAGAGTTGGAAGCATGGAACCCTTCCAGGAAATCTTTGACGCCTTCCTGGATGAGGTTGTCTCCCAGGAACATGAGAAAAGGTGAATCGCCGAGGAAGCCTTGGGCTACCTTAACAGCATGCGCCAGCCCCAAGGGTTCAGTCTGAGCGATAAATGTAAGCTTCCCTCTCCTCTCCGAACCAGTACCTAGGGCTTCCTCTATGTAAGGGCCGGAGTCCGGAGATACAACGATGCCGATATCTCTGATGCCAGCCTCTTTTATATAATCCAGCACATGAAATAGAATCGGCTTGCCGCCCACTGGCAGGAGGTGCTTTGGTACAGTGTTAGTCAGCGGCCTAAGTCTTGTGCCTTTGCCGGCAGCCAGGATTAAAGCTTTCATCCATCAACCCCTCTACCGTACCTACTGACTTGCCCCCACATCTTCCCGACCAACCATGCCCTTTTGCTCTGTCCTAGTCACTCGAAGGAGCAGACCGGGCGAGGTACTGCTTTATAAAGTCTATCGCATCTATTGATGTAGGGTCAACTTCGTTTAGCATAGCCAGATAGAAACTGGAATAATCGCCTAAGAGGACCAAACTCAGCACCTGAGCCAAGGTGCTTTCCCCTCTGGCTTCCGCAAATTCATGAGCGATTCCCGCTTTGGCCAGCAATTTAGCGGTAGCCTCGTAGCGAAGCAAGCTCCGCGGATGAAGCGAAGAGGAGCGCAGCAAAAGCACGAACATCCTTTCTTTTGCCTCGGGGGGGGATTCGTAGCCTACCACAGCATTATGGTTGAGTTCAGGGAAACTTTCAAAGAAGGCCCAGGTCTTGCTGTTCTCGTTAAACTGCGCTTTCCAGCGCTGGGCTACTTCTGAGAGCATCTCTGCTCCATAAATGACTACTACATGCCTCCACAGCTTAGCTGCCAGTTGCTTTGCCGGATTAGAAGCAAGGGGCCTGATTTCAATAAAGTCTCTCGACATTTTGCCTAGAATGTCTAGCGCCTCTTGCAAATCTGCTGACTTATCTCCAAGCAAACCAAGCTTCTGAAAAATGCCAACCAGGGGAACAAAATTGTGGGGGAAGGCAGCTCTGGGAGGCGCCTGGTAGTCCACAACGAAAGTAGGGATGCCCTCATTTTCGGCCAGACGCTTAAGTTTGCCACCTGAGGTGATAACCAGCTTTTTGGCCTGGGTACTTAGTGATTCTGTGAATGCAGAGAGGGTTTCTTCGGTATTCCCCGAATAGCTTGAGGCGATGACCAGTGTGCTTTCGTCAACTAATGGTGGCAGGCCATAATCCCGGTTTACCCAGACAGGCAATTTGCTTTCAGCTAAGGCAAGCCGACGCGCAATATCACCGCCGATAGCAGAGCCACCCATCCCCAAGATAACGACATTAGCTATTTCAGTATATTCGTGGGGGAGCTCAAACTCTAGCACCTTTTCCCAGGCCTTCTGGCACTGCTCAGGAAACCCATGCAGGTGATTAAGCATTCCCGAACTATCGAACTGCCGGTAAACCGAGGCATTATCTAAATCAACCATGGTTAACCCACGATGTCTTTCTTATGCTACCTGCTGCCCTGGCCCCAAGAACCATCATTATTTAGAAGGATACCCTAATTAGATAACTCAGGCAAGCTTCATGTCGACCAGGGCATCGATTTCATTGATACACATAATGCCGTTCAAATGGAGAAGCAGGAACTAACTCAAATCTACGGCTACGATTCCGACTTCGACAGGATTGCAGGGGTTAACCGTGTCGAGCCATGATGGGCTGCTTGAGGGACTGAGACACAACTGTATACAGAAGAAGGAAGTGGTAATTGGAAAGTATGAGGCTAGAATATCATTATGATCGTGGAGAGTCAGGTGGTATTAGCCAATCTGGCAACTTAGGCTCGTAAGTCTTCTCACTAAGAGTAGCAATGTAAGTGAGTGTCCTGCCTTCGTGTTTCATGTCGATTTCGGACTCTTGGAAATTGATATGCCCTCCGAATTTTTCAGACGTTACTTCGTAAGCTGGCTGGTTTAATAAAGTTTGCCCTGCTTTAGCTCCTGACATACGACATGCGTAAACCACTGGCGTGCCTATTACAGTAAGTCCATCCTGTACCTTAACCAGATGCGACTCTCCATAGTCAATTCCGATACCGAGTCCAACCTCCAGTAGAATTGACGTAAAGCTGCCTCTCTTTTCACGATAATGCTTGGAAAAGCAGTTGTGACATTCGGCTGCTGCTTTTATTGCCCAATAGAGTGTGTCCGGTCCACTATAGAATTCAGGGAAAAATGCCAGGATGCCATCTCCAGTGAATTTATCAAAAACTCCGTAGTTATCCAATATTATTCCCGTCAGGTCGGTACAAAGGCTGATGATAAAATTTGCATATAGCTTAGGCTTTCTCGCTTTTAACATTAATTCTGTCGATCTCCTGATGTCCACCGCCATAATAGCTGCGCTGCAGTGTTCCGATTTTTCAAACCGATCCTTGAATTCTTCAGACTCCAGAAGCTTTTTCCTTGCAGTGTCATTGACTCTGTATAATAAATGTTGAAGCCTCTTTTTCTTATTTAACTCCTCAATGGTTTTCTTAAGATCTTCAATTTCTTTTCCCTTCTTTTGTGCAGTCGCGGTCTTAATTCTAATCTCTTTCTTTAGACTGCTAATTTCGTCTTCTAATTCTTGTTCCCGTGGTGTCCAAGAAATGTAGGACTGGATATTCCCTAACTCGATATTGGGAATCTCAATATTGACATGTGAAAAGTCAATGCTTGGCAATTTAAATGATGATGTATATATAGAGCCGTCTGGCTCTAACTTCAAGTTAAGGTCGCTTTCTCCTAAGTGCACTGAGCCAGAATAATCTATTGGCTTCTGAACATCAATCTCAGGGTCTCTGTTTTCATCATTGTCTTTATCGTCGTTCTTTTTCTTGGCCATTTCCCTCTCTCTATTCAGCATTATACCAATTCTACGGCAATACTTAAAAATTTAGTCTTAAAATCATTTCGCCAAGACTTGCAAAGTAAGAACTTTGCGATTTCCCGAATGTACTCAGCATTCCATTCTGTTCATCTTGTCTTTAAATAATCAAATTAACCGTTCGCTGAAGACTTTGAGAGGATAGTAGATCTAATAATTCTACCCATGAATTAGCAAGCAAGCTTCAACGGCAATCATAGCAAGCTGAATTCACTCCCCCACCCACACCCACAGCCTCTCTCCGTCTGTAACGAATTCGATAGTGCCGTCCTCATCTGTCCGATAAACGTTGTCCCCACCCAGCTTGTCAACCAATCTCTCCACTACCTCAGGGCTGGGGTGGCCAAAGGGGTTATCTGCCCCCGCCGAAATCACTGCCACCTCAGGACCAACCGCGGCCAGAAACTGTGGAGAGGTGGAGGTCTTGCTGCCATGATGGGCTACCTTAAGCACAGTGCTTTTCAAATTGGCTCGCTGCCCGATAAGCTCGAATTCAGCTTCTTCTCTGATGTCAGCAGTAAATAGGAAATTAACCTTGCCCCAGCTCAGCCTCAACACCACTCCATTGTTATCAACATCATGGCTGGTCCCCTCAAATAAGCCTTCCGGCGGATTTAGCACCTCTATCTTGATTCCGTTGCCCAAATCAATCTCCTGCCCTGCTCGGGCTATATTATGTTCGATTTCTTTATCTTCAAGAAGATTGCACCATTCCCGAAAGATAGAGGAGTTATAAGATATCCCAGACTCAAGCACCCGCCCTACTTCATACCTCTGAAGAACCTCTACCAGGCCCGTAACATGGTCAGCTTGAGGTTGAGTACAAACCATGAGCTCTATCGTCCTATCCCAGAAAGGAAGCTTCCTGCTTATTTCCAAGTTTATTTTCTGAGGGTCAGGCCCACCATCAATGAGTATGTTCTGGCCATTGGGGGTCTGAATCAGGATGGCATCTCCCTGTCCTACATCAAGAAAACTTACATGAAGCTTGTCATCAGGCATGGTGAGAACCACGGACCACACCAAGATAGCCATTACCAAAAAGATAGGAATAAGCCATTTCTTGGACAGGCGTGATTGCGGTTTGGGAATGCCTTCAGCGACTTTCTTTATTCCCGAAGTCAACCTGGAAGAGAAATCAGTCAACTGTTTTCTATAGTTGAGGAATGCTATGACTCCAGCAAATACCACATAGTATCCCCAGATATGCCAGGTAGGAACAGTAGCCACGGCCAATGAAGAGTGTGGCAGAGCATCAAAGCCCTGCACCACCAGTAGCAAATAGCTAAGAAAAAGCCAGGCCAGCCAGCCCAGCATTTGAGATGCAAGCCAAGCAAGGAGTCCCGCGAAGGCGACTAAAGCTGCCGTGACTATGATAAAGGGCAAGGCTGGCAAAGAGAAGAAAGTTGCCGGCAGGCCGACTAAAGAGACTACGCCAAAGTTGTAAGCTACGAGCGGCCCAACTGCCACTATAGCTGCCAAAGTTGCGGCAGAGCCGTCGCTTATCATACTGCCTGCGGCCGCAATCTTTTCACTGGCTCCAGACAAGGAAGCAACTCCCTTTCTCCCCCACGCCTGGAAGTAAGGATAGAGAGAAATAAGCCCGGCCATGGCCAAAAAGCTGAGTTGAAAAGAGACGCTCCACAGGAGATAAGGTTGTATTCCTACCATCACCGCAGCCGCAAAAGCCAGTGCGATGATAGCGCTTCGCTGCCTCCCCAGATATTCAGCTACTAAAAACAAGCTTCCCATGATTGCCGCCCGGACTACCGGCGGATGCATCCCAGCGAGCATGACGTAAAGCCATGTGGCTCCAAAGGCCAGCCAGATATATATGGAACGCTGCCTGCCAAAGACTAGGATGCCCAAGCTCAGGAGCATGGCAATAATGATACTTATCGGTAACCTTAAGACGCACTACCAAAGTCCCCCCGACCATTTTCTTCTTCAAAATGTCCCACCTGGTAACCTAAACTTTCCTTACCGCAGGGAGAGGGGGGGATAGAATGGACCTTCAGTCTCAGGCACAAAGCATCGCTCAGCTCGCAGCCTACACTGACGAGCTATCACTTAAAGACATATCTCCGAAGTACCGCCGAGAGTCAGCACAGAGATTACAGGCATTCCACACATTCCTACAGGGGCAACCCCCATCAGCCTACATGGGGAAAAGGTTTTTAGCGCTCCTGCGTGACAGCGGCTACCAGCCAGCATCTGTCGAGGCATACTACAACGCCATCAAGCCGTTCCTGGAGTTCATCGGGATCCCATTCAAGGTCAGGCTTAAGAAAGAGCGCCCACTGCCCGCTTATCACTCCGTAGATCAGTTGAATACCATCTTGGCCATCATCGCTAGCCGTAATGATAGGTGGGCAAAGGTTAAGGAACGCGATACGCTCATATTTTTGCTACTTGCCTTTACTGGCATGAGGATCTCAGAGCTGGCGAGCTTGCGCCTGTGCGACATTTCCAACGGATTTATCTACGTGCGGCGGGGGAAAGGAGCCAAAGATAGAGCTATACCATTGTCTAAGCGCTTGGTTAAACCTCTGAAGTCCTATATCCGAAACAATGGCCTAGCTTACTCCGACAACCTCTTTGCCATAAAGAAAAAGGAGCTCTACAACATCGTCAAGAAATACGCTCTGGCTGCCGGCATCGATGATCTATCTCCCCACGGGCTGCGGCACTTCTTCGCTACATTCCTTGTAGAAAAGGGGGCTAGTCTTCGTGCTGTCCAGGAGCTCCTGGGGCATGCCCGGATACAGACTACCGCTATCTATCTTGACGTTGCCCCTCAGCATCTAAGGGTCTCAATCAACCTGCTCGATAAAGTAGTGAGCAGAAGTAAAAGTAGAAGCAGGGGCGCCAATTCATACACATACCCCTGGAAGCGCAGAGGAACAAGCTTAGGCATCGAACGAAAGGGGGCGCCATCTGGCTCAAAATCAAAGAGGGAGAGACCATCACTGCCACCACCAACCTCACATCCATTAAGAGCGTCCCCAAACACCGGATCGAGCGTAGAGGCAGCCATTGCAGCTTCAGATTTTCTCAGGAGGAAAAATGAGCCCAACGAAGGATAAAGGCTACCACATCAGGAATTTTGACCCCAAGGCCCGACGCCTGGCTAAAGCCGGGGCGTCAGTGGCCGGCATCGATATCGGAGCCTGGATATCCCAGGCGGTGAAGGAGAAGTTCACCCGGGACATTAGCAAAGGAGGTGATCGCCAATGAGGAAGGTCGAGATTCTATTGCCAGATATTACCGGCCTGTCAACGAGAACGAAATTCGATGATCAGGGCCAGGTAACCACCATCCAGTTCAACACCAAAATTCACCCGGGATTGCTCGCCCGCATTCTCAACCTGCAGCGCCAGGGGGTTCCCTTGCTGGCGACAATCGGCTCCCCCCAGGCATCCATGGACCTGTATGTCCAGGAGGAGCGAGCCGGCGAGCTCACAGACCCTAAAAGCGAGGTGCAGTCATGACCGCTAAGTTAAAGGTACTACATGTAGCTTTAAAAAAGCAAGACTATGATCTTGCTGCTCACGCTATTGTTTATGGCATGGTGAAAGCGAAGGTCCAGGAGAACCAGAAGAATGGGAAAAAGAGGAGCCCCAGAGGGCAATCAAAACGCCCGTAAACACGGCTTCTACTCCCGATCCCTGGACGAGGCGGAGAGGTTGGAGATGGAGGAGGCTAGCTACGTCGAGGGCATCGACCAGGAGATCGCCTTGATTCGTATTAGGCTTCGTCGGCTCGTTGAGCAGCACCCCGACCAAATCTCTTTACACCTTGAGGCAGCCAATGCCATAGCCCGCCTTCTTAGGACCAGATATCAGATATCCAAGGAGCAGAAGAAATCATTGAAGGATGCTATTGCCAAAGTTTTAACTGAGGTAGCAGCGCCCCTTGGCGTGGGGGTTGGTATGGGCGTTGGCATGAAGTTAACGAAATGAACTTAAGAACTTATCAGAGCGAAGTTGCTAAGGCCGTCCTGGATAGCGTCCAGAATGGTAAGGGATTGACGCTTTCTGTTGAGATTGCCCGCCAGGGCGGGAAGAACGAGCTCTCCGCCCATATCGAAGTACTGCTACTGACCTTGCATATGGCGAAGGGGGGCAGCCTCGTAAAATGCTCGCCAACCTTCAAGCCCCAGACCATCATCTCTATGCATCGTCTCCGGGAACGCCTGGACGATTTCGGCTTCGACGGCATCTATCACACCGACATGGGCTATATCATCACCTTGGGCGCCGCCAGGGCAGTATTTCTATCAGCGGAGGAGCACTCTTCAGTCGTTGGCCATACCGCCGACATACTCTTGGAGATCGACGAATCCCAAGACGTCAGCAAGGAGAAGTACACTAAGGAGTTTCGCCCCATGGGCTCGTCCACCAACGTCACCACCGTTCACTACGGCACAACCTGGGACGACGCCACACTACTAGAAGAGGTAAAACAGACCAACCTTGAGCTTGAGAAGAAAGATGGCGTCAAGCGCCACTTCCGCTATGACTGGTATGAGGTAGCCAAACATAACCCGGATTACAAGCAATACGTAGAGGGAGAGAGACACAGGCTGGGAGAGGACCATCCACTATTCCGAACACAATATCTTCTGCTACCCATTAGGGGAGGAGGCGGCTTTCTCACCCGCCAGCAGATCGTAAGCATGCTCGGTACCCATCCCAGGCTTAAAGGACCAGAGGACAGCAGGGCTTATGTCGCCGGTATTGATCTGGCCGGGGAGAGGGAAGAGACCAAGGAGCAATCCTTAATGGCAGCCAAGCCTAAGCTGGATTCAACGGTGATTACGGTCGCTGAAGTCGATATCGTACAGCGCTCTCAAGTTACCCTCTCCGAACCAGTCCTGCGAGTTGTGGAGCAATATCAGTGGACTGGTACACCCCACAGCCAACTTTATCCTCAGATGGTCGATACACTTAAAAAGTGGAGTTGTCAAAGGATCCTGGTTGACGCCACCGGTATCGGCCAGCCCGTTGCCAGTTTCCTTCGCGCCCAGCTCGGCAGTAAGGTAAAACCCTTCACTTTTACACAGAGGAGCAAGTCTGACATGGGATTCGAGCTATTATCCTTCGTCAACTCCGGCCGGCTAAAGCTCTACAAGCAGGATGGCTCCGACGCATATAAGGAGACGATGCTACAGCTCGCGAAAGCCAGGGCACAGTACCGCCCCAATCAGACCATGAATTTTTATGTTGACCCTTCAGAGGGGCATGACGATTTCTTGATCAGTTTGGCCCTGACAGCAGAGGCAGCACGAGATTTCAGCCCCAGGGCAGCCAAAGGAGGCCTAAGAGATGACTGACTTCACCCCATCGCAATTAGCCCGCATGGACACCGACCGCCTTGCCGCCTATACCACCAACCTGGACTTCTACAAAGGCAGCCACTGGCCCCAGACATCACGCCACCGCCAGCTCGTCTTCAATTACGCCAGGGTCTCCATCGATAAGGTCACCAGCTTCCTCATGCAGGGACTCGGCTTTGCCGCCTACCCCACCGAGGACGGCGACGAGCTAAAGGCGCGGGCCCGCCGGGCCGAGGGGCTCCTCCGCCAGGTCTATGAGGAGAACAATCTCCAGCAGCTAGATTACGAGACAGAGGTGGACGCCGCCGTTCTCGGCGACGGATGTTATAAGGTTACATGGGACCAGGACGAGAAGCGGGTCCGCATCACGGCCCCCGACATAGCCGGCATATTCGCCTGGTGGCTGGGCGACGATACCTCCCGTGTCTGGAGGGTAGCTTCACGCTATACGCTCACCCAGGATGAGGTCCAGCTCCTCTACGGCCGCAGCATCGAGAAGAAGCAGGCCACCATAACCGAGCTCTGGACCGCTAAGACATTCGACCTTTTCCTGGACAGCGACTCCATAGAGTCCAAGCCCAACCCCTACGGATTTATCCCCTTCGTCATCTTCCCCAACCTCAGGGAACCCAAGAAGTTCTGGGGAGACTCGGATATACCCACTATCATCCAGCCCCAGAGGGAGCTGAACAGGGCGTTGTCCCAGCTCTCCCGTATACTGGAGCTCTCCGGAAACCCCATTGCCGTCCTGGAGAACATCGCCTCGGCCGAGGATATCAAGGTCCAGCCCGGCGCCCTGTGGACCATACCCGAGGACGCCAAGGCCTACCTGCTCGATTTGCTGCAGGGAGGAGGCGTCAGGCTCCATGTGGACTATATCGATTTGCTCTACCGTGCTTTGCACGATATTTCAGAGACGCCCCGGGCCGCCTGGGGAGGCATTGAGAAGGAGCTGTCGGGAGCCGCCCTCCAGATTGAATTAGGCTCCCTCATTCAGAAGGTCACCCGGAAGCGGACCATCCGCACCAACGCCTACCACACCCGCAACGACATGATTTTGAAGTTGGCCGCAACATATATGAACGAGAATTTCGAGGGCATACAGCATCGTGTGGTCTGGGGCCCCATATTGCCCGAGGACGCAACCCGCCAGGCCCAGAACGAGCAGTTGCTGGTCCAGGCCGGCGTCCATTCCAGGAGGACGGCCATGGACGAATTGGGGATCCAGGACCCCGACGAGGAGTTCAACAGGTGGTTGGAGGAGAGGACGAAGATTTTGGAGATGAATCAGGAGTTTAGGGCACAGTCGACACGCGGCGGATCGAGAGAGAGAGCTGTAGCCGCTGAGATGGAAGTGCCTGAATAATAACTCACCCCCCTTGTCGTTGCGAGGCGAAGCCGAAGCAATCTCAAGAGGAATAGGAGCGACTTATGCCAGAAGATGGAATAGAGGAAACTCAAGAAACCCCTGAGACTCAGGAGACTCAAGAAACCCAGAACAGCGCCCCCGCACCCGAGGACCTGGAGGCCATCAGGGCCCAGCTCGGGGAGGAGCAGGAAGCCCGGGCCACCGCCGAGGCCGCCCTGGCCGAGAAGGACAGCCGCATCGCCGAGCTCGAGGCATCGCTAAGCGAAGCCCAGCAGGCAAGCGAAGCGGCTGCCGCTGAGCATGCCCAGGTCAAGGAAGCCAGGGACCAGGCCGTCGCCAAATACCTCAATATGGCCAAAGCTCTTAATCCCGCCGTACCCGAGGGCATAATCGCCGGGGAGACTATCGATGAGATAGACGCCTCCGTCGAGAAGGGCAAGGCCATTGTCGACGCCGTCAAGGCGGCCATGGACTCCGAGGCCAAAGGGACGAAGGTCCCGGCAGGGGCGCCCACCAGGGGCAGCATCAACCTCGAGGGACTTTCCCCCAGGGAGAAGATCGCCCTTGGAATCCAGCAAAATAAAGGAGGAGCTAACGTATGAGCATATCCCTGGACGAAGCAAGTAAACTCTCGACCGATATCCTCTTGAAGGGCATCATCGAGACCATGGTCAAGGACAGCCCCATCTTGCAGGAGCTGCCCTTCATTCAGATCACAGGCAATAGCCTGAAGTACAACCGGGAGAAGACCCTCCCCACCGTGGGCTGGTATGCCCCTGTCACCGGTACCTGGACGACATCCGAGCCCGAGTTCGAGCAGTGCTCGGCCAGCCTCTGCGTTCTCGGCGGAGACGCCGACGTCGATAACTTCCTCAAGGCCACCCGCTCCAACATCCAGGACCTCGAGGCCGCCGTTATCGAGCAGAAGGCCAAGGCCCTGCGCCACGAGTTCGAGAACGCCTTCCTTAACGGCGACTCGTCCGTGGACGCCAACCAGCCCGACGGACTCCATAAGACCCTCAAGGGCACGGCCTGGGAGGCCGACACCGCCTATTCCCTGGGAGACGTCGTCGTCCCCACGGCCGGTCTGGAGAACGGCTTCCGCTACGAGTGCACCACCGCCGGCACTTCCCACGCCACCACCGAGCCTACCTGGCCCACCACGGAAGGCGAGACGGTCACCGACGGCACCGCCGTCTGGACCTGTCGCTTCGGCAACCACCTCGGCTCCGGAGCCAACGGCGCCACCCTGGCCCTGTCCAAGCTCGACGAGCTTATCGACTTTGTCCGCGGAGGCAAGCCCGACATGCTCCTGATGAGCCGCCGCTCCCGCAGGAAGATTCAGGGCTTAATCCGCACCTCGGGCACCGTCCTGGAGACCCGCCCCGGCAAGTATATGGAGCAGATCCAGCTCTACAACGGCATCCCCATCGCCGTGTCCGACTGGGTCAAGGACACCTACACCGTGGGCAATAACGACGACTGCTCGGCCATCTTCGCCTTCCAGATGGGAGAGGGCGCCGTCTGCGGCCTTACCAGCCCCGAGATGATTCAGCTCGAGCGCCTCGGCTCCCTGGAGACCAAGGACGCCAGCAGGACCCGTGTCAAGTGGTACGTGTCCCTGGCCCTCTTCTCCATCGTCAAGTGCGCCATGCTGACAGGAGTGAGAGACTGATGAAAACCCCTTGGCTTGCCAGGGCTTTTGCCATTTCCCTGGCCAGTCATCTTTTACCTCCTTTCGGCAGGGGGAGGGAGAAACACCTCCCTCCCTCCCCCACCGACCGAGGAGGACGTAGTGCGAGGCTTTAGCCTCGTGCAAATGAAACAGGAGAGGGTGAAACGATGAACCTGACAGAAATGAGAGCCCGGGTCCGGGAGGACCTCCAGGACACCAATAGCGAAGACTACCGCTGGACGGACGACGAGGTCGACGGCGCCATCGACAGGGCGGTCATGGAGTACTCCCTCCATGCCCCCATAGAGCAGCAGACGGATATCGCCACCACGGACGGAGACACCGAGCTCGATATCTCCTCCCTCACGGACCTGCTCAAAATCGAGTCCGTGGAGTTCCCCATGGGACAGACCCCTAAATACTACCAGAGGCGGGAATGGTACGCCGGCCATCTCTATATGGACGACGAGGGCAATGGAGACGACGCCCGTGTCCGCTGGCTCAAGAAGCATACCCTGGACGCCCAATCAACCACCATCCCCACCGAGCACGAGGAGATTATAGTCCTCGGCGCCACAGGCTATTTAGCCATGTCCGCCTCGGCCTACACGGTGGACCGCGCCAGCATCGCCGGCCGGCACGCCACCATCAACTATAAGGCATGGGGCAAGGAACGCCTGGACCGCTACGATAAGAAGCTCAGGGCCGTCTCCCGCTCCAGTAAGGTTATCTCAAGGGAGCTGTACACCGATGATTGAAGTCGGCATCCTCAAGAACTTCGACGGCGGTACCTATAAGGCCGGCGTCCAGCTCGCAGGCTCCCTGACCACCTATTTCGACGACGTCAACGTCGCCCGCAACA
>CAZXAJ010000027.1:0-32192 GCA_964638975.1 uncultured Dehalococcoidales bacterium
GCCCGAGGTAAGGAGACTCGTACCGAATTTAGCCACTATTCGATGGTAAGCCATTGGAATAAATCTAGCAGTTTTCACCCGTACTGACAAGCTATGCAACGGAGAAGCAAGATATTCATGCAATCGGGAAGGAGAAGAATTAACAGTTCGTCACTTCGTACATAATCTCTTGCGTTTTAGTACCAAATCTCATTTCTTGATAGAATGCGGAATACTCAAATAGTATAATACTCGGAGAGAGTAGTAATTCTTTTTGGATTCCTAATGTATCTTGGGTAGGTTAGATGAGATGCGCGATGATTTCCCGCTTAGAGTGAAGAAAACATTAGCTGAAAGAGTAGCTAATCATTGTTCTAATCCTGGGTGCCATCAAACGACAAGCGGACCGAAAAAAGATCCGACAGGGGCGATTAATGTGGGGGTTGCCGCACACATTACAGCTGCTTCAGAAAAGGGCCCCCGTTTTGATCCATCATTGACACCTAGGCAAAGACAATCGTCTGAGAACGGAATCTGGCTCTGTCAATCCTGTGCAAAATTGGTGGATAATGATCCAGTTCGCTACAGTGATGATACCCTTCGTCAATGGAAGAAAGAAACCGAGCAGAATACGATTCGAGAACTTGAAATGAGGGGTAGAACTAAAAACGATTCCGATGACAAATTCAGAGAACTGGAAGGTATTATGCCAGATCTCCTTCAAGAAATGCGTGACGATTTAACTGAAAAGCCGCTGAGCCGAGAATTTGTTATTCTTAAAAAGGGATGGAGCTACTGGGCGAGTGGTCACGAGCTAGTATATTACTTTGAGGATCACCCTGAGCTAGAAAACAAATTACATATCCTTCAAAACTACGGACTAATTAAGGATATCACTCGAAGCAACGTGTCGCGCTATACAATCACAGAAGATTTGGTAAAATATATCAACAGTTCAAGAACCTTCAGCAACATAATTTTCACATATACTGGAACTGGTCCAGTCACTACTCCACCTTTTAAAATTAACTCATCTCCCTTTAAACTATTATACACAGCAGACTGGAATGGTCATTTCGCTGTAGAAATCAAGGGGGACTCAAAAACTAAGCTCGTAGTTAATCAACCAGTTGTGCATGGACAATCATATGAAACTTACATTTATGACTTCATTGGGACCTTGTATTTATCAGTAGTTCAAGCTTCCTCCAATGGATCTTGGAAACTTAGTTGCCTTCAATGATTGGGAATACTCCCAGTCATTGTGAGCAAAGCAAAGCAAGCTCACTCCTTCCCTGGATTGCTTCGGCACAAAGCTCCTAGCAACGACATTGTGCTAAAATTTCTTGGTGATGAACCTCTCTCCTTTGTTTTCTTTGCTCAAAGAGATGCCTGTCTTCAGGCAATTGCTGGGAGAGCTGTCCGCAGCCGAGGATGAGCATAAGGCAGTCATACTCGATGCCGCCAAGCCTTATTTTATGGCTGCACTCTACGAGGAGCTTGATTTGCCTCTTATGGTGGTAACGGCTCAGCCCGAGGGTGCTAGAAAGCTTTATGAGCAACTTCGAGCCTGGTGTTCACCTTCGGCCGAGTTGCATCGTCTACCTGAGCTCGACTTTCTGCCTTATGACGGCTATCGGCTATCGGCTATCAGCTATCAGATGCTGGAGAGATTGCGGGCATTATCTACCCTGGCCCTTTATAAGGATGGCGATAAAGCTCCCTTAATAGTGACCTCGGCCCTGGCAATCACGAGCAAAACTATCCCTCAGAGAGATTTTGCAACTGCCTGCCATATTTTAAAGCCGGGCATGTCTGCTGACCCTCTGGAGCTGCTACGCAAATGGCAGAGCATGGGCTATGAAGTGGAGGATGTTGTGGAAGTGCCCGGGCAGCTGGGCAAACGGGGCGGTATTGTTGACGTGTTTCCCCCTTGTAGCCAATCGCCAGTTCGAATAGAGTTCTCCGGCAACCGGATAGAGAGCATGAGGTGCTTCGAGCCGGAAAGCCAGCGCTCAAGCGGAACTATATCCTCTTTGGTGGTCACGCCGGCCAAGGAGTTCATAGCAATAGCTGATAGCTCTGAGGTGGTGACTGGAAGCGTCTTTGATTATCTTGGTGACAATGCCTTGCTTGTTCTCGATGACCCTGAGGGAATTGAACTTGCCATCACGAGGCTGAACGAGGAAGCTCAAGAATTAAGAGCCACAAAGGTGGAAAGAGGCGAACTACCTCAAGGCTTTCCCACCCCTTACCTTGGATGGGAGGAATTGGAGCAGCAGATGAAGGTAAGGCGTTGCCTGGCGCTGGAAACAGGGGATGTCACCCGGAGCGATGGACAAACCTTGCCCTTCGTCAGAGCTCAAGGTTATGGGGGCAAATTGGAAAGGTTCCTCAAAGCAACTGAGCAAATGGTAAAACAAAGACAGCGCGTGTTCATGGTTAGCCATCAGGCAAATCGTTTAGCTGAACTTCTTCAGGAAGAAGACATTCATACTTCGCCGGCATCGCAGATAGAACAGATACCTCCGCCTGGTTCGGTCACCGTGCTCCAGGGCTCACTGGACGGAGGCTGGATAATGGGTGACAGGCTGACCATTATTACCGATGCTGAACTCTTTGGCTTTGTAAAGCAGCCGCGGGCCAGCACTCAACGGAGGTTGAGTGCTGGGAAGAGGAGGCTAGTACCTCGCCAGTTGTTTCTTCCCCAGTTAGTTCCTGGTGACTATGTGGTCCATGTGGACCATGGCATCGCCAGATTCCACGGTCTAACCAGGATATCCTCAGATGGGATCGAGCGAGAATACCTCGTTTTAGAGTATGCCGCTGGTGACAAGCTCTATGTGCCCACTGAACGGATAGACCGCATCAGCCGCTATATCGGTGCTGGAGACCAGGCACCACCCTTGAGCCGGTTGAGAACCCCGGAATGGCAAAGGACAAAGAAAAGGGTTAAAGAATCAGTGGCGGAAATCGCCAGGGAGCTGCTCGAGCTTTATGCTGCCCGGGAGCTAACTCCTGGCTTCGCTTTCTCCGCAGATTCACTATGGCAACAGGAGCTGGAGGCCTCATTTCCCTATGTGGAAACACCAGACCAGATTGAGGCAATCATGGCGGTTAAAGAGGACATGGAAAAAGCCAAGCCCATGGACCGGCTCATCTGTGGAGATGTGGGCTATGGCAAAACCGAGATAGCACTGCGTGCTGCCTTCAAGGCGATTATGGCTAATAAGCAAGTGGCTATACTTGTCCCGACCACCGTGCTGGCCCAGCAGCATTTCATTACCTTTACTGAGAGGTTGCAAACCTTTCCTTTAAGAGTAGAAATGCTGAGCCGCTTTTGTCCCCCGGAAAAAGAAAGGGAAATCCTTGAGGGCTTGGCCAATGGCACTGTAGATATGTGCATTGGCACTCATCGCCTGTTGCAAAAAGACATCACATTCAAAGACCTGGGACTAGTGATAATCGATGAGGAACAACAGTTTGGCGTGGTGCAGAAGGAAAAGCTCAAGCAGATAAGGAAGGAAGTAGACACCCTGGCTCTTAGCGCTACTCCTATCCCGCGCACCCTTCATATGTCTTTAACGGGAATAAGAGATATGAGTATAGTGGAAACGCCTCCTGAAGAACGCCTATCTATCAAGACCTACGTTGGGGCTTACGATGACACTCTGGTCAGGCAGGTTATGTTGCGAGAGTTGGAGAGAAATGGCCAGGTCTTTTTTGTTCATAACCGCGTTCAGAGCATTGCTTTAGTTGCCAGCAGGTTACAGGATTTGGTGCCCGAAGCTAGAATAGCTATAGCTCATGGGCGGATGCCTGAAGAACAACTGGAAAAGGTGATGACGGATTTTATCGCTGGCAGGTATGATATCCTGGTGACTACCACTATTATCCAGTTAGGTCTGGATATGCCTAATGTCAATACGCTTATTATTGACCAGGCTGACAGGTTCGGTTTGGCTCAGCTTTATCAGTTAAGGGGCAGAGTGGGTCGCGGTATCAATCAGGCTTACGCTTATTTCTTCTTTAACGAAGGGAAGCGGCTGACTCCCCAGGCTTATAAGAGGCTCAGGACTATCTTTGAGGCTACCGAGCTGAGTTCGGGATTTGGTATCGCTATGAAGGACCTGGAAATTCGAGGGGCAGGCAATCTTTTGGGGGTCAAGCAAAGCGGGCATATAGCTGCCCTGGGCTTTGACCTCTATTGCCAGTTGCTTGCCGAGGCGGTGGGAGAGTTAAAAGCAAAGCAAGCTGGTGAAGTCAGGAAGAAGGAAATTGAGTTCACTCCCAGCATATCCCTGCCCTTAACCGCCCATATACCGGAGGGATATGTTTCCAATCTAAATACTCGATTAAGCCTTTACCACAAACTGGCGAAGGCAGAGCATATCGAGGAAGTAGCTGACATAGCTCAAGAACTCAAGGATAGATTCGGTGCTTTGCCCCGGCCTGTGGAGAATCTTCTTTACATGGTGAGAATCAAGGCTTTGGCTATTAGGTCTAAGGTAAGCTCTATTTCCACACAGGGAAGGCAGATTGTAATAAAACCCCAAACCGATAGCCGCCGGTTGATGGCCACCAGCCCTATTGATGGCGCAGTAAAAATAGGCGCCACACAGATAAAGCTAGACACAAAGCTTCTGGGGGATAGGTGGACAGAGGTCCTGGAAGAGATACTAAGCTCCGATTATGCCTAAATTACAGGTCACGCCTCAAAGGAAATGCTAGACACAGACTGAGCAGGGCAGAAAAACAATCCTCAGCCCCTCACCGAGTATTTAGCCAACCTTAGTTATTCAGTTTGCTCTATGTACGCTATATCTAATCCCCACCGCTTTTTGAATCTCAAGGGCCGCTGCCAATTGCGACAACATCGTCGGCATCCTTTGTCACAATGTCATTCCCCATGCTGTCGGCCAGGGTGGTAATCTCCACGTCCAGCATGCCAGAGTCTCCGGGACTGCCTGTGACGGTGACAGCCAGATAAGCGAGGGTAACATCTCCAACGGGACCCGGTATGCTGCTCTGGAAACCATTCAGCAGGACCACGCCTTTGGCATTGTCTATGTTCACAGCAGCCGGCCTGGCGAAATCGATGCCATTACAGTCAATATCGCCAACTCTAACCACCTTGGGATTGAAGGTGAGCTTCAGGTCGTAGCAGCCCAGGCCTGCGCTATCGACAGGGATGCCTTTAACGATTATGGGTATCAGGACGGTCCTGCCCGCCGATACTTTAGCTGAGCTTAGTTCTGCCGTGACTTCTCCTGAAGCGATAGACGTAAATGCCCCACTCTTAGAACCTTCAATCAATTCATAATACTCATCTCTTGCGCCAGAACAAAACTGGGCGATGAACATGGCATCACTAATCTTTATTTTATCCCCGTTATCGCCATCATGGCTCGGGCAGGCGGCGTTCAAGGCCCCCAGCTCGTCCAGACTCCTACTACCCACCAAATATTCGCCGACCCACGTGGCATCAGTCGTTGTTACCTCACCGTCCACACAAGCATCCCCCCTCTGGTAGGTTGCAACGGCCGGTGACTCCTGGGTTAGCTCCTCGCCGATAGTAGCCATGATAGAGTCGAAGTTCGCCGTCAGGTTATGCGTATTGTAAGCGCTGCCGATAAGGCGGACGACCAGCCTGGCCACCGATAGCGGGGCTTCCGCGCTTCCCGCAGGGTCCTGCGAGAACACGGTCCAATCATCGCCGGGGTCGTTGTTATGTATCTCAGACACAGGGTCATCAAAGGGGGCATCCCCCGGGTCAACCTCGAGCATCTCCATTCCGTCAGGAGGGTCATACAGATAGCTTGCCTCGGCGTTATAGGAATCAATCTCTATCCCGGAGATATTCTCACCCGTAACGCCATCTTTTGCCCGGTCGATATTCACCGGGACCAGGATAACGCTGCTGGGGTCAGCAGGGGATTCCAGTTCCTGGCCCAGGCTCGTCTCCGCAACAATTGGAGTTACCGTAAACGTGCCATCGTCTACGCTGCACGAGAGGGGGTTAGCATCCGGGTCGACCATTTCCCTGACGGTGAGGTCGAGGGCACTGGCATCACCTCCACTCCCCACAGCACGCAAAGTGACGTTGGCAAACGTGAAGTTGCCGGTTTCTCCCGTCCCCGCGAACCAGCCCATCTTGGTGACACCGTCGTCATTAAAAATGCCGTAGGTTGGGGAGCCAAGAGTTCCATCGGCTACAGCGGCTACCTCAACTACGCTGCTGTTGTAGGACAGCCGGATCTCGATTGCACCCAGGTTGCTGACATCGTCGATGCTGATGGGCACCGTTACATTGGAACCGTGGATAGCAGCGGCGTCCGGAATTGATACTACTGTGCCTTTACCGGCACCGGCAGCCATCCCACCCTTAGAGCCACATTCCGCAGGCGGTAGCATGTCATCGTCAGCGGGGGACTCCCATAAGGGTTTGAACGGCACACTGCACACCCATTGGGCAACGTGCATGGCATCCGCTAGGGTCACGTCGCCCTCATCTGTGGTGTCGCCGCACAGAAGCTGGTCGGCCGTAAAGGCTCTATAGCCAACCACGTGTTGGGCTATGAACATGGCATCCACGATACTCACACAACAACTTAGATTGGTATCGCCTTCCATCAAATCTTCCATCGGTATATTGTCGATACCAAAAGATGAATCGGACTTATCCCATGAAGACCATTCTCCTAGATTATCTTTTGCTTTTGCCCTAACCCAGACTGTTGAATCATATTCTATTATCGAAGTATCCCAGGAAACACTCCAACCACCCGAGGGAGATGTGTCCGTTCCTATAGTGTACCAATTACTGTTATCTCTTGAATATTGGAACTTGACCTTTGAAATTGACCCATCTACATAGCCACCGGAGTCATCCGATGCTGAGGCAGACACTGTTATTGTTCCCCAGTACCACCCTCCACCGTTGGGTGAGATGATTGTGCATGAAGGGGGATTATTATAGTCTATCGTATTCTGATATATTGCGGCGTTTACGTCTGGTATGTTGTGCCCTCTATCCTTCCAGGCATCCCAGAACTCGGCGAAGGTATCATCAGTTTGGCTGTAGACAACATCCCAGATGTCATCGAATTCTCCGTCATACTCGTCATTGCCATCGTCATGATCGTCGTAAATATCCCAGAGGGCGCCAGATACCCTGCCCTCCACTTCGTCCCCATTATCCCAGGGATCACCCCCAGTGCCATTCTCCAGGTTATAGATAAGGAATTGGGGATCATCATTAACAGCGATAGCCCAGAAATCGGCCCAGCCCTCGAACCATGCGCATTCCTGACAGGAAGTTGTTTCTATCTTATGACCAGCGCAGTTTAAGAGATAGTCAAAGCAGTCTGAGAATGACCAATATCCGTCATAAATATGCCACATTACTGCGTGTCCCATTTCGTGCAGCACTATATCTTGCCAAGCGGCTTCATCGTAATCCATATAAATATGACCGAGATTGCAGGGCCAAATTAATGGGACAGTACAGTAGCAGAAGAAGGAGTGAAACAAGAAGCCAAATTCACAATCCCAGTCCCACTCGGCGATAAATGGGCCCATCTTATCGGGAAGATATGTATACCCTTTATCCAGGTCGTCCTTTACCCACCAGGCATCAAGCTCGTCAAGCGACGAAGGAACCTTTAGGGTTCCAATATAGTGATAGCCATCAGAGTACGGACCAAAGTTGCGGGAAGTATAAGTATGAGCGTCCAGGAACGAGGTCCCCAACGGCTCTACTACCATAATTTCATGATAAGAGCCAGGATAAACAACATAGTTATCGTAAGTGTATATCACGACCTTTACCGGCGTCCCGGGGTTAGGTACCGAGAACTCGAAGTATCCGTTGTCATCAGTAAAGGTCCATTGCAACCAAGTCGTACCGCTATATAGCTCAACAAAAAACCTTTTGGCAGGGACAGCCTGATTGTTTCTGTCATAATACTTCCATCGCCCTTCTATGGTGAGGGTTCCCGGGTTCTGTGGTACATGCCGGTATCCCGGACTCTCTTGTTGGCGGTAGGAAGCAAAGGCTTGATTGACACCAACGGTGGAAAAGAAGCACAGAGCTATTGCCAAACACAGCGCTAAGGTTAACCTTCGTCCCAATCTGCTAGCCATTGCTTACATCAGTTACGGCTCTGTTGGTATGCTCTATTTATGGAGAGGAGGTGGCTGTAGTGGTCGTTCTTTTTCATGAGGCTCCACCCAGCCCCACCTGCCTTTTTCCTTACCCACATTCAAGAAAAGGCCGTCGGCACAGCCTCCCTCTTGCTCAGGAGAACGAGCTCTTGCTTCGATCTCCCAATCTCCTTCTGCAGGAAACCTGATAATGGCAGAAAGTTGAACAGGAGTATCCTTCTTTAGAGAACCTTCCCAGTTCAAATCGCCCTCAACCAGAATATCCTCCGCTGGCACCTCTACTTCCTCTGCCCCTTCCATCCTGCGGAAGTTTACCCATCCATTGACATCAGCTATGTCCCGAATCGAGTTGATGGTCCAGGTCAGCTCAACTGCCTCGTCCAGCCGAGGGGCTTTGGGAATGTCCACTTGCACAGTCATGGGAAATTCCTCACTTGGAGTGTCGGGATACGGACCTGTATTCGGTCGGTAATCCTCCTCCAAGTCAAAACTCCCTGAGTCCTTGCCGACGTGAAAGAGGACACAGTCGCTGTCCCAGACTAGGCTGGTAGAAGTAGTACAAAGCCTCCAGTTACCTTCGTGGGGGAATTTGACGATGGCGGAGAACTCCAAGGGTACACCCCATTTGGCAACAGCCTCCCAATCCAGATCGCCGTCAGCCGACACATCCTGCGGCGACACTTCTATGCGATGGTTGGACTCGTCGATCTTGATATCAGCTTCCCAGTTAAAGTTGCCATCGACCAGTATCTCCTCCGGCTGTACGAACACCCAATATCCGGTCTTGGGATCTATTCGTCTGAAGTCTAACTCTATCTTTTCATATGATAACTCTATCTTTTCGTGTGAGATATTGTTGCTCGTCATGCCCTCGAGTAAATTTGCGACCCTTATACTATGTGTGCAGGTTAGCTTGACCGTCTCGTTAAGGCACGGCGCCTTCTCCAATCGCAGTTCCAACCCTCTCGCCCCTGGCTGCAGAGCACAACTCAACGCCGGGATAACCAGAGCCAGGCAAACCAGGACAATCAGCAGATACTTCACCCTATGAATCATTCCCTATCTCCTCCACAAGGCAGGCTGGACTATAGGCCTGGGTTAACACACCGCAGATTATAAGAAGGAATAATTGGCTGGACTCAATCCCACGCATCACTTTCCCCTGCAAACTAGGCACCACGTCTTTTTGAGATTTTACCTCATATGACTATATCACTTATGACTTAGTTTGTCAATACGCAGGACTCCAATGCTATCAGTGATAATGGAATGTCGATGTCCAGCGACGCAGGCCGACCATCGCTATGACAATGCCTCAGCCGACAATGGTCGCATCTTATGGAGAGTATCACTGCATCTGGGAACTGCATAGACTCTGCCATCATTGGATATTTTCCCCAGTCTGCGCCAGGTCTTTTCTCGCGGAGGGGCTCTTCATGTTAGAACATTTTGGCATCGGCGGTTTAAGCCCTTTGTCATGGTTCTAAGTGCTGCCTATTGAGTTCCCGGCAGCTAATCTCAGGCGTTTCCCGCCCAGATTCTTCTCGATTGATATCTTGGCACACCGGTTTCAACTCCCGTTGCCGCTATTACATCCCTTTCCAGTAGATATTCTAAGTGTGCCTTTATCTCCTCTAGAGCCAGGACCTTATTACTGCCTGCAAACTCTCCCTCAAAATCCCCCTGTATGAATTCTGGGTGGCGTGCATAGTATGTGGACGTTACTTCTTCGAGGTTCTTCTCTTCTATGCAAATCTCAGTGAGTTCTCTAAGGCGCTCGTGGTGGAAGGCTTCGATTTCCTGAGCTCTACCCGCAATGGAATAAATTGCCTCCTCGTGTGCAGGTAACCCGAGTTTATACCCCATAGTGGATGCTCTTCCCAATGAATCTAAATAGACCTCTAACCCAGCCCCTCCCCAATTGCTTTTTGGCGTTTGGTGTGGTGTGGTGGAAGAAAGTATGTGGTCTCCCAGTAGCAGGAATGGACCCACCCCGAGGCAAATATGACCCAGTGAGTGTCCCGGGCAGTGATGGACTTTGTAACCGTTGATAATTTGCTGACCATCCGTCACTGCCACTATCTCATAGTCACCGACGTAAATACGCCACTCCGCATCACCATAGAAGTTGTCAAGCGTGACATCGGAACCTGCCTCTCTCACCAGCTTAAGTTGGTCCTCCATCCACTCAGCATATGTCTTCTGGTGATTAAATAATACATGGCTGTCCAGGGGATGCATATAGACGGTCCTGCCCTTCAGCTTTTCGTAGGATAGAAGTCCGAAATGGTCACCATGTCCGTGTGTGATAACGATATTCTCTACGTCGCTGATCTTAACACCTTCACCAAATTCTACCCCAACCGTGTTAAAGCCCCTTTCTAAGAAGGCACTTGAATTCACTCCGTTGAAGCCTACATCCACCAGAGTCACTGCTTCATCCAGGATTAGATAGGCACTGGTGAAATGGTGAAGGAAATTCTCCACGGTGATCTTGTATATCCGCATAGTACCGTGAGAATATTTCGAAACCCCGTTTAGCTTCGTCTCTGTTATCTCCAGGAAATCCCTTGGTTTTTCCATGCCAAACTCCTCATCGTTTGCTGCTGGCTTTAATGGGGGGAGGTCTTCCAAACTGCGGTGTAGCTATAGCCATCTCTAGATTAACCAGCGATGAGACCCCGTACTCTGCCGGCTCAATTCAACAGTATGTCATCTGTGTCCTATCCATGTCAATTTTTACTTCATGTGGGATTTCCCATTTCAGCGCAAATTGTCTGCCATGCAGATGTATGTTCTTAAACTCGTTTTTCCCCTTTTCGCATCACGCCTCTACCCTGGTGCTTTAAAGAGCGCTCCCACTCGTGTCAGGTTTTCCTGTGGCTCACAGGTGCACGATGAATTGGTGGTTGGTGGGAGAGGAAATTAAGGTGATGGTGTTGGACAAAGAGGGGCTTTCTTCACAACGAGAGGCAGGAAATTATGCAGCACTGCTAATATGGATATAGTACTCTAGGACGTTGATTTTAGTTGGGGCAAAGGCGTATATTATATAGGCCGCCTGCCACCACAAGTAAGCGCTAAATTAAACTAAGGAGGTAGAAATGCCAGCAGAGATAATCGACGGAAGAAAAGTTGCGGAGGAAATTCGGGGGGAGTTAAGGCAAAGGGTAGAGAAATTGAAGGGGAAGGGAGTAACTCCGGGGCTTATAGCGATTCTAATTGGGGAAGACCCTGCTTCTTTATCGTATCTTCGCGGTATTGCTAAGGGCTGTGAGGCCGTGGGCATATTTACTGATACGGTTAAGCTTCCGGAAAATGTCACTCAAGAGGAACTAGAGAGGAAGATTGAGGAACTCAATAAGGACCCCAAATGTCACGGCATTATCCTTCAACTGCCCTTGCCCAAGCACCTTGATACTCTCAGAGCGGAGAGCGCCGTCTCCCCTGATAAGGATGTTGACGGCACCAACCCGGTTAATACCGGCAAATTGCTTCTGGGGGAGGAAACGTTCTTCCCTTCGACTCCCTATGGGGTTCAGGAACTGCTGATTCGCAGCGGACATAGCCCCGATGGCAAACATGTTGTTATCTGTGGGCGGAGCAATATAGTAGGAAAGCCGCTGATGGGTATACTGGTGCAAAAGCAGAAAACGGCTAATGCTACTGTAACCGTCTGCCATACTGGAACCAAGGATATGCCTTCAATTACCAAGCAGGCAGATATTCTGGTGGCTGCTATGGGGAAGGCCAAGGCTATCACCGCGGATATGGTAAAAGAAGGAGCGATAGTAATGGACGTGGGAGTGAACCAGATAGAGGACCCGGAAAATCCCGGTAAGTTCAAGCTGGTAGGGGATGTGGATTTCGAGGCGGTGAAGGAGAAGGCAGGGGCGATAACTCCTGTTCCAGGCGGCACCGGTCCGGTGACCTCGGCACTGCTGGTGGCTAATACCGTCAAAGCTGCCGAAAAGCTGCTTGGCTCATAAAAAAATTATCTTTTGGGAGGTACTGATATGCCAGGCAATATACTCGATGGAAGGAAATTATCAACTGAGATAAGAGAGGAGCTCAAGGGAAGAGTAGCAAAGCTTAAGGAAAAGGGCATAACCCCTGGGCTTGCGGGCATCCTTGTTGGTGAAGATCCAGGCTCGGCCTCTTATATTGGGCTTAAAGAAAAGGCAAGTGGGGAACTGGGCATCAACTCACAGATGGTTAGATTACCTCAGGATATAAAAGAGGATGATTTGCTTAAGGAGATTGAGCGTCTTAATAAGGATGCGGGAGTCCATGGTATTTTCATTCAACTCCCCATGCCCGCACATCTAGATGAAAACAAGGCTTTAACCACTGTTCTCTCTGAAAAGGATGTGGACGGATTTCATCCTGTGAATGTGGGCAAGGCCTGGATGGGGCAGGAGGCGTTTCTTCCGGCAACCCCCATTGGCATTTGGGAGATGCTGGTTCGATATGGATATAGCAAGCTCAAAGGTAAAGAAGTTGTGATTGTAAATGTGGATAATCTTGTGGGAAAGCCTTTAGCGTCTATACTGGCTCAAGAAAAAGTAGGGGCCAACGTGACCCTTTGCCAGCCCTCTACGCCGAACCTGGCCACTTACACTCGTCGAGCGGATGTGGTAGTAGTTGCCGTGGATAAGCCGAAGTTTCTCACCGCCGATATGGTGAAGGAGGGCGTGATTGCCGTGGATTTTGGCTCTAACTGGATCGATGACCCGACAACTAAAACGGGAAAAAGAACCGTAGGGGACATAGATTTTGAACCTGTGAAGGAGAAGGCTGAGGCGATTACTCCTGTCCCCGGTGGACTTGGGCCCATGACTGTTACCATGCTTTTGTTCAACACCGTGACGGCAGCGGAGAGGCAAGCAGGGGGCTAGGTTTTGCAGGACTTGATTTTCGCTGTTGATGTAGGGTATAATTGGCCGTTTGTGGCATGAAAATTGCTATTAGTGGTAAAGGGGGGGTAGGCAAAACAATGCTAGTATCTCTCCTTTCTACTATACTTCGACAGTCTGGTTACTCTGTTCTGGCAATAGATGCCGACCCAAATGCTACCCTGGCGAATGCCCTCGGCTTTCCCAGCCCAGAGAAGATAACCCCTATATCTGAGATGGCAGAACTGATTGAAGAAAGGACAGGGGCACGTCCCGGCCAGGCAGCGCCTTACTTTAAATTAAATCCCAAGGTTGATGATATACCGGAAAAGTATTGGGTGGAGCATGAGGGAATCAAATTAATGGTGATGGGGCGGCTAAAAAAGGGTGGTAGTGGGTGTTATTGTCCCGAAAATGCCTTACTGGAAGCTTTGGTTGCCCATTTACTCCTGCGGAGGGATGAAGTGGTCATAATGGATATGGAGGCTGGGGTAGAGCATTTGGGGCGGGCGACAGCGAGGGCCGTGGGTAAGCTGATTATTGTGGTGGAACCAGGTAAGGGAAGTATTGAAACAGCCTATAGGATAAGAGAGCTGGCAAAAGATATAGGTTTAGAGAGTATCAAGGTGGTGGCTAATAAGATTCGGGGTGAACAGGACAGGGGTTTTCTTGTTTCCGCCATGCCAGATTTTGAATTTCTTGGCTTCATTCCCTACGACCAGAGCATAATAGAAGCTGACCTCGCCGGTTCACCTCTGGTTAATTTAAGTCAGAAAGTTATGGAGGAGGTGAAAAGCATTGCTGCTCGACTTAGTAATAATGAGGTGAAAGTCATTGGCGCGCCAAATAAAGATTAAGAAAGGAGGTTATCATGGCTTATGACGCAACAAAACTAAAAGATTGGCAGATTTCCGAAGCATCTGAGGAAAACATGCCAACCCCTGATGAGTGGCGGGAAAGACTGAACTTGCAGAAGGATGAGGTCATTCCTTTTGGGAGGCTATGCCGGCTCGATTTCATGAAGATAATTGAGCGTCTCAAGGACAGGCCGGACGGCAAGTACATTGAGGTAACTGCTATAACCCCCACGCCGCTAGGAGAGGGGAAAACAACTACTTTGATGGGTATCTTGGAAGGTATGGGCAAACGAGGTTTGAATGTAGGTGGTGCTATTCGTCAGCCCTCCGGTGGTCCTACTATGAACATCAAAGGTACTGCTGCTGGCGGAGGCAATGCGCTGCTGATTCCCATGACGGAATTCTCCATGGGGCTTACTGGTGACATCAACGACATAATGAATGCCCATAACCTGGCCATGGTGGCACTTACTGCGAGGATGCAGCATGAGCGCAATTACAGCGACGAGGAGCTAGCCAAGCGCACAAGGATGCGCCGCCTGAATGTTGACCCTACCAAGGTAGAGATGGGCTGGATCATGGATTTCTGCGCCCAGAGCCTCAGGAACATCGTCATAGGGCTTGGTGGTCGCATGGATGGCTACGCCATGCAGTCCAAGTTTGGCATTGCTGTGAGCTCTGAGCTTATGGCTATGCTGTCAATTGTCACAGACCTAGCAGACCTGCGTCAAAGAATGGATGAAATTACCGTGGCCTTTGATAGGGATGGCAAAGTTATTACCACCAAAGACCTTGAGGTGGGAGGCGCCATGACTGCCTGGATGCGCAACACAATCAATCCCACCTTAATGTGCACTGTAGAGTACCAGCCTTGTATGGTGCATGCTGGTCCCTTTGCCAACATCGCTGTGGGGCAATCCTCCATCATCGCCGACCGCATCGGTCTGAAGATGTTTGACTATCATGTTACTGAGAGCGGCTTCGCTGCGGACATCGGGTTTGAAAAGTTCTGGAATGTCAAGTGTCGCTATAGTGGTCTCAAGCCGCATGTGTCGGTGCTTACCACCACCATCAGGGCACTGAAGATGCACGGCGGCGGGCCCAAGGTAGTGGCTGGGCTACCCCTGCCTGATTCCTATACCAAGGAGGATTTGGGCTTATTGGAGAAAGGTCTTCCTAACATGCTGCATCACATCAACACCATCAGGACATCGGGCATCAACCCGGTGGTGTGCATCAATAGCTTCTACACCGACACTAAGGAAGAGATTGCCATGGTGCGAAAGGCAGCTGAGGCAGCCGGGGCAGGCTGTGCTGTTTCTAGCCACTGGGCCGATGGCGGCGATGGCGCTTTAGAACTCGCCGATGCAGTTAAGGAAGCCTGTGAATCTAAGAACGATTTTAAGTTCCTCTATCCCATGGAAATGAAGCTGCGGGAGCGGGTGGACAAGATCGCCAAGGTGGTCTATGGAGCCGATGGCGCGGCGTGGACGGCTGATGCCGAAGCCAAGGCCAAGATGCTTGAGGCCGATTCCAAGTACGATGATTACGCCACTATGATGGTGAAGACCCACCTGAGCCTGACACATGACCCGGCCATTAAGGGCACCCCAAAGGGATGGGCTCTGCCTATTCGCGATGTGTTGATTTATTCAGGGTCGAAATTCCTTTGTCCCTGCGCTGGCGCCATCAGCCTGATGCCAGGAACCAGCTCCGATCCGGCCTTCAGAAGGGTAGACATCGACACAAAGACCGGCAAGGTACAAGGGCTCTTCTAAAGACTGGTAGGCCTTTTGGGAAGATAACTTCCGCGCTAAGATTCCCTCTCCCTCAGGGGAGAGAATAGAGGTGAGGATACTGGTAAAAGGCAAAAGCGTTTCTTTGACGATTGATGGTAAGAAAATAGGAGCTGCCCCAGGGGAAAAGGTCCTGTGGGCAGCTCTGGATAATGGCATCTACATCCCCAACCTTTGTGCCATTCGGGAAAGGAGCGAGCCTTTTGCCTCTTGTCGTCTCTGCTTTGTGGAGATAGAAGGTAAAGATGTGCCAGTTACAGCCTGTACTGCGCCTGTAGCAGAAGGAATGGTGGTTAATACCAAAGGGACAAAGGCATTGAGGCTAGCCCGCACTGCCTTGGAATTAATTCTGGCTAGCTGTCCTGTTGATTGTGCCCACTGTCCCAAGAGCGGTTCTTGTGAACTTCAGAGGATAGCTAAGCATCTCGGGGTAAAGCTTAAAACAAAAAGGTTCAGCAAAATCCTGCCTGAGCTACCCATAGATTCCAGCAGTCCTCTATTTATCTACGATCCTAATAAGTGTGTGCTCTGCGGCAGATGCGTTTGGGTATGCCAGGAAAAACTTGGCAAAGGAACTATTGGTTTTGCTTACCGTGGCTTCCGGAGGATAGTTACCACTTTTGGGGATGAGCCTGTGGGTAGGTCCATTTGCCAGGACTGTAGCGAGTGCGTTGCCGTTTGCCCTGTTGGCGCTCTGGTGTTTAAGTGATATTGTAATCATCTTGACCAGTCAGGGGTTGAAAGGGAAGGCTTTTTGTATTAGACTTATACTTCTGATATGCATATTCTAGCAGACAAAAGAGAGGGCACTTGGACTTGGCTTGAGTGCCCTAGTCTTATGTCTATGTAGGAAGGAGGGCTATGGATCTAGTCTGGATTTGTATAATCGCGGGGCTTGTGGCGGCAGGTGTAGTTGCCTTCTTCGTGCGCTATGTTCTGAGGCAGGACCAAGGCTCGGAGAGGCTTAAGGAGATTTCTGCTGCCATCAAGGAGGGTGGACTTGCTTTTATTCATAGGGAATATCGCACATTGGCCATTGTGGTAGTGATAATAGCCATTGTCCTGGCGGTCATTCCCAGTTTGGGTTGGAGATTGAGTGTGGCTTTTGTCTTTGGCGCCCTATGCTCCATGGGCGCTGGCTATGCTGGAATGAACATGGCGCTCAGGGCCAATGGCAGGACTTGCGCTGCGGCACAGAAGGGTTTGAATCAGGGGCTAAGGGTTTCTTTCAGAGGTGGGGCAGTTATGGGGCTGACAGTGGTCAGTATTGGCATCATAGGGCTATCCATCCTCTATCTTGCGTGGCATGGGCTCCCCGATTATCAGTTTTTGTTTATAATTCCCGCTTATGGAACCGGTGCTTCACTGGTAGCTCTTTTTGCCAGGGTGGGTGGTGGAATTTTCACCAAGGGAGCCGATGCTGGCTCCGACTTAGTGGGTAAGGTGGAGGCGGGGATACCGGAGGATGACCCCAGGAATGCTGCCGTTGTAGCTGACAATGTGGGCGACAATGTCGGCGATGTATGCGGCATGGGTGCTGACCTCTTTGAATCCTATGTGGAAACCGTTATTGCCACTATGACGCTCACTACGGTTGGCGTCATACTAGCGCCATGGGTAAAGGGCCTGTTGTTCCCTACACTTTCTCCTGAGGTTGCCCTACAGCACGCTTGGTGGTTGCCTCTTCTAATTATGGCTGGCGGCATTGTAGCCTCCATAATTGGCTGCTTTCTGGTCAGAGTGGGGGAGAAGGTGGAAATGGCTGCTCTCCTGGGAGCTTTGCGTCGCGGCACGCTTGGCGCCACAATATTGGCAGCAGTATTTGGCTTTCTGGTGATTCACTTCTTGCACGCTAGCTTAGGCCTCTTCTGGGCGATGCTTGCCGGCCTCGTAGCTGGTGCCTTGATTGGGGAAAGTACAAACTATTTCACCTCTTACGTCTTTAAACCGACGCAGGAAATCTCTGAAGCTTCCACTAGTGGTGCTGGTGCCACTATAATTCGAGGCTTTGCCACTGGTCTGATGAGCACCTGGCCACCGATAGTCTTGATAGCCATAGCGATTATCGTAGCGTACAAGTTTGGCAGCTTCTACGGCGTAGCCTTAGCTGCCGTGGGCATGTTATCTACCTTAGGCGTGACATTGGCCACCGATGCTTATGGACCTGTAGCTGACAATGCTGGAGGCATCACCACTATGGCGGCCTTACCAGATGAGGTGCGTGAGAGGACCGATGCTTTAGATTCTCTGGGCAATACCACCGCTGCCACGGGCAAGGGATTCGCCATCGGTGCTGCTGCCATGAATTCCCTGGGCTTAATACTGGCCTTCGCCATGGCTGTTGGGATAGTGACAATCTCGGCAACAGGCGAACTAACATTGCCCAGGGAATTGAGCCTACTAAGCGTGCCAGTTATAGTTGGTGTATTTATAGGTGCCCTTATGCCTCCCCTCTTTTGTGCTATGACCATGAAGGCAGTTGGTATAACTACGGCGGCAATTATCGACGAAGTTCGTCGGCAATG
Source organism: uncultured Dehalococcoidales bacterium (assembly GCA_964638975.1). Classification (GTDB taxonomy): domain Bacteria; phylum Chloroflexota; class Dehalococcoidia; order GIF9; family AB-539-J10; genus RBG-13-51-36. The sequence goes on from CAZXAJ010000027.1 coordinate 18,219, forward strand.
GCGTGAGATAAAGGGCTTGATGCAGGGAACAGCCAGGCCTGAATATGGCAGGTGCGTGGATATTGCCACCAGAATTGCGTTGAAGCAAATGCTGGTTCCTTCGATACTGACGATAATTGCGCCTGTGATTGTGGGAGTGGTTCTGGGCAAATATGCCCTCGCTGGCTTTCTTATTGGCGCCCTGGCTACTGGTTTTGTTCTCGCTATTACCTTGAACAACGCCGGCGGTGCCTGGGACAATGCTAAGAAGTGGATTGAGGCGGGAAAGTTTGGAGGTAAGGGTTCAGACGCTCATAAGGCAGCCGTTGTTGGAGATACAGCCGGTGACCCCATGAAGGATACTGCTGGGCCATCCTTGAATATAATGCTCAAGCTGATGTCGGTCATTTCACTGATGCTGGCACCAGTGTTAATGCATTTTGGTGGTCTGTTTTAATCGCGACGATTTATCTTTGTGAGCGAAGCTAATAATCCTTCACCCAAGCTCTCCCCTCAAGGGAAGAGCTTGGGTGAGCGTGTCGAGCTAATTTTCCTTTGAGAAGCACCGATGCTACAATAGAGCACCATGCCAGATGCCATATTTGTCAAGGGTGCCAGAGAACACAACCTTAAGGACATAGACGTTGTTATCCCCAGGAACAGACTGGTGGTTATCACTGGTGTTTCTGGCTCAGGCAAAAGCTCGCTGGCTTTCGATACCATATATGCTGAGGGGCAGCGACGTTATGTAGAGTCTCTTTCTGCCTATGCTCGTCAGTTCCTGGGGCAGATGGAGAAACCAGACGTTGATTACATTGAAGGGCTGAGCCCTGCCATATCCATTGACCAGAAAGGGCCGCCTCACAACCCACGGTCCATTGTGGGCACCGTGACTGAAATCTATGACTATTTGCGTCTTCTTTTTGCTCGCATTGGGCATCCCCACTGCCCTGAATGTGGAAGGGAGATTTCGCGTCAGACAGTGCAGCAAATTGTGGACGCTGTTCAAGCAATACCTCAAGGTAGCCGCATTATGATTTTGGCACCGTTGGTTAGGGACCGCAAAGGCGAGCATCAAACGATATTGAAGGATTTGCAAAAGGCAGGATTTGTCAGAGTTCGAGTTGATGGGCAAATTTACGACCTCTCTGAGGAATTTCAGTTAGACAAGAATAAGAAGCATACCATAGAGGCAGTAGTTGATCGACTTCAGATAGAGAAAAACGGAAATGCCACCCGGCTCGCTGACTCTATTGAGACCGCACTAAAACTGGGGTCGGGCGTGGTGCTTGTCAAAATTCTGGACGGGGAGGAATCGCTTTTCTCGGAGCATTTTGCCTGTGTCTATTGTGGTATAAGTTTGGGAGAAATTGCTCCCAGGACCTTTAGCTTTAATAGTCCCTATGGAGCTTGTCCTGCTTGCACAGGGCTGGGTTGTAAATTAGAAATCGACCCTAATCTGGTCATCCCTGAAAAGGGACTGAGCTTGGCCGAAGGGGCTATCCAGCCTTGGACAAGAAATGGGCAACTCAGCACCTGGTACAGCAGCATACTACAGTCTCTAAGTCGCCGCTATGGTTTTTCCCTGTTCACGCCAATCAAAGAGCTGGGTGAAGAAGCACTGCATTTGATTCTTTATGGTGATGGGGGTGAACTGGTCCCAGCCACATATGAGGACCGCTATGGCAGGATGCGTCAATACTACACAAATTTCGAAGGTGTCGTACCACACTTGGAGCGCCGCTATCGAGAGACGGATTCTGATAGTGTCAGGGCGGATATCGAGCGATATATGGCATCCAACCCCTGCCCAGCCTGCCGGGGGAAAAGGTTGAAACCAGAGTCTTTAGCTGTCACTATTGTGGGCGGAAATATTATGGACGTTACTGCCCTACCTGTTACGGAGGCTTTAAATTGGGTGGAGCAGCTAGGCGGCAAAATCAGTCCTCGGGAACTTACCATAGCCAGGCAGATTATCAAGGAGATTCATTCTCGGTTGGGCTTTCTCAGGGATATAGGTCTGAGCTACCTAACTTTGGATCGTGCTTCAGCGACATTGAGTGGCGGTGAGGCCCAGAGAATTCGTTTGGCTACTCAAATTGGCAGTGGGCTTACTGGAGTCCTTTATATATGTGATGAGCCCACAGTGGGTTTGCACCCTGCCGATGGCTCCAGGCTTATAGGCACGCTGAGGCGCCTCAGAGACCTGGATAATACTGTAATCATCGTAGAGCATGACGAAGCTATGATGAGAGCTGCTGACCACATTATTGATATGGGGCTTGGGGCTGGTAAAGATGGGGGAGAAATTGTTGCCACGGGGACATTGCAGGATATAATGAATTGCCCTCAGTCGATAACGGGGCAGTATCTCAGTGGGGCGAAGCAAATTCCCCTGCCAACTGAACGTCGCTCTGGCTCGGGAAAAGAGCTAATGATTAAAGGTGCTAGAGAGAACAACCTGAAAGGTATCAATGTCTATATCCCCCTAAGCAAGTTTGTTTGCGTCACTGGTGTTTCTGGGAGTGGTAAAAGCTCTCTAATTAACGAAGTCCTGTATAAAAGGCTGGCCCGGATCTTCTACCGAGCCAAAGAGAGACCAGGCGAATGTGATGGTGTAGTTGGCACTGATTACATTGATAAGGTGGTTAACATTGACCAATCACCGATTGGTCGTACCCCGCGAAGCAACCCTGCTACTTATACCGGAACATTCACCCCTATTCGAGAACTTTTCGCCACTGTTCCTGAAGCTAGGATGCGGGGCTACCTTCAAGGGCGTTTTTCCTTCAACGTAAGGGGGGGAAGGTGCGAAGCCTGTCAGGGGGCAGGCTATGTTCAGATTGAGATGCAATTTCTGCCCAATGTCACCGTCCCCTGCGAGGTATGCAAGGGAAAGAGGTACAATCGTGAGGCGCTGGAGATCCACTTCAAAGGGAAAAATATCGCCGAAATTCTGGATATGACGGTAGAAGAAGCTTTGCTTTTCTTTGACCACTTCCCCAGAGTCAAAAATAAGCTGGAAACCCTCCGAGATGTAGGTTTGGGGTATATTTGCCTGGGGCAGCCAGCCCCGACCCTTTCTGGAGGTGAGGCCCAGCGAGTAAAATTGGCTACCGAGCTATCTCGCCGCTCCACGGGTAAAACTCTTTATATACTAGATGAGCCAACGACAGGCCTTTCCTTCTCAGATATTGCTTGCCTCCTAAAGGTGCTACAGCGCTTGGTGGATTATGGAAATACGGTTATTGTCATTGAGCACCAGATGGATGTGGTCAAAAATGCTGATTGGGTTATTGACCTTGGTCCTGGAGCTGGTGATGAGGGCGGCTACCTTGTAGCTGCTGGCATACCTGAAGAATTGGCCCAAAACGATGCCTCTTCCACTGGGCAATATCTACGTGCTATATTATTAGCGCAGCGGGAAAAAGTATTGACATGAAATCAAGGCTTGACAGAGAGGAAATTATCGATTCCATCCATGCCAATGTCCAGGATAAGAATATGATCAAGCATATGTTGGCCACTGAGGCTATTATGCGTGCTTTGGCTAGAAGGTTGGGTGGGGATGAAGAAGAGTGGGGGATTACTGGGCTCATTCACGATATAGATATGGAGCTGGTTGAAGGTGATATGAGTAGCCATAGCAGATTGGGGGCTGACATAGCACAGGAGCTTGGAGCCAGTGAGACTATGGCCCATGCTATTTTGTGCCATAACGAAGCTCATGGCGTTCCCCGAGAGACGAAATTAGATAAGGCCCTTTTTTGCGCTGACCCCCTGAGCGGGCTCATCACTGCTGCTGCCTTGGTTCACCCCGATAAATTAGGTGGACTGACCACTAAATCGGTTATGAAACGCTTTCGGGAGAAAGGCTTTGCTGCCGGGGTTAACCGAGAGCAAGTGGCGCAGTGCCAGGAAATCGGACTGGAGTTAGAAGAGTTCATTGGCCTGGGAATCAAGGCCATGAAGGAAATTGCCTTAGACCTATAATTGTGACACCTTTGACTTTTAATACAGCAGATGTAATGCCCAGGCTTGTTTGTCTTTGTCATTGCGAGAAGCGTTAGCGACGAGACAATCCGCCGGTTAAAGCTCTAAATCTAGAGCACTAAATCCCAATATCTAAATTCGAGGTTCAAAACTGCTTTTCAATTGCCTTTGGTTATTGAATATTGGTCAGTATTGCGGATTTGGGATTTTTTGTGGGTTGCCACGCTTCGTTCACCGCGACAGAAGGGGGACAATTACAAGAGGGGATTACCGGGCATTCTGTTGTGTTGGCTATATGCTGCTAATCACACGGGCAGCATAGGCGCTTAACCAGGGCTAGACTCCCAGCGTCTTCGGGACTAAAGCCCTATTGTGTCCAGAAGGTAATCAATGTAACATTAATGGTGACTGATGGTAATCAACGATAGTGAAGGAGTAACCAACGAGTAACGATGGATACAGGAAGTCGGGAAAATAGAATGCCGCAAAAGATGCTGACAGTGAAGGAAGTTGCCTCTATTCTCAACATCCATTCTAATACAGTCAGGAGGTGGGAGAAGAAGGGACTGCTGAAATCATATAGCATTGGTCCTCGCCGTTTCCTGAGATTCAGGCAGGAGGATATTCTCGATTTCTTGGACAAGTCCAAAAATCAAGTGCATGCAGTGGTTAGGTGAATAAGTTTAAGGTGAGGGTGAATTACAGGAGGTTCAGATGGTAGTTAAGACAAAGGAGCAGCTTGTGGAGGAATTGGCAGAAATGCGCCAGCGGATTACTGAACTGGAGGCATATATAACCGAACACAAGCAGATAGAGGTAGAACTGAAGAAGGAGCGCGGACAACTGCACACCACTCTGGAAGCTGTTTCTGACGGGGTTGCGTTCACCGATATGGAACTTTGTATCACAGATATTAATGAAGCGGGGGTTTGCCTGTTAGGATACGACCATAAGGAAGAAGTTATCGGGCGAAGCGGCTTGGACTTTCTCTCAAGCAAGGACCATGCCAGGGCTGCGGTGGATATGCGTGGAACGCTGGAAAAAGGGTATAGCGGCAGAGTAGAGTATACGTTTCTAGACAAGAAGGGGAGGGAATTTCTAGCTGAGTATACTGTTTCCGTGGTAAAGGATGAATCTGGTGGTCCTGTGGGATTCACTGCTGCTATGAGGGACATCACCGAACGCAAGCGGGCAGAGGAGGCACTACAGCGGTCGGAGCAGAACTTTCGTAACTCTTTGGATAGTTCTCCTCTGGGGATTTGTATTGTTACCCCGGAAGGGGAGCTTCTTTATGCCAATAAGGCTATTCTGGATATCTACGGCTACAGTAGCATAGAGGAATTGAAAGCCACACCGACAAAACAGCTCTACACCCCCGAAAGCTATGCTGAGCACCGAGAGAGGAAAGAAAGGAGGAAACTAGGGAAGCCTGTCTCCTCTAATTATGAGATAAGCGTTGTGTGTAAAGAGGGCGGAGTTCGGCACCTGGCAGTACACCGTAGGCCAGTGCTCTGGAACGGTGGAAAACAGTTCCAAATGTTATATGAGGACATCACGGAGCGCAAGCGGGCCGAGGAGGCGATACGGGCGCAAAGAGATAAGTTGGAGGGGATTATTGCCTCCATGGTGGACGGTGTGGACATTATCAGTCGAGACTATCGGGTTGATTTCCAGAACAAGGTATTAAGGGATAGATTTGGCGACCTGAGAGGCCAGCTTTGCTACGCGGGATATATGGGGAGGGAAAGCCCATGTGAGGACTGTCCCATGGTCAAGGCTATCGCCACCGGTAGGACACAGAATGTGGAAACAGTCGGTGCTGACGGCAGGGAATACGAGGTCACATCAACTCCCTTCGAGGACATTGACGGTGAGACAAAGGTCATTGAGGTTGTGCGGGACATAACAGGGCGCAAGCAGGTAGACCAAACACTGAAAGAGAGCGAGGAAAAATACCGAAGGCTGGTAGAAGACTCCGCCGAAGGAATAGTCATTGTTCAAGGAATTGATATTCGTTTTGTGAATAGAGCGATGCTGGAAATGTTCGGATGCCGGGACAGCGAAGAAATGGTGGGGTATACATTTACCGATTTTGTATCCCCGGAGCACCGAAAACTGATGGAGCAGAGAGGCTTTGATAGGGAAAGTGGCAAAGACGTGCCCAGCCGCTACGGGTTTAGGGCATTGCGTAAGGACGGCACTGAATTCGATGTCGAGATCTGCGTGAGCAAAATATTTTACCAAGGGTGTTTGGCACGGCAGGGGGTGATCAGGGACATCACGGAGCGCAAGCGGGCAGAGGAGACGCTGCGGGAGTCGGAGGCTCTGCATTCATCATTGGTTAACCAGGCACTGGATGGCATCGTTATTATACAAGACGAAGTCTTCAAGTTTACCAATCGGGCTTTTTCGGAGATGATAGGCTACAGGGAAGATGAATTGTTGGGTAAGCCTTTCCAGGATGTGATCATGCCTGGAGACAGAGATTTGGTCAAGGAGCGACACAGAAGACGTATGGCAGGAGAAGATGTCCCCCCTGTTTACGAGACCTGGTTGGTGCGTAAGGATGGGACAGGAATATCTGTGGAGGTATCGGCTGGTTTGACTCATTACCAAGGGCGGCTGGCAAATCTGACCTATCTACATGACCTCACGGAGCGCAAGCGAGCGGAGGAGGCACTGAAGGAGAGCGAGGAACGCTACCGGGATCTCTTCGAGAATTCCAGCGAGGCAATATTTACCACGGACCTCGAGGGCAGGATTACATCGGGCAACAGGGCGTTTGAGGAATTGACCGGCTATAGTTTGAAAGAGTTGGGCGCAATGGACTGGAAAGAACTTGCCCCGCCGGAAAGTGCCGAATCTTTCTTTAAAGGATACCGTGAGCTGTTCCAAACACGTGAACCTAGACGAAATGTAGTACATGAAGTTATCAGAAGAGATGGTGAAAGGAGAGTGACAGAGGGGTTTATCAATCTCATCCGGAAAGGAGACAAAATCGTAGGATTTCAGGAGTCTGTTAGAGACATCACGGAGCGCAAGCGGGCGGAGGAAGCGCTGGAGCAGTCGGAGCAGAACTTCCGTAACTCCTTGGATAATTCTCCTCTGGGGATTCGTATTGTTACCGCGGATGGAGGACTTCTTTATGCCAATAAGGCTATTCTGGATATCTACGGCTACAACAGCGTTGAGGAACTGAAAGCCACGCCGGCAAAGCAGCGCTATACTCCGGAAAGCTATGCCGCGCACAGGGAGAGGAAAAGGAAGAGGAAACTGGGGCAACCTGTGCCGTCCGAGTATGAGGTAAGTATCGTGCGCAAGGATGGCAAAGTCCGCCATCTGTTAGTGTCCCGCAGAGAAGTAATCTGGAACGGCGAAACACAGTTTCAGGCATTGTATCGGGACGTCACCGAGCACAAGCGAGCGGAGGAAGCGCTGCAAGCGGAACGGAATCGGCTTTTCAATGTGTTGGAAGTCATGCCGATGATGGTGTGCCTGCTCTCGCCGGATTACCATGTAGTCTTTAGTAATCGCGCTTTCCGGGATAAGTTTGGTGAGTCGCATGGGAGGCACTGCTATGAGTATTGTTTTGGAAAAAAAGAGCCGTGTGATTTTTGCCAAACATACGAGGTTTTGAAAACCGGGAAGCCTCATAGATGGGAAATAACAAGCCAGGACGGCTCTACCGATATCGAGGCATATGACTTTCCTTTCACGGATGTGGATGGTTCGGATTTGATTCTAGAGGTGGATGTCGACATAACCGAGCGAAAGCGGGCGGTGGAGAAGCTGCGTGAGTCCGAAGAGAGATTCCGCATTGCCAGCCAGATTGCCACTGACGTGGTCTACGAGAGAGACCTGCAAACGGGTATTGCTACATTTTATGGTGGTATAGACGAACGTTTAGGCTATGAACCTGGCGAGTATCCCCGCACTATGGAAGGTTGGCGGGAACATGTTCACCCGGAAGACCTTTCCCAGATAGATAGTCAAAGCATAGACCAGCTAGAGTCGGGTATTCCATATGATGTAGAGTACCGTATGAGAAAGAAAGATGGGACATATATGACTTGGAGTGATCGAATTATGGTGATAAGGGATGAAAAAACAGGTAAGCCTGTGAAATTTATCGGGGCGGCAACTGACATCACCGAGCGCAAACGGGTGGAGGAGGCACTGAGGGAAAGTGAAGAGCGCTACCGAGGTCTCTTTGAGAATTCCATCGAAGCAGTTTTTACTTCGGACCTTGAGGGCAGCATTACGTCGGGCAACAAGGCATTTGGGGGAGTGCTTGGCTATGATTTGAAAGAATTGGTGGGAATGAACTGGAGAAAAACTGTCACTCCAGAAAGCGCCGAATATATCTCTAAAGAATACAAAAATTTGTTCAGAACAGGTAAACCTATACACGATGTGTTATATGAATCCGTCAGGAAAGATGGTGAAAGGCGATTGACAGAGGGATATGCCAATGTCATCAGGAAAGGAGGTAGAATCACAGGATTTCAGGGGACCCTCAGAGACATCACCGAGCACAAGCGAGCGGAGGAGGCACTGAAGGAAAGCGAAGAGCGCTATAGGGGTCTCTTTGAGAATTCCATCGAAGCAGTTTTTACTTCGGACCTTGAGGGCAAAGTTACATCGGGCAACAGGGCACTTGAGGAGTTGACTGGTTATGATTTGGAAGAATTGGTGGGAATGAACTGGGAAAAAACTATGCCCCCAGAAGGTGTTGAATCCGTCTTGAAAGAATTCAGCGGGATGTTTAGAACAGGTGAACCTATACGTGGTTTGGTATATGAAACTATCAGGAAAGATGGTGAAAGGCGATTGATAGAGGCAAATGTCCAGGTCATCAGGAGAGGAGGTAGAATCGTAGGATGTCAGGGGACTGTTAGAGACGTAACTGAGCAGAAACAAGCGGAGGAGGCGCTGAAGGAGAGTGAGGAAAAATTCCGCTTGATTGCAGAGAGAATCGCCGAAGACATCTGGCTGGCAGACCTGAACGGCCAGGTGACCTACATTTCCCCGGCGGTGGAGAACATCTTTGGCTATACGCCTGAAGAAGCCATGAATTTGAGCTTTAGTGCATTTTTACTAGAATCAGAAATCGGACGAGGTGTTCGGGCCTTTAACAGGGCTGTGTCTGGCCAGGAATATCAGGTGTTGGAATTTACAGGCCGAAGGAAAGATGGCACGTCTGTTCCTATCGAAGTCAGCGTAACGCCAATCGTAAAAGACAATACCATTATCGGCGTTCAGGGCGTTGCCAGAGACATCACCGAGCGCAAGCGGGCGGAGGAAGCGCTGAGGGAAAGTGAAGAGCGCTATAGAGGTCTCTTCGAGAATTCGCTCGAAGCAATTTTCACTGCGGACTCTGATGGCAATATTACATCAGCCAACAAGGCACTTGAGGAACTGATTGGTTATACTTTGGAGGAATTGAGCAAAATGAGGCCCGCAGAAAAAATCGCTCCAGAGAGTTCCGACTTAGTCCTTGAACAATACCAGCGGGTGCTCAGCACGGGTGAACCTGTACGCAGTCTTGTATATGAAACGTTTAGGAAAGACGGGCAGCGGCGAATAGTAGAGGGGTATATCACGGCCCTGAAAAAAGAGGATAGAATTGTAGGGTTTCAGGGGGTAGTCAGAGACATAACCGAGCGCAAGCGGGCGGAAGAGGAGCTGGAAAGTTCCCGCCAGCAATTGCGCAACCTTGCCAGATATGTGGAAGCCGCCCGGGAATGGGAAAGAACCCGAATTGCCCGTGAGTTGCACGACGAGATGGGACAGTCACTGACGGCGTTAAAAATGGACTTATCCTGGTTGAGCAATGCCTTATCCCCAGACCAAATACCACTACGTGACAAGACAGAATCCATGTCCGAACTCACTGATGCCGCCATCGAGATGGTGAAAAGGATTTCCACAGAATTGAGGCCGGGGATACTGGATGACCTTGGTCTGGCCGCAGCAATTGAGTGGCAGGCGGAGGAATTTCAAAAACGGACGGGAATTGAATGCCAACTCACCATAAGCCCTGAGGACATTGCTTTAGACCAACTTCTTTCGACTGCGCTTTTCCGCATTGTCCAGGAGGCACTAACAAACGTAACTCGTCATGCCCAGGCAACCAGAGTCAAAATAAGCCTGCAGGAGGAAGCCGGCAGGTTACAGCTCAAAGTCAGAGATAACGGTAAGGGAATCACTAAAGAGGCGCTGTCCGATCCCAAGTCATTGGGATTGGTCGGAATGCGGGAACGTCTCCTTACCTGGAACGGTGAGGTCAAAATCCGTGGCGTTGAGGGAAAGGGGACTACGATAACAGCAAGTATCCCGCTTGGCCAGGAGGAAGAAATGCCATGATGAAGATTCTTGTCGCCGATGACCACCCAGTTGTCCGTGAAGGATTGAAACAAATCCTCCTGGGAATGCCTGACACGATTGTGCTTGATGAAGCAGGCAGTTCACAAGAGGTGCTGGACAAAGTATGGAAGAATGATTACGATGTGATTCTGTTAGATATTTCCCTGCCAGACAGAAGTGGGCTGGAGACCTTGAGAGAGCTAAAGAGGGCCAAACATGACCTTCGCGTGCTTGTGATAACTGTGCATCCAGAAGAACAATATGCCGTGCGGGCTATACGGGCAGGTGCCTCTGGATACTTAACCAAAGAAAGCGCCCCGGATGAATTGGTGGCGGCAATAAAAACAGTATCGCTGGGCAGGAAATATATCAGTTCTTCCCTGGCCGAAAAATTGGCCTTTGCCCTGGAAGTAGATGCAGGGGAACCGCTCCATGAAGCTCTTTCCGACCGTGAGTACCAGGTGATGTGTATGCTTGCCTCAGGGAAAACGCCGACCGAGATTGCCAGGGAAGTCATGCTGAGTGTCAAGACCATCAGCACCTACCGCTCTCGCATCTTAAATAAAATGCGAATGAAGAGCAGTGCGGAATTAATCCATTATGCCGTGAAGCACCGGCTGGTGGACTGATTTGATTCTAACCCTTATCTATGCCCTCTCTGTAGGACAAACACCGACAACTATTCAGGCAGTTTCCCACAGAAAAATCAGATAATCGCTGATATCATTCTCAATACTCCTTGCTATATATTGATAATACCTAGCACTGTTGTTGTCAGCCAATTTCCTCTCTTTTAAAGAGAGAGGGTCAAGGTGAGAGCAAGAATACGAAGTACACGACTGGTAACAGCTTCGGCAGAGGTCAGTGCTATACCTTGTTTGGAGAGAGCCAAAAAGGGGAGCCTTATGAGAGTCTTCATTGCGGACGATTCAGAAGTCGTGGCTGAACGGTTGAAAACCATGCTTTCAGAACTTCCAGGAATTGAAATCGCAGGTCAAGCCAGGGATGCCCCCGAAGCTACAAAGTCTATCCTGGAGACTGAACCTGACGTAGTGATACTGGACATTAGAATGCCTATGGGGAGCGGCATTGAGGTGCTACGGGAAATCAAGCAACGTAAAACTGCTACTACGGTAATAATGCTCACCAACTACCCCTATCCCCAGTACCGCAAGAGGTGCCTGGATGCCGGAGCGGATTTTTTTCTGGACAAGTCCGGCGAATTCAACAAGATTATAGGAATTCTAGAAAAGTTGCTTGAGAGCTCCTCTCAGAGTTCAGTGCCAGAAAAGGAAGAATCTTAAATGATTCAATCCGCAATTCGAAAGCCCCAATCCGAAGTCATACGGGTCTTGCTTGTCGAGGATGACCCTGGTGACGTCCGGCTTATACAGGAGATGCTCAAGAAAGCCACGCACGGTATCTTTGCTCTGAGTTGTGTTGACCATCTAGAGGCGGGGCTGAAGTACCTTGGACAACGAGAGGTTGATGTGCTGCTACTGGACCTCGGCCTGCCCGATGCTCGGGGAATCGACACTTTCCTCAAGGCACACAGTCAGTCAGCAGGAGTGCCAATCATCGTGTTGACGGGTCTTGGCGACGAATCGCTGGGAGTGAGAGCAGTGCGGGAAGGGGCGCAGAACTACTTGTTGAAAGGACAACTGGATGGCAAGCTACTAGAGCGCTCTATACGCTATGCCATTGAGCGGCAACGAATACTGGTGGAACTGGAACAGCGCACCTGGGAGTCGCAGGCTTTACTTCACTCCCTCGAAGATATCATACAAAAGAATCCCGATGGTGTCATAATTGTGGACAGAGCGGGAGTTGTCCGTTTCGTCAACACTGCTGCCGAATCCCTTCTCCATCGAAAGGCAGGGGAACTCATAGGCCGAACTTTTGGCTTTCCTATTGTGCCAGGTGAAAAGATGGAGCTTGATATTGTTCGCAGAGGTAAAGAGCCAGCCATAGTGGAAATGCATGTGGTGGAGGTGGAGTGGGAAGGTGAAATTGTCTACCTGGCAGCGCTGCGCGACATCACTGACCGCAAGCGAGCGGAGGAAGCGCTGAGGCAATCGGAGGAGAGGTACCGGGTACTGGTAGATTCAGCGCCTGATGCTATCGTGCTGGTGGATGCTGAGGGCAAGGTCGTTTCGTGCAATTCAGCGACCGAGCGATTCACCGGCTATAGACCTGAGGAATTGGAGGGGAAATCCTTTTTGGAGCTGGGGACTCTTGGTCCGGAGCAATTGTCTCGGGCGAGGAAGCTCTTCGAAGATATCATGTCTGGGCAAGAGGTGGAAGGTGAAGGTTTTGAAACTACGTTCCGGCACAAGGATGGGACGGAGCGCTGGGTGAGCGTAAAAGTTAGAATCGTCAGAACCGGGGAAGAGATGGCGGGTATTTTGGTCGTTGCCAGGGACATCACCGAACGAAAGGTGGCAGAGGAGACACTGCGACAAAGCGAGGAAAAATATAGAGCCTTGTTCGATAGCACAGTCGTCGGTACGTTTGTTGTGGATGCTGAAACCATGAAAGTGGTGCTCGGCAATCAAGCCGCTGCGGAGACTTTTGGCTTTAATTCTGTAGAGGAAGCACGTGGAGTAAATCCACTTGACTTTGTTTCTCCAGAGGATAGGGAGCGAGCCCTTAAGATTATGGTGGAGGACATGTTTGAAAAGGACTTACGGCAGGCCAGCGAGTTTCGGGCGATGACCAAAGACGGCAGAGAAGTATGGATAAACGCGGTGGGTACGAGGATCGTGGATGGGGGCAAAGTGAGAGGTTTAGTTGCCTTTATAGACATCACTGAGCGTAAGAAGGGACAGGAGCGACTTGAGGATTCCCTTATCGACCTTGTAGAAACTGTTTCCCGGGCAATAGAAACGCGCGACCCCTATACAGCGGGACACCAGCGAAGAGTAGCCGAGCTGGCTCATCTTGTAGGAGAGAGGATGGGACTGGATGAGGATAGGTTGCAGGGGCTCTATATCGGCGGGTTTCTCCATGATATTGGCAAGGTTGCCATTCCGGCGGGGATTCTTACCAAGCTGGGTGAGCTGACTGAGGAGGAATGGGCTCTCATCTGCACCCATGCGAAACAGGGTTACAACATATTGAAGGATATAAGCCTTCCCTGGCCGGTAGCCGACATGGCACTGAACCACCATGAACGGCTGGATGGCTCCGGTTATCCTCACGGTATCAAGGGCGATAAGCTAAGCTTGGAAGTCCGTATTCTCGCTGTCTGCGACGTGGTGGAAGCTATGGGTTCCCACCGTCCTTATCGGCCAGCGAGGAGCAAGCAAGAGGTCATGGAGGAAATCCAGGGTGGCAGGGGAACAAAGTATGATGCCGAAGTGGTTGATGCGGTGTTGCAGATAATCGGAAGTGGGGAATTTGACTTCGGCTGGGAAGCACAAACCAGAGCAGCTACAAAAGTACGGGAGACTGACTGACAGAGGCATCGCCATTGTGAAAGTTTTGCTCCGGTCATTATGTAACTTAGTAGGATTGGAGGTGAAAAAGCATGGCTGTGATAATAAATGGACAAACCTATTATAGAACCAATGAGGTTTGTAAAATGGTTGGTATAAGCAAAAACACCCTTTTTCGTTGGTTCAGGGAAGGCATATT
>CAZXAJ010000028.1:0-31063 GCA_964638975.1 uncultured Dehalococcoidales bacterium
CTCCAAAACTGCTAAGCGCCAGAAGATAGCTGTTTACTTGCAGCCTCCAGGTACTTAGGGGGCTCGTTCAATCATAAATCTGCCAATGTCTTCCGATAAGGCTTGCCCGTCTTCAGATTCCAACCCCTATGCTTGCGCCGGAAGGGGCACGACTTCACGTCGAGGCAATTAACGAGGGCAGCAGGTTGAGCTAGCTAGGCTTTGTTGCTATACTTTATTCGTAAAATGATTGATTGGGATGATTGCCAAAGGGAATTAGGAATATCTTTCCGCCAGGTATCTTTACTGGAGCAAGCCTTCGTGCATAGATCTTACCTAAACGAAAATCCCGACTTTAACCTGTCTGACAACGAGCGGCTGGAATTTCTGGGCGATGCTATACTTAACTTCATAGTGGCTGAAAGGCTGTATAGAGAGTTTCCTACACTACCCGAGGGAGACCTAACTGAGATTCGTGCTTCTCTGGTTTGCCGTGATACCTTGGCTGAAGTATCTTCCGCTCTCAGGCTCGGTGCCTGGCTCCTATTGGGCCAGGGCGAGGAGACAAGTGGAGGAAGGACGAAGCAAAGCAACCTGGCCAACGCTATGGAAGCATTAATCGGAGCCATATATTTAGACCGGGGACTAGCCACAGCCAGGAAATTTATTTTCAGGCAGCTCAAACCGGAACTGAGAAAAATAAAGGCCGGGAAAATGACCCCAAACTACAAGGCCTTGGTGCAGGAGCTTATCCAGGGACAGAAGAAGCCAGCACCAGTTTATAATTTGGTGGAAGCTGCTGGTCCTGACCACAATAAGGAATTTACGGCCGAAATTTTGGTAGAAGGAGAAGTACTGGGTAGAGGCACGGGAAAGAGTAAGAAGGCTGCTGAGAGCCAAGCAGCAAGAGCAGCCTGGGAGAAATTGAGGTATAGCTATGGGTAGACGAGATTTCAGACGGAGAGAGCCGAAGAAAGCTAAGAAAGGGGAGCAAAAGCCAAAGCCGCTTTCGGAATTTATCCCGCATTCAGAGACAGAGGTAATCAAGAAAAAGAGGAAGCCTGCTGAAGAATACGAGGAATAGACAGGTTGGCAGCTTACCTGGAACTTTATCGCAGAGGAAAGCTAAGGGAGCGGGTAGAAGCAGCTGTATCTTTGCTTGAGGGTTGCTCCGTTTGCCCTCACAGTTGTGGTGTGAATCGCCTGGTTGGTGATGTAGGTAAGTGTCGCGCACCCCGCGAAGCAATAGTGTCCAGCTACGGGCCTCACTTCGGCGAAGAGGCGCCATTAGTGGGTGGACATGGCTCGGGTACTATATTTTTCACTAACTGTAACCTTAGATGCCAGTTCTGTCAGAATTATTCTATTAGCCAGCTAGGCGAGGGCGAGAAGGTGAACAAGGAAGAACTGGCTGATATGATGCTCTCCCTCCAGGCTAAAGGATGCCACAACATAAACTTGGTGTCCCCAACCCACGTAGTTCCGCAAATCCTGGAGGCGCTGGAGGTAGCGGTGGAGTCTGGATTACATCTCCCCTTGGTATATAACAGCGGTGGCTATGACTCGGTGGAGACTTTGAGGGTACTTGACGGTATTGTCGATATTTATATGCCGGACATGAAATATGACGATGAGGAGACTGCCAAAGAATTATCGGGCATTGAAAGTTACCCTTCGATAAACAGGGCAGCAATCAAAGAAATGCATCGGCAGGTAGGCGACCTAAAGATAAACGAACAGGGGGTGGCCCAACGAGGGCTCCTAGTCCGCCATTTAGTACTACCCAACGGTTTGGCAGGAACAAAAGGGATAGTGGATTTTCTGAGCAGGGAAATTTCTCCGAACACCTATGTCAATATTATGGCTCAATACCATCCCTGCTATAGGGCTTTTCAAATCCCAAGTTTGGCGCGGCGAATATCGCCCGTGGAGTTCCATGAGGCGTTGTCCTTGGCCCAGGAAGCAGGGTTGAGCCGTCTGGACAGGGCCCGCCCCATAGAGATTCTTCGCATTCGCTCAGAATGATGGGAATGGCTCGGAACGACGAAATAACTGATGCAGCACATCTTTCCGCAACAGTCTATGGTCGCGTGCAGGGCGTTTACTTTCGCTACTTCGTCCGAAATGTAGCCAGGAAATTAGGCTTAAGAGGTTATGTCCGCAACCTAGCCAGCGGCGATACTGTAGAGGTTCAAGCCGAAGGGGAGAAGCTGCAGCTGGACAGACTACTGGAGCAGCTTAAGGTAGGCCCGCCGGGAGCTTGGGTTAAAGGGGTTGAAATAGATTGGTCAGACTATTCAGGCCAGTTCACCGACTTTAGCGTAAGATATTAGCGTAGCTTAGTCTTCAAGTTGAACCCTGCCTTCGTTAATCAGTCTCAGATGCTCCGAGTCAACTCCAGCTATTTGAGAAGCGGCAGAATCGATTTCACGAGGTTCGCCAATTAAGGTCTTCCCGTAATCCTCCACCTCCCCTCTCGTGGGGTCATCAGTGTAAAAGAACTTCTGATGGGCTTCGATAATGCCTAAATCAAAAGGCAGGGTGAAGTAGAGGTCAGCAAGCACATTCTCGATCCCTAATTCATACAGGGTCTCCCAACCACCTGATTTACCTCTTTGATATTTGCTCACCGGCAATAGACTCAAAAGGTTCGCTACGCTGAAGCGGCCGGAGTTGCCGCAAACCTTAAAGGGAGTAACGCTAATCAAGAAATCACTGCGCAGCACCACATTAGGCACCCAGAAACTCTCCACAGCGTAGAATTGAGATAAAGGATTCTCCACCTCTATAAAGATGGAATCCCTGATATCGAGCATGAGGACATGATGGAAGTTATATCCTAAATCTTGATATATTGGATAAATTGATTCACCGCTGGGAGTCCCGTCAGCAATAAGGATATCTGCATTACTAACTTTCCTGATACCTCTGATAATATTATTCAGTAGTTTGGGGCTTGTAGTCACAGGGTAAGGTAAGGGATAACCAACACAGGGTTTGATCAAAACCCGCCTTGCCCAGGAAAGCTGTGGGGGAGGAGTAAACACAAAGTCAGAATCTTTGACAATCATTGACTTCACATCCAAGACCAAATTTCATAACTACAAAGCCGGTTGCAAGAGCACGATTTCGGTAACAGCCGGAAGCCTTTCTTGCTCAAACTCTGCCTCACTATCTCCTATCCTTTTCACATCCTTTTTGCCTTTAAGGAAATCTTCCACATCGGCTATAGGGTAAGCACACTTAGGTGTCTTAAAATGCATAGGGATAACTACTTTCGGCTTCAATTGATTACATACCTGGCTAGCTACAGATGCATCAATGGTATAAAAGCCACCCACAGGAATAAACAGTATATCCACGGCACCAATTTCATTGACCTGTCCTGGACTAAGCACATGTCCCAAATCACCCAGTTGACAAAGCTTTATATCATCTACATTGAAACAAAAGACAGTGTTGGGTCCCCTTTGTTGACCTTGGGAGGCATCATGGTAAGTAGCGATGCCTCTAAACTGAATACCTTTGGCAGTTTTTGTGCCGTTACCTTTAACTACCTCCGGCGTCCCGTGAACCGCCGAAACATTGCTGTGGTCTCCGTGGCTATGGCTTACCACAACAATATCAGCAGTTTCCTCAATGGGAGAGTAGCTGATGCCTCCACCGACAGTATAAGGGTCAGTAATTATTCTTATACCACCCATGGAGGTAATCAAAAAGCAAGAATGCCCTAACCACTTTACTATCACGTAGTCTCCTGACCCTCCGCTGCGTTCAAAGCTAACTCGACCAAGGTTCTGACCCCGACTCCGGTAGCCCCTTTTACTGTGTAGCCACTCTCCTTATTCGAGGAAGCAGTGCCAGCTATATCAAGATGAGCCCAAGGGGTATTATCAACAAATTCAGCCAGGAAGAGGGCAGCTGTGATAGCCCCGCCATACCTGTTACCAGTATTCTTAACGTTGGCAATCTCGCTTTTGTTCTGTTCCTTATACTCATCGGGCATGGGCATTTGCCATACTCTCTCCCCGGTTCTTTCAGCAGCTCTAAGGATTTTATCTGCCAGGTCCTGGTCATTGCTAAAGAGGCCGCTATAAAGGGTACCCAAAGCAATACGGCAGGCTCCGGTTAAAGTAGCCAAGTCTATTAAAGGAGACAAACCAAGCCTCTGGGCATAACTCAAGGCGTCAGCTAGGATAAGCCTTCCTTCGGCATCGGTGCTTATTACTTCAATGGTCTTGCCATTCATCGCCTTTAATACATCTCCTGGTTTCAGGGCGGTGCCGCTGGGTAAATTCTCGGTAGCCGGAATAATAGCGGTGACACTAATCTGTGGTTTCAACTGAGCAATAGCGCCAAGTGCTGCCATGACTGCAGCAGCACCAGCCATATCATCCTTCATCTCACCCATTCCCTCCGAGGGCTTAATGGAAATCCCCCCAGAATCAAAGGTTATGCCCTTGCCCAGAAAACCAAGGGCTTTCTCAGAACGTTCATCTCCTTTATAACTGAGAGTTATGAGCTGTGGGGGCTGGCTGCTTCCCTTCGCCACTCCTAAGAGTGCTTCCATGCCCATCGCCTCCATGTCCTTTGAGTCGAGGACTTTGAACTCCAAATTATATTTGGTGGCTATTTCTCTAGCTGCTTCAGCCATCCGGGTAGGTGTCATGTAATTAGCCGGCTCATTAACCATATCCCGGGCCAGCTTGGTAGCTTCAGCTATCGCCTTTCCTTTGTGAACGGCTGGCTCCAAAATCGGGATTCTATCCTCTTCCCTCACCACTATCAGCATTTCTTCAACATCCGCATATTCAGGCTTTTTATATTTGTTAAAGCTATAGAGACCGAGAAGAGCACCCTCCACTATTGCCTCAGCCGAAGCTTCAAGCTCAATATCACCTATGCCAGCACCATGAAGTATTGTAGCTATCTTATGGCAGTTCAATTTACGCAATGACCGGCAAAATTCTCCGGCCACCCCGCGAATTTTATCCACATTGAAATCCTGGCGCTTGCCCAGCCCAGCAACGGCTACTATTCGTGCTGGCAGCTTCCCAAACGTGTGGACAATGCCAACTTCCCCAAACTTACCCTTGATTTCACCTCGACCAATAAGAGAGCTAATAGCCCCGTCAAAAGCTTTATCTACAGCAGCAGTAGCGCCGCCCGGTTGTTCTACGCCTTCAAAGAGATTTACCACGATGGCATCAGCTTCGATTCGAGCTATATCCCCAGCTATAACATTGATCTCCAAAACCAGCCTCCCCAAAATATGTAAACTTTTAGAATCACTTATTTTACTTTATTTGGGTAAAGAATTGAAGAGTCTAACGAAGAAAAATTTGCTTATCTCTTCGCTGCCCGTACAATCTTATCGATTACCGGAGTAATATCCTGCGAAGTATCAACAACAAAATGGCTTCGAGAAATCCTTTGCCTGCGAGGCTTCATTTTGTTGTACACGTCCCAATCGGCTTCCGAGTCGTCTTGGGGCACAGCTGATTTTTCTCGGGCAAGAAGGCGTTGTCGCACCACTTCAGAAGGAGCTTCAACATAAACCAGGATGAGCTTTGCCTCTGCTCTTTTCGCGGCGCGATAGAGGTATTCACGGTGGCGTTCCAACAGGTTCGTGGCATCAAAAATGACAGGTATCCCCTTCCTTAAAAGCTCCTCAATGAGAGCGTGACAAGCAGAAAAAAGCCTCTTACTTTCGTTTTCCTCGTATTGGGGGGAGGGAAACAAGATTTTTCGCAAGGCATCGCTTGACAAAATAAGAAAAGGCAACCTTTCAACCAGCTTGCGGCAGAAAAAGGACTTGCCCGTGCCCGGCAGGCCGCTGACTACTATAAGCGGAGGCTCTACTTGGGGTTGAGGTAAGCTATCAAGTCTTTGCCTTAATTGCTCTACATCCTCAGTTAAGCTACCTGTCATAGCATAACAATTATCACCGTGGGCCAAGTTATGTGTCAAGGTGGTAACCGGACAAATGCTTAGAAGCAGGTCAAATTGAAAACTATGTCAATTTCGGCGTATATAGAAAAAATAGTTGACTAACTAGTTGTTGGTGAATGGCCACTGTGCTACAATAAAAAAACAAGCTCACCTGTTAGTGAGCTTAGCATTGAGGGAGGTAGAAAATGTATGTCAGTGATGTAATGACAACCAATGTGGTTAGCATACCCAGTAGCAGCAGCATAGCCGATGCCAAAAGGATTATGACGGCCCACAAAATTGAGCGTTTGCCAGTAGTGGATAAGGGAAAGCTGGTGGGCATAGTAACCGCGCGTAGACTAGACCAGGTATCTCCATCCAAGGCTTCAAGTCTTACGGTTTGGGAGCTTAGTTATCTCTTGGAAAAGACTACGGTAAAAGAAATTATGGAAAAGAATGTGGTTGCAGTTCCACCTGACATGACGGTTGAAGAGGCAGTATCTGTTGCCCAGAGTAATAAGGTGGGTTCGCTTGTGGTACTTGAAGACAGCAGAGTGGTGGGCATTGTTACCACGAATGACTTCTTCTACAAAATTGCGAACCCAATCCTTGGCGTGGCTAGGGGTGGTGCCCCATTGCCTGGCACCAGAATTGAGATTGCCGGAGGTGGTGGGGGAAAGGCGATGGAGGAAATAATCTCAACTGTAAACAGACTTGGCATGAAGATGACAATTATCCACAGCATGCCGCCGGTAGAAGGGAAAACAACGCAGGATCTTTGTATTCACATGGAGAAGGAGGATGTGGGTCAACTCGTCTCCGAGCTGGAAAGCAAAGGATACAAGGTGAGTTTGAGAAAAGTCTCTTAATATCCCTGAACCGACCAAAATTTGTGGAATCTCGTGCCTGGCCTTTATCACAGTCTGCTCTTTTATCATTTCGCTAAGGGCGAAAGAAATTCCTCATCTTTTCTTAATTCGATAATGCGGTCGCGGATCATAGCAGCTTTTTCAAACTCTAGATTCTTGGCCGCTGCCTTCATTTGAGATTCCAGTTGTTTGATGAGCTGGACCATTTCCTCCCGAGAAATGGGGGTAACCGTATAAGGGGTCCTTGTCTCGGCTACTGCTTGAACCCTCTCAGTTATATCCTTAATTGCCTTTTTGATTCCCTGGGGAGTTATGCCGTGCTCTTTGTTATAAGCTTCCTGAACGCGCCGTCGGCGTCCAGTTTCCTCTATCGCCTTTTGCATGGATTGAGTAATGGCATCAGCGTACATTATGACGTGAGCATTTAGGTGTCTGGCAGCACGGCCCATTGTCTGAATGAGCGCTTCCTCTGACCTGAGGTAGCCTTCTTTGTCAGCATCGAGTATGGCTACCAAGCTCACCTCAGGCAGGTCCAATCCCTCACGAAGGAGGTTAATGCCTACTACCACATCATAAACGCCAAGGCGGAGGTCACGGAGAATTTCCACTCGCTCTAAAGTCTCTACCTCCGAATGCAAGTAATGAGTTTTAATCTCCATTTCCTTCAGGTAGTCGCTTAATTCCTCTGCCATACGCTTGGTCAAGGTAGTAACCAAACAACGCTCTCCTTTAGCCACCCTGCTTTTTATCTGATAAATAAGATCATCAATTTGTCCCTTGACTGGCTTAACCTCCACGGTAGGCTCCAGTAAACCAGTGGGGCGGACTAATTGCTCTGCTACTTGTTGACTATGCTCATATTCATAGGGCTTCGGTGTGGCAGAGACGTAAACAACTTGGTTGATGTGATTGTTAAATTCCTCAAAATTCATTGGGCGGTTATCCAGAGCTGAGGGAAGGCGAAAGCCATAATCAACCAGTGTCTGCTTTCGAGAAATATCACCGTGATACATGCCTCTTATTTGGGGCAAAGTCATATGCGATTCATCGATGAAGAGCAGGAAGTCATCGGGAAAATAATCCAGCAAGGTCCACGGCGTGCTTCCCTGTGCCCGCCGCTGGAGATGCCGGGAGTAATTTTCTACTCCAGTGCAGTATCCCACTTCCAGGAGCATCTCAATATCGTAATTAGTCCGCGCCTCAAGTCTCTGGGCTTCCAGTAGCTTACCTTGGCCCCTTAACTCCTTTAGCCTTTCCTCTAGCTCAACTTTGATATCCTCGATTGCCGCCAGTAACTTATCGTGAGAAGTGACAAAGTGCTTTGCGGGGTAAATATCTACCTGGTCGCGATGAGCCAGCACCTCGCCAGTTAGAGGGTCAACCTCCACAATGCGCTCAATTTCATCCCCCCAGAATTCGATTCTAAGGGCT
Source organism: uncultured Dehalococcoidales bacterium (assembly GCA_964638975.1). Lineage (GTDB taxonomy): Bacteria > Chloroflexota > Dehalococcoidia > GIF9 > AB-539-J10 > RBG-13-51-36. Next base: position 8,211 of record CAZXAJ010000028.1, read on the forward strand.
ATTTCCTCATAGGCAGGCTGAATCTCTAGAGTGTCCCCTCGAATGCGGAATCTACTCCTGGTGAAATCATAGTCGTTTCTTTCGTATTGCATATCCACTAAACGGCGGACCAAGTTGTCCCTTTTATAGCTTTTGTTCCTTTCAATAGTAAGGACGAAGCTCCGGTATTCCTCAGGTGCACCCAGGCCATAAATACATGACACCGAAGCGACAATAACTATATCTCGACGGGTGAAGAGGGACATGGTGGCGGCATGCCGTAGTTTGTCAATCTCTTCGTTTATATCGGTTTCCTTCTCGATATAGAGGTCGGTGCTGGGGATATAGGCCTCTGGCTGGTAATAGTCATAGTAGCTAACGAAATACTCCACAGCACTTTCGGGAAAGAATTCCTTGAACTCGGTTGCTAGCTGAGCGGCCAAGGTTTTGTTGTGACAAATAACCAAAGTTGGCTTTTGTATTCTCTCGATGATGTTAGCCATAGTGAAGGTTTTGCCGCTGCCGGTAACCCCGAGCAAAGTCTGCCCACGGTAGTATTTCTTCAATCCTTCAACCAGCTTGTCCACCGCCTGTGGCTGGTCGCCGGTGAGACCAAAATCGGAGACTATTTTAAACTGGGACATCACAGTTAACCCACCGAAATGAAGGGCGATAACCAATATACCTCAAACAGCGAGAATTTGCACAATCGAGCGAAGCTGTGCCACCTATAGGTGTCCTAGCAATTCAAATTCCAAAACTTGTTCAGGCATGGCGATAAAATCATTTTTGTCGTACTAGTTATTCTCGCGCCATTCAAGCATTAGTAGCTTCTATCTGGAGCAGCAAGAGAATTCTTTTACCCGAAGCAGGCTTGATTTATTTATTATATCTTTTATTATATGGAGTGAAATCAACCGATACTTCTATAAACCTTGAGATGATATGAATGTGAGGGACGACGCCTTAAGAATCGTTGAAGAGGCCATTCGGGCAGTTTATCCTGAAAATGCGGTTAAAAAAGCCTTAGAAAATTTTAGAAGTACGGGAAACATGAAGGTCCTAGCCATAGGGAAGGCTGCTTGGAGAATGGCAAAGGCTGCAAGGGAAAGCCTGGAATACCGTATTTCTGAAGGTATCGTCATAACGAAGTACAGACATTCGATGGGAGACATTGAAGGTTTTGTAACATTTGAAGCAGGCCACCCAATACCAGATAAGAATACTATCGAGGCGACAAAGAGAGCGTTAGACATGGTAAAAGACCTAAAAGGGGAGGATTTGCTGCTATTCTTAGTTTCTGGCGGTGGCTCTTCTCTTTTTGAGCTTCCCGCCGAGAATGTCGAACTGGAGGACTTGATAAATATAACCGACCAGCTTTTAAGGTCCAGAGCGACGATTTCGGAGATAAACGCAGTGCGGAAACATCTTTCCAGAGTCAAGGGAGGACATTTCGCTGAAATTGTAAATCCTGCAGGGATCTTTTCCCTTGTGCTTTCCGATGTCCTTGGTGATAGATTAGATACTATCGCTTCTGGCCCCGCTTATCCCGACTTCACAACTTCCCAGGATGCCCTGGGAATAATAGGGAAGTATGACATAAAACTTCCCCCCAGAGCTCTAAATGCTTTGAAGAAAGAGACACCAAAATCAGTGGAAAATGTTGAAACAAGGATAGTGGGCAGTATTTCTATAGCTTGTGGAGCTGCTAAAGTAGCTGCCGAACAACTTGGCTACACTTCAATGATACTTACAACATCCTTGGATTGTGAAGCGCGTGAAGCTGGAACATTCTTAAGTGCTATTGCACGTGAGATTAGTGCCAGGGAACGACCCGCGAAAAGACCCTGCGCCATAGTTTTAGGAGGGGAGACTGTTGTTCAGGTGAAAGGAAAAGGCTTGGGTGGGAGAAATCAAGAGCTAGCTCTCTCCGCTGCCTGCGGCATAGAGGGATTAGAAAACATTGTGATAGCTTCTGCTGCTACAGATGGTACAGATGGTCCCACTGATGCCGCAGGAGGGCTGGTAGACGGGGAAACAATGACGCGCTTGAGGGAAAGGGGTATTGATGTGGAAGAGGTGCTAAATAACAACGATTCCCATCATGCTCTTGAAGTAGTTGGGGATTTAATAAAAACTGGACCAACAGGAACCAATGTTAGCGACTTGATTGTACTTCTATGCAGGTAATCAAAGCAGTCGGGGAGTCAAGCTAGCGCGACCTTAGTCAAATTATTGCCGCTATACCCACCGTAGGTCTTTGTGTTCTGTCATACTCCACCGCTCAGTTATACCGTACCTGTACTTCTTGTTAATCAATTATCTCTTGATTAAGCATGTCCCACATATCATCCATTACAGCAGATTTAACTTCGCCCAGCGCAATAGTTACTAGCGCTTTGTGATGTGTTATCACTTGGGCAAGAGCTTGTCCTGTTCTATCTCCGTAGCCAGAGTGTCTGCTATCAAATTCAAAGATGAATTGCCAGCAATAGGGGCACCGCAAGGTTATGGTATCTGTAAGTCTCAAAGTGTCTTCTATGCCATCGAAGGCGAACGTTGAACTACTCTTTACGAACTCTTCGGCAATTCTCCGACTTTCCTCTTCAGACATCTGTTTGAAGGGACTGAGTTCTGTCACACTTCCGTCAGGTTTGACAATGCCTTTCCAGTGCCAACCGAATTTAATGCTGGATATCTCAATCTCATACAGGGCATTCTCTGGAAGCACCACTGGGTAAGACACTGTAATCGTCCACTCATCAGAGGAAAATGCAATTGTCTCCTTTCCTACCAGACTCGGAGGAGTAATATTCTCTTCGTCCCAATCAATATCTGTAGCTGGTGCACTTTCACCCACCTGCTTTTGAAGGTAAGTAATAGCTATATCTCGAGCCTCAGCAGCATCTTCAACGGCCAAATTCGGGGTGGGGCTTGGTTGGCAGGCACACGACCCGGCCAGAAGGGCTAATAAACTCACAATCACGACTCCCAAACATAGTTTAACTCTAGTCATGTTTCAGCTCTGCTCAAAAGTCCCTTTTCATTATAAACGCAAAGGATACTAGTTGGTTTATCACGGGTGAAGATAAAATGTACTGGGTGAAGGCTTGTTTGAGACAATAAGGCATGTTAGAATTCCACAATCCTCAATTTGGATAGAAAAGAAGGAAACTGATGACGTGAAATCTTTCGAGGAACTGTCTAGAGAGCAAACGAACAGGGAAAGCGTACTCTTATCCAAGTTGATGGGGGAGGCTGGGGTAGAGGAGTTGGTTGATTTTGAAGCTGAGCTAGGCGAGCGGCAGAATGAAATCTTGTTCAGGATAACTACGGAGATTGAAGATACTAAAGATGCCCTGAATCAGGTTGAGCAGCTTGCTCAGAGACTTAAGAAGCATCTCGAGCGGTTAAAAAAGCTACATCAAACTCTCTCCAGCTAGCGTTAAGTCGCGCTAAATCTAGAATACAGCATAATGCAGTCTGAATCGGAAACGTTGGTTAGAGTTCGTTTTGCACCCAGTCCCACAGGTTATCCACATTTAGGCAACATCAGGACTGCTCTATTCAACTGGCTTTTTGCTCGCCATCACGGTGGGAAGTTTATCTTACGAATTGAGGATACTGATGTTGCTCGTAAGGTGGAAGATGCAGTTGAAGCAATACTAGGTGGCCTGCAGTGGCTGGGATTAAACTGGGATGAGGGGCCTTACTTCCAATCACAGCGGTTATCCCTTTATCACGAAGTTGCCGATAAATTGCTTAGTGAGGGTCATGCGTATTTATGCTACTGCTCTCCAGAGCGATTAGAGGTGATGCGCCAGGAACAGGCAAAGCGTAAACAGCCACCGAAATATGATCGCCGTTGCCGGGATTTGATGCGGCAGGAAAGGGTACAGTTAGAGGCAACAGGTGTTACTCCTGTGGTCCGCTTTAAAACGCCTCTTAAAGGTGAGACTACCTTCTGTGACTTAATTCGTGGCTCAGTAACTTTCAAGCACGATGCCCTGGATGACTTTGTACTACTCAAGTCTGATGGTTATCCCACATATCATCTCGCTAGTATAGTAGACGACCATTTGATGGCTATCTCGCATGTACTCAGGGCTGATGAATGGCTTTCCAGCACTCCTCGCCATATCTTGCTTTATCAAGCTCTGAACTGGCAAGCTCCACAATTTGCTCATTTGCCTATGATTCTGGGACCTGACCGTGCCAAGCTGTCCAAAAGGCATGGTGCTACCACTATCACTGACTATCAAAAGCAAGGTTACCTCCCAAATGCAATGATCAATTTCTTAGTATTGCTAGGCTGGTCGCTTGATGACCGGACTGAATTATTATCGCAAGAAGAATTGATAAAGCACTTCTCTCTGGAAAGGGTAGGCAAAACAGCGGCTATCTTTAATAAAGATAAGCTAGAATGGATGAACGGGGTTTATTTGCGCAAACTAAGCCCGGAAGAATTCGTCCAGCAAGCCACGCCCTTTTTAGATAGAAATTTGCCAAAATCGGTAAAACGGCCCTTGGATATCAATTACGTAAGCCAGGTTCTATCGCTCATCCAAGAACGGGCCAAGACCTTAGCTGAGGTCCCTGAGCTTTCTAGCTTTTTCTTTGTCGATGAGCTGCAGTATGATTCAGGCCTGCTTTTGAGTGGGGGGCTGGAGGCTAAATCAGCTGCTAAAGCTATTACGATTACTTTACAACAGTTGGAAGGAATAGGAACCTGGGATGCCACTACAATTGAGGATATCCTGCGTCCCCTGGCTGCAGATATAAACTTGGGCACAAGAAAGCTCTTCGGTTTGGTGAGGGTAGCTGTTACAGGGCGTACCGCAGCACCACCATTGTTTCAAACCATGGCAGTGTTGGGAAGAGAAAAATGCCTGAAGCGATTAAGTACGGCCTTGCAGGGGCTGTCCAGCTTATTTTAGCTAGCGTGCGTCGTAGAGGGCGCTAAATACTTGATTTATAGCCATGTCCAGTTTGCTAAAATGGTGAAAAATTTACAATATCTGCCTTAGAGGCCCAAAAGGTATTGACAAGGCGTTGTCCTTATAGTAACAATATAAATATAAGCAAAATTAAAAGGAGGACGTGATGGCAACGGCTTATTGTATGAAGTGCAGGAAAAAGGTAGAAATAAAGAACCCAAGTTCAGTTACTCTTAAGAATCGTAGACCAGCAATACAAGGCGTCTGTCCCAGCTGTGGCACAAAGGTATTCAGAATAGGGAAAGCCTGAACATCTATAGTTGTCAGCGGGTATTTAGAGGAGTTACGCGCTGACATTGCTGCTCTTTATATTTGACTAGAATCCGCATGGAATCCACAAAGGATTAGGTCTATTGTGGGTTATGTCGTTTATGCCTAGAGCGGATAGGGAGCTTTTGGGGGATAAGCTCAAAAAGTGAAAAGCAGGGAGTTTGTTATTTCTCGCAGGCTGTGGTTCAAGGCTTTCTTATCTGAGTATCTTACATTCAAAACCCTCTGAGAAATTTTGTGGGTTTCTAGCCCAGGATATTTGCATTCCCTTAACAAGGGAGTGTGGATTAATCTGTTTCCTCCAAAAAATATGTAATCTAGTTTGTAGTCCTTAGATTCCTCTTCGATTGTATTGCTAACCTTTCTCAGAAAATCCTTCTTCTGTTCTTCAGTTCTGCGGGCAAATCCTTTTCGCTTATCCTGCCTTTTCTATGCTCCTTATGGATATACCCTGTGCCTATTTTTGATTTTACTAGATTGTCATGCTGGAAAACGCCTATGGAGTTTGTTCCCCATGTCGCAAGTACAACGCCTATAATAAATTTTCTCTTTAGCATTTGAGACAAAATGGAATTATCTAGTTCACCGACTGAAATCTTATCTTCAGTAATCGGAAATGATGGTAATACTATGTATCTATTTCCATTTTTCTGCCAGTATATGGCTGTTCCCGTATTGTAAGGTTCAATTGCATGAGCTACAGCTTTGATGCTGATTGCCTCTTTAATTTCATCGGCATAGGCACTATAGCTGGGCTGAAGCGCCAGTTCATCTATATAATGAGGAAAGGAAGCCGGTCTTATATACAGGGTTATATAATCTCCGGGGCTGGTCTTAAGTCTGGTCAAAACTTTGTGAAGCTGAATTTTGGTGAGGGTTTTCCTTAATAATGCCATTAAAAGTCTGTTGATTTCGATAACAACACAAAGGGCAATCAAGAATCCTTCCTTTCTAAAGAGTTAATTGTAGGATGGTGCTAGGTAAGTTTGGAGTGAAGGGCTTTCAATTCACTCTAGATTAGGGTAAACTTTAGCAAATATGGCTCAGAAATATAATCCTCAAGAAATCGAAAAGAAGTGGCAACAAAAGTGGGCAACTGACCACATTTGTGAGGTAAAGGAGGATAGTAGAAGCCCGAAATTTTATGCCCTGACCATGTTTCCTTATACCTCAGGAGACCTTCACATTGGTCATTGGTATGCCATGGCGCCTTCGGATGTCCATGCCAGATTTAAAAGGATGCAGGGCTATAATGTGCTTCATCCTATGGGCTTCGATGCTTTTGGGTTACCGGCGGAAAATGCTGCCATCAGCCATGGGATTCACCCTTACGAGTGGACAATGAAGAATGTGGAGAACATGCGTCGGCAGCTCAGAAGTATGGGGGCAATATATGACTGGGAACGCGAAGCAGTTACTTGTTTGCCGGATTATTACAAATGGACGCAGTGGTTTTTCCTTAAATTTTATCATGCTGGCCTGGCTTATCGGGCTAAGGCACCGGTTAATTGGTGTCCTAGGTGCCAGACTGTGCTGGCTAACGAGCAGGTGTTGGGCGAGGGGTTTTGTGAACGCTGTGGCACCACAGTAACTAAGAAGGACCTCGAGCAATGGTTCTTTAGGATTACCGAGTATGCTGAGGAGCTTCTTGATTTCAGTCATCTAGACTGGCCAGAGCCTATAAAGATAATGCAGAAGAACTGGGTAGGCAGGAGCGAAGGTGCTGAGATTTCTTTCCGACTAGAACATAAGGTTTTAGGGCAAAAAGAGATAAAGGTGTTTACCACTCGCCCTGATACTATTTTTGGGGTGACTTTCTTCCTCCTGGCTCCGGAGCATCCTTTAGTTTCGCAGTTGACTGCTCCAGAGCATAAGGCTGAAGTAAGTGAATATATTGCTTGGTGTCGGCGACAAACTGAGTATGAACGGGTTGCGCTGGGCAGAGAGAAAACAGGAGTCTTTCTGGGAAAGTATGTTGTCAATCCTCTGAGTAGAGAACCAGTGCCTATCTGGATTACTGATTATGTATTACCGACTTATGGCACTGGAGCAGTGATGGCAGTTCCTGCTCATGATGAACGAGACTTGGAATTTGCTAAGAAGTTTAAGTTACCTGTGCGTACGGTTATTGCTCCTCCGGGTTGGTCAGGTGAGGAATTGACGGAGGCGTATACGGAGTCAGGTACAATGGTGAATTCTGGGGAGTTTAGCGGTTTACCTAGCGACCAAGGATATGAGGCGATCTGCGCTTTATTAGAGAAAAAGGGATGGGGCAAGCGGACGGTTATTTATCGTCTTCGCGATTGGCTTATCTCTAGGCAAAGGTACTGGGGAGCACCCATACCCATGGTTTATTGTGATAAATGTGGTATAGTCCCTGTGCCTGAGGAAGATTTGCCCGTTTTGCTTCCTCTTGATGCTGAATTTAAACCTACCGGTGAATCTCCTCTGAAATATTGTCAGTCATTCGTCAATGCTACCTGTCCTAAATGTTCTGGGCCAGCACGAAGAGAAACTGATACTATGGATACTTTTATGTGTTCCTCTTGGTATTTCTTGAGGTACACCAGTCCCAAAACTTGGGATGCTCCTTTCGACGCTGCCAAAGTGAAGTATTGGTTGCCTGTGGATTTGTATACTGGTGGTGCCGAGCACGCAGTTATGCACCTCTTCTACGCTCGTTTTTTCATCAAGGCATTGAGAGACATGGGCCTGCTTGACTTTGATGAGCCCTTTACTCGCCTATTCAATCAGGGAACCATAATTTATCGCGGCGACAAGATGAGCAAATCTAGAGGCAATGTAATTGACCCTGATGAATATGTACTTGAATTAGGAGCCGATGCCGTTCGTGGGTATCTAATGTTTATTGGCCCTTGGGAGCTAGGGGGGGAATGGAATGATAGTAGTATTGTGGGCATTAGCCGCTGGCTAAACAGGGTGTGGAACTTAGTGACAACAGACTATACTAACCGGAGTGTTGATCTTGAGGCTGAGAAAGAACTCCTCCACATAACCCATAGGACAATTAGGAAGGCCACTGCTGATTTGGAGAAATTCCGCTTCAATACGATGCTGGCTAGCCTTATGGAATTTAGCAACTATCTATCTAAGGTCAAAGAGAGAGAGGTAGTTTCAGATTCCTTATGGCGAGAAGCTATTAGCTATCTACTGCTTCTCCTTGCCCCCACTGCTCCTCATCTTGCCGAGGAGTTATGGACTATTACTGGGCATCCTTATAGTATTCATAATCAAGCATGGCCCAGGTATGACGAGGAGCTCGCTAAGGAAGAAGAGATTACCTTAGTCATTCAGGTAAATGGCAAACTCCGCGATAAGGTGCTTGTACCTGCTTCTATAGGTGAAGTTGAGGCTAAGGAGTTGGCGTTGGGTCGGGAGCGAGTGAAGGCTTATATTGATGGTAAAAAGCTGAGCAATGTCGTTTATGTCCCCAGACGGGTGGTGAATATTGTGATAGCATCGTGATGGGAGCGTGACGAACTTGGAGGAAAAATGAGGATAGCTTTTATTGGGGGGGGAGCTATGGGAGAGGCGATGGTCAAATGTCTTTTGGCCAAAAGGCTAGCTGAGTCACAGGATATAGTGGTTAGTGACGTTAGCCCATCGCGGCGCGAATTGTTGAGCAAGGAATATGGAGTTAGCACTTTAGCTGACAATGGAAGGGCTGTGGATAGTGCTGACTTGGTTATCCTGGCAGTGAAGCCCCAGAATCTACCTCAGGTAGTGGGGGAGATAAAGGGCCTATCGCCCAAACAGTTAGTGCTATCTATAGTAGCTGGTGCTACTTTGTCCAGTTTGTGCCAAGGTTTAAACCATTCTTCTGTAATTCGGGCTATGCCTAATATGCCGGCGCAAATTGGCGAGGGAATGACTGTCTGGGTAGCGACTGCTGATACCGAACAGAAGCAAAAAGAGTTAGCTCAGACTGTACTTGGTGCTTTGGGTAAAGAAATTTACGTTACTGATGAGAAATATTTAGGTATGGCCACGGCCTTAAGCGGCAGCGGCCCAGCTTATGTTTTTCTTTTTATCGAGACACTCGTTGATGCTGGCGTGCATATTGGCTTGCCCCGGGATACGGCTCAAGAATTGGTGATACAAACTATGCTTGGCTCTATTTGCACCGTTGAAAAGACGGGCAAACATCCTGCTGATTTGAGGAACATGGTTACTTCGCCAGGGGGAACTACCACCGAGGCTCTTCTTCAATTAGAAAGGGGGGGATTCCGTTCTCTTCTTCTTGAGGCTGTGGCGGCTGCTTATAAAAAAGCTGAACACCTTTAGGAATTGCATAAAGTGGATTCGCCTTTCGAATATCGCAATTGCCCCGGTTGTGGGAGAAATGATTTTGAGGTGCTTTTTGAGTCTAATATGAAAGATGGCGATTTCCGAGAAGCGGTTGAGACTGTTTATATGATACCTGGGGGCAAATATGGGAGGCATGTTAAATGCCGGAATTGTCAGCTCATATATGTAAATCCTATTGAGAAAGCAAGCAAAATTAACGAAGATTACTTCCAAATGGCAAGTATTGATGCCTCTATTATTCGGGAAAGTCGTCTAAGTGCTACTGAATCGCAATTAGGATTAGTTAAGCGGTATAAGAATGGCACACGTCTTTTGGATATAGGCTGTGGTGAAGGTTTCTTTCTCTCTAATGCCTCCAGAGCCGGGTATATTACTAAAGGAATCGAATTGTCACAAGATGCGGCAGCATATGCGAGGAGAGAATTTGGCTTGGATGTAGAAGCAAAGCCCTTTGAAGAATTGTGTTTTCCCGAAGACTATTTCGACGTAATTACTCTATGGCAAGTTTTAGAGCATGTGCCATACCCGTGCATGATTCTCGAGGAAGTTCATAGGATACTCAAGCCTGGGGGGTTGCTAGCAATGTCCACCCCTGATATTGGAGGCATACCAGCAAGAATCTTCGGAAGAAGGTGGTGGAATATAAGGAGGCTGCATATCAACCAATTTACCACGAAAACTATTATGAGTATTCTCAAGAATATTGGATTCAAAAATATGTCTTCTGTCTCTTATAGGGAATCTATAAGCTTGCTTATGCTATTTATACCAATGTTGAAATATCTTAAATTGTATGAGCCGCTAAAAGATTCATTCCACCCTAGCTCCGTTTTGGGTAAGGTTATGCATAAAGTGAAGTTTGCATATCCCTCAAAACTGGATAACTGTACAGTAATTGGTTTCAAATAGGAGGATAGTAGATGGCAAATCTTTCTCCATCGCAAGGCATTAAGCTGCTCGCAAGGGGAATACATAGCTATATAGTTAAGCATCCCTTTGTAGTTTCTTATGAAGTAACGCTTTCCTGCAACTGTAATTGCCGCCACTGTGACCTTGGGGGGGTAATAAAAGGTGAAAAGCAAATTAAACCAGATGAGTATGGAGATTTAACTCAACGTTTTAGACCGCTTGTAGCTCAAATTTCCGGTGGTGAGCCACTTCTACGTAAGGATATAACAGATATAGTCAAGGCTATCAAGCAACCCGATGGGTCACCATATGTGATACTTGTTACCAATGGAGTGTTGCTAAACGAGAGCAATTATCTGGAACTACGTGAAGCTGGGGTGAATCAATTTTCCGTATCACTTGACTTCCCTGATGAGCGGCATGATGAGTTTCGAGGACGGCCGGGCCTCTATAAACGTTTGGAGCAAAGGCTACCCCAATTAGCAAAGCTGGGATTCCGGGATATTATCTTGAACACAGCCATAAGTCAGGCCAATCTGAGGGAGATATTGCCTTTGGCAAGAAAAGCCAAGGAGTGGGATGTAGCCATATCGTATAGTGCGTATACTGCGCTACGAACAGGGAATAGGGACTATTGCATCAATAATGCAGAGGATTTGGAAGTTTTACGCCAAGCCATTAACGAACTTGTAATATTAAGAAAACGAGACAATCACATAGCTAATCCTGAAGCTGTGCTTCTAGATACCCTAAAATTTCTCGAACAAGGATACATTCCAAATTGTAAGGCGGGCATAAGATTTCTTGTCGTAATGCCTGACGGAAGCCTTGTTCCATGTTCACTGCATCGTAGCAAGTACTCTACCAGGGAAGAGATGGTAGAAAACTTCTCCCGCACTAACCAATGTGGTGATTGTTACGTCGCCATAAGGTCCTATAGCGAGCTATCAATTCTGAGTCAGATGAAAAATATTCCTAAGTACGGGAAACAGGTTTTCGCCCGAAATATTTGACGAGATTTATTTTAAGTGGCGGATGGAGTCTCGCCTGGATGTAGCTTCTGCCACTTCTCCAGAAGTTGCTCTCGTGTTTCTTTGTGATCAGGATCAGGAATGCAACAATCCACGGGGCAAACCTCAACACACTTTTGTGTCTCGAACCAGCCGACACATTCCGTGCATTTATCAGGGTCAATAATATAGAGTTCTTCCCCCTCAGTTATGGCCTCATTTTTGCATTCTGGTTCGCAGGCACCACAGCTAATACACTCCTCAGTGATCTTATATGCCATCGTTCTATTACCTCCTTAATTTTCTGGCTCTTAATTTTACACTTTGCCTTTGCCCGTCGCAAGCTCAGAAGGCAGGGAAAACCTGTCCTTCAGAGCTACAGCCACGTGATTGGGAACCATGCCTTCGAGGCGGCCTCCTAGCTTGGCTACTTCCTTGATCAAGCTAGAGCTAAGAAATTGATATTGGGAACTGGTCATCAAGCAAAGTAGCTCAATGTCCGGCGCCAGTTTTTTGTTCATCAGCGCCATTTCAAATTCCCGTTCGAAGTCAGAATTTGCTCTCAAACCGCGAATCATAACCTTTCCCCCTGCTTGCTGTATGAAATCCACGGTGAGCCCTTTAAAAGATTTGACGTGGACGTTGGACAAGCCAGTTATCGCCTCTTCCACTAACCTTACCCTTTGTTCCAGGGAGAAAAGCGGCTGTTTATCAGGATTCTCATAGATACCAACGATTAACTTATCGACCAGAGTTGCTGCTCGTTCGATGATGTCCATGTGGCCGCAAGTGGGTGGGTCGAAGGTGCCTGGATAAACTGCTATTGTTACTGCCATAGTCAATCTCCTCTTTGATATATGAAAATAAAAGTATCACCATAGCGGCGTTGCTTAATAAGATGTAGTCCATCATAGGTGGAGTTTAAGGGGAAGCGGTTTGCGTGACAAAGTACGATTGTAGAGTTTTCCCCTAGCAAATTTGACTTGGATAGATTTATTAATAAACCATTTGTAGAAGGGTCAGAGTAAGGTGGATCTATGAAGATAATGTCATAATTATTGTTAAGGAAGGCGAGTGCTTTGCTCACACCACAGCAGTAAATATGAGTTCGGTGCAGTTCCCCTATTTTCTCCAAGTTGGTTCTGATAATATCACAGCAACTTTTCCTGTTGTCAACAAAATCGACCCATTCTGCTCTACGGCTCAGGGCCTCGATACCCAGAGCGCCACTGCCGGCGTATAAATCAAGAACTTGGTGCCAATTGATAGCTATATTCTCCAGAAGAGAGAATATAGCTTGCCTTACCACGCTGGTCGTGGGTCTAACGGAGTGACTTTGTAGAGTTTTTAACTGAGTTCCCTTGACTTTACCACCAGTGACCCGCATTTCATTAACCCTTAATAATAATTTTTGGTATTATATGATGATTTCACTATTTAGTTCAAGTAAGCTGGGCTTGTTGACTAGAAGAGTAGCATGCTCTATACTTTAAATTAAACTGGAGCGAAGGTCGAAATGAGCAGCGGATTTGAAAGATTTTCTGAAGGAGCTCGTAGAGTGCTAACTCGGGCTCAGGGGGAGGCACAGCGCCTCGGGCACAGTTATATCGATACTGAGCACATATTATTGGGGATAGCAGGGGAGGAGTCAGGAATTGCGGCCAAGGTTTTGAATAATTTAGGTATCTCGATGAGCAAGATACAGGCGGCTGTAGAATTTGTGATTGGAAAAGGAGAGAGTCGAGCTACCAGTGGAGAGGTTGACCTTGCTCCCCGGGCAAAAAGAGCCATCGAATTTGCCGTAGATGAGGCACGGCGTCTTAATTCCAGCTATATAGGTGTTGAGCACTTGTTGCTTGGATTACTGCGTGAAAGCGAAGGAGTAGCTTTTAGTGTCTTAGAGAGTTTTGGTATTACCTCGGAGCGAACACGTGATGAGGTCAATCGAGTGGTCAGGCAGGAAGCTATGCGAGCTCGTACCGCAGGCCGTGCTGCCACACGCACACCGACCTTGGATCAACTTGGGACCGATTTAACTGCCTTGGCTCGAGCGGATAAGCTTGACCCTATTGTTGGGCGTAGCAAAGAGATTGAACGGGTAATTCAGATACTAAGTCGTCGTACCAAGAACAATCCAGCGCTTATAGGTGAACCAGGTGTAGGCAAAACAGCTATTGTTGAAGGGTTAGCCCAACGCATAGTAGCTGGGGAGATTCCTGACGTATTACAGGGCAAGAGAATAGTCGCATTAGATATAGGTGCTCTGGTGGCGGGAACAAAATATCGTGGTGAATTTGAGGAGAGGCTGAAGAGGGTTATTGAGGAAGAGAAAACTGCCGGTAATTGCATCTTATTTATCGATGAAATGCAGACTATTGTGGGGGCTGGAGCAGCTGAGGGCGCTGTTGACGCCTCTAATATTCTGAAGCCTTCGTTGTCGCGGGGCGAGATACAATGTATTGGTGCCACTACTTTGGATGATTATCGCAAACATGTAGAGAAGGACCCGGCTCTGGAACGGCGGTTTCAACCTGTCCTAGTAGCCGAACCTACTACGGAAGAAACATTGGATATATTGCGGGGCATTAAACATAGATATGAGGAATTTCACCAGTTGGATATAAGCGATGAAGCCTTGCAGGCAGCAGCTCCTCTAGCGACTAGATATATAGCAGATCGTTTTTTGCCTGATAAGGCTATTGATTTGGTGGATGAGGCTAGTTCCCGAGTGCGCATTAAACGGGGTAGCGCTCCTATTGGTCTGGCTGAAGCAAAGCGGGCTGTGGAAAGTGTACGTAAAGAAAAAGAGTCGGCTATGGCAGCTCAGCAATATGAGTATTCCAGCGAGTTGCGTGATCGTGAGCTTCAGCTGATGGAGAAAATCGAGGCAATGGAAAAGGAGTGGCAGGTTAAGCGAGAGCAAGGTAAACCTGTGGTTACCTCAGATGATATTGCTGAGGTAGTTAGCATGTGGACAGGTATACCTGTGGTGAAGTTGACTACTGATGAAACCGGCCGCCTTCTGCAGATGGAGGAAGCTCTACATCGTCGTATCATTGGCCAGGATGAGGCCATAAATACCGTGGCTAAGGCGGTGAGAAGAGCTCGGGCTGGGTTAAAAGATCCGAGACGCCCAATCGGTGCCTTCATCTTTTTGGGCCCCACTGGTGTGGGTAAAACCGAGTTAGTAAGGGCTTTGTCTGAGTTCATGTTTGGTAGCGAAGATACCTTAGTCAGACTTGACATGTCAGAATTTATGGAGCGTCACACTGTAGCTCGCTTGGTTGGAGCACCACCGGGTTATATTGGTTATGAAGAAGGTGGCCAATTAACTGAAGCAGTAAGGCGCAAGTCATATTGTGCTATTCTTCTCGATGAAATTGAAAAGGCGCATTATGATGTATTTAACATTTTGCTCCAGATTTTCGATGATGGTCATTTGACCGATGCCAAAGGGCGAAGGGTTGATTTTCGTAATAGCATTATAGTCATGACCAGTAATGCCGGTGCCGAGCTTATTAAGCGTGATATGAGCATAGGGTTTTCGGCTCATGTCGATGGCGAGGGAAAACAGCAAGTGGAGTACGACAAAATGAAGGAAAAGGTGCTCGGGGAGATGAAGAAGATTTTCAGACCTGAGTTCCTTAACCGCATTGATGCCACGGTTGTGTTTCACGCTTTAGATAAAGAGCATATCCGCCAGATTGTTGACTTAATGCTTAATCAGGTTATCTCTTCCCTTAAAGAGAAGAATGTCACTTTGGAAGTCACCGATGAAGCTAAGGATTTTATAGGCAACAAGGGTTATGACCCTGTTTTTGGAGCCCGCCCCTTGCGCCGCACCATCCAGAATTTGGTTGAGGACCAGCTCTCTGAAGCTTTGCTGCGTGGTGAATTCCTGCCTGGAGACACGGTGGTTGTGGATTGTGTCGAGGAGAAAATTGTAATGAAACCATTAGTTAAGGAGGCTGCGTAAATATGGCCCAAGAAGTAATCGAAGCGCCGCTACCTGGGAAGATAGTAAGTGTTGGTGTAACGGTGGGTAATACAGTGCAGGAGGGTGGCGTGATTTGCATCATAGAAGCTATGAAGATGGAAAATCCTATATTATCTCCAGCAAAAGCCTCGGTTATAGAGGTGGCAGTTTCGCCAGGGCAGGCTGTTAAGACTGGAGAAAAGATAGTCGTTATTGAGTATTAGCCACCTTGGCCAGCAGACTTGAAATCTAACAATCGGGACAAGTCCAAATTCAAAAGTGTCTTCATCTGTCAGCAATGTGGCAAGGAAAGCCCTAAGTGGTTAGGGCGCTGTCCTGATTGCCAGGCATGGAATAGCTTCGTAGAGACTAGGGTCACTTCATCCCGCGCTCCCAGTCGGCTTCATGCTAAAGGAAACAGCCTCCAGGAACTTTCCCAGGTGGAGAAGGGTGACTTTCCTCGTTTTCACCTTGGTTTTGCTGAAGTGAATCGAGTTCTGGGGGGTGGTTTAGTTCCAGGCTCTCTGGTGCTTGTTGGTGGCGAGCCGGGGATAGGTAAGTCCACGCTTTTACTCCAGCTTTCGGCGATAATGGCTGATAATAATAAAGTTGTTGCCTATATCTCCGGAGAGGAATCAATTAATCAGGTTAAACTTAGAAGTGAGCGCCTCGCCATAGGGGGCAAAGGGATATACTTCCTCTCTGAGTCCGATTTAGCTGCAGTATTAGAATGCTTGGAAGGACTTTCTCCTGAATTGGCGATTATCGATTCTATTCAGACTATGTATTTGGAGGATGTAGCCGGGATGCCGGGCAGTATTTCCCAAGTACGGGAGTGTACTTGGAGGTTGGAGAGGTGGGCGAAACAGAATGATGTGCCCATTTTAATCACGGGCCATGTGACTAAGGAAGGAGCCATCGCAGGCCCAGGAACGTTAGAACATATCGTCGATGTAGTGCTCTACTTTGAAGGTGAGCCATTTAGCAGTTACCGAGTGCTACGCAGTGTAAAGAACCGTTTCGGCTCCACTAACGAGGTGGGAATATTTGAGATGGGCGATAGCGGGTTGATGGAAGTGGATAATCCCTCTCAAGTTTTCTTATCTGCATATAAGGATGGGACTATTGGTTCGGTGGTAGTCCCCACTCTTGAGGGAAGTCGGCCTTTGTTGGTCGAGATTCAAGCTTTAACTACCCCTAATAGTTTTACTCCACCAAGGCGCATCGCTAACGGCGTCGATTTTAATCGGCTGCTGCTAATAATTGCTGTGCTCACTAAGCGTGCCGGATTAAGGCTTTTTAACCAGGATATTATAGTCAATGTCACAGGCGGTTTAAGAGTCAATGAGCCAGCAGTTGATTTGGGAATCGCCTCAGCCATTGCCTCCAGTTTTCACGATAGCAAGCCGATTTCGAGTTTGGTTGTCTTGGGAGAACTGGGTTTGAATGGAGAGCTTAGAGGAGTACCACAGCTGGAACGAAGAATTGCCGAGGCCGTTAGGCTGGGCTTTAAATCCTGCCTTATGCCGAGACTTAAATCCAGAGCTTCCCTGGGCTCTGCCAACATTCAACTGATTGAAGTTAGCTCGGTGGCTGAAGCTCTAAGGCTAGGACTTAGCAAGGGCAAGTAAAATGTCAGCTACGAGGGAGCTAAGTAACCCCAAACTAGGAGTTGTTATTGTCGCCGCTGGGGGTAGTTGGCGGATGGGTGGCATAAATAAAAGTTTTGCTTCCTTAGGGGGGAAACCCTTACTAGCTTGGGCTGTGGATACTTGTCACAGATGCAGCTTGGTTCAGCAGATAGTCCTAGTGTTGAATGACAAGGATTTGCGACGGGGACAGAAATTGAAAGAGGAGCGAGGCTGGTCTAAAGTTGTTATATGTTCAGGGGGGGCAAGGCGACAGGATTCAGTTAGGGAAGGGCTGAAGCGGATAAATTATTGTGATTGGGTCATGATTCATGATGGAGCCCGCCCTTTCTTGACTGTGGACTTGGTGGACGATGGACTAGAGGCGGCCAGAAAAACCGGGGCTGCTGTAGCTGCAGTGCCGGTTAAGGATACTATTAAGCTTGCTGCTGGCGAGAAATTGATTAAAGAAACGCTTCAGCGAGATAGGTTATGGGCGGCGCAGACCCCACAGATATTCAGCTTTGATGTGATAACCAAAGCTTACGAGAAGTTGGCGGCGGAAGTTACAGATGATGCCGCTGCTGTGGAACACCTGGGGTATAAGGTGAAGCTTTACATGGGCGACTACAATAATATAAAGGTAACCACACCCGAGGATTTGGCATTGGCGAGAATCATCGCTAAAAACATCTGAATCCTATCACGCTGGCATTGAGGAATAATTTAGGTGCCTAGCGCTTTGAACAGCTGTCGGTATTGTTCTTGATTCTTTTTCCGAGACTCTCGGATGTAGCTATGAAAGTTGACTTCAGGTTTATTGTAACAGGCGCTTGACAATACCAGTTTATCTGGTGTATATAAACGCCATAAATTCGATGTGATAGGGGAATACAAAATCATGAAAAAAATAGCAGTAAAGCTACTGGTAGCTCTGATTACAATCGCGGTGATGATAGGACCCTGGTTAATGATGCCGTCAGTAGTGTCGGCGGATACGAGTGGACCAAACAATGGTTCAACTTTTACTAACAACTCAACCGTTGGGACCGTAGATTGGTCATATTGCTATAACGCACAGACTCAGAACGATATTTATGCATATGCAGATTTAAAAAATGCGAATGAGGTTACCTATTATCTTAAGGCAACCGGCTTCGGCTTCAGTATTCCTACTGGGGCAACGATAGATGGTATCACAGTAGAAGTTGATAGATACGTAGTCTTTAATGGTGCTACCGATCAACCAATTTTTGACAATAGCATTAAGCTGGTGAAGGGCGGAGTGATAAGTGGAGAAGAAAAAAGTACAGGCTTGGTCTGGCCGAACACTACTGATAGTGATACATATGTAACCTACGGTGGCACAAATGACACATGGGGACTAAGCTGGGATTATTCTGATATTAACAGTGTAAACTTCGGTGTTGCAATTTCGGCAATAAATAGTGAATGGAATCGTGATAGAACTGCAAATATAGACCACATCAGAATCACCGTAACCTATACGCTTGGCGGCATCGTACTCGCACCGGATAGCGCCACCAACAATGTCGGCAGCCCCCACACGGTCTACGCGACCATCTCCGGTGACACCGGTGGCACCAACGTGACCTTTAACGTGACCTACGGACCTAACGCCGGCGACACTGGCACCGGCAGCACCAACGGCAGCGGCGTGGCCAACTGGACCTACACCAGTAATGGCGTTGCCGGCACGGACACAATCGTGGCGAAGTATCATAATACCACTGCGTGGGTCTTTTCCAACAATGTAACCAAGACTTGGGTCGACTACAGCTTGGTAAAGGTGCAGCTCGCCATGATACTGGACGGTTCCGGCAGCATCGATCCCAACTTTGGTAACATGACAGCCGGCTTGGCCGCGGCCGTGAACAACTCTGCGTGCATTCCCCACGACGGCTCGGTGGAGCTGACCGTGGTCCAGTTTGCGGAAGACGCAAGACTCGAGGTAGGACCGGTAATCATCAACGGGGCGAATGCCGCCGATGTCGCTGATGACATCAAAAAAATTAGCCAAGGTGTTGGTGGGGGTACGCATACCTGTATTTGCTGCGGCATCTGTCTGGCTGCTAACACCCTGTACGATTCTCCCTGCTTCGACCCCAGCGTCAAGCAGGTCCTCAACTTGGTCACGGGCGGCGAGCCAAATCGCTGCTGCAACTGCAGTTACTCATATAACTCCCAGCAGCAGAACGCGACAAATAATTCGGCCGTCTCCGGTGCTTTCGTCAACCCCGAATATGCCTATCTCGACGACGGTTTTTGGGCCTCGGCCACCAATGGGCAGGTGCAAGATTATTACGGCTACAACTTTAGTATCCCCGACGGAGAAATGGTCCGGGGCATAGAGGTCGGGATTAGCGGCTGGGGGAGATATGCGAATGATGCCCGGTTTGACGTAGAACTGTCCTGGGATGGGGGCACGAGCTGGACCAGCACAGGATATGGGACTGAAATATTTACTACTGGCTTTCCTGTGCTTTTTGAAACAGGCGGCGCCACAGACCTATGGGGGCATAACTGGACTCCTTACGAGGTCAATAACAACCTTCGTGTCAGGGTGACCGCCGTAGCTAATATGGGGCCTGGGTCTGGCACCCACTGGGTTAATCTGGAATGGGTCCCGGTGACCGTGTACTACGGGGATCCGACATCCTGTAGCTGTAGTGACTACACCGGGTCTGATAGTGGCGATGCCGAGGCCTGCGCTGAGGCTGCCCGCACATACGCCCTCACCACGCTCAACATGACTGATGACCAGGATGAGTTCAACGCGGAGTTCACCTACGGCAGTAACTGTTCAGCTAGCGACTGGTTGCGCAATCATATTGTCTGGCCGGAGCCCGGCTATTATTGGGACCCACCAACCCACGGATACAACGGCACCGGCTGGGTATACCTGGTTCCCAACGCGACTGCGTCATACGACGCGTTCTGCGAGAAGTTCCAAACTCTCTTTCCTCCACCTAACAATCCACCAAATGCTCCTTCTAACCCATCACCACTAAATCACGTCACAGATGTTTCTATAGATGCTGATTTGAGTTGGACTGGCGGAGACCCCGATGTTGGTGATAACGTAACCTATGACGTTTACTTTGGCACCAACTCAACTCCTCCTCAAGTTTCCAATAATCAGACAGGGACCACCTATGACCCAGGAACGTTGTCTTATAACACCACCTACTATTGGAAGGTGGTAGCTACAGATAACCATAGTGCATCAACCGCAGGACCTCTATGGGACTTCACGACATGTCTGCCAAGTTTGATGGAGGGCGATGCCACCCTGGATAGGCATGTCACAATGGTCGATGCCCTGTTTATCGCTCAACATAGAGCCAAACTTATAACCCTTAATGCCGACCAGCTCATATGCAGCGACACCACCGACGATGGTGTCGTAGATATGATAGATGCCCTGCACATTGCCCAATGGCGGGTTGACTCCGACGGAACAGGCGGTGTGCTGTTTAAGCCCTTATGGGAGTCCCCTGCCGATGATGATATGCTGCCGCCTCAGAAATAGCCATACTGAAAATCCCGTAGCGAGAGGATTAAGGTGAGAAGGAAAAGTAATGAACCTCGCCGGGATAACCATATTACTACCCCAACTTCAGGGCTCATCACCACCGAGGCTGGTGGCACCGCTACATTCGATGTGGTGCTGGATACCCAGCCCACTGGTGATGTCACCATTGGCATCTCCAGCAGCAATACTGCAGAGGACACCGTGTCCACAGCCAGCCTCACCTTCACCAGCGCCAACTGGAGTACAGCACAGACTGTGACCGTCACTGGTGTGGATGATGATCTGGACGACGGCGATATCTCCTACAACATAGTAACCCCGCTGCCCCTTCTTCAGATGTGGCGAAGTTCATCCCATAAACAAAATTGGCTTAATAGCACCTTGGGGTGCTTTAGATATTGTTGTTACAGCCGGTGGAACTTATTTAGTCAGGGGCAAAGCCCAGAGTTAGAAAATAGGTTAATACCCGAACTAGTGATATAAGCAAGAGGCACTTTCCCGAGAATGAAGCCTGTCTTTTGTATGGTGAGTCTGCATGGTATATCGAGGTGACATATTCTAATATTTTGTTGATCCAACCGCTGTTGAACTTTTCAGCGCTTTGAACAGCTGTCGGTATTGTTCTTGATTCTTTTTCCGAGACCCCCGGATGTAGCTATGAAAGTTGACTTCAGGTTTATTGTAACCATTGACGAAGAAGAAGCAGAGGAGTAACATCGTGACAGTAACTGATACTGAAATTCTGGATAAAGGAGGTAGTATATGGGCACGTATGTAATGCTGTTCGGGTTCACAGAGCAGGGGATAATGAATATAAAGGAGAGTCCTGGGAGGGTCGAAGCGGCCAAGAAAATCTGTCAGACTATGGGGGCGAGGGTGAAAGACTTTTATGCGGTGATGGGAATGGGCCAGTACGATACACTCTTCATTTTGGAAGCGCCAGACGATGAAACGATAGCCAAGGCGGCTTTCGCTATTGGCTCGCTAGGCAATGTGCACACTGATGCTCACCGTGCCTTCGCAGAGGACGAATACAGAAGAATCATCGCAACTTTGCCCTGAATAGTTATCTGGCCCTCCGGGGCAAATATCAGTGGAGCAGTCAGGACATAAGTAAAGCTCTATACGAGGACTACAATAGTATAAATGTGACTACGGCCTAAGATCTGGCCTTAGAACGGATCATCGCGCAAAAATGGAAAGAGGAGGAATAAGGGTTGGTATTGGCTATGATAGTCACGCTTTGGTCTCAGGGCGCCGGCTAATTTTGGGAGGCGTTGATGTCCCTCATGGCAAGGGCTTGTCGGGTTGGAGCGATGCTGATGTGGTAACGCACGCCATAATAGATGCTTTGAGTGGTGCTGCTGGGCTGGGCGATATTGGCACTTTATTCCCCTCCCAGGAACCGGAATACAAAGATATTTCAAGCTTGGTTTTGTTAGGTAAGACCAGCGAGCTACTTAAAGGCAAAGGATTCAGGGTGGCTAACATTGATGTTACCATCATGGCGCAAAGCCCCAAGATCTCGCCTTTCGTCCCCGAAATGAGGAAGCGCATCAGCCAGGCTTTAGGTGTAGAGTCAACACAAGTAACAATCAAGGCCACCACCACTGACGGTTTGGGCTTTATCGGCAGGGAAGAAGGAATGGCCGCTCAATCTGTAGCTTTAGTCCAAAAGACGGAAAGCTAGATTACCACCATTTCGTAACTCGGCTTGTCCTCTTTCCAGGAAATTACAAATTTAACCTGCCTGCCTTCTACTAAGTACCTCTCGCTTTGGCTGCGGAGCTGTTTAAAGTCCGTTGATTCCAAGAAGGCTTTGAGAAGCTCGATTCTCTCCTCAAGTTTCTTATCCTCCTGCCCACTTTCCATGTATTGGTTTACTGAATTCCAGAATTCCTCCCTGGCTCTAGTTTCTATGCAGTGGGCAAGGCTGGGGGAAAGCTCAATTACATCCATATTTCTATTTGTATCACCAAGTTGTGGCTGTGGTCAAAATTTGACAATTTTGACATATTTCGCTAATATTATTATTGACATATGTTCATAATTAGTAGCGAAAATGAGGTGATTTTTAGTGGCTAGGCCAGCAAAGTTGCGATGCGTCGCCCAGTTTCCGAATGTAGGGTTTTTTAGGCCGGTGGGGGTACCGGGAAATGCTTTGCAAGGCGTTTGCCTCTCGCTTGAGGAAGTTGAGTC
>CAZXAJ010000029.1:0-30055 GCA_964638975.1 uncultured Dehalococcoidales bacterium
CTTGATGACGGAACGAATTTAGGAAGACTGATCTCAGGACTAATGGGCTCAAACACTACTACCACCGGCATGCCGATATAGACCTGCTCGGGAGGGCAGCCTACAATGTTCGTAGTCAACCGTACCCCCTCTGCCAGTTCGACGATGGCAAATACATATGGCAGCTCCTCTGTGAAGCCGGGCGTCGTGCTCTGATGAGTAACCGTGAAAGAATAAACGGCCCCTTTCCCTGAAGAGCGTACCCACTCCAGACTCAGGGACATGCAGTTTACGCAAAGGGGACGAGGGTAGAACTGAAAGCGCCCGCAGTTGTTACACCTTTGGAGCAGTAGCTCTTCTCTCCGGCAACCCTGCCAGAAAGGCTTAGATACCTCGTCAAGTGCAGGTATCGGCTTCAGATATTTATCCATCGCATTTCCGAAACATAGTAATCGACCATCAGTCCTTACTCATGATCACTGTAGCTGCGCTGGACAGGTATATGCCTGTGCCATGAGCTAAGGCCAGCCTGGCATCGGGCACCTGCCGGGCACCGCAATCACCTCTTAGCTGCCGGACAGCCTCGATGATCAGGAAGATGCCCCTCTTTCCAGGATGATTGGATGACAGACCTCCGCCATCGGTGTTCATCGGGAAATCGCCCCCGGGAGCGGTACATTGTCCCGAGACAAAGTGGCCGCTCTCGCCCCGAGGACAGAAGCCAAGGCCCTCTAAATTCAGCATCACCGTGATGGTAAAGGAGTCATAAATCTGGGCGACGTCTATGTCTTCAGGCTTTGCGCCAGCCATCTCAAAGGCCCGGTTACCGGAGACGCTGGAAGGCGTCCTGGTGAGGTCGCTCATCTGATTCATCACAAAGCCGTGGCTTAGCGCTTCACCCCAGCCGAGGACATAGACCGGCCGTTGCCGGAGGTCTCGAGCTCGCTCAGCAGAGGTAACGATTACGGCACCCCCACCATCGGAGATGACACAGCATTCCAGCAATCTTAACGGCGTCGAGATCATCCTGGAATTCATCACTTCATCTATAGTCAATGGCTGTCGAAACATGGCATCGGGATTGAGAGATGCCCACTTTCGAGTTGCCACTGAAATCTCCGCTCGTTGAGCGTCGTTGGAGCCGAATTCATAGGCATGACGCTGAGCGGCCAGGGCGTAACATCCCACCAGAGTTTGTCCGTAGGGAAGCTCAAAATTGTCGCCCTCACCAACCATTAGACGGGGTCCGCTGCCAATGGCTTTTAAATCTGACAAGGCAGTGCTGCCATACGTAATTAGTGCCACCTCACAAACACCGGCGGCAATGGCGACCGCAGCATGCCCGAGATGGGCAATGAAAGAAGGACCGCCTATGGAAGTTGAGTCTACGTATGTGGGCTTTATTCTCAGATATTCCGCTGTAACCAGGGCATCCGTACAGCTAAGCCCCGCAGTGAAGTATGCATCCACATCATCTTTTTTTAAGCCGGCGTCCTCTAGTGCCCGTCGGGTACATTCCAACTGAATCTGCTGGGGAGTAGCACCCGGTGCATGCCTGAATTGATACTCGTCTATTCCAACAATCGCCGCTTTTCTGGTGATGAAACTCATATATTTGCGCCCTCTCCCATTTGGCAGCTTCGATATGGAAGAAACAACCTTGCATTCTATCATAAATTTAGGCAGGGCAGGTATCCATGCCAGTGGCTTTTGCAGGGGAATTAGGACATAACCTGAAATTTGCTTAGAGAAAGCTTCCGGAAGGGCTGCCTGGCGATGCTATTCGCAATAAGGTGTAGGGGACAGAACCATGTGAATCCGTATACGGACCACTCACGGCATACTGACATGGCCCTGATTAGGGTAAGCCATCAAGGGTAGCCTCGACCCTTATTTTACTGGTAGCTACGAATGAAAACGAAAGGCAAACGATATCGTTTTACATCCAGATGTTGTAGGTACTGTCTGCAATGATGATGGTGTAATACTGGTTAATTTTGCCCCGGCGGGACCGCCGGAAATGTAGTCCACTGTATACATTCCGTTAGGCATGTTGTAGTAGTTACCAGGTACAGAAAAGAGACCGTCCGAGCGTTCGCCAGCTCCATCTATTTTATAGTGAATGGACCCGGTCCATGTTTGGCCATCGAGGGAGGCCCTGATCTTTATAGTATTGTTATCCTTCGAACCGGCAACGAAGTTAAGGTAGAAGGTTGTAACGCTACCCAGAACGTTGGTCTGCGTCGGTTTCGGCGTAATGCTCGCTAATGTTGCCCCCGAAGGGCCGCCAGACTCATAGATTAGTGTATAGTTTCCGGAACGTGCTTCTTCGAACAACCCGGATACGGAAGAGCCGCTTAAAGATATCGGTCCATGCAGAGCGTACCTGACGCTGCCTTGCCACAACTCACCATCAAGGGTGGCCTCGACTCTTATATCACCGGTACCCTGCGAATTGAAGTTCAGGGTGAAGGTTGTGGTGTTACCAGCGACAGTTGTCTGTGCTGGCTGTGGTGTAATACTGTCAAGTGTTGCACTACTGGGTCCGCCACTATAATAGGTCAAGGTATAGGTTCCGACCGTTACATTGCTGAATGTCTGGGTTACCGAAGAGCCGGAAAAGGACTGTGGACCGCTTAAACCATAGCTAACATTGCCCGTCCACAATGCACCATCAACAGTGGCACTGACCGTTATTTCACTGGTACCTGAGGGTGGAGGAGGTTGTGTTGCTGGAGTCAAGAAGGACCAATACGTTGACCAGGATGAGGCCTGATTGTCTTTGGAGGCGCTTACCTTCCAGTAATAAGTCTGACCCTCGGTCAGCTTGTGCGCAGGCACGCTGTAGCTCAACCCGGCAAGATTTTGTTGATCAATAACCAGGTTGCTGAAATCGGCATCACTCGCTAGCTGCAGTCGATATGAAGCACCGCTGGTAATGGCAGACCAGGTTAGTGTTGGTGTCAGTGATGTGACTGTGCTGCCGTTTGCCGGTGCCTCTAACATGGGCGCTGGCAATGGAACTGGCTCCCCACAGGCAGAGCCTAAGAGAGCAACCATGCCCACTAATAAGACTATTGCATACTTCCGCATTCCACATCTCCCGAGTCTTTACTCTTTTAAGCCTATACCAGACTGTGCAATCGTGTCAATTACTTCCAGAGCGACAACATGATCAAAGCTCAATAACTATAACTTGGGAAGTGGTACAATGAGACTTGCGACAGGCCAAAGTCACATTAGCTATACGCTATCCAAAGATTTTGAAAGGACGCGAGGTGGACTTGTGGTGAACAACGAAAATATTAAGGTATTTGCCGTGCAGACTCTAGGTTGTGAGTGTCCCGACCAAGTATTCGAATACATTGATTGTCAACACAATGTCACATTGAATAATGGCATTCCTTTGAGTGCCCGAATAAATATTGGGAATCGTCTACTGATATATCTTTTAGAAATAGACGATACAAGTTTCATACAAAGCAATTTGTCAGCACTTATTCGTCTTGGGAAGGATGATAGAGATAGTATGGGGTTTAACAGATTCAGACTAGTGATATTTAGTGACAACACAGACAGAATAGAACACGCTGCTCATACGATATTCGAAAACCTGGTAGATAAGGATGAAAAAGTTCATCTCCACATACTCAGCAAAAGCGAATTCCCCACATTGTAGCTTGGCGTTTCGTATGGAATGAATCCAATATTCTTCATGTCGGCACCCACCGGCTTTGTGGCAAGAAGTTTAGACGGGGACGATGTCCTCAGGCCTTAAGCAAGTGCTCCTGTTAAAAATACTGGCAAAACAAGGTATAATAGCTGAAAGCGAGGCGAAGCCAAGAAGCAGGAGACGGACTTCCGGAGAGATGAAAGATAGCAATAAACAGGTGCAAGGATACGTGGCATCCATTCCCTTTGACCGGCGGCTATACCGCCAGGACATCGAGGGGAGCATCGCTCACGCCAGGATGCTGGCAAGGCAAGAAATAATAGCCGAGAGCGAGGCTGAAACGATAATCGAAGGACTCAAGTCTATTCAGGAGGAAATCGAGCAGGGGAAATTTCAATTCAAGACCGAGCTTGAGGATATACATATGAATATCGAAGCCGGGTTGTTTGAAAAGATAGGCGATGTGGCGGGCAAGCTCCACACCGCCCGTTCCAGGAACGACCAGATAGCCCTGGACTTACGTCTCTTCCTCAGGGAGGAAATCTCCAAAACCATTGATGAGCTAAGAGCCCTGCAAAGTTCGCTGGTGGAGCTAGCCGAGGCGAACGAAGCTGTCATCATGCCCGGCTATACTCACCTGCAGCAGGCCCAGCCAATTCTCCTGGCGCACCACCTGCTGGCTTATTTCGAGATGTTCCAGCGGGACAGGGAAAGATTTCACGATTGTATGAAGCGCGCCGATGTCCTGCCACTGGGCAGCGGCGCCTTGGCCGGCGTTCCCTATCCCGTAGACCGGGAATTAGTCGCCCGGGAGCTGGACTTCAGCAAGGTCAGCACCAACAGCCTGGATGCCGTTTCCGATAGGGACTTCGTCATAGAATACGAGGCAGCGGCCGCCGTCACCATGATGCACCTTTCCAGGCTGGCTGAGGAGCTCATCCTGTGGTCATCACGCGAGTTCGGCTTCATAGAAATCGGCGAGGCCTACACCACGGGCAGCAGCATCATGCCCCAGAAGAAGAATCCCGATGTGGCCGAGCTGGCCAGAGGCAAAACAGGGCGGGTATATGGCAACCTCATGGGCATTTTGACCACTATGAAGGCTCTGCCTTTGGCCTATAATCGGGATATGCAGGAGGACAAGGAAGGGCTTTTCGACACCGTGGACACGCTGCACTCCAGTCTGGAAGTGTTCGCCGGGATGATAAAAACGATTAAGATAAACACCGAGCGTATTTACCAGGCGATGAAAACGGATTACATTCTGGCGACTGACCTGGCCGACTATCTGGTGAAGAAAGGACTGCCATTTCGGGAAGCCCACGGCGTGGTGGCCAAACTCGCCGAATATGCCATGAGTAAAGGCAAGAACTTCCGGGAGCTCAGCCTGAAGGAGTACCATAATTTCTCCCCTCTTTTCACCGACGACGTATATGCTATAACCTTAGAATCATCGGCAGCCGCCCGGAGTATCCCCGGCGGGACCTCCCCCCGACAGGTGGAGAAAGCATTAAGCAGGGCGAAGAGGCTGATTAGAGAATGATTAAGCTGGCGCCGTCGATTCTTTCTGCTGATTTTGCCCGACTCGGCGAGCAGGTTGACGAGGTCGCCAGGGCCGGGGCTGACTATATCCATGTAGACGTTATGGACGGGCATTTTGTGCCCAATATTACCATCGGGGCTCCCGTGGTGGCTTCAATTCGCCCTTTGACCAGCCTGCCTCTGGATGTTCACTTGATGATAGAGCACCCGGAGCGGTATATCTCCGAATTTGCCAAAGCAGGCGCCGATATTATTACCGTGCATGTGGAAGCGTGCCCCCATCTCCACGGCACGATTAAGTCGATAAAGGAACTGGGGGTAAAGGCCGGGGTGTCCTTGAATCCGGCTACTCCTCTCAGTGCGATAGAGGAAATTATACCTCATGTTGACTTGATTCTGATTATGAGCGTTAACCCCGGCTTCGGCGGGCAATCTTTTATCCCGGCAACATTGCCCAAGATAGCAAATCTGCGCATGATGCTTAACGACAGAAAACTGGATGCCGAGCTTGAAGTCGACGGTGGAATTAATGTCGACAATGCCCAGGATATAGTTGAGGCCGGTGCCAATGTTCTGGTGGCTGGAAACAGCGTATTTAAGGCCGAAGAAGGAATAAGCAAGGCTTTACAAAGACTCAGGGAAGCAACATCATAGAGCGTGCTGAATCATTGGGAACAAAGCTTCCCGGCTGAGACCTCAGGGGGAGAGCTAAACGGGGATTAAATCTTAAATCATAAGCACGAAATCCCAAACAATATCGAAGCACCAAATATAAATGAACAAAAGAGTTTGGAGCTTTGAATTTCGATATTTGGATTTGTTTAGAGTTTGGGAATTAGTATTTAGAATTTGGCCGCAGGGATTCTTCGCTTCGCGCAGGATGACAAAATGTTATTAAGGAATCATGACTTCCTGTGCTTGGGCTAGCTGGCTGTTTTATAGTGGGTGCGCAGGCATCTGGTGCAGATGTTGACTTTTCTTTTTCTTCCTTCTACCATGATTGTAGTTCGGTGAATGTTAGGTAGCCAGCGTCGATTGGTATGCTTTTTAGAGTGGCTTACATTATGCCCAAACTGAGCTCCTTTACCACAAATCTCGCACTTCATAGAAACTTCTCTACCTCTCTGTTTTTATGAATCACATTTTAGGTTATTGCGCTAATGATATCACAATTATCAGGGCAGGCGAAAGGAGAGGGGATGAGATGTGATTTGGCCGATGGTCAAACACTGAAGGAGATGTTCGCCTCGGGAACGGCCTGGCTGGAAAAAAGCGCCCCCGATATCAATGCAATAAACGTTTTCCCTGTACCTGATGGTGATACCGGAACAAATATGGTGCTTACCATGAGGTCTGCCATGGAGGAGGCAAAGCGCAATTCAGATAGTGACGTTTCTTCCGTAGTTAAATCGATGGCTCACGGTGCTTTAATGGGGGCGCGGGGTAATTCGGGGGTTATCTTATCTCAATTCTGGCGTGGTTTGGCTAAAGGACTGGAGGGCAAGGCTCATTTTGACGGCAGAGAGTTTGCCGAGGCGCTTGTCGAGGCGTCAAAGACTGCTTACAAAGGGATAGTCCAACCCGTAGAGGGGACCATCCTGACGGTACTTAAAGACGCATCCAGAGCTGCTGAGACGGCAGTCAAAGATGATGATGCTTTAGCTTCGGTATTAGAAGCAGCGGTGAAATCGGCAGAGGAGTCGGTGGCCCGGACACCCAGCCTGCTGCCGGTATTGAAGGAAGCGGGGGTAGTGGATGCCGGTGGGCAGGGCTTGTATGTTTTGCTGGACGGTGCCCTGCAGTTCCTCAAGGGAGAGTCAGGTAAAGCAAGATATCGGATGCCCCACCTGGTTGCCACCGAGTCGGAATTAGTCCCCAGGGCAGCACAGATGCCTACCCATCTGGAAATGCCTTACGGATATTGCACGAATTTTGTCCTGGAGGGGCGGAATCTTAATTTAGGCAAGATTGAAAAGGACCTGAAAAAGAAAGGACAATCCTTGATAGTTACGGGTGACGATTCTCTGGCTAGAGTGCATATCCACAGCTTCGAGCCTGGTCAAATCCTCGAATATGCCACAAGGCTGGGTAAGCTGCATGAGATAACTATTAATAACATGGATGACCAATATGCAGAGTTTATCGAGATGCAGAGGGAAAGAATGCCTCCAGTCGATATCACCATGGTAACGGTGGCCGCTGGAGACGGTTTTTTTGAACTATTTAATAGCCTGGGTAGTGCAATTATTGTCCCCGGGGGTCAAACGATGAATCCCAGCGTGCGGGAGCTATTGCAGGCTGTGGAATCGGCACCATCGGACGGCATCATTTTACTGCCCAATAACAAGAACATAATATCTGCCGCTGCCCAGGTTAAGTCCTTAACTTCCAAAAAAGTGATGGTAATACCTGCCAGGACTATTCCTCAGGGCGTAGCGGCATTTCTTGCTTTTAACTATGACATGAATCTGGAGCAAAATGCCCAGGTTATAGAGGAAGCAATAAAGAAAGTAAGGACCATAGAGGTTACCAGAGCAGTGCGGAAGACCCGGCTGAATGGCCTGGAAATTAAAAAGGGGCAATTTATCGCTATTCTGGACGATGAAGATTTAATAGCCAGGGGCGATATGGTAGGGGATGTGATTGTTCAAGCTCTGGGTAGAGCAGGAGCAGAAAAGGCGGAGGTAGTCACCATTTATTATGGCGCTGAAATCGAGGCTGTTGCGGCTGGAGAGATAGCCGAAGAGGTTCGTGGCCGATACCACAACGAGGTCGAGGTAGTCTATGGTGGTCAATCCCACTATAATTACATAATTTCCCTGGAATAATATTTGCGGCATCTGAAAAACAAGGTTTTTGAGGGATAGAGAATAATGGTTAAGATTGTAACCGATAGCTGCTCTGACATCACCCCCCAGTTAGCCCAGGAGTTCGGGATTAGTGTGGTGCCATTGTACGTCCAATTTGGCAATGAGACCTATCGGGATAATGTTGACCTGAGCACGGAGGAGTTCTACCACAAGTTGGAAACAAGCAAGACTCTCCCCACTACATCAACTGTTACCCCGGTTTCTTTCGCCGAACTTTTCACTAAATTAGCAGAGGAAACAAAGGAAATTCTAACCATAACTATTTCTGAAAGGTTCAGCGTCACTTATGAAGCAGCGCTTCAGGCCAAAGCCATGGTTAGCAAGGATTGCCGTATCGAGGTTATTAATTCTCAGTCGGCAGCAGGCGGAGAGATGCTTCTGGTTATTTCAGCGGCCAAGATGGCTCAGTCAGGGGCCGATTTGGACCAGATTGCTGACTGGGTCAGGAAAGCGGTTCCCAGAGTGCAGGTGCGTATGAGCTTCGATACCTTAGAATACTTGAGGCGAGGTGGGCGCATTGGCAAGGCACAGGCTTTCCTGGGCAGCTTGCTAAAGGCAAATCCTGTGCTGGGGATAAAGGATGGGGACACTTTCCCCATCGCCCGGACTCGAAGTCGAACTCAAGCCGTGGATTTCCTGGTAAATTTTGTCAAAGGTTTCAGCCAGGTGGAAGCCCTGGCTATAGAGGATGCCACCACTCCCGATGATTTAGAGACGTTAGCTGAGCGCCTTAAGGATATAGTCCCTCCAGAGCGTATCTATCGTTCCAAGGTAGGCCCGGTGGTAGGGACTCATGTCGGTCCTCAGGTCCTGGCTGTTTCGGTCCTTGAGGCAGAATAGGAAATGACAAGTATTGATTCACTACGGAATGTCCTTGAGCTGGAATGTCAGAAAGGTTACACCGATAAGGCGGTAATTGGCGGCCTGGATAAGTATCTTCACAAACAGGCAGGGCAAATCAGACAAAATATCAATAACCCACAACTTGTAGGCGGTTTTGATGAACTCGACTTAGCCAATTCTATGTACGGCTCTTACGACACGGATGAGCGTAAAAGCTGGATAACAAATGTCTTTAGCTGGCTGGATAAACTGGAGAGAGCGAAGGGGGAAAGGAACTCAGGAATAAAGACGCCTGGCAAAAAATCGACGGTAAGTGCCAGTCCCCCCAGGGAGCTAAGTGAAGAGCTGGACTCGCCCATAACTGCTATCAAAGGCATCACGCCCAAGGTAGCTGATAAATTTGCCAAGCTCAATGTAAGAACAGTGCGCGATTTGCTATATTTCTTCCCCAGACGCTATGTCGATTACAGCCAGAGGAAAGCCATCTCCGAACTTACAGAAGGTGGGGAGCAAACTATCGTAGGCATAATTTGGCAAGCCAGGGTAGCAACTTTGGGTAACCGCCGGGGCACAGAGGCAATTGTCGGTGACGAAACAGGAAACGTCAGAGTGGTCTGGTTTAATCAACCTTACCTGGCAGAAACATTCCGTACTAATGCCAGAGTGGTAATCAGCGGTACAGTCGGCCTGTTCAAAGGGCAGAAGGTATTCGAGTCCCCGGAATGGGAATTGCTTGAAAATAAGGACCTGATTCATACGGGACGCCTGGTCCCTGTCTATCCCCTTACTCAAGGCTTATATCCCAGACAGGTAAGGAAATGGACCAAGCAGACAGTCGATGGCTATGCCGGGCAATTGGGTGATTTCCTGCCCTCAGAGATTAAAACACGCTGCCGGTTATTAGACCTTTCCACCGCAATCAGTCAAATTCACTATCCCGAAGACCAGGCAATAGCGGAAGGGGCAAGAGGGAGGTTAGCCTTCGACGAGTTATTTCTTCTTCAGTTAGGCGTGCTATCCAGAAAACGAGATTGGCAGGAAGGACAGCCCGGTAATGCTTTCGATGTAGAGCAGGAAGTAATCGGCAAATTTTTGAGTTGTCTGCCTTTCACTTTAACCCAGGCCCAGGAGCGAGTGTTACAGGAAATTTTGACCGACCTCAGCCGGGCAAAAGCTATGTCACGTCTTCTACAAGGCGAGGTAGGCAGTGGCAAAACCGTAATCGCCACCCTGGCGGTATTGATAGCTGCTGCCAATGGTTATCAGGGGGCGCTGATGGCTCCCACCGAGGTCTTAGCCGAGCAACATTACACCAATATCTGTGGCTATCTGTCCCAAGCCGGTACCAGGGAAGCTCATCCTGAGCCAGGCGAAGGGACTATCAGATGCTACACAGCATTTCTCTCCAGGCCACTTACCGTCGCTCTGCTCGTGGGAAGCCTCAGCAACAGTGAGAAGGAACGGCTACATGGTAAGATTAAGCAGGGTGAAGTTGATATTGTTGTCGGCACTCATGCCCTTATTCAAAGGGAGGTGGAATTTAAGAAATTAGGGCTGGCGGTGATAGATGAACAGCACCGCTTTGGCGTGTTGCAACGCTCTGCCCTGAGGCAAAAGGGGTTTAACCCTCATGTACTGGTCATGACAGCTACGCCCATCCCTCGGACCATGGCCCTGACGCTCTATGGGGACCTGGACCTTTCAACCATCGATGAGTTGCCCCCGGGACGACAGGTGGTGAAAACTAAATGGCTGGAACCACAATATAGAGACAAAGCTTATAGCTTTCTCCACCGCCAGGTCAGCAACGGACGGCAGGCTTTCATCATCTGCCCCTTAGTCGAAGAATCAGAAATACTTGAGGCAAAGGCGGCCACAACGGAATATGAGCGACTATCCCGAGAAGTCTTCCCGGATTTGAAACTAGGATTACTTCATGGTCAAATGCCTGGCGGTGAGAAAGAGGGGGTAATGCGCAATTTTCGAGCCGGGGAGCTGGATGTTTTGGTGGCAACGTCGGTGGTGGAGGTG
This sequence comes from uncultured Dehalococcoidales bacterium, assembly GCA_964638975.1. Classification (GTDB taxonomy): domain Bacteria; phylum Chloroflexota; class Dehalococcoidia; order GIF9; family AB-539-J10; genus RBG-13-51-36. The sequence goes on from CAZXAJ010000029.1 coordinate 10,939, forward strand.
GGTATCGATGTGCCCCGAGCTTCTGTTATGCTGGTAGAGGGTGCTGAACGTTTTGGATTATCTCAGCTCCACCAATTCAGGGGGCGTGTGGGGCGAGATAAAGAACAAGGATATTGTATACTTATCCCTGAAAAGATTTCATTTGAAGCAAGAGAGCGCCTTCGGCTAATGGAGAGGATTCATGATGGCTTTGCCCTGGCTGAGCAGGACCTGGAGCTACGAGGTCCTGGGGAATTTTTCGGCACTCATCAGAGCGGCTTGCCCGACCTCAAACTGGCCAAGCTATCTGATTTACACAGTCTGGAGTTAGCGCGGCAAGAGGCAATGACTCTTTTTCAAAGCGACCCTAATTTGAAGAATGCTGAACATCGACCTTTACGTCGACAATTGAGCCAGGTATGGGCCAAAGGCGGTGAGTGGAGCTAATCATGCTTAAACAAGAACTGGCCAGATGTTTGCAGCAAGCTGTATTGGAAGCACAGCAGCAAGGTGCTCTTGCTTCAGCCACCTTGCCCGAGGTGGTTATAGAACATCCTCAAAATCCCGAACATGGAGATTTTGCTTCAGGCCTCCCTTTGAAGCTGGCCCGGTCTATGAGGATGTCCCCCATGGATATAGCTGAAAAGGTCACTGAGCATATATTACCGCCGCCGGAAATTGACAAGGTTTTGATTGCTTCGCCAGGCTTTATCAACTTCACCTTGCGGGAGGACTGGCTAAGTACGCAGGTGGCATCAATCCTGGATACTGGTGAGTCGTATGGGGATATCGACCTGGGTAAAGGCAGTCGCGTCCAACTTGAATTCGTTAGTGTCAACCCCACGGGGCCTCTCCACGTAGGTCATGGTCGTGGTGCTGTTTTGGGTAGTACTTTAGCTAATGTGCTTGCTGCATCTGGTTTCTCCGTGGAAAAGGAATATTACATAAATGATATGGGTAACCAGATAGATAACTTCGGCCGTTCCCTCTATGCTCGTTACCAACAATGCCTGGGTAATCAAGTTGTCATGCCCCCGGATGGCTACTACGGTAATTACATGATTGACTTAGCGAAGGAAATTGTTCAGGAACAGGGTGATAGATTTTTGTTGCTGCCCGAGAGTGAAGCATCTTCAAAGCTAGCGGAGATTGGCATTGCCAGGATGCTGGAGAGTATTAAAAAAGACCTTGAGCTACTTAATGTTGATTTCGATACCTGGTTCTCGGAAATAAGCCTTTATCAGGGTGAGCAATATAACAAAGCTATGGAACTGCTCCAGAGCGGAGCCTATATTGCTAAGAAGGAAAATGCCACCTGGTTTGAATCAAGTTCCCTGGGCGAAGACAAGGACAATGTTCTCGTGCGCAGTGATGGGTCTCCCACCTATTTTGCCTCTGATATCGCCTACCATTACAACAAGCTTGTTGAGCGGAAATTCGACCGGGTGATTGATATCTGGGGAGCCGACCACCAGGGGCACGTCCCCCGCATGAAAGCGGTGCTCAAGGCCCTGGGACAGGACCCTGACCAGCTTAAGGTGATAATCTGCCAGCTAGTCACACTGAGACGAGGAAGCGAAATAGTCAAGGTGTCCAAGCGCAGTGGCGATATTGTTACTTTACGGGAGTTGATAGACGAAGTAGGCTCGGATGCTTGCCGCTTCTCGTTCCTTTCTCGTTCTGCTGACAGCCAGATGGATTTCGATATAGAGCTAGCTAAAAGGCAATCGGCAGATAATCCTGTGTACTATGTTCAATATGCTCATGCTCGAATTGCCAGCATTCTTCGCCTGGCTGAGCAGCGGATGATAGACTACAGCCAGGGTGATGTTTCTCTGCTTATCACCGAGCCGGAGCTGACCTTGATTCGCCGCTTAACACTCCTCCCCGAAATAGTAGAACAGGTGGCGGTTACCCTCGAACCTCATCACCTGCCTTACTATGCCCAGGATTTAGCCACCGTCTTCCACAGCTTCTATAAGCAATGCCGGGTTGTCTCTAAGGACGAAGCGCTGACCAGGGCTCGGCTCAAGTTAGTGAAGGCAACCCAGGTTGCTCTAGCTAAAGTACTCCACCTCATGGGCATGACAGCTCCGGAAAAGATGTGAGATATTTTTTGGAGACTGTTGACAAATAGTATTAGCGTCCTTATGATTAAGACGAACCATGGCTACAGCCTGGCTGATAGCTGTCGTGGTGGCTATGCGTGAAAAAGGGGTTGTTGGCAAAGGAGAGAAAATGGCCAAAACAAAATGGTATCAAAAGCCAATTTATTTAATGGTCGCTCTGGCCCTGGTGCTGTCTCTGGGAGTGGTGGCAGTGCCCATGGCGGGAAAGGTGGGGGCAGGCCCCGGTGAAGCCACATTCTATTCCACGGCTTCTGATGGTGGACTCGAGCAGTCGGACATAAACTATAGTGCCGTCCACGACGCTCCTTCAGGGACTGTGAACGCGGGCAGCCTTAGAATTCGCATAGGCCAGTCGGCTGCCGGCAGCGCATTATATATTTATCGGGGTGGTCTATTCTTCGATACGAGTTCCCTACCCGACGATGCTACCATAACATCGGCCACCTTATCTCTCTACGGTTCTGATCACCAATTGGGTACTGACTTCGACATTACAGTGGTGGATGGGTCTGTCCTAGAGGACCCGATGGTCAACTCTGATTATGGTGATTTATTGCCCCAGACCACAGGCGGTGGCACATTTAATACTGCCGGCTTTTCCACCAGTGGCTATAATGACATAGCGTTGAATGCAGCGGGCATAAGTTGGATTTCAAAAACAGGAACTACCAAATTCGGGCTCAGAAGTTCACGGGATATAAGCGTTACCCCGCCTACTGGGACTGAACATCTTCGAATTTGGGCCAATGAGAAGGGCGAAGGATACAGGCCCAAACTTGTTGTTACCTACACTATAGCCCCTCCAGTGGGCGGAGAGGCTTATCCCGTGAGTAGGCTTGCTATTCTGGCACCCTGGATTGCCTTAATCGCAGCGCTTATAACTGGTACCACTATTATTCGGAGGCGTCACAGAGCTCAGGGATAGCCTCCAAGAGATTGCCAAGGCTGTCACCCTCGCCTCAATCCCCTGTCGAGGGGGGATTGTCCCCGCAATGAGATATGAAATAAGGGGGGGCAGGCTGATAAAGGCTGCCCCCCTTACTTTGCCGAGGTCATCAGCCTTTTTAAGAATCCTTCCCTTGACCTGAAATAAAACCCTGAAGGCGGACGTCCCTCAAATACATCCCCAGCGGGTCTACTTCCTCTCTCAGTACTTTAAGTTCCAGAGCAGTAGGGGGTTCCGTTTCTTTAACTTGCGGCGAGATCTTGAGCTCCCAGCCGACATTGGCTTTGATTTCATCCACGCTTACCCCCGGGTGATAGCTGTCCAAATACATCTCTTTGGAATCTTCCTCAAACCTGAACACCCCCAGGTTAGTCACCACAACATTTGGTCCGCTTGGCCTTAATCCTGCCTTTTCCCGGGAATCTGAACCCTGTAAGAACACCGGTGTGGTTATGAAATCGACCTTCTCGGGAAATCGGTCCCGGCTCTGTTCGAGAATGATTATCACCCTCTTGGCGCCGGAGGCAATGTCTGAGGCACCTCCGCTGCCGGGAAGACGAACTTTGGGATTCAAGTAATCGCCCACGCAGGTGGTGTCGACATTCCCATATTTATCCACCAGGCTTGCGCTTAAAAGGCCGACGTCAGCCCAGCCACCGTGAACAACCAATCCCAGAGTATCTAAGAGGTCGCCGCACAGGATAGCAGAGGATAGATTGGTTGGGTCGTGGGCAATTAGCGGTATCCGAGCCGGAGCCCAGTTGCAGATTATTCCCCCCTCGAAGACAAAAACAGCATTGGGGGCATGCGTCCTCTTAGCCAGAACTGACGGCAGGATAGGCCAGTAGGCACCAGTAAGCAGCTTCTCACCGTCCTTTATTTCCCTGGCTGCGGCAATAATCATCATCTCACGGCGCGTGAAGTCCATTACGCTAACTCCCTCCCATCTTATTAAGAGGGTGTGGTCTCAAAAATTCGTGTAGCGACCATAACTCACCGGCGAACCCTGCCAGGGCTCAGCCTTAAGCTCGTTCAATTTCGCCTGACCTATTTTTGCCAGATACTCCTTTCGGGATTTGACCCCATAAACCCATTCCTCGAGATAACGGTTAAACCCCTCCTCAGTTTTTGTCGCCTCGTAGTAGACATTAAAGTATTTCCAATCACGATCGTAGTAACCAGGCATGTAATCTGGATAGCTGCTCCAGGGTTCCTCCACAACGGCGTCTACCCGAAAACCGGGGACTATTGTCCTTTGAGGGTCCCTCCTAATCACGTCGCTGGGGACTATCTCTTCAGCAGTGATGATGATCTTGGAACATGAGTGTATTCCCCATTTGTCTGCCGCCAGTGGTCCCCACGCTTGGGCATTTCCCTCTTCATCCGCCCGCTGAACATGCATTATCCCTACGTCGTGCTTCATAGGACCAATAAGTGCCACCGGCTTCCCCGTAAACGGAGAATCAATCACCTTAACCCTCTGAGCAAGCAACGGAGATTTCACTAAGAAGTCCGTGCCCAGGAGAGATCTAGTAGCTACAAATGGCAGGTCGAGGGCTCCGGCAAAGTATGCTAGGGTCAGCGTCAAAAAGGAATATTCTTCAAGCTCGATTGGATGTGGAATGCCCTTCTGCACAGCCCTCCTGAAAGCGTGGGCTGGCTTGTATATGGGATTCCAGATATAGGATGTGATTGCCCTTCGGACACAGCCAGCGCCAATGAGCATATCAAAAATCCATACTCCGGCTCCTTTGGAAACGGCTAAATTTCTTTTCCTTTGGCGGATGATTTCATGAACAGCAGCATAAGGCTCACCAGAAACAAGTCCCCCTAGAAACACAGTATCACCATCCCGAACGAATCTCTCAATTGCCTCTTGCATGCTCATAACTTTGTTGGCCATGGACATCCCCCTTCTACACTTTGGAAGCACCCATCCCGCGTTAGCTAAAGCCCTTGCTCCTTGTACTGCGCGGCTAATTTGCGGAGGATCTCGGGGGTAAATCCTGTCCACCAACGTTGTTGTTGTGCAGAGGCTTCCCCTTTAATCTTTCCAGGAACACCGGCAACAAATGACTTGTCTGGAATCTTCATCCCCTGGCTTACTAAACAACCAGCAGCAATGATGCAGAAGTCGCCAATTTCAACACCGTGAAGCAAAGTAGCGTTCATGCCTATGAGAACATTGTCCCCAATTTTTGGACAATTGAGAACAGCGCCATGACCAAGAATCATATTGTCCCCAATTACAACATCCGACGCCTCTGCAATCGACCCTGAATGGATAACACAGTTGTCTTCCACCAGACTGTTCCTGCCAATCTTTATCTTGCCAGCGTCGCCTCTGATTACGGCTCCAGGCCACACAGTAGAGTTCTCACCAATCTCCACGTCGCCAACTACATAGGCTGCTTCACTAATAAAAGCCGTCTCATCTATTTTAGGTGTCTTGCCATTGAAGCTTCTAATCATCTTGCCTCCTTATTTGCGTCAGCAATGAGAATGTGTTAGTTCACCTCCCAGATTATAGAATGTTTTTATGCTTCCAATTAACTTCAGAACGAGAGCGCTTCGCTTTATGGGCATGCCCGCCCCGGAAAAAATGTGAGGTATTTCGCCAGCTAAAGCCCTTGCTCTTTATACTGCTTGGCTAAATCGGGGTAGGCCTCAGGGTTAGCTCGTGTCCACCATAACTGTTTTGCCGAAGCTTCCCCTTTAATCTTTCCTGGAACACCGGCAACAAATGAGCTGTCCGGAATTTTCATCCCCTGGCTTACTAAGCAGCCGGCAGCAATGATGCAGAAGTCGCCAATTTCAACACCGTGAAGCAAAGTAGCGTTCATGCCTATGAGAACATTGTCCCCAATTTTTGGACAATTGAGAACAGCGCCATGACCAAGAATCATATTGTCCCCAATTACAACATCCGACGCCTCTGCAATCGACCCTGAATGGATAACACAGTTGTCTTCCACCAGACTGTTCCTGCCAATCTTTATCTTGCCAGCGTCGCCTCTGATTACGGCTCCAGGCCACACAGTAGAGTTCTCACCAATCTCCACGTCGCCAACTACATAGGCTGCTTCACTAATAAAAGCCGTCTCATCTATTTTAGGTGTCTTGCCATTGAAGCTTCTAATCATCTTGCCTCCTTATTTGCGTCAGCAATGAGAATGTGTTAGTTCACCTCCCAGATTATAGAATGTTTTTATGCTTCCAATTAACTTCAGAACGAGAGCGCTTCGCTTTATGGGCATGCCCGCCCCGGAAAAAATGTGAGGTATTTCGCCAGCTAAAGCCCTTGCTCTTTATACTGCTTGGCTAAATCGGGGTAGGCCTCAGGGTTAGCTCGTGTCCACCATAACTGTTTTGCCGAAGCTTCCCCTTTAATCTTTCCTGGAACACCGGCAACAAATGAGCTGTCCGGAATTTTCATCCCCTGGCTTACTAAGCAGCCGGCAGCAATGATGCAGAAGTCGCCAATTTCAACATCGTGAAGCACAGTGGAGTTCATGCCTATGAGAACATTGTTTCCAATTTTGCGACAATTGAGAACAGCGCCATGACCAAGAATCACATTGTCCCCAATCAAAACATCCATCACACCCGAAATCGATCCTGAATGTATAACACAGTTGTCTTCCACAGCAGTCTTCTGGCCAATCTTTATCTTGCCAAAATCGCCCCTGACTACAGCTCCGGGCCACACAGTAGAGTTCTCACCAATTTCCACGTCGCCAACGATGTAGGCTGCTTCGCTGACAAACGCTGATTCAGCTATTTCAGGCATTTTGCCGTTGATGCTTCTAATCACTTTGCTTTAGCTTATTATATACCGTCTGGGAGTATGCTGAAAGGTTAGGGAACTAAACAGTCCGGATGACATCAAAGTTGAAATAAATTCCCCTCACCGCTATAATACCACACGTACGACAATAATTGTTCTGCCTTACAATTACGCTAGACCGTATTGCGTTGAGCTGTCTGATGGATTAGGCAAAGAAGTCTTAGGTATACTACAGATTTAAGAACTACACCGGGAGGATATAGATTATGGCCAAAGGCGAGGTGATTATCAATGAGCAGCTTTGCAGGGGATGTGGTTATTGTGCCCATTTTTGCTCTCGAGGTGCCATAGAAATTCCCGGGGACAGGATATCTTCCCAGGGCTATTCGTTGCCAGTTTTTGCTCATCCAGAGAAATGTAATGGCTGCGGTGTTTGTGGCTGGTTGTGTCCTTCCTTTTCACTGGAGGTTTATAGGATTGAGGAGTAAAAAGGGCGCTATGGGGATATATCGTACCTTGTGCCTTTTGTGGGATGAAATAACACTCTAGGAGGTGAACATATGGGAGAGAAACTCTTAGTAGAAGGCAATGATGCCGTAGGTTACGGGGCTGTTGAAGCGGGATGTGATTGTTATTTTGGATATCCCATAACGCCTCAGAATGAGATTATTGAGTGGTTTTCCCGGGAATTGCCCAAGAGGGGTGGGGTGGTCGTGCAGGCTCAGAGTGAAACAGGGGCTATCAACATGGTGCAGGGTGCTGCAGCTACAGGGGCTCGGGTTATAATTACCACTTCGGGACCCGGTTGGAGCTTGATGCAGGAAGGGTTGTCCAACATTGCCACTGCCGAGGTGCCCTGCGTCGTGGTTTCAGTGCAAAGAGGTGGCCCGGGGACGGGTGGTATGCGTCAGGTCCAGATGGACTATAACACAACGGTGAAAGGCGGGGGTCACGGAGATTACAAGAACATCGTTCTGGCTCCCTCTTCAGTGCAGGAAACCTACGAGCTGGTGCAGCTTGCTTTCTACCTGGCTGACAAATATAGAATCGCCGTTGTGGTCCTTTCTGATGCTCTAATAGGTCAGATGATGGAGTCGCTGGAGTTGAAAAAGCTGGACTTCGGGCCGCTGCCTTCGAAGGATGGCTGGGTGGTGACCGGCAAAGCTAATCATAAAGACGGCGTGAAGCACACGAGTCTTATTGTTCAGGGCGTACCTGACTCTCCCTACCCCACCTGGCTCAGCTTTCCAAAGCATTTGCGCGAGAAATTTGAGGAAATAGAGAAAAACGAAGTCAGATACGAAGCTGTTGCCTTGGAAGATGCTGATTTGGTCATAATTGCCTTTGGCTATGTGGCCCGCATCTCTAAGGGAGCAATCAAAACATTGCGGTCGCAAGGTCTGAAAGTCGGCTTGATTCGTCCCATTACATTGTGGCCATTCCCAAAGGAAGTTATCAGTAAGGCTGGTGAGCGAGGTGTCGATTTTCTTGTAGCGGAAGACAATATCGGGCAAATGATTGATGATGTCAAGGCTACTTTATATGGTCATAGCCAAAAGGAAATCCATCTTCTAAGCATTCTGGACCGATCCGGAACTGCTGATGGTGCTCTTATCATTCCCAGGAGGATTGTGGAGGAATGTCAAAGGATACTCGAAGGAGGCAAGCAATGAGCCAGACGGAAGAGAAAAGGGTCTGGGTTAGTGGTACACCGAGATTGTGGCGTTACTATGCTATAGCTGCCCGGCAATGCGCAGGGTGCCATAGCCCCATTGTGGAGCGCATTATCTGTGAGGTAGTAGAGGAAATGGGCATTGAGGGCGATGTTATATGCGTTACTGGCATTGGCTGTAGTGCGTTGGCAAATTTTCTCTTTGATTTCGACTCCCTCAAGGTAGCTCACGGACGGCCAGTAGATGCCGCTACCGGGGTAAAGCGTGCCCTCCATGGGCGTGGGGTGGTCTTCACCTTGCAGGGTGATGGAGACTGTGTTGGCATCGGGGGTGGTGCTTTGATTGCTGCTGCCAGCAGAGCTGAAAAGATTACTGTAATCATGGCGAACAATACTGTCTATGGGCAGACGGCAGGGCAGATGGCACCTACTACCTTGCTCAATCAGGTCACCACTACCTCTCCCCTTGGCAGGGATCCGGAGATACAGGGTTATCCTATACACGCGGCTGAGTTGGTAGCTTCAATAAAAGGTACTGCCTATTCGGTGCGGACGGCTGTCAATAACCCAACAAATTATCAACGCACCAAGAAATGTCTAAAGGTCGCCTTTCAGAAACAGATGGACAACGTCGGTTTTGGCTTTATTGAGATTTTGGAGGCTTGCCCCACCTTGTGGAAAATGAGCCCCATGGAAAGCCTGCAATGGCTGGAAAACGAGATGATGGCTGAATTTCCTTTGGGTGAATTTAAGAACGTCGATAAGATATAGGAAGGAGAGCGTCATGGGAACTAATCAGGACAATACACATGAGGTAATGGTGGTGGGTGTTGGAGGCAGGGGCGCTTTAGCTACAGGCCAGATACTTGCCCATGCCAGCGTTTCTTCCTATAAGCATGTTCTGTGGAGTGCCTCTTATTTTGCCGCAGTAAGAGGGGGCGCCAGTGATTGCATAGTGGTCCTTTCCGACGAGGAGATCTATTGCCCCTGGCCAGAGGATGTCGAGGCTCTAATTGTGCTTGAGCCTCAGCGATGGAAGGATTTTGAGGCGTCAGTTCGTCCCGGTGGGGTGGTTGTTATGGAAAGCGAAGGCGAGGTAAAGGGGGAAAGACAAGATATTAAGGTGTATTCAGTTCCAGGTCGGGAGATAGCCAGGCGTATTGGCAACCCTGTGGGCGCGAATTTCGTTTCACTGGGGGCCTATGTTGGTATCACCAAGGTGCTGGCAATAGAGCATTGCGAACAGGCGATTAAGGAAAGATTTTCAGGTGAGCGCCAGAAACTCAATCTAGCGGCCCTGAGGGAAGGTTTTCTGGCAGCAGGTAAATTGTAGCTGTCTGAAAACTCGGATTTAAGCAACAGGATTAAGGAGGTATAACGGAATGGCTACGCCACTTGAAGGGATAAGGGTTTTGGACTGGACTCAATGGCAAATGGGGACGGTGGCTTCTGCCATGCTTGCTGATTTGGGAGCTGAGGTAATCCACATAGAGGACAGGGAACGGGGAGACCCCGGGCGCGGTATGAGAGCGGCGGGTGGGGTAGGGGTGGACCTGCCGGCGGGGCGGAATGCCTATTTCGAGTATGTAAATCACAACAAAAAGGGTATCGCGGTAAACTTCAAGAAAGAGGAAGGGAAAGAGATTATCTACCGGCTGGTACGAAATTCAGACATTTTTGTCCACAATTTTCGCCAGGGTGTGCCTGAGAGACTAGGCTTGGGCTATGACACTCTATCTCAATATAATCTCAAACTCATTTATGCCGCTCTCTCCGGTTACGGGCCAAAAGGCCCTGAAGCTCAAGAGCCGGCTTTCGACTATTTGGGATTGGCGAGATCGGGAATGATGACCCTTGTTGGGGCACCCGACACGCCTCCGCCTGGTTTTTCCGGGGGAATAGCCGACCAAATGGGAGCCATAATGGCTGCCTATGGTATATTGGCGGCCCTGTTTGCCCGGGAAAGGTCTGGCATCGGACAAAAAATCGATGTATCTCATTTGGGCAGCATGATGGCTCTGGAAGGCTTAGCTATTGCGTTCAGGCTTTTTACCGGGCGGGACATACCAAGAAAGAACAGACACAAAGAAGCCAACCCCCTCTGGAATCATTATCTCTGTGCTGATGGGAAATGGATTGTTTTAGGCATGTTACAGGCTGATAGATATTGGCCCGCTGTATGTAAGGGCTTGGGTATTGAGGATCTGGAGAAAGCCCCCAGATTTGAAAGTATGGATAAGCGGAGAGAAAACAGCGAAGAGCTTATTTCTATAATGGATAAAGTCTTTATTACCAAATCCAGCAAGGAATGGATGACGAGGCTTAAGGAAGCAGGGGATGTTGTGTGTACCCCAGTTCAGACTGTTTCTGACCTGGTTGATGACCCTCAAGTTTGGGCAAACGAATACCTTATTGAATTTGACCACAGTGTTTTGGGCCAGATGAAATTTATGGGCCTTCCAATCCAATTCAGCAGGACTCCGGGAGCAGCAAGGCCTGAAGCACCTGAATTTGGGCAGCATACCGAAGAAGTTCTTATCGAAGTAGGCGGCTATAGCTGGGAAGAAATTATTGTCTTGAAGGAGAAGGAAGCAATTTAAACCGCGAGAGCCTGTGCTGCCGAGGCAAAGCCGCTCATGTTTCCCAACGCCGCAATTTGTCCTAGGAGGAGTTTATGGTTCAGGAAAAGAAAAGGGCGATAAATAGACTGCAGACAATGCGCCCCATCAGGGCTGAGATAGATGAAACTTACAAGGCAAATGTGGAAGCCTCGAAAGCCGGAAACCCCATCGCTTGGGCTATGCTTACTATCTGGCTGGGTGATGCCATTTTCCATGCTATGGATATAGGGGCGACATATCCTGAAAGCTATGGCGCTGTTTGTGCTGCTTCGGGAGCGGCCCAATCCTATCTTGACCGCTCTGATGAAGAAGGTTTTCCCACTCACATGTGCGGCTATGCTAGAAACTGCATCGGTTACGCGGCCAGGATGATGAAGGATTGTGGGGGAGAAATACCACCGGAAGCGCCTATGGGAGGTATGCCTAAGCCAGCGGTATTGTTGAGTAGAGGTATGTCATGTGACGCGGGATTCAAATGGTTTCAGGCCCTGGCACGTTATATGGATACCCCAATGTGGACGTTGGAAATGCCCATCCCCGGCGTAAAGGAAGGCCTTTCGGAAGAGGTTCGCGAGCGGAATGTCGCATTTATGACTAAGGAGCTAAGGGATTTCGTCAGTTTTATGGAGAGCGTATTCGGCAGAAAGATGGACTGGGATAAGCTGAGTCAAACGGTTCAGGATCTGGAGGCAATCGGTCGAGTATGGTATGAGACCAGTGAACTACGTAAGGCGATACCATGCCCCATGCATTCTCGGGATTTCTGGACCTGTATGAGTGGACCTAGCACGCCGACGGGAGACCTCAAGAAGAAGTTAAAGCTGTATCAAGACCTCTATGAAGAGGTTAAGGATAGAGTGGAGAATAAAGTGAGCGCGGTCGTCCAGGAGAAGTATCGGGTGGGGTTTACCGAGCTTCCGCCATGGCATAGCCTAAAGCTCTTTGATACGTTGGCAGAACGGGGCTGGAACTTTGTGGTTGAGACCTGGGGTTATCACCCCGCTGTACCTATAGATTTGACGGGGGTCAACGATCCCCTGGAACGTTTGGCTAGGATTTCTTACAGTGGGCTCACAACCAGTTGCTTCCAGGGAGCAGCACAGGCCGGGGAATACATGGGATTTCTGGGCTATCCCAATTTGAAGTATGCTGAGGAATATAAACTCGATGGCTTCTTCCTCCATCCTCTCCTCAGCTGTCGTGCTGCCTCAGCCCACTTATGGTATGTGCAGGATAGACTGATGCAGAAACTAAAAGTCCCCTCTTTAATGGTAGAAGGTGATATTGTGGACGTAAGAATGTTTGATCTCGCCGATGCCTTGAAGAAGGCCGAGGCTTTCGAAGAGATTATGGACCACTATAAAGAAGTGAGGAAAAAAGAGGGGATGGAGTGGTAGCAGAACAAAGCTTAGTTATTGGAGGATACTTTGCCGGTAGCAGAAGAAACTAAAGGACTTAGTAGAGTAAAGGAACTGTATCAGGACCGACCTCAAAGGGTTAAGGAGCTTAAGGGAGAAGGCAGGAAGGTCATAGGCTACCTCTGCATCTATCCCGTGGTAGAAATGATGACTGCTCTTGACTTAGTCCCATATCGGCTATTCGGAGATATGAGAGAGCCGATAACTAAGGCGGATGCCTGTTTGCCCCCTATGGTCTGTCCCTTTCTCCGTAGTTCCCTTGACCTGGCATTAAAAGATAAATACCCCTTCTTAGATGGTATGGTTATGGCACACATCTGCGATGTTGGAGAGAGGATGGCCCACATCTGGAGAACTTACGTAGATTATCCTTACTTCTACTTTATGGATGTGCCTCATACGACTCATAAATCAGCCCTGGATATGTTCAAGGAAGAGATAAAAGGGTTCCAGAAGTCGCTGGAGTCTTTCACTGGGAAGGAAATTAGTGCAGAGAAGCTCAAGCAGGCTATCAGGGTTCATAATGACCAGCGGGCTTTGGTGAGGGAGCTATACGACTTGAGAAAAACTGATCCACCACTTATCACAGGAACAGAGGTTCTCCAGGTAATGGTAGCTCTGGCAGGTATCCCTGTTGGGGAAGGGAATGAGTTATTGAGGGACGTTATCAATGAGATTAAACAGCGTGAAGAAAAGTCCCCAAAACAAGCGGCGCGGCTTCTTGTTTGGGGCAGCGTAATAGACGATGTGTCTCTTATCGAGATTATTGAGAATGCTGGCGCTAATGTGGTGATGGACGATATTTGTGTCGGTACCAGGTCCCACTGGTCAGAGGTGGAACTTACTCCAGACCCCCTGGATGGGATAGCTTACCGTTACCTGGTAGGGATTAAGTGCCCTCGGACCTTCAGAGAGGCAGCCCTTGACCCAAAGGGGAAGAATTACATGGCGGATTTGGAGAACAGGTTTGGGTATCTAAAAGACTATGTTAGAGGATGGAATGTTAATGGTGTGATTCTGCAATCAGTCAGGTATTGTGATACCCATGGCTATGAAGTACCTGCGGTCAGGGATTATCTCAATAGCCTTGGTTTGCCCAGCGTGTATCTGGAACACGACTATAGCCAAAGCTCCTTGGCACCATTAAGGACGAGGATTGAGGCCTTCCTAGAGGTTCTCGGTTAAGAAGTGCCTCCAGTTGAGAAGATTCACCATGTATTTTGCTGGGGTTGATATTGGCTCGACCATGACCAAGGTCGTGATTGTGGATGAGGATGGGGAACTCTGCTCCAGGATTGTTGGTCCCACTGGGGCTGAGCATCGTCGGCTAGCCAACAGGGTAATGGAGGAGGCGCTAAAGCAGGCTAATTTACCCTTTAATCAAATATCCTATGTAGTAGCTACGGGATATGGAAGAGTCAATGTCCCCTTCGCCGACCGACAGATTACGGAATTAAGCTGCCATGCCAAAGGAGTGTCCAGTCTCTTCCCCAATGTCAGAATAGCCATCGATATTGGAGGTCAGGATGCCAAGGGAATGAAGATAATTAATGGCACTCTGGTGGACTTTGTTATGAATGACAAGTGTGCCGCGGGGACAGGTAGATTCCTAGAGGTCGTCTCCGACGCCCTGGGCATCAAAGTGGAGGACCTGGGAAGTATTTCCTTAAGGTCCACTAACAAGGTAAAGATTAGCAGCGTGTGCACTATTTTTGCCCAGCAGGAAGTGGTGTCTTACCTCTCTGAAGGGACACCACTGGAAGACATCGTGGCCGGGCTCCACGAAGCCATAGCTGGCAGAGTGGTCAGGATGGTGAAGAGGCTGAAAATAGAACCCGATGTGGTGCTCACCGGGGGGGTGGCCAAGAACATCGGGGTTGTTAAGGCTGTTAGGGAGAATATAGGACTTGAAGTCCTTGTCCCTGAGGACCCGCTGCTCAGCGGAGCGTTAGGTGCTGCCATATTGGGAAAGGAGACCGTTTTGAAGGCCTTGGCAAAGGGTGAACTTATCCCAAAGAAGGAGCGTCGTCTGGAAGAAGCTACTTTCTTCACATAAAGGTGGTCAGTTGTGGCTTGGTTTATGGGCATTGACATTGGTTCAGCAACCAGCAAGGGAGTCATAGCTAAGGATGGCGACCTTGTGGGTCACCACGTGCTTCCGTCTGGTACCAATTACAAAATGGCGGCGGGGAAGTTGCGGGAGGAACTTTTGTCAAAGGCGAGCTTATCTCAAGAGGAGATAGCTTGTACCATAGCCACGGGTCGCGGGGCAAATAATGTCCTTTTCGCTGACCAGCAGGTTGCGGATATCATCTGCTGTGCTAGGGGGATAAATAACATTTTTCCTTCAGTGAGGACAGTTATCGATGTCCAAGACCAATCCAGCCAAGTAATACGGATAGGCGAAGAAGGACGGGTGGTTAATTTTGCCACCAGCGAGAAATGCGCTGCTGGCAGTGGACGTTTTCTCCAGGTTATTGCTAATGTCCTTCGCATAGACCTTAAGGACATTGGGCCTCTCTCGCTCAAGTCTGAGAACCCTGTTATCTTCACCACGGGGTGTGCCGTTTTTGGAGAGACAGAGGCTGTTTCTAGGGTAGCTGAAGGCAATAGCAAGGAGGATATCCTGGCCGGGGTTCATAAGGCTCTGGCAGAGAAAATCTGCGCCCTTGCGGAAAGGCTTGGTTTGGAGGAAGAGTATGCTATTACCAGTGGCGGAGGCCTTGATATTGGGCTTATTAAAGCTATAGAGGGAAAGTTGGGCATCCAACTGCTAGTACCACCTTATCCCCAGCTTGTTACAGCCCTGGGTGCCGCTATAATAGCTGCCGAAAAATGCCCACCCAAAGAGGAGTAGCTCCTTCGTTATTTGTTGCTGCAAATACGAGGCTGATTACCTAAACAAAAATGCCACTGCCGCCAGCATTGTGAATGGTAATATGTTGCTTGTTCCTTGCCGCAACGATGATTACCAAGCTGAGCTTGATTAATCAAGCCATAAGGCAATCTTTGTGAACTATTTCTTCAAGATATTTCTCCTGGGGCTCCTTGTATCATTCGGAGGGGCCTTTGTTTTCTCCTGCTCAAATCTTGCGGAATCCCCGGTCCCTACAAGTTCAGATGTTATTCCACTCTATACGTACAATGTACTCAACACGTATCCTCATGACCGCAATGCTTCCACCCAGGGACTCGTTTTTGAAAATGGCGTTTTATATGAAGGAACAGGGCGTTTTGGACACTCGACATTGCGTAGAGTGGAATTGGAAACAGGAGAAGTTTTACAAATTCATGAGCTACCAGCTCAATTTTTCGGTGAAGGCATAACCATTTATGAAAACAAGATCATCCAACTGACCTGGCGATCCAATGTGGGGTTTGTCTATGACAAGGACAGTTTTGAGCTACTACAAGGGTTCAATTATTCAACTGAAGGCTGGGGCATCACGCATGATGGAAAGCGCTTAATCATGAGCGATGGTACGTCGACATTGTATTTCCTGGACCCCCAGACCTTTGAGGAAATCGGTCAGCTAGGAGTATTTGACGACGATGGTCCCGTAAACAGACTAAATGAATTGGAATACGTCCAGGGGGAAATCTATGCCAATGTCTGGCAAACAAACCGCATCGCAAGGATTGCACCTGGGACAGGTCAAGTGACTGGGTGGATAAAGTTGGGAGGACTTTTAAGTGGGGAAGACCGTAGTGAGCCGGTTAGTGTTCTCAATGGCATTGCTTATGATGCAAAAAACGACCGGTTGTTTGCGACCGGAAAGTTATGGCCCAAACTCTTTGAGATTGAACTGATTCCTGCGGGTTAATTGCCGATTCCCTCTTTTCGAGCTAAGGCCTTGCCTGAATGGCACCAGCGCTATAAGACTGGCTATCACTTTTCTATTCGACTTTAATTCCTTACGGACTATCTCCGTCCTCCTTTATGCATTCTGTAACAAACATCCTTAGCTGGAATTAGTATAGAGTTCGGATAAGTAATAGTTGGATATTTCGATGGACGGTTACCACGGCGCATTTGCAGGTGAGAACTACGATTTGTTTGGGCAGGTTCAATTTCTCTGCTTACGTTATGGCTCTGTGCTGTCTGAATCATAGAGTAATTGGCAATTTGTTTCACGGGTAAAAAGTGCAGCGATGGTCGCTATGCCCAGGCAAACAGGAAGAACGATCAGAGCGAAACGATAATCTCCAGTTTGCAGCGCGGAGACTCCTTGAGCGGCCCTTTCGGGGGAGCTCAGGACTGAAAGCCAGCCGATAACGGGCAGAAAAATGGCGGTGCCTCCTGCGCAGATGGTGTTGGCAAAACCCACTGAAATACCGGCTGAACCAGGTGGGCGGATATCATGACTTACAGCATAACCGAGGACGAGTCCGTTACAACAAAACCCCTGCAAAAAGAGCAGGGCGTAAGCAGCGGTCAGTGGCAAGTGCGGTAGGCCTGGAAGATATAGCATAATTGCCATGCATATCAATGAGGTGGTAGAAGCCATTATCATGGGTAACTTGCGGCGATGTGTGCGGTCTGACAGCCGTCCCCAGAAGGGACCACCGACGAGGCCGCCCACAAATAACATCGAGACCACAGTCGCGGCACTGACTTTATCTATTTGGTAGGCCGCCTGGATGAAGCTGGTACCCCATGTCGCGCCTATGGCAGTAAAGGTGATGTTCATTGTAGTAATGTATATACCGCTTATCCAGGACTGGGGTTTGGTGACAACGTGTTTAATGTCCTGCCAGGTCTTCGACTTGCCACGGCTATGCTCAGGGTGGTCTTCCCAACGGGCTGCTCCGGCTGGGTGGTCACGGGCAATAAGCCAGATGAGAATTGCCAATCCACCGCCGGCGGCAACAAAGATCCACGAAGTGCCGCGCCAACCGAGGTGGGTCACAGCGTCTGCAAGTGGCCCTCCACCAGCTACGGCGCCAATCATGCCTACCAGACTGGTCATACCAGCCATGGTGGCGAAACGGCTTGCCGGGAACCAGTTAGATATAAGCTTCAGACACGAGACATAAGCGAACGCAGTTCCAAAACCTATGAACAGACGGGAGGCCTCTGCCATAGGCATCGACTGGGCCATCACAAATAGAGTGCTTCCGATTGTTGCTACAAGTGCTGCGATTACCAGGGGCCTGTGCGGACCGAAATGGTCTGTGATAATCCCAACCGGAATCTGCATCGCGGCGTAGGACAGGAAATAAAACGATGCGAGGCTTGAAAGGACGGCCTCACTGGAATGGAATTCTTTAATTATATCCGGGCCTATTACCCCGGGCGCCATCTGCTGCATATAGTCATAGAAGAAATACAGCGCGGCGATTCCCCAGATGATCCAGGGAATCAATTTGAGTTTACTATGACTTTCAGTTGGAGGACTCATTTATTAACAAAGGGTCATGGTCTAACCTGTCCGCTGCCGAAGATAATCCACTTGTAGCTGGTTAGCTCTTTTAATGCCATGGGACCGCGGGCGTGGAATTTCTGGGTGCTTATGCCTATCTCAGCGCCTAAACCAAACTGCCCCCCATCGGTGAAACGAGTGCTGGCGTTGGCATAGACACAGGCAGCGTCTACTTCATTGAGAAAGCGCATTGCCGCTGAGTAGTCCTCGGTTACTATGGCTTCGGAGTGCCCCGAGCCGTATTTCTCAATGTGCTCTAAAGCTTCGTCCAGGGAGTTGACCACCTTGATGGCTGCGGTCAGGGATAAGAATTCCTTTCCCCAATCCTCATCCGCTGCCGGGACCAGTTTTAGGGAAGGGACAGGCTTGAGTACGGCCATGGCTTGCTCGTCGCAATGCATTTCCACCCCGGCCTTGGCCCACTCCTTGGCAATGGAGGGCAGGTAAGCTTGTGCCACCTGACTGTGGACTAAGAGGCAGTCCAATGCATTGCATACGGTGGGACGCTGGACTTTGGCGTTATAGGCGATGGCTACGGCCTTATTCAAATCGGCGCTCTTATCCACGTAGGTATGGCAAACACCGATGCCGCCGGTAAGTACGGGCATAGCGGCGTTCTCCGAGACAAGCTTTATCAGACCAGCGCCGCCACGGGGGATTATCAAGTCGATGATTCCCCTCATCTGGAGCATGTGGTTGACCAGAGCCCGCTCTGTGGACTCGATAAGTTGAATGGCTCCCTGGTGCACTCCGGCCTGCTGGCAGGCTTCCTGGGCTACCTTGGCCAAGGCAGTGTTGGAGTTTATGGCTTCTCTGCCGCCGCGGAGGATGACGGCATTGCCTGATTTAAGGCACAGGCTTGATATGTCTATGGTGACATTGGGGCGGCTCTCGTATATCGCACCAATGACTCCCAGGGGAACCCGCTTCCTGCCTATCTGTAAACCGTTGAGCAGAGTCCGCATCTCGAACACCTCGCCCACAGGGTCGGGCAGTGCGGCCACGGTTTTTGTGTCCTGAGCTATGCCTTCCAGACGGGCGGGCGATAGCATAAGCCTGTCCAGCATGGCCTCGCCCATCCCCGAAGCTTTAGCTTCGTCATAATCAATCTTGTTGGCTGCCAGGATTTCGTCCTTTTTGTC
>CAZXAJ010000030.1:0-26487 GCA_964638975.1 uncultured Dehalococcoidales bacterium
TGATTAAGCAATATCACCCCAAGGGCATTTTTATTTGTAATCCCAACAACCCTACAGGTAGATATCTTTCACGAGCAGATTTCGATAGGATTCTGGACGCTGATAAGGATTCCTTAGTCATCCTGGACGAAGCTTATGTTAACTTCGTGGATAACCATTGGTCTTCTCTGGACATGGTTGAGGGAAATAACTTGCTCGTCCTGCGCACTATGACGAAAGACTATGCCATGGCCGGACTTCGCCTGGGCTATGGAGTTGCAAAGGAGGAAATTATCGCTAGCCTCCGCAGCATCTGCCCGCCGTGGAATGTCAATGCTCTGGCCCAAAAAGCAGGCCTCCTTGCTATAGCCAGGGAAGAACATTTGGAGCAGTGCCGAGATAGACTTAGGAAAGCAAAAGACTATCTTGTGAAGGAGCTTTCTGGCCTTGGTTTGCCCCCACTTCCTTCGGAGGCAAATTTCTTTCTGGTCGAGGTGGGCGATGCTTCTTGGTTCCGCCGTGAATTGCTCAAACGAAGAATGCTGGTGCGTGATTGCACATCTTTCGGCCTTCCCCATTATATTCGCATTGCGCCCCGCACCTTGCCTGAATGCCGGAGCTTGGTGACTGCTGTTACAGAAATAAGAGACAGGTGACTCAAATGCAGGCTAAGACTTTGATGATACAGGGAACAGCTTCCTCGGTAGGCAAAAGCATTTTAGTGACGGCTCTCTGTAGAATTTTCAAACAGGATGGTCTTTCCGTAGCGCCCTTTAAAGCACAAAACATGGCGCTTAATTCCTTCGTCACAAAGGACGGTGGTGAGATGGGGCGGGCTCAGGTGGTGCAAGCCGAGGCTGCAGGGCTCGAACCCACCGTGGACATGAATCCTGTGTTGCTTAAGCCGGAGGCGGATGCCAGATCTCAGGTAATCGTTCGAGGCAAAGTGGCGAAGACTATATCTGCCAGTGACTATTATCGCCACACTCCGCATCTACTAGCAGCAATTCGAGAGTCACTAGACCATCTCCGTTCTACCTATGATGTGATAGTCATCGAGGGAGCTGGCAGCCCTGCGGAAATAAACCTCAAGGCAAAAGAAATAGTCAATATGAGAATATCAAGAATGGCCTGTGCTCCTGTTCTCCTGGTAGGAGACATAGACAGGGGAGGGGTGTTTGCCTCCCTGATAGGCACCTTGGAGTTGCTGGAGGAAGAAGAGCGCAATTATGTCAAGGGCCTCATTATTAACAAGTTCCGCGGCGACCCAACGTTGCTTCAGCCCGGTCTTAAATTTCTTGAGAAACGCACTACAAAGCCTGTCCTTGGCATAGTGCCTTACTTTCGAGACATCGCCATCGCCCAAGAGGACTCGGTCCATCTCGAGGAAAGGGCAGAAAATATGCCGTCGGCTGATCTAGACATTGTTATCATCCACCTCCCCCACATCTCAAACTATGACGATTTTGACCCATTGGAGGAGGAAGGCTGCCAGGTTCGCTACGTAGCTCACCCTTACGAACTAGGTTCCCCCGATCTCATCATCCTGCCTGGTACCAAGAGCACCATCAGCGATCTTCTTTATCTCTGGCGGTCGGGATTAGCTGAAAATATTACTGAGCAGGCGAGGAATGGAATACCAGTAATAGGCATCTGCGGTGGCTACCAGATGCTGGGGAAGAGCCTCCATGACTCACATGGCATAGAGTCGTCAGAGGATGGTGCCCTGGGCTTAGGATTGCTGGGTGTGGTAACTACATTTACTCCAGAGAAATCCACCACTCAAGTCAAGGCGCAAGTGGTGGCCAACCGAGGACTGCTTCAAGAGATGAAGGGACAGGGAGTGGTAGGTTACGAGATACACATGGGGCAGACTACAAGCGAAGAGAATATGGGTGCCTTCCAAATCTTTGAAACACCACAGGGCGAAGTCAATTACCTAGATGGCACACTTGATGCTCAGGGCACAGTATTGGGAACCTACCTGCATGGTCTGTTTCACAATTTTGGCTTTAGGCAAACTTTGCTTAATACCCTGCGGCGAAATCGCGGCTTGCCTGAGAGATGGGGTCGGACTATGCTGGCAAAGGAGCATCAGTATGACAGGCTGGCAGACTTAGTGCGCCACAGCCTCAATATGGCTGCAATCTACAAAATAGTGGAGAAGGGTATCAATGGATGATAAAGAGAACGGAGGATAAAACCAGTGAACAATTCGCTATCCCAAGTATTAAAGCAAATAAATCCCCTGGATGCTAAGGCAATAGAAGCCGCCCGAGCTAGACAGAACGAATTAACCAAACCAAGGGGCAGTTTAGGACGGCTTGAGGAATTATCCATCAAGATAGCTGGCATTAAGGGCGAGATAATCCGTGGCTTCGAGCATAAAGCCATTGTGACCATGGCTGCTGACCATGGCGTGGTAGAAGAAGGAGTGACCCTTTACCCCCAAGAAGTTACGAAGCAAATGGTATTTAACTTCCTTAATGGAGGCGCTGGTATAAATGTTCTCGCTCAATTTATCGGTGCTCGCGTCATCGTGGTTGATATGGGCGTGGCCGGGGGATTTGAGCCACATCCCAATCTCATCTGCAAGATGATAGATTTCGGCACCAGGAATATGGCTAAGGGCCCGGCTATGACCAGGCAGCAGGCGCTGGATGCTATCGAGTCCGGGATCGCTGTAATAGAGGCCGAGATATCTAAGGGACTTGACATCGTCGGCACCGGGGATATGGGCATCGGCAATACCTCTGCCAGCAGTGCTATAGCGGCTGCTCTTACAGGTAAGTCGGCAGAAGAAATCACCGGACGAGGCGAAGGGCTTGATGACGAGCAACTGGCGCACAAAATCAAGGTAGTCCAAAAGGCTCTGGATGTTAACAAGCTTGACTCTCGAGACCCCATAGATGTGTTAAGCAAAGTTGGTGGCTTCGAGATTGGCGGGTTGGCAGGAGTTATGCTCGGGGCAGCAGCACATCGTATACCCGTGGTTATTGATGGCTTTATTTCAGGAGCTGCTGCGCTTATTGCCACCGGGCTTGCGCCGGGGTTGAAGGACTACCTTATCGCTGCTCACCTTTCTGCTGAGAGCGGGCATAAAGTATTATTACAGCACCTGGGATTGACTCCGCTCCTAAATCTGAAGATGCGCCTTGGTGAGGGAACCGGGGCAGCACTGGGCATAACGATTGCGGAGGCAGCGGTGAAAACCCTGGCTGAAATGGCGACTTTTGCTGAAGCTGGCGTTTCACAAGCCCAGAAGGAAGCTGAATAGATGCGATTCTGGATTGCCTGGCAACTTCTTACCATAATCCCCTCCCCTCCTCGCTATCGGGGGTACAGCGTTGAAGACTTAGGACGCTCAATAAGCTTCTTCCCTGTAGTGGGACTTTTCCTCGGCCTGGTGCTGTTTGGGCTTGACTACCTGCTGGGATTATTTCTGCCATCTATCGTAGTGAACATCCTACTCATTATCGCTCTGGTAATTCTTACGGGGGCACTCCACCTCGACGGCTTTGTCGATACCTGCGATGGGCTTGTGGTAAGAAGCTCGGCTTCAGATAAATTGAGAATCATGGCTGATAGCCAGGTGGGTGTGTTTGGTGTGGTTGGGGGCTGTTGCCTCATCCTGACCAAGTTTGCCGCTTTATTCGCCTTGCCCGAGGGATTACGAGCAAGTGTCCTGATACTTATGCCCATTTTGAGTCGCTGGGGAATGGTCTACGCCATTTACGCCTTCTCTCCAGCCAAGGCAGAGGGGCTGGGCTGGGCTGCCAAGCAAAGGACAAATTGGAAGGGGATGACAGCAGCCACGATAGTTGCTCTAATTATGGCATTGGTCTTTTTAAACTGGTGGGGGGCCGTGCTCTTGGCGGCACTTTGCCTCATCCTCTGGGCGGCTTCGAAATATCTCTCCTCCAGATTCGGAGGGCTCACCGGGGACAATTATGGAGCCTTAAACGAGTTTGCTGAGGTAGTCGTGCTCATCCTGGCATTTATAATTGCTGAATTAGGAGGCGCCAGTTGGTTTGGCTCATTCTTGTAAACAACAGCGACAACTCTTATTATAAGACCACTTTCCTCTCCCTGAACCCCAGCGGCATTGCGAGGCGAAGCCGAGGCAATCTCCTCCCCCTCGAAAGGAGAGAAATAAGGTGAGTGTGGAAAGAAGCAGGCAGTTCTATGGCTAAGAAATTCACCTTAATCCTGGGCGGAGCTCGCAGTGGAAAGAGCACATTTGCTCAGGGCCTGGCTGCGAAACTCGGAAAGAAAGTCCTCTTTGTAGCTACTGCTGAGCCTCTTGATGAAGAAATGGCTTCGAGGGTTGCGGAGCACAAAAGGAGGCGTCCCAAGAATTGGCGAACTCTGGAAATCGATACCAGAGTGGGCAAGAAGTTGCAAAGCCAGATTGAAGATGCCGATGTAGTCCTTCTCGACTGTATTACTCTCCTTGTCTCTAACATACTAACTAAGGAAGATGGGAAACCTCTTTCTTCCCCCTTAACGTTAGAGGACAAACTAGAGGACAAAGGTGAGAGTGAAAGCGCCGAAGCAATCGCCGGGGGAGAAAAACAAG
This sequence comes from uncultured Dehalococcoidales bacterium, assembly GCA_964638975.1. GTDB lineage: Bacteria > Chloroflexota > Dehalococcoidia > GIF9 > AB-539-J10 > RBG-13-51-36. Next base: position 4,559 of record CAZXAJ010000030.1, read on the forward strand.
TCATGGCTGAGATAGAAGAGCTGCTTGACTGCATCGATAAGCATGCAGGCGATTTTATAGTGGTCTCCAACGAAGTAGGTCTGGGGCTGGTACCGGATAACAAGCTTGGGCGAGTCTATCGCGATCTCCTGGGCAAAGCTAATCAACTTCTGGCCCAGCATGCCAGCGAGGCCTACTTCATGGTCTCCGGCATCCCCATGAAGATAAAAGGCTAATCTCTTTCAAAGTTCTCAATGTCATTCTGAACGAAGTGAAGAGCCTCTAAAGGCATTCCTTCAGGGGCCGGGAGAAGCCGCAGGTTGGGCAGTGATACTTGCCCATGCCTGCTCCACAGCAGGGACATCTAACTTCTCCATCCCTGGCTTTGGGTATTTCCCCCACAACTTCATTATAGATACGCCAGTAAAAGAAGTGCTCCTTATTTATGAACTTTATGTCAACTTCTTTAGCCGCCGATTGTAATTCTTCATCTGTGACCATACTGTTTGTTATTTCGTGAAGCCTGGTGAAGCCTGAGCCGTACTCTATGGGCTCCTTTCTCCTCCAGACTATCTCCGCCGGAATCAAATCCTCAAAGCTCTTTCTCAAAATATGCTTCCCCACTCCGTCTTTGACCTTGAGCTCCGGGCTTATTTCCAGAGCAAAGCGAACGAAATCGGTGTCGAGGAAGGGTTGCTTTACTTCAACGCCTAAAGCCCTGCCAAGATAGCCAGATGAGAAATGCCAGTTCCCCGGAAGCCTCCTTATATATATTTCCAGGTCTTCGGGAGAAAGCTCTGCCATATAAGAGTAGCCGGCGAAGAGTTCATCGCTTCCATCGCCGGTCATAACAGAGCTAATCTTATTCTCCCTGGCCAGCTTGAGGGCAAAATATATGGCAAGGTCATTGGGCAAGGCGAGGTCAAAGGTTCTCAGTATTCTTATAACCTCAGGAAGCATGGCAAGCGCTTCTTCCTTAGTAAATTCCATTTTCTTATGCTGTATTCCTAAGAGATTCGATATCTTCTCCGAATAGACAAGGTCAGATGCCGGGGAATCTTTTAAAGCCACCGTGAAGCCTACCCTTGGCCTGGCTATAAAAGCCAAAATGCTAGTGTCAAGCCCCCCCGATAGTAGTATGCCATCGGCTTTGTTCCTCTCCGCAGATTTCTGAAGCTTGCTCCTTAACTCCTCATAAATATTCATGTAGCGCCGATCCTTTTACACCCTATAATAGCATTTTCCCCACCTCTCAGATTTTTAGCCATTAACAGGTCTGTGCTTTGATTTTTGACTTGATTCTCCATATTATGGTATAATATAAATGTTAGGCAAGAATAGTCGATGCCTAGCAAGGAGGTGGAGGCATGACACGGATGGAAGCCTGGTTATGCCGATGGGTGTTTCCCAGTCGGGGCTCTCCAGCAATGTAACTAGGAGTCGACCTCGATAGATAAGTTGCGTTGGTGGAGAGCACATGGAAGCCCCGAGCTCTTCGTCTGTAAGGCGAGGCTCCGGAGAATGGAGCGACGGTAGTTCAGCCGAAAGCTGAAGTGGAAGAGCAGGGGTGATTCAAAACTGAATAGCGATATTCAGGAGCGAGCTTCAAAATTTGAAGCTCGCTCTTCTTATTATGCGGCTATGCCGCTTTCGCACTTGTCATCTAAACAGGCGAAAGACAAAATTCAGAATGACGGTGAGCACAATGCTAATTACGATGCAAGTCACTATGGGGAAGAAGAACTGAAAGCTCCCCTTCTGCAGAAATATATCGCCTGGGAGCTTTCCCAAGAAAGGAATCCGTTGCCAGAAGACCAATAGCAAACCGAGGAAGGCGAGAAATGCTCCAACTAGGATTAGAATCTTGCCTATGCCTTGAAAATCCATGCCAGGTCGCTTAGCAATAATTTTAGCTTATCATGCTATCTTTTGTGCAATCTGGTTTATAATACTGAACAAAAATAAAATGATGTAAGAAATGATTAACTCATATAGCCGAGAGTTAATGGTAGGTATACCTCAAGGAACCTTGATTGATATAGAGACCACGGGTCTCGATATGGGCCAAGATGAGCTAGTGCTTTTTGGCTATATTCAAGGGAGTCACCTTGAGATAATCTGCCGGACTTCGGAAGAAGAAGCGCCGCTTATCGCCCAGCTCAGCGAACTTGTTCCGATGCTGCCCAAGCCATTTTATGCCTATAATCTCTCCTTTGAGAAGGGATTTCTTAAAGCCAAGGGGATAAATATAGAAGGGGTAGACTTATTCCAGCCTTGGAAGGAAAAAGCCGAAGCACTTTACCTCAAATGGCCTAAGTTGGATGAGCTGTTCTCTCACGCAGAGCACTATTTTAATGAGCCAGTGATAAGCGGCAGAGATGTCCCTTTGCTATGGCAAAGATTCCTTTACACAGGGGATGATAAATATCTACAGCAAATCATAAAGCACAACGAGTCTGACCTCCTTAGAGAGCTATACCTCCTGGTGTATTATCGAGATAGCTACAAGGTTTGAGGAAGCAACGAAGCCACACGCTAAGAGGGTCGGGAGCCCAATTCAGGGTATTTCATAGTTCACTGGACCAATGGCAGGTTAGTCTTGGCAACCTTTAGTGCCGCAGGCTTTCTGTAAAGCCCGTGAAATAGTTCCACAGCCCATGATAGAATAGAATCTAAACCGGAAAGTATTATGAAAAAGATTGGCGTCTTAACTAGCGGCGGTGATGCACCAGGAATGAATGCCTGCATCAGGGCTATCGTCCGTTATGGTATCAGCCGTGGGCTGGTGGTAGTGGGGATTCGCCGAGGGTACTGCGGTATACTGGAAGAAGACTTTGCAAAGCTAGGCCGTAGGTCAGTAGCCAATATTATCCACCGTGGGGGCACTGTCTTAGAGACCGCTCGCTGTGAGGAAATGAAGACAGCGGAAGGCGTGAGGAAGGCAAGTGGAATTCTGCAACAGGAAGGCATCGAGGGACTGATAACCATAGGCGGGGATGGCACATTTCGCGGTGCCGTAGCCCTGACTGAAGCTGGAGATGTAAAGATAATTGGTATTCCGGGCACTATAGATAATGATGTCTATGGCACTGAATACGCTATTGGCTTCGATACCGCTATAAATACTGCTCTGGATGCCATAGATAAGATTAGAGATACTGCTGGGTCTCTACAACGCCCCTTTTTCATCGAGGTCATGGGCAAGGACAGGGGCTTCATCGCTTTAGATGTAGGAATTGCTGGCGGAGCCGAAGATATCTTGATTCCAGAAACTAAGACAAAAATAGAACAGCTTTGTCTTGATATAAGGCGTAGCCTGAAGAAGGGTAAGAAATCCTCTATCGTGATAGTTGCTGAAGGAGATGATGCAGGCGGTGCATTTTCCATTGCTCAACAAGTATGGGAGAGATTAAGGCTGGAATACCGAATTTGTGTGCTGGGACATGTACAGAGAGGTGGTTCACCCACAGCTAGAGATAGGATTTTGGCTAGTAAGTTAGGAGCGGCGGCTGTAGATGCCTTGGTCAATGGGAAAACGGGTTGCATGGTGGGAGAGTTGAAGGGTGAGATAGCCTTCACTCCACTGAAGGAAACTTGGGAGAAGAGGAAGGAATTAGACAGCAACCTGTTACGATTGATCAAGGTACTGGCTGTTTAGGAACATGAAAAAGCTCTCCATAGGTAAAGTAAGAGGCCTGCAACAACTGGCTAACGGAAAGGGTATCCTGACAATGTGTGCTTTGGACCATAGAGGTTCGCTTAAGAAAATGCTTGGCGAAAAGCACACCGGAAGCGCCACCTATCAAGATATGGTGGATTTTAAGTTAGACTTATGTCAAGTCTTGGCTCCTCATGCCAGCGCCATCCTAATTGACCCCATCTACGGAGCTGGTCAAGCAATCTCAGCCAGGGTTCTCCCTAAGGATACCGGTTTGCTTGTGAGCTTAGAAGAAACAGGCTACTCAGGGGAAGCAGAGGCCAGAGTCACTGAACTACTACCCGATTGGAACGTGAAGAAAATAAGGAAGATGGGAGCCACAGCAGCTAAGCTTCTGCTCTACTATCGCCCCGGTAGTAGCGTTGCCCAAAGGCAGTTAGATACTGTGAAAAACTTAGCCGATGATTGTACAGCGGAGGATATACCCTTTGTTGTTGAGCCTATGAGCTACCCTGTAGGAGAAGCAGAGAATGACCCTCGTAACTTCGCCGAAATGAAGCCACGGTTGGTTATAGAAACAGCAAAGCAAATCACAACTCTTCCCATCGATGTGCTTAAAGCCGAGTTCCCCTGCGACCTGAAATATGAGAATGACAAAGGCCGAACACTAGATTTTTGTCATCAACTCGATGATGCAAGCCAGGTCCCCTGGGTTATTCTTAGCGCTGGGGTGAACTTCGACCTTTTTTACCGGGAGGTTGAGATAGCTTGCCAGGCAGGGGCCTCAGGCTTTCTAGCCGGGCGTGCTTTATGGCAGGAAGCTACTGGGATTAGCTCTCGGGAGGAAAGATTGAAATTCCTAGAGCTTACTGTGGTCAAGCGACTTGCAAGCTTAACCAAGCTAGCCAATGCCCACGGAACATCCTGGTATGCCAAGCTTGAAGCCGCTGAGGTGGATGAAAGTTGGTATCGCTCTTACTGAACAAGCTGCAATTGCTTAAATTGCCACACAAATTTTCACCCCGAAAACCAAAACCAATGGTAAAAGTCCGAGGTATCTTAATTTAAGGTTTAGGACTTGTTTAGAATTTCGAGATAAGGATTCCCTTACCACGATCTAACGCGTCTGGCTATACTACGTATAGCTTCGAATATCTCGGCAGAGGGAAGAGAATAATCGGTCCGTATTCGAACATACCCATACTTGGGCTCAGGGAAGATCCAAATGCCCCCTTTGAAACCGCTAACATCAGCCCTTAGCAGCTTTTCCTCCAGACTATAGTCGAGATTAAGGCTCTGTGTCAGAGCGCCATCTCCCTTCCAATCAATGGCCACTACCTTGCCCCATATGGGTGGGCTTTTCTTTCTATACAGCCTAGTCTTCTTTAGCATCCGCTCCCCCGTTATGTTTGGGCTCTTCACCAAGTAGTCAATAAAGTAGCGCTTTCCATACTGCATAGATACACCAACGACATTTATCGCATCTATATTCCTGTCCTCCAGCCCAATCAGTCCCTCCGACTTTTGTCCTGAAGCACCACCCAGCCCTATTCTTTCTCTATCGTCACCCTCCTTAGCTGGGGATACTTCCACCCCCACCCTTTGAAGATGCTGGTAAAGCTCCTCTATGTTTGCAGCACTCCCCCCTTTCTTTCCTCGGCGAAGAATCAAAGGCAGTGCAACGGCTACCAAAAGGAAAAATAGAATACCAACTATGTTACTCCAGTCTTCCATCTGTCCAATCCTTGTGGCTTAAAAATATTCCTTCATCCGATTTTTTCGTCTTGCGCGCGGTCATAGTAACACCATTTTACATGGTCCCCGTGGCTAAATTTCCTTCAATTCGAAGGCATAATTTTCGATGGTGGGATTAGCCAGCAGCTTGCGACACATCTCATTAACTTGCTCCTGGGCCCTGTTTTGCTCATTCTCCTCTATTTTAACCTCTACATACTTCCCCATGCGGACGCTTGTTACCTCGGTGAAGCCCAAGTTATGCAGTGCTCCTTTTATGGTCAGGCCCTGAGGGTCATTGACCGTTGGCTTTAAGCTGATATAAATTTTAGCCAGATACATCCTAAATTCTCCTTATTCAAAAAGCACCGTGTCCTCATCCTCATAAGCAGGCGCGCAACAACAGAGAAAAACCAAATCCTCGTCCCCGGTGTTCCAGATTCTATGCTTTTGCCCAGGGAGTATGACAATACCATCCCCTTCAACTACTTCTTTTACCTCGCCTTCCACTATTATTTCAGCCCTGCCCTGCAAAATATAATAAATCTCCTCCGTCTTGACGTGGTAATGTTGTATTGTGGCTTTGCCCGGTGATACCCTCGCTTCAGCCAGGCTTTGATTTTCCAACGAAGAGTTTCCTGGAGAAAGAATCTCTCTAATCTCAGAGTTATCCTTGGTGATAAAGGGCTTAGTCCTGCTTATATTTACAATCTGCATCTTGTCTTCATCCGAGAGAACCATCGGTTAGCCTACTATATACCTCACGATATCTTTTCGATGTTCCCTCGATTACTTCTTGTGGCAACACAGGCGCTGGCGATTCCTTATCCCATCCTGAATCTGTAAGCCAATCGCGAACGGGTTGTTTATCAAAGCTGGGTTGCGAATGCCCAACCTCATACTGGCTGGCATCCCAGAAGCGACTCGAGTCTGGCGTTAGTAGTTCATCGATAAGGGCTAATTTTCCATTAATGAGGCCGAACTCAAACTTGGTATCGGCAATTATTATGCCCCTGGTTTTGGCGTAATCTCGAGCATAGCGATAGATAAGCAGACTTTTTTCTTCTAATTCCTCAAACAGGTCTTCAATGCCAAGATCCCTTATGTCCTGCTTGGTTAAAGGGCGATCATGCTCCGTGTCGCTCTTAGTAGTGGGGGTAAAAATGGGTTGCGATAACTCTTGGCTTTCTTTCATTCCCGAAGGTAAACCGATATAGCCAGCTTTTCCGGTCTCTTCATATTCTGCCCATGCCGAGCCAGACAGGTATCCCCGAACGATGCATTCTACAGGTATTCGCTCGGACTTAGCCACAAGCATAGAGCGGCCAACGACATCATCCAAAGCTGCCATATGGGAGAGGATATCTTGCAGCATATCCACGCTATCGACTATCTTAATAAGATGATTAGGGACGACATGGGCCGTTTTTGCAAACCAAAAAGCAGAAAGCAGGTTGAGAACTCTTCCTTTGTCAGGAATACCACAGGGCAGGACAGCATCGAAGGCAGAGATGCGGTCGGTGGAAACTATGAGAAGCTTATCACCTAAATCATAAACATCTCTGACCTTGCCACGCTTAAACAAGGGAAGAGGTAAATTGGTTTCCAATAAAACAGACATATTTAACCCATGTTAGATGGCACGTGGAGCCAGGCTCTCTGCCTCAGCTCGCTCTGCCCTGTTTACCTCGCTCAACCCCAACCGCTCAAAAACATTGTCCACATATTTCAGGTAATAACCATAATCAAAAAGGGATTTCAGCTCCTCTTTACTCAAATGACTTGTTATTCGCTTGTCTGCTTCAAGCAAACCTAGAAAGCCTTTCTTCTCCTCCCAGGCCTTCATGGCGTTACCCTGTACCATTTTGTAAGCTTCCTCCCGTGTTAGACCTTTATCTATTAAGGCGAGTAGTACCCTTTGAGAAAAGATGACTCCTTGGGTGAGTTCGATGTTACGCCGCATATTTTCCGGATAAACCTTAAGACCTTTCATTACTGGGGTAAATATAGATAGCATGTAATCCAGCGCCAGACAGGAATCAGGCAGGATAATTCGCTCTGCAGAGGAGTGACTGATGTCACGTTCGTGCCATAAGGCGATATTCTCCAGAGAGGTTAAGGCATGGCCTCTTATCAATCTGGCCAGTCCACAAACACGCTCACAAAGCTCAGGATTCCGCTTATGAGGCATTGCCGAAGAGCCCGTTTGCCCTGCTTGAAAGGGCTCCTCAGCCTCCCGGACTTCCGTTCGCTGGAGACTCCTGATCTCAGTGGCAAATTTTTCCAGTGAGCTTGCAATAATAGCTAAAGTGGTTATGAATTGGGCATGGCGGTCACGCTGGACTATCTGGCTTGATATCGGGGCTGGAGCGAGCCCTAACTTGGTGCAGGCTATTTTCTCAACCTGAGGAGGCACAGTAGCATACGTGCCTACCGCCCCTGATATTTTGCCCACAGAGATATTTTTCTTAGCTTCAGCCAACCTTTGAGCATTACGCTTCATTTCTTCAGTCCACAGAGCCATCTTCAGGCCCAAGGTAGTCGGCTCAGCATGAACACCATGGGTTCGCCCCATCATCATGGTGTATTTATGCTCTACAGCTTTACTCTCCAAGACGGATATAAGTTCGGCTACATCCTGCACTAATATATCTGCCGCCTGGGTCAACTGCAAACCCAGAGCAGTATCCATAACATCCGAGGAAGTAAGACCCAGATGTATGAAACGTGACTCTTCACCCAGGCTTTCAGCCACCGAGTTAAGAAAGGCGGTCATGTCATGGTGGGTCACCCTCAGAAATTCAGCAACACGATCCGAGTTGTAGCTAGCCTTTCTTATTTTGGCTATACTTTCTCTGGGGATTTCACCTAGCTCAGCCCAGGCTTCACAAGCGGCTATTTCTACCCTGAGCCACTGGTCAAGTTTATTTTCCTCAGACCATATTTTCTTCATCTGAGGTCTGGAATAGCGCTCAATCATATCAGCCCCCTGCCAACTCCTGTTTATATTTACGATAGGCTTCTTTTATCTCTTTATGTGCTGTACCTAAAATCTGGGCGGCAAGCAAGGCGGCATTCTTTGCCCCACCCTGGCCAATGCCCATGCAGGCTACTGGCACTCCCACAGGCATCTGGCTTATAGAGAGCAAAGCATCTATGCCCTTCAACTCACTAGTAGGTAAGGGAACACCAATTACCGGCAAAGTTGTCCAGCTAGCTAAGATACCGGGAAGATGGGCAGCTCTGCCGGCAGCAGCGATAATAACTTCAAGTCCTTTCCCTGCTGCCTCCAAGCCATACTTCCTCAGCTTTTCGGGATTTCTGTGACCCGAGATAACGGAAAGTTCATAATCAATCCCCAATTGCTTCAGCATGTCCAGTGCCGGCTGTACTAGCTCGGTGTCTGTTTTACTCCCTATGACCACGCCCACTAATACCATTCAGGGAATCTCCCCCAAAGCAATATCTTTGCGATAATAACAACCCTCGAAGTAAATATTAGGAATATTGCGGTAAACCTTTTCCCGAGCTTCAGCCATGGTTTTGCCTTTGCCTGCTACAGTGAGCACTCGCCCGCCGTCGGTATAAATTATGCCATCACTTCCCAACTTAGTCCCAGCATGGAAAATTAGCACATCCTTATCCTCATTGTCTATCCCTTGTATGGGAAAGCCGGTCTTGTAGCTTCCCGGATAACCACCCGAAGACATAACTACTCCAACGCAAGCCTCGGAATTCCACTCTATGGTTAACTGTTCAAGTTTACCTTGAATTACGGCCAAAAGTATATCCACCAGGTCGGTTTTGAGAAGAGGTAAGATGACCTGAGTTTCAGGATCGCCAAAACGAGCATTGAATTCCAGCACCAATGGCTCCCCATCAACAATCATTAACCCCGCGTAGAGCACTCCCTTATAGGGCACGCCTTCTTTAGCCATGGCCCTCACAACCGGCAGTAAAATATCGTTGGTTACCTTGGCTGTCATTTGGGTAGAGAAAAACCCGGGTGGGCTGTAGCTTCCCATACCTCCGGTATTAGGGCCCTGGTCATTATCCCCGATCTTCTTATAGTCGCAAGCTGGCACCATGGGCGAGACTGTTTTGCCATCTGTAAAAGCTATGAGGCTTACTTCTTGACCGTTAAGATATTCATCAATCATCACCCTATCCCCTGCGGAGCCGAAAACCTTTGCTTCCATGATGTCGCCGAGAGCTTTATCGGCTTCCGGCAAAGAACCAGCGATAATCACACCTTTGCCGGCGGCTAATCCATCAGCCTTAATCACAATAGGCAGATGCTGTTCTCGAAGGTATTCGCGAGCCTCGGCATAGGAAGAGAAAATAGCGCCTCTGGGACAGGGAATGCCGTATTTTTCCATTAGGTTTCGGGCAAAAATCTTGCTCGATTCTATTTGAGTGGCTTCTTTGCTGGGGCCAAAAATAGGGATGCCGAGAGCATCAAAATAATCTACTATGCCTGAAGCTAATGGAGCTTCAGGACCTACCACAACAAGGTCAATGCCTTTTTCTTTAGACGCCCTGCCTAGGCCTTCTATATCTGCGGGGCGCAAATTCAAATTCTCTGCTATAGCCGCTGTGCCGGCATTACCAGGGGCAGCGAAAACCCTCTCCACTCTGGAACTCTGGGCAATCTTCCAGGCTAATGTGTGTTCCCTGCCCCCACCACCAACGACCAGTGTCTTCACAATCGGTTCTTCCCCGTTACAGGGTCTAAGTCTGTGTCTTCGCGAATACACTTAATGAAGTCAGCATAGCCTGAAACCATGTAATGATGTTTCCTGCACACGGTTCTATGTCCGCAGACTGGACATTTGCCAGATTTTCCTGTGGTAAATCTTTGGCCTCGCCAATAAATATGAGTCCCCATGCCTTCTATAGTTTAGATGACCCACCTCGTTCTACAATTAAAAGAGGTTTGGAGGCAATCACACAGCTACCGCTTCTTCCCCTTCGCGCGCTTCTTTCTGTTCTTTTTCACCCCTTTTAGTTTTGGTCTGTGTGCCATAGCATTATAAAATCCTTTTAAATTTTTCGGCCTGAGCAGGGTCGAGATTTTGAATTAGTCTCAGCAACTCAGCAACATGTTCCTTTTCCTCTTCAATAATATGTTCCAGTGTAGTCACAGCCTCTTCATTATCCAGACTTAATATGTGTTCCTGATACTGGTTTATAGCCTGCAATTCGCTCATCAAATCCTCGCGAAGCATGTCCAGGTCATCCTGTATGGCTAGCTGTTCTTCATAACCTTCTTCAAAAGAATGACTCATCCTCTTCTCCTTTGATGTTTATTCCCATTCTATGGTTGATGGCGGCTTACTGGTGACGTCATAGACCACCCTGTTGACATTGGGAACTTCGTTAACTATGCGATCAGATATTCTAGCAAGAAGGTCATGGGGCAGGCGAGCCCAATCAGCAGTCATGGCATCTTCACTAGTTATAGCTCTGACAGCTATTAGATAGCCATAAGTTCTATAATCGCCCATAACGCCAACGCTCTTGACATCAGTAAGTACAGCGAAGCTTTGCCATAGCTGGCGGTAAAGCTTAGCCTTTTTAATCTCGTTCATAACAACCCAATCAGCAGCTCGAAGAATCTCCAGCTTTTCCCCGGTCACTTCACCAATGATACGAATGGCTAATCCCGGTCCGGGGAATGGTTGACGCCAGACCATGTCTTCGGGCAGGCCTAAAGCTAGCCCTACTTCTCGAACCTCGTCTTTAAACAAATACCTTAGGGGCTCGATAAGGGTGAACTTCATTTTGGTGGGTAGACCACCAACATTATGATGGCTCTTTATCTTAGCTGCAGCGTTGGTTTCCGCAGAGGTACTTTCAATGACATCGGGATAGAGAGTGCCTTGAGCCAGAAAATCAATCTTGCCCAGTTTAGCCGCTTCTTCCTCAAAAACTTCAATAAACTCGTTGCCTACCAAACGCCGCTTTTCCTCAGGATCAGTGACACCTTCAAGCCGTTCTAAGAACCGCTCCGTAGCATCTATATAAACCACATCCATTTTGAGGTTGCGCTTGAAGGTATTAAGCACCCTTTCAGGTTCATCACGGCGCAGTAAGCCATTGTTTATAAAGATACAGGTTAATTTATTGCCAATAGCACGGTCAACAAGGGTGGCAGCTACCGCCGAATCAACGCCTCCAGAAAGAGCACAGACAACTCTCCCGCCACCCACCTGCTCTCTGATTTTATCTACACTCTCAGATATGAAATTAGCTGGTGTCCAGTTGCCTTGGCAACCACATATTTGAAGTACAAAATTATGAAATATTGTTTTCCCTTGAAGTGTGTGAACCACTTCAGGGTGGAACTGAAGTCCATAAATGCCGCTATCGTTACCTATAACAGCAAATGGCGAATTTTCACTATAAGCTAAGGCCTTGAAGCCCGGAGGCATATCTATTATTTGGTCACCATGGCTCATCCACACAGGGAGGGACGAAGGAAGGCCAGCCAAAAGGGGGCACTCATCAGCACTTATGTGTAAGATTGTATGCCCATATTCGCGCTTTGTTCCCCGTGCTACCTGGCCACCCAAGTGATAAGCGATAGCCTGCATCCCATAGCAAATGCCCATTACAGGTAGATGGCTTTCGTATATGTAGGGTAAAGGCAAAGGAGCCCCAGAATCATAAACGCTGGCTGGGCCTCCCGAGAGTATGAATCCCCGTGGGTTAAGAGAAGTTATTTTCTCCCAAGGCGCATCATAAGGCACGATCTCGCAATAAACATGGCATTCCCTCACACGCCTGGCGATGAGCATGCTATATTGAGAGCCAAAGTCAAGCACCACTATAGTTTCGAGCTCACTTGGTGGTGGCTGAGGCTCAACTACCGGTTGCTCGCCACGCAACTCTTTGGCCAGCTCCAAATAGGTGGAGACTTCTATATCATCGCTGGCAGCAATTCTGTGGCTTTCTGACTTCTTTCTCATTTCAGATTCATAGGGGCGAATACACCTAGCTTATCATCGTCTTGCACTATTATCAACCTGGGATACACTAAGCTCGGGCATGATATGCCTGGCTCACCCGGCAATATTTAATCAAGAGGATTACGTCTAATATTCGTCACAATGTCTTTTTCTTGTTTAGCACAATTGGAATATCGGGTTATCTTTGAGTTAATCTTCCTCACAGGTAAAGTCTCGAAGACTTCAAAAACGTGCCAATACCTGTACGCTCAGCCAAACTCTGGCATAATACCGGCCGTCACGCCACCATCAATCACCAACACTGCTCCTGTGGCGAATGAAGCATCATCAGACGCCAGGTAGAGGACAGCCTGAGCAACTTCCTCTGGTCTCCCTGTCCTCCCTACGGGTTGCCCCTTCCTGAAGGTTTCTTCAGGGATGTATCTAACCATCGGCGTTCGGATTCCGCCTGGACAAATACAATTGACACGAATGTTCAGGTGCGCACATTCTAAGGCTATTACTTTGCTCAGTTGGACAACCCCTGCCTTGGAGGCGCTATAAGCAGGCATGCCCGCTACTCCAAGTATGCCCGAAGTGGACCCAGTATTGATGATGACACCCCCACCTTGCTTAACCATTACCGGGATGGCATACTTCGACCCCAGAAAGACACCTTTAAGGTTGGTGTCAATAATACTGTCCCAATCCTTTTCCGTGGTATGCACCGCAGGAGCATATGTGCCTAGAATACCAGCATTATTGCAAAGGATGTCCAGCCGTCCATATGTGCCCACGGTTGTCTCAATCATCCTTTGCACCTCGGCTGACCTGGAGACATTAGCTTTAATGAAGATAGCCTCACCCCCAGCCTCGTGGATCATCCTGACCGTTTTTCGCCCCGCTGCCGGAACACGATCGACGACAGCAACTTTAGCACCTTCCCTGGCAAGGAGAACAGCAGTGGCTCGTCCGATTCCAGATCCTGCCCCAGTAATTAAGGCGACTCTTCCATCCAACCTACCCATGTTCAGCACCTCCTCTATCTACATTACCAGATTTCCTAATTTTAGCACCACATCCACCATACAAAAACAGGGGCTACACTTAGAAGCAATGCAGCCCCCACCACCTTCCTCTCATGCTTATTCTTTATCTCTCCAAAAAACATGAACCTCTTTGATTTTTTGCTCCCAGAACTCCAGCCTCGTAGCCTGGATGTCAATTGGTATGACCTCCCCATGTATGCCTTTACCCTCCCACGCATCGTAGTTGATATGCTCTGGCACTCCAGTTAACCCATAAAAGCCTTGCCCCGGATTACCTGTATCTTTTTCAACAACGATGGCGGAGATTGGAGGCCGACCATTCTGCAGCTCAGCCTCGCTACAAGCTCCTACCACGAACCCGATAACCCTTGCGCTGCCGTCTCCGAACGTTGACTTCAATTCATCAAAAACTTCCAGTTCACTATAGAATATAGTCTTTCCTTTTTTCGCCCTTTCCGCAAGCTGTAGGTAGGTCTGCTTAACAAGCCTTTTGAAATCTTCGAGCTTAATAAACAAATCCACATTCCATTCCTTCCATGATTTTTCTATGTCTTTCTCGGCTATAGTTATGTCTCCTATATCACGCTCGGCTATAGTTTTCTTTCTTGACCTAGCCACCTCGCTTGGCTTAGACACCTCGCTTGGCTTAGATACCTCGCTTGGCTTAGATACCTCAGACCCTTCACATATTCTTATTTCCTCCAGCTCTCCCGCCACTGCCACCACCCACAGAAGCGCACCACAGCCAAGGCATTCAACTCTACCTTCAAAATTCTTGGCAATAGCATAGTCGAGACTTTTACCACAGTTTGCACAGGTTACTTTCATAGGCTCTACCCCCTGACCTGATTATACTCCCAAGAACTTGCAAATCAAAGGCATCATGAGAGGAATAGCGATTTTGGAGTGGTCTTAAACCAGCACATCACTTACTCAGAGGATGTACTGAAGTTCGAATCTCTACAAGAGACTTCTAAGCTCCACACTAAAGCTTAACAAGAAATCTCAAGCCTAAATTGCACCTTTAGGGCATTAGAGAGCCAGGCTCTGACTCTCTATCACCCCTCTGGCACAAGCATGGGCGCCTCTCGCCAGTCGGTTACGGGAACCACATCTCCGCCACGAATTTCATATATTCTTATCGATGCGCTGCCCCTGTGGTCCTCCGGGGTATAGGTAACTTTCTTACCAGTCCCATGGGGGTCAAAATCCTTGACACCGTACATGCCATCCCATACGGCACGACAGTCCAGGTTTTCGTAACCCACCTCCTCAATAGCTACACTGACGGCTTTAATCCACGCAGGTACAAATGCCAGTGTGCAGGCACCATCACCCCCCGTGTCCAGCTTTCCATCAATCTCCCTCAGTACATCAAATAGAACGGGCGTCTCCTTGTACCAGGGGGCTCTCCTTGGAGACCAGTAACCCTCCACGGCAGAGCCCAACTCAAGCAGTGGTATTGACTGGCTATTTTCATAGCCACCAAACCTTATCTCGTCGGTAAGCCCCAGCCGCTCAGCATCCCTCATGACTGCCCTGGCTGTTGCCCAGATGCTTTGGATATAAACGAAATCCGCACCGCTGTCACTCAGCCTCAACAATGTAGGAGTGGTATCCAGGGGCATATAAGGAACGGTTTCAAAGGGCAGCATTTCTACGCCTATGCTCTGAGCATAGGCTGTCCCCATTACCTCTGGTGCATGCCCGGACGGTGAATCCGTGCCCATTATGGCTACTCTAGGGGGCTGCTCCTCCTGCCAGCTTTCCATAATCCAGTCACACGCAACCGCAAATCCCTCCGAATCAGTGGGATAAACGGTGAAAACCGAGCTCGGGGGATACATCATCCCTTCGTCTATACTCATCACAAAATTGACCATCCCATCCCTGTCCGTCCTCGACTTTAGTCCCGCTCCTTCGACGGGGCTGGGTGCGTAGATGAGTACTACACCTTGCTCGCGCATCCTCTCATAGATGCTGATTGCCTTGGGTACTTCAAATGCGCTGTCTCCCCACACTAATTCGATACCCACATCGGGTGGTAGACTCAGTCCAGGCACGCCCACTTCTTCAAAGTATGAAAGGTAATCAAGTATATTCCTCCAGGCGATATGTATGGCGGAAGCAGGAGCCCCGGTAAGAGGAGCTATCATCCCGATTTTCACCACCTTTTCCTCTTCCGCGGGTGCCCCGGGAGCACAGGCAATGAGCAGAAGCACCGCTGCTACTGCCAGCACCATAGTCAGGACCCTTCTTCCCTTTACCAGCCCAACTTTCATCTCTTCACCCCCCCCCGTCTCTTATGTGCGATATGAGCCTATTCGCCTTGATGATAAATTCAGCGCACAAGTATATGAACGTCCTGATAATCAGTCACACGGACTATCTTCCCACCTTGCATCTCATACACCGCCAGAGAAGTGCAGCCCCTGCGGTCTTCCGATCCAAAGGTGAATTTCACCATTCCCTCAACATCGAAGTCCTGAAAACCTTCCAGTGCCCTTTTCATCGCAGGACCATCGACGTTCTCCACACCTACCTCCTCTACGGCGCTCCTTGCAGCTTCACACAGTATGGCTGCATACGCCCAACCAGCAAGAGCCTCGGGAACCCTATTTACTTCCCCATGGTACTCCATCATTTTATCTACCATCGTCTGTACGCCGGGAATATCCGTATCATCAAACCAGGGTAGAGCCCTTGGGCTGAGAAAGCCCTCGGTACCGGCTGGAGAGAACTCCATCAGCCGGTCTCCAAAGATCCATTCATTGCCAGAAAACTGCATCTCGTTCTGAAGCCCCAGCCTCTCGACATCCCTCATGATAGGCCCACCTCCTGAAATAATGTGCTGAATATAAACAAGGTCTGCCTCACGGTCCCGTATCCTAAACAGTTGAGGGGTGGCATCTATGACCACGTGGGGGGCAACTTCAAGCGGAAGCACTTCATAGCCTATGCTCTCAGCGTATGCCGTGGCTTCTGCTGCCGGGCTCCTCCCGTATGTCTCATCCAGGACAAAAAATTGCAACTTCGGGGGCCTGTCTTCAGTCCAGCCTTCCATGAAGTAGTCCAAAAGGACTGTAGCTGCCTCGCCCTGAGTGGCCCAGGCGGCAAAAACCCAGCCCGGGGGGACAATTAGGGGCCCTGTCGCACCTCCTGTAACAAAGGCTACCTGGTCTTTTGCCAGTTGGTCCGTAAGCCCTTCTAACGGAGTAGGATAGTTAGAGAACATGAGCGGTATGCCGCTGTCGACAAACCCGCGGTAGGCGCTTATAAAGGCGGCTATATTTGTCTGGTTGTCCCTCCACGCAAGTTCGACGGTCACTCCAGGAATGACTTCTTCCCCATTAAAGTATCTGACGTAGTCCTGCGTGGCCCGGAAGCTAGGTTGGTCAGCGGTGCCACCGCCCCCAGTAAGACAGGGTATAGCGCCAATTTCCACCACATTTTTCTCCACCGGCAGCGGCCCCTCCGAAGGGGCGCAAGCGGTAACCACAAGCAAGGCACTTAGTGCTACCGCCAATACAGCAATCCAGGCTATTTTCCGCTTGCCCATTCTACTTTTCATTCCATTGACCTCCTTCAAAATTACGAGTTTCCTCGCTTTAATACTAAATGAAAATAGAGGGAAAAGTCAATAGTATGAAGCCAATTTTTCGCGCTCGATTGAAGTGCAGCTAGAACTTCGCTCCTCCATCTATGGAGGCTTCCCAGGCCCAGCTAAGGTTTTCCTGAGTCACCAAATGTAGAGGGAGGAAACTTCTGACCTAGGCAAATACCGTGCTATACTAGCGTTAAGAAGATGGCCGTTTTACCACGAGAAATTGAGAAAGGCATTATAATCCTTAGAAAGGGCGGTGTGATAGCCTTCCCTACCGATACTGTATATGGCTTAGGAGCTAATGCCCTCAATTCCGGGGCTGTGGAGAGGATTTATGAAATAAAAAATCGTCCCAAGCATCAGCAATTTCCCCTGCTTATCGCTGATACATCTCAATTGACCGCTATGGCTGGCGAGATACCAGGAATTGCCTGGTTTTTGTCAGAGCGTTTCTGGCCCGGCGGGCTAACTCTGGTCTTACCCAAAGCAGATTCCCTGCCCGCCTATCTAGCCCCAGGGCGCAGCATAGCGGTGCGCGTTCCCAATCACCCCGTTTGTCTGACTCTCATTCAACACCTGGGGAATCCCATAATCGGAACCAGCGCTAATATCAGTGGCCAACTACCTGCCCTAAGTGCCGCTGAAGTTGGACAGCAACTGGGAGAAAAGATCGACTTCATTATCAACGGAGGCAAATCCCCTGGCGGCAAGGAATCCACCGTAGTAGATGTCAGCAGCCAAGAGCCAGTAATTTTGCGCCGGGGCATCATACCCGCACATGAGATTGACAAAGCTTATAAGGAATATCTGGAGGTGAATAGTGAGACGCATTGCTATAGGTTGTGACCACCGTGGCTTTGCTTTAAAGCAAGCAATTATGCACTTTCTTCAAAACTCCGGTCACAGTTGTCAAGATTTCGGTTGCTACAACACCGATTCTGTGGATTATCCCGATATCGCTCGGAAAGTCGGGGAGGCAGTGGCTTCTGGCAGTTTCGACCAGGGTATTCTGATATGCAGCACTGGCATAGGCATGAGCATAGCAGCCAACAAGATAAAGAGAATAAAGGCAGCTTTATGCTGTGATGTATTTGCAGCACAACGAGCTCGCCAGCACAATGATGCCAACATCCTGTGCATCAGAGGGGAGGATATAGGCACCGAGTCTGCTTTGGAAATCGTCAAGACTTTCTTAGCTACAGGCTTCGAAGGCGGCAGGCACATACAAAGGGTGAACAAAATAAGGGCTCTGGAAGGAGACCCTCAAGCTTAATAGCCTTTGTTCTTAAGGGATACGACCAGAGGAGTAGATTATCTCGCCAGGTCACACCACATATCGACTTCTCAAATCACGAGATAGCTTAGCAGCTAATTCCAAGGCCTGACTTGCCGCTTCCGGCGACAAGCTCGCCAGGCCACAGGAGGGAGTTATCAATCCCTGAGCTATAATCTGCTTGAACTTGACGCCATCCCTGGTGAATGGAGCCATGGCTTCTTCCAAGCGGTCACGAAGACTGGACAAGGATTCTTGAGCCAAGGCTTCTTCGTCATTGGGGACTATCCCCCAAGCGATGTTACCACCACGCTCAAGGAAGGATTTCACCTTATCGGAGTGAGTGCCCAGGGAAGAAGCATAATTGTAAGCATCAAAGCTGAGAATATCGATTTTAGTGTCCAGAAGGACTGACCAGTCGGTATTTCCGCAGCAATGCAACCCTTTTACCCCCTTAATTCCTCCGATGACCTCATCTAGCAGAGCAGGCACCCTCTCCTCAGGAATAGGAGTAAACACTGAGCCCAGAGAAACCAAATAGGGCTCATCAACAAAGATGATGGTATTACGCGATATATTCCTCAAGATATTTTCCTGCCACGAAGCCTTCAATCGCAGGAACTTAGCTGTGGTTTCAGCCAAGGTCTCATCATAAAGGATGCCCAGACCATCCTGACGAGTAACCGCCAGGCCCCAGGTGATGGGCCCTGTTACCTGTCCTTTGACTATTCCACTGTCTGTTACTCTCGAGAGAAAGGTATAGAGCCCGGCAGCATATTCAGCCGAAATGCCATATTTATGGGCACTAGCTTCCTCACAATCGATGTAGATTTGTTCCAGTTCGCTCTCAAAATTCTCTGATGGTCCGATGTGAATTTTGTCACTATTTATAGCTACCCCCGGGAAACCCTCGCTGAACTGAATAACCATGTCTTCCTTTGAGGACCGCCTTGGCAATTGTGGCCAAGCAGGAATGTCAGGAAGATACTTCATAACAATGGAGCAAGCCTCATCGGGATTGCCATGAGGCATACTCCCGATAGCAGTAGCCAAACAGCCAAACTCAATCTTGGTCGACATCTCCCCCCTCGCCTAAATACTTGCCAATTAGCAGCTCCAGCTCTTTCCTCTTTTTTTCCGGTATGTATTTCGTCTCAGTAGCTATAGCACATTTGAGGGCGCTAGCACAGCTACAGTCCCGTTTCTGCGGTATGGAAGTCAGTAACAACTTTAGGGTTCTTCTGACGGTATCGATAGCCTTCGGCAGATTGGTCAAAATCATCTCCGTAGTCACCGATTCATAAATCGGATGCCAGCAATCATAATCGGTGACAAAGGCAAGCGTGGCATAGCATATCTCCGCTTCTCTAGCTAATTTGGCTTCAGGCAAAGCTGTCATCCCAATAACATCAGCACCCCAGGAGCGGTAAAGCTGCGACTCAGCCTTAGTTGATAATTGCGGCCCTTCCATAACCAGGTAGATGCCACCACTATGCACCTTAGCCCCAACCTTGGTGCTTGCCTCAAACAAAGCTTGACTCAGAACAGGGCAGAAAGGTTCAGCGAGAGAGACATGTCCCACTATCCCATCGGTGAAAAAGGTGCTGCTTCTTCCCCTGGTGCGGTCGATGAGTTGGTCAGGAACGACTATGTCCAGAGGCTCTATCTCCGCCCTGA
Organism: uncultured Dehalococcoidales bacterium; assembly: GCA_964638975.1. GTDB lineage: Bacteria > Chloroflexota > Dehalococcoidia > GIF9 > AB-539-J10 > RBG-13-51-36. The sequence goes on from CAZXAJ010000030.1 coordinate 24,483, forward strand.
GACTGCCTACAGCGCTCACGGAGATAATCCTTTCCACCCCCAGAGATTTCAAAGCATATATATTAGCTTTCGCCGGTAGCTCACTGGGGCTTATTCGATGCCCCTCGCCATGTCTGGAAAGAAAGGCAACCTTTACCCCCCTTAGATTGCCCAAGATAACAGCGTCGCTGGGCTCACCAAAGGGCGTGCTTATCTTCACCTCCTTCACCTCCTCCATCTCCATCATCCCTTCCACCTTATAAAGCCCACTTCCGCCAATGATGCCTACTTTTGCTTCATACATCTTATACCTCTGCAAAAAATGCTACTTCTCGCTCCTGCATGTACCTCCCCACTTTTCCTTCTTCTTCGAGATATCTCAAGTGGGCTAAAGCCTCTCCAAAAGCAAACCATTTTTGTGACGCAGGAAATAAGTCCCAGGAGCTATAGTCTAGGTCCCATGTCATTTGAGATGCTATTTGAAAGACATTAAGCTCACCTATTCCGAGAATGGACATAACCTCATTAAGCCTTGTCTGGTGGTGCTGCTTCAATTCTCTAATTCTCTCTTTGTGATTCCAGAAAATACTTTTATGACCAGGTAGCACAAGTTCGACATCTAAATTATAGACCTTCTCCAGGCTTATTAAATATTCATTCAGCGGATTTTGCCCATCGGACCAGACAGAGATGTTTGGCGTTATGTCAACAAGCATATGGTCACCAGCTATGAGTATTTTCTTGCCGGGCTCGTAAAGACAAAGATGACCCTTACAGTGTCCCGGGGTCTCAATACATTCAAACAGGTAATCCCCAATCCTTATTGTGTCGCCATCTTTAAGAATACAAAAGTCCAAGGGAGCTCCTGAACTGTATCTGCGACCAGGGTGGCTTGAAGATACCCTCTCAAGCTCCTCCTCGGGAAAACCGTGCCCGCGAGCAAAATCGCTCTGCTTTTCCCAGTATCCAGGCACGATAGCGCTTAGAAAAAAAGCCACCCCTGCCTCGGCAGAGTAGATTCTCGCCTCATCCATGGCCAGAGTTGACACTAAACCCAAATGGTCCGCATGCATGTGCGTGACGAAAAAATCTGCTTCCTTTAAATCCACGCCGCATTCCCTTAAGCCAGAAACCAACGCTGTCATACAGTCCTTTCGATTCCATCCCGTATCTACAATCAAAGACCGCTCTGCCCCTTTTATCACGTACACGTTGGTGGCTTCCAGAGGACTTCCAGGCAGAGGGACTTCAATTCTATAGAGATTCGGTAAGATTTCCTCGGGCAATGCTCCTCAAAATCCTTCTCAGCGATATTGGGCACGAACATGGCATAATCCTAACCATATTCGCCCTATTCTAACTGGAAACCTAGCATATTTTCCTGGAATTGTCCATTTGTGGTCGCCATGTCCGTCTCCAAATAGCGCCCCTCCCAAAGATTAGTGATATAGGCCTATCGCTTAAAGAGCTCAAGCATCTCCTCCAGCTTGATTTCAATGGCGAAGATAGAATAAGCTGCCTATGTTGGAGGGGAAGAAACGATGTCTGACATTATATCTGAAAAGCTTTCCCAGTGGACCACAGGGCAAAATCCCTTGCAAGCGAGGATTTCAGTTTTCCGCAAAATCAGAGACATTCCTTATGCCATAATTCCAGAGGTCATTCATCCTCAAAAATACTTGGACATCCTTGAAATCAACAAAGGGTCCTGTAGCCCGAAACATTTTCTTCTGGCTGATTTGCTTGAAAGGCTAGGACTAACGATATTCTATTCAGTTTGGCAATTTCTCTGGAAAGACATCCCCATCGAATGGCCTTTAGAGCTGAGAAAACTCGTAGAGGAAATGCCTGTGAATACTCACCTGGCTCTCAGAGTCAAGATCGAAGATGAATTTGTTTTAGTCGACGCCACCCTGGACCATAAACTAAGAATATTAGGTCTCCCCATAAACGATTGGGACGGGAGGAGCGATACCCTTCTGCCAATTCAACCTCTGGGTGAGGAAGCCTGGCATTCCCGGGAAGA
>CAZXAJ010000031.1:0-24452 GCA_964638975.1 uncultured Dehalococcoidales bacterium
ATGTCCATCATCATCCTGATGGTGGTAGTCTTGCCGGCACCATTAGGGCCAATGAGACCAAACATCTCACCTCGGGCGACAGTGAAGGACAGATCGTCAACCGCAACCTTATCGGCAAAGGACTTGACTACATGGTTGACTTCAGCGGCAAGCATAGTAACAGTTCCTTATTCATTAGCATTGTAGCATATGGTCAAAAGTGTTAGCCGCCTTATAACAGGTCGTCATTATGTCTAGCCTGGATTTGTCCATGGGTGGCCCGATGACCAGGGAAGACAACAAATACGCCTATATTTCTATTACCCAGGCTAGCTGTATGCAGACGCACTTTGTGTAAAATCGACATGCTTCGCTGGGAGCCTGCTGTAATCTTAGAGCATATGCAATCTAGGACCAGAGGAGCTGGCCTGCGTCGGGTCATCAGACATCGGCGTGCCAATTACCGCCGGTAGCACTGAAGTCCTGTTGCCAAATGGTTCGGGGGGGGAGTATAATAGAACAAAAGGGCTTCTGCCCAGTTTGAGGAAAGAATGATGTGCGGGGTCGAGTCCAGTCAATTATCCCTTCTTATAATCTGTGGTGTCATAATACAAGCCTGTAAAGCAGTCTGGTATATGAGTAGGTGAGTACTTTAGTTGAACAAGCTGGTAGAATTGACCTGGAACATCAATCAATCCGGGATATGACTGGATTTAAGGGATGGGTAAACTTCCGCTGGATGGAAGGAGGACAGAGTGGAAGTGATGGCAGGCGGTGTCCTGGTTGACGATGATTTGAGCTAGGGAGTGTTTTAGGAGATGAGGGAAGAGCTTCTCAATGTTTGAACTTTTGATGACTTTTGGAGTCAGTTGTTGAGAATGCTAACGAAGAAGAATCAGTTCTTAATCGGAGTGGTGGTTGCTCTTCTGGTTGGAGTGGGCGTAACAATCGCGTCTTGTGGCTCCGGGTCTCCTGAGCAATGGGATATCACATGCGAGGATGACCTGCTCCAGAAATTGGAGACCAGCGACAAAGAATTCGAGAAACGTGAGGGCATTGATACGATAGTCTATTGGCATCAGCGCATGATAGATGAGGCAATTGTGGGAGGAGACTATATACGATATGAATTTGATAAGAATACTAAGGAGCTTATAGAGAAGGATGTCCACTGGCGAGACGACCTGCCGGAGCATCTGCCCCCGGTAATCTCCAGGGAAGAGGCGGAGTCGATGGTTGAAGGGGAGATCCAATCTACCAAATTGTACTACATACCTCCAGACGCACCTAATTTTCCAATTGAGCCGATGCCGAAAAATCCTTGCTGGGTCGTATGGATCGTTGGTAATGGAGATTATATCAGCGATGTAATAGTCATTGACGCCGTAGAGGGGAAAATAGTGGGGCACGGGGTACCGCCTCCATGAGACTACGAAAAGGCTTTGGGACAAATTCTTGAGTAAAAGGAGCTTAGGATGAGTTTTACTAAACGAGCCAGTAAAATCCTATGTCTCCTGTGCTTAGCACTGGTAATCGGTATGCTAAGTCTTGGAAGCGTAGGAGCCGCAGGGGATGACGACCTGCTCGGAAAATATGAGATAGGCGACAAAGAATTCATGAAACGGGCGGTCACTGATAAAATAATCTATTGGCACCAGCGCATGATAGATGAGGCAATTGTGGGAGGAGACTATATACGATATGAATTTGATAAGAATACTAAGGAGCTTATAGAGAAGGATGTCCACTGGCGAGACGACCTGCCGGAGCATCTGCCCCCGGTAATCTCCAGGGAAGAGGCGGAGTCGATGGTTGAAGGGGAGATCCAATCTACCAAATTGTACTACATACCTCCAGACGCACCTAATTTTCCAATTGAGCCGATGCCGAAAAATCCTTGCTGGGTCGTATGGATCGTTGGTAATGGAGATTATATCAGCGATGTAATAGTCATTGACGCCGTAGAGGGGAAAATAGTGGGGCACGGGGTACCGCCGCCAAGTGAAGGGTACTCACTATCAGGCCCTAAGTATACCTGCTATGGGGTGTACAACGACTATTATTACCATGCCAGAAATTGGTTTAAAGAGATGGGATACCCCACTGATACGAAAGCATGGCCCTCCGAAGAGGAGGTTAAGAGTTACATTCAGAACAATGGGATAGCAATGTTTTACGAGATAGCACATGGTGACAGTCAATCTTTCTGGAACCAATGTTACGACTGCACAACTGCGAGCGAGGTCGAGGACTGGATTGAGGATTATGCGAAGATGCCTTTCACGTTCCTAGCCAGTTGCAATGGCATGTGTGATACCGGGTCGGGCACCCTTTCATACGCGTTCAGAAAAGGCTCGACAGAGAACACCTGCACCGTTGGTTATTGTGGGATGGGTGGTGATCCTTGTAAAGAGTGCTGGAACTTCTATTCACTCCACTGGCAAGGAGAGCTGTTTGAACACATGGCGCAAGGCGATACAGTGAAGGAGGCGTTTGATGAGGCATGCGACGAGTATCCCATGTGCGAAAATTGTATGCGGTTTGCCGGCGACGCGGATTTTGCCGTAGTGCCAGTTGTGCAAAGAGCACTGATGGAAGGCGATACCAATCTAGACTTATGTGTTGACATGGTGGATGCCCTGTTTATCGCTCAATATAAGGCCAAACTTATAACCCTTAATGCCGACCAGCTCATATGCAGCGACACCACTGACGAGGGTGTCGTAGATATGATAGATGCCCTGCACATTGCCCAATGGCGGGTCGACTCCGACGGAACAGGCGGTGTGCTGTTTAAGCCGCTGTGGGAATCACCGGCAGATGATGATATGTTACAGCCAGACCCATGCCGTGGAGGTGGCAAAGGACAAGCCGCAGGTAAAGGTACTGTAGTATCAATTCCAGACGCCGGTGCTATCCACGGTTCCAATGTAACAGTGCCCATCAGCATCGACGATGTCAGCGATCTGGGTGCAATCGAGATCTGGCTGTCCTACAACAGCAGCGTAGTTGAGGTTGCCGCTGTAGCCAATGGAACTCTTGGCTCCCTAACCTACGCCATTTTTAACGACAACGGTGTCACTAAGATGGCCTGGTTCTCGGCAACGGGAGAAACCGGCAACTTCACGTTTGCCAACGTCACCTTGCGTGCTGTGGGGAGTGGAGACGACGCCAGCGCCCTCAACCTCACTGTTATTGACATGGTTGACTCAGATGCCAACCCCATCTCGTACGGCGTAGACGATGGCACGTTTACGGTAACGCCGATTGTCGCTGAGACGAGCCTGGGCCAGGAGCTGAAAAACCCCGATAATCGCAGCAGCGTTATCTGGGTCCCGGTGAATATCGACCGGGCAAAAGACGGCGTTACGGGTGAGAATATCTCCGGGATAGAGATTGATTCCTATAACGCCGAGGCAAGCTATCTGTATGACCCCCCTGACGGAATGGAGATGCTCAAGGTTGACCCGGGGGATGCCCCCTTTGATGACCCGGCGTCTGAGATACATAACAACGACCCCGGCGATGACTGGACCGAGTTCTCGCAGGACCCTGCGGGAAGCGCGGAAGCCCCGTTATCGGTGGCCAGGCTGGTCGTCCGCCTTATCGGCAGTGCCTACGCTACGCATAACCTGACGGTGAACTTCGACTCCATCATGGCTACTATCGGCGAGGAGCTAGTCCAGGAGTCACCGGCCGTTGCAACCTACCAGAGAGGAGATGCTTGTGAGGACGGTGAGGTAACAATGATTGATGCCACGTGGATCGGCCAGTATTTGGTGGGTAGTAGGAGTCTGGATGAACTGGGGGCTTTAAACGCCGCCTGCCCGAGCCATGATGTCGCTGGCGGGGATAAAATAACGATGACTGATGCCCTGTTCATCGCCCAGTTTTGTTCTGGCGCAAGAGATGAGTATTATGAATTGACTGAAGGCTCTAAGGGCGGGGCATCTGCGCCTATCGCTTCAGGAAAAGTCACGGCAGAACTACCTTCAGCTGAGATATTGGTGGGCAGGACCGTCCCGATACCCATAATCGTTAAAGGCATCCCTGCCGATAGCGCAGGCCTGGGCTGCTATGACCTGAAGCTCACCTTCAATCCCAAGGTGGTTAGAGTTGATAGTATTAAGTGTGATGGCATCGATTTCGCCAGGCCGACTGCTGTGAACATAGACAATGCCAAAGGCGTGGTCCTGCTGAATGGTTTCCAGAGCAGCATACCAGGGCCTGCTGGTGATGTTACTCTGGCTTATCTGGCTGTTACTGTCACAGGCAGTCCCGGAGACTCTGGCGTGCTGGATGTGGAGATTACCACCCTGGCCGATAGCATAGGGAATGACATTATAGCATATGGTCAAAAGTGTTAGTCGCCTTATAACAGGTCGTCAGAATGTAGAATGACAATCATTTTCTCTGCCTGTAAGGCTCTAAGCACTTCATCAAATGCACCCAAAACGTTGCCGCAATCTTCTCTGGAAGTGACTATTGCTGCTCTTGCTTAGGCCTGTCCTGAACAATGTTGAAGGGATTTCGTATTTAGCGCTCAGGATTCTCCCCTGAGATAAGCGTCGATATCAGCGGCTGCGCGCTTGCCGGCTTGCATAGCGCTGATAACTGTAGCAGCGCCTGTGGCCATGTCACCACCACACCAGACTCTGTCCTTGCTTGTTCTGCCTGTGGCCTTGTCAGTTCTTATAGTGGCCCACTTGGTGATTTCAAGTCCTTCAGTTGTTGAAGGAATTATGGAGTTAGGTATAGTGCCAAGAGCAGAGACTGCTGTGTCGATGTCCATGGTAAATTCGCTGCCTGGCTTTGGAACTGGCCGCCGCCGCCCACTTTCGTCGGGTTCACCAAGCTCCGTCTCGTATAATTCTACTGCTTTTACTCTGCCTTGCTCATCGCCAATGAACCTGCTGGGATTTGTTAGAAGCTTAAAAATGATACCTTCTTCCTCGGCATTCTTTCTTTCCGCAGCCCTGGCCGGCATCTCAACTCTGGAACGCCGATAAATGAGATACACCTCCCTGGCTCCGAGCCTAAGCGCGCATCTGGAGGCATCCAAAGCTACATTTCCACCACCGAAGACTGCCACCCTTTGGCCTATTTTCACCGGAGTATCATATTCGGGAAAGAGATAAGCCTTCATGAGGTTGGTTCGGGTAAGGAACTCATTAGCGGAATAAATACCGCTCAGGTTCTCACCGGGAATGTTTAAGAATATAGGTGTCCCAGCCCCCGGGGCTAAAAAAACAGCGTCATAGCCATTTTCCAGGAGCTCATCTACAGTAGCTATTTTGCCTATCACCTGGTCAAGCTTGATTTCGGCACCGAGTGATTTTACATAGTCTACTTCAGCTTGAACGATGGACTTGGGCAATCTGAATTCTGGGATTCCGTAAGTCAATACGCCGCCAGCCGCATGAAGTGCCTCAAAGATAGTGACTTCATAGCCCAGTATAGCCAGGTCGGCAGCACAAGTTAAACCTGCTGGTCCCGAGCCGACTATTGCTGTCTTCTTACCGTTGGGGGTTCTGCACTCTCTCTGCCTCTCACTTACTCCAGGATGAACTCTCTCCCAATCAGCCACATATCTCTCTAAGCTGCCGATAGCAACAGGGGCACCCTTCTTGGCGAGGAGGCATGCCATTTCACACTGTGTTTCTTGGGGACAGACTCTACCGCAGATGCCGGGCAGGCTGTTTTTCCTCCTGAGTATTCTTACCGCTTCGGGCATATTGCGGTGGCGTATTGCATCGATGAATTCAGTAGTATCTACATGAATGGGGCAGCCATATTTGCAGCCAGGTTTTTTACATTGAATACAGCGATTCGCCTCTTCAATAGCTTGCTCCTCAGTGTATCCCAGTGTGACTTCATTGAAGTTCTTCCTTCTGACCGCTGGCTCCTGCTTTGGCATAGGCACAGGGTTCAGATCTATCTTTTTCTTTTCAGCCATAGCTCCTCACCTTCCCACAAATCTCTGCTCTGCTTGGCAGAGCTCTAATGACTTCTTTTCTTCATCCAGGTAGCTACGCTGACGATTCATAAGCAAATCCCAATCAACTTCATGGCCATCAAACTCTGGGCCATCGACGCAAGCAAACCTTGTCTCGCCCCCTACTGATACACGGCAGCAGCCGCACATCCCAGTGCCATCAACCATTATGGGGTTGAGGCTGACGATGGTCTTGATGCCAAAAGGCTTTGTGGTTAAGGAGCTGAACTTCATCATAACAGTGGGGCCGATGGCTATCACACGGTCAACTTTGCCCTCTTGCAGGATCTCCTTCAATGGCTCGGTTACCAATCCCTTACGCTTGTAGGAGCCGTCGTCTGTGGTCACAATGAGCTCATTACTCACACTATGGAGCTGCTGCTCCCAAAAAACAAGGCTCTTAGTGCGAAACCCCATAATTGAGATGACCTTGTTCCCCACGCCTCTCATGGCTCGGGCAATGGGCACTATGGTAGCAACGGCGAATCCTCCAGCAACGCAAACAACAGTGCCGAATTTGTCAATCTCGGTGGGGTGGCCTAATGGCCCGACTAAGTCCAGTATGCTGTCGCCGGCATTGTGACGAGCTAATTTCCTCGTAGTAGTGCCTACTTCCATAAAAACGATGGATACAGTTCCCGCCTCCTCGTCCCAATCGGCAATGGTCAAGGGAATTCGTTCGCCTCTCTCATCGTTTCTGACGATAACGAATTGTCCCGCATGAGCTTTCTTGGCAATTGATGGAGCTTGGACTTTCAGTAGATGAATGTCTGAGGTAAGGTCTTCTCGACCTAGAATCTTATACAATTCTAACGTTCCAAGGATAGTTTATCGAAATCCGTATAATTATAGCACGTTATATTAAATCTGGCATGGGTAGGTGACGTAAAACCTGTCTTAAAAGGTGGACTCTCCTCCGGGGAAGCCCCCGGGTTTATTCGAGATAGCGCGCCTGAAATTGCTTTGCCCGCTGGACCTCTCCCCTTTGCTGAGTAAGCCTACAGCTTCAGGTGGCTGGCTTAAACTTCAAAAGTCTTGTCCCAGTTCACCATGGTACTGGGATGGAAGCCTGCATTCTCGACGAAACTCTGCCATTTGTCGTCACCATGAATGACAAATGTGCGTATCGTGTTGATATCTTCAAGACGGCAATGGTCTAGCAACTTATTGATTAATGCAGACCCAATGCGATGTCCCTGATATTCAGTATCCACGACCAGGGCGTGAATAACACAGACTTCAACGAGTGGTATGTATACATATTCCAGACGAGCCAGAACCAGGCCAACTATCTTACGCTTAGCCTCAGCTACTAAACTCAAGTCGAACGGCCCACCAGGATCATTGGCAGCGAAGTCTCTATAGGAAACACGAGGCTTCCCTTCGGAGACTTTGTTGACGAGGGCTAGAATGGCATCTATATCCCTACGCCCCATGCGCCGGATATTCACATCAGCTCCTGCTATTTCACTCATCTTATTAAACCTCCTAGATAGACTGTTGCTTCAGACTAATTCAGCCTTCTAATTTTCACTTTGCGTCTAATTTGCACGATTATCAATGCCCAGAATCATGGAAAGCCTTGTTGATGATTCTACCCGTACTATTTCCCTCCAGAAGCTTTCCCTGTTTATCATACCATGAAATAGCCAGTCAAGATGTTTAGTGCTGGACTCCAGAATTGTGGCCGAGCGTTTAAAGAAGGAAGAAGTAAATTGAAACATGGGCTTTCAAAGTGCACGGAAGGGGCAATACCACCATCTAGAAAGGGCAGCCCTTTCGAAAGTATTTAACAGTTGCTGAGCAAGCTCTAGTCAAACGTAACGCTGGTACTTCGGCTCGTACATCTGAGACCTAATAAATGCAGGGAGGTCATCGGGTTTTGCTTTCTTTGCTATATCTTGCTTATAGGCTACCTCTGCCACTGCGGTAGCAATAATAGCGGAGACCTCCCTGATTTTGGTTAGCGGTGGGTAAATACGCCCTTGTTCAAGATCGCCCTCTGAAACTTCATTCGCCAGGGCTTTTGCGGCAGCAAAGAACATTTCATCGGTAACAAAGCTGGCCTCGCAGGCAATGGTGCCCAGTCCAACGCCTGGAAAGATATAGGCGTTGTTACCTTGACCCGGCACATACGTTTTCCCATTGAGCGTGACGGGAGCAAAAGGACTGCCGCTAGCAAAAATGGCCCGACCCTCCGTCCAGGTATAGGCCTCTTCAGCAGTGCATTCAGCCTTTGAGGTTGGGTTTGACATGGCAAAGACGATTGGTCTTTGGTTGCAAGTGGCCATTGCTTCCAATACCGCTCGAGTAAATGTCTTGGGCTGTCCGGAGACTCCAATTATTACTGTGGGTCTGAGCGACTTCACAGCAGAAAGAAAATCACTGAGATACTCATAGTCGTGGGCGTAAGGGAGCTTGTGTCCTGCCAGATTGTTGCGGCTTCTCACCACCAGACCTTTAGAATCCACAAACCAGCACCTTTTTCTGGCCTCTTTCTCGGATAGCCCATCGTCCACCATTGCATATACAAGCATATTGGCAATTCCAATACCGGCTTCACCAGCACCAAGGAACAGGATTTTTTGGTCCCTGAGCTTGCCTCCTGTAATTCGCAGGGCTGAATACAATCCGGCTAGCCCTACCGCTCCTGTTCCTTGTACATCATCATTGAAGGTGCAAACTTGGTCTCGATACTTCTTCAATAGACGAAGTGCGTTGTGAGTGGCGAAGTCTTCAAACTGGATAAGGGCATGGGGGTAGAGTTCCTGCACTGCCATGACAAGCTCTTCGACCAGGTAGTCATATGCTTCTCCATGAAGGCGGCGCTGTCTGAGGCCAATATAAAGAGGGTCATTCAGCAACTTCTTATTGTCTGTCCCTATGTCAAGGGTCACGGGGAGGCATAACTGGGGGTGAATGCCGGCACAGGCGGTGTAAAGGCAAAGTTTCCCCACGGGAATGCCCATTCCATTGGCACCAAGGTCTCCAAGGCCGAGTATACGCTCCCCATCGGTGACCACTATAATGCGCACATCCTGATCCGGCCAATTTCGTAAGACGTCTATCACTCGCCCACGGTCCTTGGCTGAAATGAAGATACCGCGGGGTCTCCGCAAGATATGTCCATATCGCTGACACGCTCGTCCCACCGTGGGAGTATAAACGATGGGCATCATCTCCTCGATTTTGTCCATTATCACCCGGTAAAACAATGTTGTATTTCGGTCCTGGAGGCCCATGAGGTAGATGTACTTTTCTATATCCGTTGGTTTTTTGCGAAAATTCTCCATAACCCGCATGACCTGAGTTTCCAGAGAATGGACATGCGGTGGTAAAAGCCCCCGGAGCCCCAATGCCCTCCGCTCCTCTTCGGTGAACGCTGTCCCCTTGTTCAAGGACGGTTCACGAAGTAAGTCGATGCCGGTCGGTATATCTATCACTCGAATGTGCTCCTTTTCTCTTAGCTCTTCATGAGACATACCCGATTCTCCTTCTGGCGTTAACCGGGGACTGCTCCACACAATGCTCTAGGACAGCAGACCCTATATGTTCGGGCGCCTTTTGCCCTTTGCCGTGCTATTATAACCCTTTCTTGCCTTTAGCGTCCTGATTTTCTTCTCCTTCCTGCAATATCCTGATATGCTGGCTTGCGCAGTTATTAGGGGGAAACAGGGAAAATCGCAAGCTCAGAAAGGGCATAAGCGAACATTGGGAGGGCTCGGCCGGGGCGTTTTCAACTACATTATTAGTAATATGATTAATAATATGCTGCCTGATTGGTGTTGTGTGTTTGAATTTCGGGGACTAATTTACTAGGTGATACAGGACTAATTTACTACTGGAAGTCCTTTATATTTAAGGCAGCTTCAATCTATACTCTTAGTAGAAGAATTGAGGACATAATGCTCAATTTGCGGCGGGTTTGATTGGTGTTTTGTCCCTTGAATTCTTGAAAAGAGGTGGAAAATTATGGAAGCTGCTGAGGAAATTATTGAATGGCTAATCTGGCTGGTAGTGGCATCATGGATAATAACCATTGCCATCTATGTCTATCTGGCTGTTTGCTTGCAGACCATAGCGCGCAAAACAGGTACAGAACACGGATGGCTTGCTTGGATTCCAATTGCCAATGCCTATTTGATGTGTAAGGTTGCCGTCAAACCGGGCTGGTGGCTTCTGCTCTTTTTCATTCCCATAGTGAACATAGTTTTCATGGTCATCGTGTGGATGGGCATCGCGGAAGCTCGCGATAAGAAAGGGTGGTTGGGGATATTGATGATAGTCCCGATAGCCAACCTCATAGTACCCGGGTACCTGGCATTTTCCGGGGGAAGCACAGGGGGCGAAAGGTTGGAAGTTCGGCCTGGCAGCATGCCGCCTAGATATATGGTATATGGTGGAGGTGGGACGGTAACTGGTGGGGCAGCAGCCCAGGCTAATCTTGTAATCCCCGAATTTCCAACGCAGGCTGCCCAAGGTACGGTGGTCAGTGCCATGGAAGTCCAGGCAAGTGGGAAAGCAAGAGAAGTCCAGAAAGTTGTCACGGATACCGGCTCGAAAATACATGATGAGACCGTGCAACTGGTCCTGCCTCTATCGGCAAGTCTTAGTCAGCTTGCCCAATTTAGGGAACATCTGGAAGAGGTAGAGGATTTAACTGTAGTGATGGTCAGCGGGTCTGCGGGTGGAGGCTCAATAATCACCGTCTCACCGCCTAAATCGACCGACCTAGTCCACATCCTGAACCGAATACCTGTGGTAGAGGACGCTCGTAAGAAGGGTGAAGACATCGTGGTGAAGTTAAAACCTCCCGGTCCTGTGGAGACATGATGCCTTTTCTATCGTGGACCTCCTTAGTGTTATTGGCATTCCAATTGCAACCACGTTGGTGATTCCTTCTTTACCTGTGGAGGGAGAGTATGTTATCCCTTGCCGAGGGGGGGGCTTTTCCCAGGGAATGCCTAGAAGTGATATTACCAGCTCTGCGTCATGCCGTAGAAACGCTCAAGGGCCGAGCACGCGAGTACGGCGCAGCCGAAACCTGGATCCAAAATAGCTCAGAGAGTGGGGATGCGGAGCGATATGACTCAGGGCACAACATCAGTATAGCGAGTAAGGTAAGCCGAGGAATCATAGAGCTGTTGAAGGCTCGTGCCTCTCCGATCGAGTGCAGTTGAAATATCGTCAATTCTTTCCCTGACTATTCCCACATGCAGCCTCATAAGCTGGCATATCTGTAATGTCCTTTCAGGTGAACCGGAAAGGGCTTGCACCGGGCAGCGGCCGCCGCAATAAGGATACACCCCGCATTCATAACACCTCAGCCGGTCTTTATATTCCACCAGGCGGCTGAGGTCGGTCTCGTTGAAGTCAGCGCCATCACTGCCAATGAATCCACCCACTGAAGGAGGCAGATCAGCGCAGGCGTGAATCTCTCCTCCCATAATATCGTAGTTTCGTGCAAGCTCTACACCACAAGCGGTATGTCCCCGCTCTTTGCCGGTGATGAGATAAAGGATGAGTTCATTCAGATGGGCTATAGGCAAAATCTCTCCCTGAAAAGCCTTCTCAACGTACCGTTCCATCACCTCTTCCAATTCTGCCCCATATTCCTTAACGTAGCTTGCGAAATCTTTGTATGGCTCCTTTGTGTCCGCCCAGTGCCAGAAGAAGTGATTCACCAGCCCTTCTTGATACAGTTCGAGGAATTTATGGAAACATTTGAGCAGAGATTGCTGCTCCCTGAGGGTGGACCAGAATAGGACATTGCCTTGGTAAGCTGAGCGGAGCTTTCTCAAGTTAGCTATAATCAGATTCAGATTGGTGCCTGGTCTGACCTGGCGGTGCTGCTCTTCATCGCCGTCTATCGAAACCGAGTATAGCCACATATTTGACATCAGTGAGGGATAATGGTTCAGAGCTCGAATCAAAAGCTCGCCATTGGTGTAAACCATGTAGCGCACTCGGTCCTTTATCTCAGATTCAGCCAGAATCAGCCTCAGCTTTTCCATCTTGTCGGTTACCAGAAATGGTTCGCCTCCGTAGAAGGCCAAAGTGACTACGGAGCTGGGATGCCGCTGAGCCAGCCGTATCACTATAGAGGCATCACGTTCAGGGTCTGATTCCAGGTGGGCCATGCTCCAATTGCGCGGCCCATCCGAGGCAAATGTGATGGCGCTGTTGATACATCCCTCGCAGCGTGCGTAGCACCGGCCAGTCACCGTTAGGTTGATAATGATATCTTGTTTTTCCTCGAAGCCCTCTTTTGGGCGTAGGCCTTCGGCAGGCATGCGGACGGCATCAATGCGTGCCAGGTCTCCGAAGCGTGGGTGATTTACTCCCAGTGATTCTTGCGACCGCAAGAGATATTTGGGACGGGAGACGAACGCCAGAAGGTCGGAGTCACTCGTGTCACTCATGGTCACCGTAGCTGGTTTGCAAATGTTAACAATTGCAAAAACGACTGTCAACGGGCCTTCATTTTGCACTGTCCGTGATTACTGCCCATCATTCAACTCGGGCGATGAAAGCCGGTTTTTGTTTGTCCCAGAGCACGCTAGAATGAGTTTGGGGAATATCAGCGGTGGAAAGAATATCGGTTTTGGGGTCAGTATGAGCGGGCCCTCGCCCCAAGATAGGTTATCCCTTCCCGATGGGGGGCTTTTCCCAAGGAATGCCTATATCTCTATAGAGATGTCTCTTGGGCTCAATCTCCCCCCGGCGGCTGAGGAACTGAGGTCCGCTGGGCCTCACCTCTTCTTCCAGGTGGTATTTTTCCTGCTCAAGTCTTTGCTCCTCGGTCATGGTCTCAAAGCGGAGTTCGATTCTATCTCCTTTGGGTTGGATGTGGACCGTGGTGCAGTGGCAGAAGGCACACCGTAGCTCCCTGGGACTTACCAGCTCAAAAGCGGTGCCGAAGCAGAACGGGCAGCAATCTTGCTCGGTGAAGAGTTTGTCCCCCTTGGCCTGGGGGTCGAATATCCTGAGCCGATGGGCGCCGTCGGAGAGCTGGTTTTCCTCTCCCCTTAAGGCGAATACCAGGTCACGGCCGAGCCGATTTACCTCCCTGGGGATGGCCTGGCGCTCGGGGAGCAGGACTTCCCCTGGCCCTATCGAGATTCCGACAAAACTGGCCAGGACATCGAACCCACAGAGGGTGGTGAAATTATTAAGTAACGGGATAATCCAATGCTGGATGCGTCTCCATCCTGCCGCTCCTATAGTAATAGCCTTCTTCGTGATGCTCCTTTCTTCCTCGGTGCGCTCTATCCAGGATGAAAGCCCGTGGAGTCGATCGCTGACCGTCTTAAATATTCCCAGCGGCGCGCCACCATAGTCAACACCACCAACAATCAAGCCGTCCGAAGCATTCAATTGCTCCTCGAAAAAGTCCATGTCGTCATGCAGTACGCAGCGTTCTCCTTTGATCACGCAGGCCTCACACCCGTTACACTCCCTGATATAAAGGTCGCTCATCCTGAGAAGGGCTATATCCGCACCCTCTTCACGCGCTCCTTTGAGGGCTTCCTTGACCATAATCTCCGTGTTGCCCAGTTTGCGCCGGGAACCAACTATTCCAAGAATCCTCATAAAGACCTCCTGTCGAGCTGCCAGTGCAATTGTAGCACAAGGTGCCTGTGATGTTTGGGTGTAACTGCGCGCCCAATTTCCTGTGATGATTCTTGCCCGGCAGCTTTTTTGCTACAATGGCCGAAGTCTTTTCACGGCCACTGGGGAGGGGCCATTAATGAAGATTGCAGTCTCAGCCGATGGTGCGGATTTAGAAGCCAGCGTAGCGCAAAAGTTCGGGACATCAGAATACCTGCTAGTCATCGATTCAGATAGTGGAGATTTCGAGGCGATAGCAAACCCTGGTGCTTCAGGGCAGCGTGGGGCTGGCGTACAGGCGGTTGTGCTGGCCATCAGCAAAGGGGTCAAAACGGTTTTAACCGGGTGGTGTAGTCCTGCTGTCCGCAATCAGCTCACGGCAAACGGCATAGAAGTTATCTCTGAACTCAGCGGCACTGTGGGAGAGCTCGTGGAGAAGTACAGGAAGGGTGACCTCCGGAAGCAGGTGGAAGCTGAAGTTGCCCCCGCAGCCGGAGGGCGCAGGATTGACAGGGCTGCTCTTCTGCAAGCAGCCAAAAGTGCTGCCAGGCAGTTTGCTTCCCTGCTGCCTATCCTGATAGGCGTAGTGCTGCTCATAGGGTTATTCAATGCCTTTATTTCAGAGGAACTTCTAGCCTCTATATGGTCAGGTAGCCCGGTGTTAGATACTCTCTGGGGAGCATGCTTTGGCAGCATCCTTGCCGGGAACCCGATTAATAGTTATGTCATCGGAGGAGAGTTGTTGAAGTACGGCGTCAGCCTCTTCGCCGTGACCGCCTTCATTATCACGTGGGTGACCGTAGGCCTGGTACAATTGCCGGCTGAGATAGCGGCTCTGGGCAAGAAATTTGCCCTTGTGAGAAATGCTATATCCTTCGTTCTGTTCACAGCCGTGGCTGCTCTTACAGTGGTTATCTTGAATCTGATTACGGGGTGACTTTGTTGAAAAAGGAGAGACCTCAGAGTTCCGCATGGAAAAATCCCACCGTGCGGGGGCTACTTTTTCCCGCTCTGGTGCTGGTGGCCTATGGGATTCTGTTCGCTATTATGCCGGATAAGGCCTCCGTAGGCCTCAAAAGCAGCGCTAACATTGCTCTCAGTATGCTTTTGCCGCTGGGCCTGGTCTTCATCCTGATGCTGGTCTTGAATCTTTTCCTGAAACCGGCGCAAATTGTGAAGTTCTTTGGCAGAGAGGCTGGTATCAAGGGCGTCATACTGTCGGCAGCGGCGGGGATTATTTCGGCGGGGCCCATCTATGCCTGGTATCCCTTGCTCAAGGACCTGCGTGAAAAGGGGGCTGCCAACACTTTTCTGGCTATCTTCCTGGGCAATAGGGCTGTCAAGCCGTTCCTCCTGCCCATAATGATTTCATACTTCGGCTGGATATATGTGCTTATATTGACCGTGTTTACCGTGCTGGGCTCAATCGTTGTCGGCTACTTCGTAGGCGCCCTGGCAAGGGTGGAGAGCAGCTTGCCATCCCGCAGCAGATAACTTTCACGATGCTTCAACCATTGGAATCTAATTTGCCGAACCCTTTGACCATGGCACCCATGTTATAAAGCCGCTCTGAACGTGTTAATAGGCAGAGGCTTGCTTTTTGGCTCATCTCACAGCATACTGAATAAGGCAAAAGGAGGTCGGCGATGGCAGGGAAGCCAGATTTAAAAGTCAATTTTGAGGTGGTATTAGTATGAGCGAGTCCTCTGAGCAAAGCCAGGCATTCGCCCCTGTTCGCTATGAAATAGCTATCACGGCGGAAGAGGCAAGGCTTGGAACTAAGAAGATACTGTCGCGGCAGGGCAAAAAGCTGGAGGTGCATATCCCTGCGGGTGTGAAAACGGGCAGCACAGCGAAGCTAGCCAATGCTCTGCAGGTAACCGACAACCATCCCGGAGATATCCTGATTCATGTCAAGGTGAAAGAAGAGAAAATAGCGGCGGGGGTAACCGAAATTAACGACGGTAACTTTGAAGATGAGGTCTTGAAATGCAGTTTACCCGTCGTGGTGGACTTCTGGGCACCCTGGTGTGGCCCGTGCCGCATGATTGCTCCCATAACGGAAAAACTGGCGGAGGAGTATGAAGGCAGGCTCAAATTTTGCAAGTTGAATGTGGATGAGAATCAGCAGACAGCTTCGAAGTACCGGGTCATGAGCATACCGCAGATATTGTTCTTCAAGGGTGGCGAGGTGGTCGACGAAAGCACCGGGGCGGTTCCTGAGTCTGCGCTTCGTTCAAAGGTGGAATCGGTATTACAGGGGCAATAGGCTCTTCGCGAGCGAGGTGAAGCAATCTCCTCTCCCTTGACGGGAGAGGACTGAGGTGAGGGTGGCAAGCCAAAAGCGCGGCAATCATGGCAGGTAAAATCCTAAATTCTAAATCCTAAATACTAAGTAATACCAAAAGCCCAATGCCCAAAAGGGTTTTGAATTTTGAATTTAGATATTGGGATTTGTTTAGGATTTAGTGCTTTGAGTTTAGCATTTAACTTGGAAATTGCTTCGGGGCTATTCTAGAGACACGGTAGCTCATTTATAGTAAGCTTAATTGGTCTTGTGCCCTGGAATCGTAAAGGAGGTTTGGCATGAAAGCATCTGAAGGGAAGATTGGCCGGGTTTTCGTGATACGGCTGGAAGATGGCGATGTGGTGCCCGACTGTATCGAGCGTTTTGCCGAGGAGAAGGGGGTATCAGTGGGACAGGCTGTGCTAGTGGGTGGAATTGGGGGTGGGGATGTCGTTGTCGGGCCGAGGCGTTCGGAAGAGATGCCGCCGGAGCCCATGCTCCTGCCTGTTGATGGAGCGCATGAAGTGGCGGGGGTGGGCGTGCTCGCCCCCGGTGAAGATGGCAAACCTGTTTTGCATATCCATGCGGCCCTGGGGCGGGCAGGGCGGACCATGGCCGGATGCCTGCGGCATGGCGTCACCACATGGCTTGTGGGAGAAGTCATCCTCTATGAAATCCTCGGCGCGGACATGCTGCGTATCCAGGACGAACAAAGCGGCTTCGAACTCCTGGAGCCCAGAAGCAATTAAGATTTCCTCTCCCTTCATGGGAGAGGATTAAGGAGAGGGTGAAAGGCCGAAGGCGAGGTAATCTCGTAGGCGGAAGTATTCAGTAGTATTCCGAGGAGATAATGCCTGATTTGTAGTGGGCCTGATTAGTTGTTGGTCTCTGGAATTTGTGGAATTCCCGGCGATTTTCGTTCAAAAACAATGTTTTTTGAGCTAAAATGGAAACAGACGAAGTGGATAAAGCATGGTCATGTAGCAGCTAGCTGAAGTGATGGGCTCAACAAAAGGCAATTACGATGTCTAACCAAAAGGTAATTTCCAAAACTGAAGAGGAGCTTCAGAGGGCAATCTTGCAAGAAAAGGCAAGAGGAACTTCTGATTTAGAAATCGGTCGGAAATATGGAGTTACATTTCGGTATATTGAAAGCCTTATTACGAGATCGCAGGGGCTCAATATCAGTGTTTTGAGAGGTTCGAAAAGAATAAAAACGCTTTACCCCAAGGATTTCAAGCAAGAACGAACTACAGTTTGGAGCTTTAAACAAAGGGGCAAGTGGGCTACCCATAGTGGTGAATATAGAGGAAACTGGTCTCCTTATATCCCACGGAACGTGCTCCTTAGATATTCAAAGCCTGGCGAATTAGTTTTAGATTATTTCTGTGGTGCCGGAACAACCGCTGTGGAATGTAAACTCTTAGGAAGAAAGTGTATTGCCTTTGATATTAATGATAGAGCCATTGAACTAGCAAAGAGGAACGCAAGCTTTAGCGTAGAATCGCAACAGTTAATTTTAGTTGGGGATGAAAGCCATTTGAAGGTTTATGAGCCAGAACTGTCGGTTGGTGATGCCAGAGCTCTAGCATTTATACAGGATAACTCTATAGATTTAATTTGTGCTCATCCTCCTTATGCAAACATTATTCATTATACCGATTCTAAAGAAAGTGATTTGTCATTTTTGGATGTTGACGATTTTTTGGAAGAAATGTCCAAAGTAGCTAAGGAAAGTTTTAGAGTTTTAAAGCCAGGAAGGCAATGCGCTATTTTAATTGGAGATACTCGAAGAAAAAAACACGTGGTTCCTTTAGGTTTTAAACTCATAAATACTTATTTGGATGCTGGCTTCAAATTGCGGGAGCTTGTTATTAAGCGACAACATAACTGCAAAACGACAGGATTTTGGTATGCCAGTAGCATAAAATACAATTTTCTTCTTCTGGCTCACGAATATCTACCAGTTTTCGAAAAACCTGAAGCACCTCTCCTTTCAGGTGTGAGAGAGGTGGAGACAGCTTATGGTTTAGTTGCTCCTACATTGGGAAAGCCACCACTTAAGAGGAAATTAGTCGAACTTGAGACCACGACTGTGTGGGTCTTGCCAGAGAAAGATTTTGAAAGACGTTTAAATAAGAATGTAATTGATAGATATTCAGGTGGAGGTGGGTACTCAACTATAGACTTTAGTTCTTATTCTGAAAATGAGACTAGCTTTTCTAAGAATAGAGAAAAGAGGAAAGGACTGCTTTTTGTTAGATCGCCATTTTTAAGTAATAATCCTTCACAGTCAACTAATGAGCTCTATCTACAGAAAGTAAAGGAAACTGTAGTTCAGAACTTAACTAAGATAACAGAGGGTGGATTTATTGTTATCCAAACGCAGGATGTAAGCATAGATGGATATATAGAGCCCCTTGCCAAAAGATTGATAGACATGTTGACGCTTGATGATTTATGGCTTAAGGAAATCATAGTTGTTACTCAAGAAAAAGCAAATTCAAGTACTCCAAATTCAAGAGATTGCTTAAGAATAGCTCACCAATATCTACTCGTTTATGAGGTGAGAAAGTGAAGAGGAACATTTACACACATGAAATTGAGTTAATGCATTTGGAAATTAGAAACAAACCGCGTGAGCAATTTAGAAAGCTCTTGGAGAATGTAAAATACAGAGGATATGAAGTAGAGGAACTAGCAGACGGAAGGAAAATAGTTATAACAAAGCCTGGCGGTAAATTTGTTTTTGGCAAGGTTAAGCGCGAAGACTTCATGGTTTGGGTATACGATCCGAGTGAGTCAACTCTTTGGTTGATTTCTCATAAAGATATATACAACGACCTTGAAGAAAAGGGAAGAGTTGATCCTGAAGAAACTATCAAAGTAATAGATGCTCTTGAAACTGTTTTCAGTGGTGGAGAACCTAACGAGGTATTGAAGATTACAAAACTAGATAATCCAAATGGAGAACCTCCAGAAGTTTTGCTGAAAGCCTATAAATGGATATGGGGACAAGAAGATTGCAATTATCCTGAAGGAGAAGGCCGTGAAATGTCAATGAAGGGTATCCGAGAACTGCGTAAGAAATTGGAAAGACAATGAGATGAAAAGATTATTCAAACTCTCCGTGGGAGTTTATTATTATTTGCAGTCCTCTTACAAAATGTGGAATGTTAGGCGGTCGCAGGAGGACGATCTTGTCTATACAACTAAAGCAAACGTTCAGATTGGAGTTTATCCGGGCAGGAAACCAGAATCTCCTTATGATTTTATTGTGAAATTCAGAGAGCCAAATAAGCGAGAACGTACACCTGCGCATGTTCATTCAATTGTAGAAATGTATGTCAAACATGCCTTTAATCCTCAACTAACCTTAAGACTGAAGGAGCATATCTTGTTAATGCTCGCTTCGATCAAACCAATTAATTATTTTCCGCCAAGTCTCCAGTACTTCAAACCTGAGCATATCGAACCATTCAAAGAGCTAGACAGAGTTGGGGAATTCACAGCTGAATTTATGCTTGTTGTTACCGAACTTATGGCAATACAGGAAAAAACAAATTACCCAGAAGGTTCTTTAACGGAAAGTCTATACAAGAGCTTTGGAGTTAAGGACCGTTTTTCTGTAATTCAAAAGGCAGTATTGAAAAGATTGGGGTGATATGATGAATATCTCTCTCAAAGATGAGTACACCGCTCGGCTTAACGTGATAGTTGTAGTTCGCTACGCTCATCCAAATTCGCTTTCGGCGGACTTCGCAAAGACTGAGCACACCAGAAGAGATAGCATTTCCGATATGAACTCTAGGGTTGACCAGTGGAATGTGGTTAGAGTTGACATTAAGCAAGCGGATGGGTTACTTCCCCGTGCTTAAGATTTGCATTCGGTCCTTTTAAGAAAGCTCTTTTCTTGCTATACTTGAGCGCCGAGCAATGAGTTATTTTCTGGGCGTAGATATTGGCTCTGTCAATGCCAAGCTGGCGCTCATAGGTGAGGACGGCGGGGTCGTTGGATTTGATATCGAGAAGCTAATCTCCAGCCCCAGGGCCGCCGTCAGTTCGCTTATCGCCAGGCTGGGCGAGAGACGCAATCTGGAGGAGATTGTCGCTGCCGGCGTGTCCGGCTCAGGCAGGGGCGTTATCCCCAAGGAGCTCGGCTGGACGGAATACAGCAGCTCGCTGGCGATTGCCTCAGGGCTGCTTCACCGTTACCCGGACGTCAAGACAGTTATACAAATCGGTGGCCAGAGCACCCTGGTGATAGAGCTGGAAGACGGCTTGAAGAAGCCGTGGAAGGTGGAGTCCAATCCCCTCTGTGCTGCGGGCACGGGGAGGTTTCTGGAGCAGCAGGCATACAGGCTTGGCATCAGCATGGAGGACTTCGCCAGCCTGGCCCTGAAATGCAAAGGCACTCCACCCAGGATAGCCGCCCGGTGCAGCGTCTTTGCCAAGACCGACCTCATTCACCTCCAGCAGAAGGGCGCCCCGCTGGACGCCATGCTGTACGCACTCTGCGAGAGCGTGGCCCGGATGGTCGCCTCTCTGAAGAAAGGGACTTTTCAGGAGCCGGTCTATTTTGTGGGCGGCGTTGCCGCCAATCCCGCCGTGGCAAAATCCCTCAGTGATATGATTTCCGATAGGAACGGGCATCAGGTCGATGTAATCATTCCCCAGGACTACCTCTATATGGAGTCACTGGGTGCGGCATTACTTTCAATAGGGAAAACTTCTCAGGGCGTGATGCTGACAGGAACGGATGTCAGGCAGCGCTATTTTGAAATGCCCAGGCTGGAACTTGTCACGGTTCAGGCTGGGAAGGATAGTCGGAAGATAGAAAAGCAATGCGTTGGCTACCTGGGGGTCGATGTCGGCTCCACCAGCACCAAGGCGGTGATAATGGATGAGTCCGGCACACGACTGCTGGGTAAGAACTACCTGATGACCGCGGGAAGGCCGGTCGAGGCTGTCAGGCAGGTTTTCAGGAACCTGCTCCGGAACGGCGCAGACAGGGTCAAGATAGCTGGCGTGGGCGTTACCGGCTCGGGCAGATATCTGGTGGGCGGCTTTATCGGCGCTGACTTGATTAAGAACGAGATAACGGCACAGACCAGAGCCGCCGCCGAGATGGACCCCGAAGCCGACATCATCGAGATCGGCGGGCAGGACTCCAAGCTGGTCATTAAGAGAAACGGCGTGGTCGTGGACTACCACATGAACAAAGCCTGCGCAGCGGGAACGGGAAGCTTTATCGACGAGCTGGCCGAGATGCTCGGCATTTCCGTGACCAACGGTGAGTTTGCCGATCTGGCGTTTGCCGCTCCCCATACCATTGACTTGGGGACGAGATGTGCTGCCTTTATGTCACAGGCGGTGGCCTCGGCACAGCAGGAAGGCGTGCCGCTGGGAATAATCACGGCCAGCCTGGCCAACTCCATAGCCAAGAACTACCTCTCCAAGGTGGTGGAACACAGAAAACTGGGCGACAAGGTTATCCTCACCGGAGCGGTGTTCTACAACAAGGCCGTAGTCTCCGCCTTCCATCAGCAACTAGAAGGAAAAAAACTGACCGTGCCGGAGCATAAGGAGGTCAGCGGCGCCATAGGCGCAGCCCTCCTGGCTAAAGAGGCCATGGCCGATTATGAATCGAAGTTCAAGGGCTTCCAGGAGGTTGTGGACAGCGAGTGTAAACTTACTACGTTCGTGTGCAAGGGGTGCGACAACAACTGCACCATTACCCGGATGGAGATGCCCGGCGAAAAGCCTGCTTTCTACGGCAGCAGGTGTGATAAGTATGACGCCATAGCCAGCCACGCAAAGAGGGAGACCTTCTTTGACAAGCGGGAGCAGTTGCTCTTTCGGGAGTTCAAGAAAGATTCCGGCACAGGGCCTTCGGTGGGCGTTCCCAGGGGACTGCTGGTGTATGACTATGCTCCGCTGCTCATCGGTTTTCTCAATGCCCTGGATGCCAGGGTTGTTCTTTCCAGCCAGACCAACAATGAAATCATGGAGCATGCAATTGAGCTGAGTTACACCGATAGTTGTTTTCCCATGAAGCTTCTTCATGGGCATGCGGCGATGCTCAAGGACGTCGATTACATCCTCTACCCCTGCGCCATTCGCCTGGGTGAAAAAGACGGGGATGAGAACCAGAAGTATTCCTGTCCTTTGGTCCAGGCGTCCCCCTTCATAATCCGCCAGACAGTCGACTTGGGAGAGCGGATACTGATACCCATACTTGACTTCAGTCGGGGCAATGCCAATGTCATAAAGAACCTTGCGAATGTCGCCGTGAAGATGGGATTCAGCAAAAGGAAAGCCAAGGAGGCAGCCCTGGCCGGCATCGAATCTCAGCGAAAATTTGAGGCCGACCAGGCAGCGCTGGGCAGGGAGTTATTGGAGCAACTGCGCCAGGGCGACCAGTTGGGCGTGGTTCTCTTTGCCAGGTCTTATATGTCGCAGGATGCCGGGGCCAATCTGGGCATAGCGGAAAAGCTTGCCCAGCTTGGGGTGGTGCCCATACCGCTGGACTTCCTGCCTTTGGAGTCCGTGAATGCCAGGGATTACTCCGACCGTCCTTACTGGTTCTATGAGAACAAATATATAGCCGGCGCTGCTATAACTGCCTCAGACCCCCAGCTTTATGGGTTGTGGCTGTCAAACTTCGGCTGTGGTCCGAACTCTTTCATAATCCACATTGTGGAAGATATCATGGGTGGTAAGCCTCTGGGGCAGTTGGAAATAGACGAGCATGCCGCCGAGGCTGGCATCGTTACCCGCCTGGAAGCCTTCGTCGACACAATTCAAGGATTTGCCCTTTCTGTTGGGAAGCGTGAGGCGACACAAAAAGATATCTATCGGAGAGCATTTCCGCCTGTCATTGATACCACGAAGACTTTTATTATTCCCAGGATGGCACCGCACATTGAGCTTGTAGGTGCGCTTCTAGAGGCCAATGGCTTCAGAGCAGTTGTGCTTCCTGAGGCCAATGAACGCAGTCTATTCTACGCTGATCAGGTAACGTCAGGCGTAGAATGTTTGCCTTATCGGGTAACCCTGGGTGACTTTCTGAGGTTCTGTTATGAAGATGGCACTGACTTGAAAAACGTCGAGGCTTTCATGGCCGGGGCGTATGGTCCCTGCCGCTTTGGGAAATACGCCTTGGAGCAAATCAAGATATTTAGGGATGTGGGCATTGAAATTCCGATACGGACCACTGTGTCGAACAATGCCTATCGGGATACTGGGATTAGCCCTCGTTTTGCCCGCCTCGCCTGGAAAGGCTGCGTGGCTATTGACTATCTCCAGAGGTTACTATGGCGCGCCCGTCCTTACGAAAGGCGGCCAGGTTCAGCAGATGAACTGTTTGACGGATATACTGGTAAGATTGCCGGTCGAATTCGCAAAAAAGAGAGTTTCGACGATGTCGTGCGCCAGGCGACTTCCGATTTCAAGTCCCTCATTGACCCTGAGCTGCCCCGCAAGCCGCTGGTGGGCATCAATGGCGAGATCTTTTTGCGCTCCAACAGATTCAGCAACCAGGACTTGGTCAGGGAGTGTGAAAAGGCTGGCCTGGAGGTTGTCGTTTCTCCTATGGGGGAGTGGGTGAAGTATATTTTCTACAGGCATGTTGAGGATGCCATCGTTGATAGAAAGTTCCCGAAGGCGCTAATCAGTTACATAATAAAGCGTATAGAGGAACATGATGAGCACATGGTGGCCAAGCTTTTAAAGGGCCTCATTGATGAGAGGGAGCCTTCGACGGAGGAGTTACTGGCACAGACAAGACGCTGGCTTTCCCCAAAATGCGGCAGCGAGGCAGTTCTCAGTATAGGTAGTGGAATCGAATGGATGGAGAACCCCGAGTTTGCTGGCGTGATATCGGTAATGCCCCATGGTTGTATGCCCGGTGGAATTGTGGCTGCGATGTCCGAGAAGTTCAGTGTCTTGTACCGCAAGCCCTGGATTAACCTCACCTATGATGGCTTTGTGGAAAGCACCAATCTTACCAGGATTAGTAATTTTGCTGAGATCATCAGATTTTGCAGCCATGAAGGAAAAGAAGGCGTTCAGACAGACCGTCTTCTTTAATTAAATTAACTGATGGTCGGCTTTGGAGCTTTCTCACACCTCTGAATATTTGGAACTGCTCTGAGGAGGCAGTTAAAAGGAGGGGAGGAATGAGGAAGGAAGAGGAGCGGATGGCTAAAGATAGTGCTGAGCTTGAGGCTGAAGAGGCCAGGAAAGCCAGGGAGGCGCAGGAAAGGGCGAGGGAAGAAGTGGAGTGGGAGGCTAGAGAGAAGGCCAGGCTAGAGGCCGAAGAGGCCAGGAAGGCCATAGAAGCGGTAGAGAGGGCGAGGGGAGAAGCGGAGCGGGAGGCTAGAGAGAGTGCCAGGCTTGAAGCTGAAGAAGCCAGGAAGGCCATAGAAGCGGCAGAGAGGGTGAGTAAGGAAGCAGAGCGAGAGGTTAGAGAGAAGGCCATGGCGGAGGTTGAGGAAGCCAGGAAAGCCAGGGAGGCGGAGGAGAAAGCGTGGAAAGAAGCAAGAAGTTTCAGAAACCTGTCATGGGTATTGAGTCTGA
>CAZXAJ010000032.1:0-21377 GCA_964638975.1 uncultured Dehalococcoidales bacterium
TTTTTAACCGGAAGACTCTCATTATAACTGGCCTAGTTTTTGGGGGTAAGGTCATTATTACTGTGACCTTTAGTGGCCTAGCAGAGGAGGAACGGAAACTTCTCCAGAAATACGTAGAGGGTGACAACGTAGCGGTGGAAAAGGTAATGAAATGGCCTGGGGGAAAAGGGGCACAAAAATACTACGGTACGAGCCTGCAAAACACTGATTTTGAACCATTCCGTGAAGCTACAGGTCCCAGTCTGAGAGTGGAGTATAACAGACTACTGGATCTGCCCAACTATTCATCATTGCCACCGTATTCCAATCGAGATGCAGCTGAAAAAGCCCTTGCTGATTGGGAAATGTCCAATCCTGAGTCTTGTATACGCAAGCGTGATGATGGGCAATTCTTCGGCTTCAAGGAAGTCGGTGAAGCCCATCTTGAACGTCACACGCGGTTTCTGTTCATTCCGGCTGTGAAAGAGGCAGCTGAAGATGCAACTGAGGGTAGAGGCTCCGTGCTTACAGATATTATGGACTTGGTAGTGCGTAGCGTTCTTGTTCAACGAGAGGATATTAGGGCGCTACAAGAAGAAACCCAGAAGAAATATGAAGAAGTATTTGATCCCTCGCACATACCAGAGCTACAAAGCCTAGCTAAAGAACTAACAAACACACTGAAGACGTACGTCCCGGACACATCCGTACAACTCACGTGGACTGGTGGGGAGGGAATAGAGATCCGTATGCCTAGGGCCGACATCAAACTTGTGGAAGATGAATATGCATCCTCGGTAAGCCGTACTGGCCATGGTCTTCAGCGTGCCTTTATTCTTACAATGCTCCAACATGTCGCCATTGCGCAAGGATCCAAATTTGAACTTCAAGTTGAACTTGGAACCAGTGTCGATGCCATGTTACTGAAGATGCCAAATTTAATTCTTGGTATTGAGGAACCAGAGCTTTATCAGCACCCCAACAGACAACGGCACCTATCGAAAGTCCTTGGGAAGCTGGCAGCGGGAGGTATAAAGGGAGTTGCTGAGAATACACAGATTATTTACAGTACGCATTCGCCTCTATTCGTGGATATTGACCGATTTCACTGTCTGCGTGTACTCCGCAAAGAAGTGGGGGAACAAGGCAAGCCAAAGACAACAAAGGTATCTTGCACCACGCTTAATGAAGTTGCAAGGATTATTGAGAAGGCCGATGGCAAACCTGAAGGCACTTATACTGGAGAGACATTGCAGCCACGACTTCAAACTCTAATGACCCCTTGGGTGAATGAGGGTTTCTTTGCCGATGTAGCAGTCTTGGTTGAAGGAGAGGAAGACCGTGCTGCCATAATTGGAACTGCATATGCTATGGGACAGGACTTGGAAAGCAGGGGCATTACGGTCATCCCGTGCCACGGCAAAAACAACCTTCATAAACCAGTCGCAATCCTTAATAGACTGGGGATTTCTACATACGCAATATGGGATAGTGATGAAGGACACAAAGATGCCAATCCTCGAGATAATCATAGACTGCTTCTCCTCTTTGACCAGCCGATCCAAGATTGGCCCAATATGATTGAAGACCGGTTTGCTTGCTTCAGGTGCAACCTCACAAAAACACTCTGTACAGAAATAGGTGAATCGCTCTACGAGGAAGCGCTTAACTCATGCTGTAAACGCCTTTCCATAGGGAAGAAAACACACGGTGTGAAGAATCCTATGGTAGTCCAGGGAATTCTAGAGGTTGCTCAGAGCCAAGGCAAATCCAGCACGACGATTGATCAGATACTCTCGCGAATTCTTGCTCTCTCCAAGTGACATGTAGGATTTGTACTACGATTGTGGTGAACACTAGGCACCGTATGCAAACAGAATCTTATCATTGGGATCAGATCATGCGGGTTTTGATATTGAAGGATTATTCTAGAAATAGTAAAATCAGGGTGTCGGTTGACCTGGTGTTTTGACACCCTGATTCCCTCCAAAATTCGGGGGAGAATCTGGTCTAGTAGCTTTGGTAGGCCGTCAGGGATTCGAACCCTGGACACCCTGATTAAAAGTCAGGTGCTCTGCCAACTGAGCTAACGGCCCATAAATTTGTAAATGATGCACAGCTTATTTTTCTGAGGTTAAAAGATTAGAAATGTAGCAAGCGAAGGCGGGATGGATGTCACAGATAAACCCGCCGTCAACTGCGTCCACGGAGAACGTTACTCTATTTGGCTTTCTAAGGGGATCGCCAAATTTATTAAGCCCCATATCGTCCCAAGGCATATTGTGGCCTAATATTTCCAGTAAACCCTTAACATCTCTCGGGTCTTCCAATACCACCTCGAAAGGAAGGTGATGTGATAACCCAGATAATTGCTTATTATTTAGCTTTATCCGCATTCTCTAATTATATTTTTGCCGGCTGCGGGGTGTCAACACAAGCGGGTGATGGGATTCGAACCCACGACGTCTTGCTTGGGAAGCAAGCACTCTACCGCTGAGTTACACCCGCACAACTAATATCTATTTTAAGCTCAAAAATCAACCTTGTCAAAGGGGTATCCTCGTTCACTACCTTAGTGACACAGAAGCTCCTTTCTATCATTTTGGGTATAGCACTCAAGAAAATCTTTGGGCATCATAAGGGAGCACTAGTGCTTAAGTAATGCTCAGGATTATGGAGAGTTCTCCTGAAACTAGCTTTGACAAGCCAATGGGTAAAACTACAGCACGGCTAGATGGCGTAGTTGCTTGTTGCGAAATAGGTAGCCTAATTTCCAGCTGTTAATGTATAAGACCGATAACTGAGTAAGGTCGGGTTTGAGTTCTTACATGGTTTCAGAACTCTAGACCCATCGCTTCGGCGACGGCCAAGGTGAGATCGTATATCTTCATCTCGTCAGCAACTTGCTGCAGGCTGGCCACACATCTGGGACAGGAGGTTATAATAGCCTGTGCCCCTGTATCCCTGGCTTCCTCAACTCTGTCCTGCGCTATCTCTGAGCTAAGCTTGGGGGCAAGCGACCTCACTAAATCGGCGCCGTTGCCACAGCACCAGGCGTATTCCCGGTGCCTCAGCATCTCAACCAACTCAACCCCAGGAATGCCTCTGAGAACCTGTCTAGGCTGGTCATAAACACCACAATATCTCCCCAGATGGCAGGGGTCATGAAAGGTTATCCTGCTCTTTGCAAGCCCCCTTTTGTAGGTGACTTTCCCGCTATCGATAAGCTCGGCCAGTAGCTCGCTGATATGCATCACCTCAAAGGGGATGCCTCCGAGGATCTGGGGATACTCCAACTTGAGGGATTTATAGCACTCAGCGCAAGAGGTGACTACCATCCTGGCGCTGCTCGCCTTTATTGCCTCACTATTGTGCTCTGCCATCTGCCTAGCCAGAGAGATAGACCCATCGTGGAATTGGACCACGCCACAGCACCATTCTTCCTCACCTAAATAAGCCAGATCGAGCCCTGCCTTTCTGAGAATGGCCACTGTTGCCTTGGCTATCTCGGACTGCGTATAAGATGCGTGGCACCCGGCGAAGTATAATATGTCTCCTTGCTTGGGGAGCTTGAGTTCTGATGCCCATCGGGATCTCTTATCTGGCTTGGCGCCGAAAATATTGTGCTTCTCCGAGATGTGGGAATCTAGCTGCTTCAAGGGCTTAGGGGGACCTAGGCCCGCAGCGACAATATCCTGCCTCATGGCTCGCCATATTTTCGGTGGGTCGAGGATGTGTTCTGCATTGCATACCCAGGTGCAGAGCCTGCAATCGGGGTCGGTGTAGAGCAACTCGACAAGCTCCTCGGAGTAGGGGAACCTGCCCTCCAGGATGCCTTGGGCTATCTGGATCTTTCCCCTGGCATAGTGGTGCTCGAAGCCGCCGGCATGTTCGCGGATGGGGCAGACACGAAAGGCTGGTAGCCTTGTATAGACGTCATCTGAATACTTCTCTCGACAGAAGCCACACTGGGTACAGGCATATACCATCGCCTTTATCTCTTCCAGCTTGCGCATGCTATCCATGCTCATATCCTTACTATATAAAGCCCTACGGTAGTAGGAGCATATGTGGATTCATGATATTGTTGGGGTCAAGGGCCGATTTCAGGGTGCGCAAGAATGAGTGGTATTCCGGCGGGAAGTAGCGGGCGCAGATATCCCCCAGGTCCTTATTGAGTATTACCAGGTTCATGCCCATCCCCATCGCCATATCGACGATGTCCTTCCACGCTGATAAGGCTTTATCCCGAGCCTCAACGTCGGTGAGGTCGAAGAAACCGGGGTAGGATACATAGTCAACGTCTGCCATTACATAAAGGGAACTGGCGTACAGGCGTACCCTACTCTCCCATCCCTTTAGCTCCTTTCTCAACCTTTCAAAAGTCTCTTTGAAGGCCTTCAGGGATTCATCCCTGGGACACTGAAACTCGATGAAAAACCACATTCCCAGGTCATGGCGCGCATCATGAATATGGGTTATATAGACCTTCGCTATCTTCTCCGACCTGGTGGTCGGTCCTTTGTTCGACGGAGCGACCTCATTTACAACCCTGGTAATAGCTTCCAGTTTATGGTTCACCTCGTCCTCAGTGAAGCCAATGGCCCTGTATACCAGCCCCCAGTCCTGCCCTTTTGGACTCGCCGGGCCCGAACCGATCAAAACCACCGAAGAACAGAGCTTGGGTTCTTGGGATGCCAGGGTGACCAAGGCCTTGTGGGCATCGTCCAGTCTGTCGTAATCGAAGGCGATACTGGCATCCTTGGCGTAGGGTTGCAGGGCGCTCAGTTGCATTGTGGCCTCGGTGACGATGCCGAATATTCCCATGCTGCCGATGAACAGGCCTGTGAGGTCAGGGCCATGGGAGGTTCGGCAGTACATTTTGGAGAGGCTATTTGTGCGCGTGCCTGTCTCGATGACATCGCCATTGGGGAGGACTGCCTTGATGCCCACGATGAAGGGCCAGTTCTGGCCTACGGCGCTGGACTCCATTCCCCCACCGGCACCACTCTCGCCGCAGATGGAGCCGCCGACGGTTACAGAGTCCGCTGGAGACATGATGCTATGAACACAGAAGCCCTCTGCTCTCATCCTCGTCTCTAGCTCACTTGCAGATATGCCGGCCTCGACCGTTACTGTTTTGTTTATCTCGTTGACCTCTAAAACCCTCGTCATCCTGGTGAGGTCTACGCAGATGCTCTTTCCCGGCTCCCCCGGTGGCCAGCCTCCATACTGGCAACCTCCCCCTCTGGGAATTATGGGCACTTTCTCACGATTCGCCAGCTTGACTATCTGTGATACCTCTTCCGTGGTGCCAGGGCGCACTACTAGTCCAGGGACTCTGGCGGGGAAAGCACTGGAATCCTTGGCGTAGGCCCATACCGCGAACTCGCTATCCGCTGCATACTTGCGGCCTACTATCTCGCAGAGACTCGAATATAGAGCGTGTGACATCTTCCTCTCAGATTATGCAGCAGGCATATCATTGTAGCTCTAAAGAACTCGCTACCACAAGTCACCCTTGCGCCGCCTTGGGCAATTGGGCCCAGAACGATACTACTTCAGGTCTCCAGGACGCTTGGGATGGGGATAGGGGTGGGCCCAATCATATTTAACAGCTGGAGCTTCCTCGCGAAGTCGTTCCCAGGTAGTGGTCAATACCTGGATGAGTCGGTCCTCTGTGGCATAGTCGAAGGGGTCCATCAAGTTTCTCTCCTCTTCTCCACCGGGTTTAGGACGGTTATCCAACAGCCACTCTACCGATTTCTCTATCGCCCTATCCGTCGGCACTTTATCGCGGTATCCCAGCTGTTCTTTGACCTTGGTTATATCCATTATCTGATGATAAGGATACGTGAGGGCTGACGGATAAGCATAGCCGTAGCCCGGGCGGACTATGCTCAGGGGCATGTCTACGAACTCAAACTCGTGGTTCATAACAGCAGCAACAGACCTTACCCATTCGAGGCTGGGCATTTTGGTTTCGTCGCTTATGTTGTATATTTGTCCCGCCGAGGCATCGGGGTTGTCTATAGCCAGCAGCAAAGCATGGGCCTCATTCTCACCGTAGCCCTTGCATACAATGACCTGGCCTCCTTGGGGAAGAATGAACTGTTTCCTTCCCTCTAATATACGCCTTATTATGCACCACTCTGGGGGGGCAAGATGACGGGGTCCATATCCCATAGCATAGCGAAAATGGGTAACATTGTAATGGCCCTCCTTGTGAGCCTGCATTATCAGCTGCTCGGTCTGAAGCATGCGATCGACGAAGTGGTCCACCCCCATTTCCTCGAGAAACCCTTCCTCGGGAACAGGTATCGGCGATGGCTCCTGATTTTGGAATATGTTAGGGTCAGTAACCTTCAGCCATCCCTTGAACACTGCTTCTCCACCCACCGAGACCAGGCGCTTAGTATGGCCCTTGATGGCCTCAGCCACATGCCTCAGTCTGCCGTAGGTGGATACCACCAAATCAAAGCTCCTGCCTTCGAGAGCTTCCTTCAGGTTCTCCGGCCAGTGAGGGTCAGTATGGATACGCTCTACCTCGGGCGGCAAATTGTCTGGGTGTATCCCGCGATTCAGTACAGTCACCTGATAGCCCCTCTCAATGAGCCCATCCACTATGTATGGCCCGGTGAATCCCGTTCCGCCTATTATGAGTGCCTTCATTTTCTATCCTACCTTTCTTTTAGTATTTGCGCGTTCCGATATATGGGCTGTCCTGTGGAGGCTTCATATCAGTAGTACTTAAAGCCTCGGTCTCGACTCCGTCAGCCGGAGACCTTTCCCTGTTAGTATTAGCCCTCCAGCTTCCATTCCCATATACAGGCTGGCTCCTCGGGACTTTTCCGCGGTGGTAGCTTAAGGGGAGTTCCCTTTACCTTGGGATTAATAGCGTACAGGTTGTCGATCATCGGCGCCGCCACATGACACATCGGATATATCCTCTCAGGAGCTTCCCTCTCAAAGTACTCGAGAGGAGGGCACCTCCTTACAGTCACTATGACATGGTTCTCATTTTTGATATCGTACTCGACAGGGAACACCTGACCTACGGTATTATCCAGAGGCAACTGCATGGCTTTCAGGGAATCGAGCACCGTATTCAGCTCTATATTCGCTATCTTAGCGTACCTGGGGTTAACGCGCTTGGCTACGTTCACCCAGGCATCATACTCGCATTCACTGGCTGCTTCAAAGCCGAATCTCTTCTCGACCGCGCTGTGCCATTGCCCAGCCATCTCAAGCCATGCATACTGCCATACCTTCATCAGCTTGATAAGGAAATCCTTGGAGAAGTCCTCCCACTTCAGGTCGGGCTTAAAGGGACTGCTGTAGTCGTTCATCTCTGACATCTTTTGCCTCCTTTTTCTCTTTTATTACCGGTTTGAATCTCGGCGTCATATTAGCTGATCACGTAGCGAGCTTGATCTCCCACTGACACGCTATTGGCGGTTGATTTCTTCCTGCCTCGCCAATCCTATCCTACCTTTCTTTTAGTATTTGCGCGTTCCGATATATGGGCTGTCCTGTGGAGGCTTCATATCAGTAGTACTTAAAGCCTCGGTCTCGACTCCGTCAGCCGGAGACCTTTCCCTGTTAGTATTAGCCCTCCAGCTTCCATTCCCATATACAGGCTGGCTCCTCGGGACTTTTCCGCGGTGGCAGCTTCAGAGGTGTTCCCTTTACCTTGGGGTTAATAGCGTACAGATTATCGATCGCCGGCGCTGCCACATGACACATTGGATATATCCTCTCGGGGTCTTCCCTCTCCCAGTACTCCAGCCCAGGACACTTCTTTACAGTCAATATGACATGGTTCTCATTTTTGATATCGTACTCGACAGGGAATACCTGGCCTACGGTATTATCCAGAGGCAACTGCATGGCTTTCAGTGAATCGAGCACCGAATTCAGCTCTATGTTTGCTATCTTAGCGTACCTGGGGTTGACGCGCTTAGCTACATTCACCCAGGAATCATAGTGGCATTCGTTGGCTGCTTCAGGGCCGAACCTCTTCTCGACTGCGTTGTACCACTGTGCAGCCATCTCAAGCCATGCATACTGCCAGACCTTCATCAGCTTGATAAGGAAATCCTTGGAAAAATCCTCCCACTTCAGGTCGGGCTTAAATGGGCCGCTATAATCTTTCATTTCTGACATCCTAGCCTCCCTTATATTGCTTTTCTGTCTGCAAGGACTGGAATGGACTCCAGCCCATCTTCATGCCGAGCGATGAGAGCTTTCTTTACCGTCGTAATACTGTATCGCATCTATGGCACAAGTATAGGAACCTCTCGCCAGTCTGTCACGCGAACTATTTTCCCGCTCTGTACCTGATACACTGCGAAATTGCGGGTGCCCCTGCGGTCTTCCGGCCCAAAGGTGATTTTGACCATTCCATCAATATCGAAGTCCTTCATGCTTTCCAGGGCTCTCTTCACCGCAGGACCATCGAGGTTTTCATACCCTGTCTCTTCTAGAGCCCGCTTTACAGATTCACATACTATAGCCCCATAAACCCAACCAGCCATATACTCGGGGCGCTCCTGGACATTCCCATGATACTCCATCTGCCTATCTATCATGGTCTCGATGCCTGGAATTTCCGTCTCATCAAACCAGGGTACGGCCCTTGGAGCAAGAAAACCCTCGGCACTAACTGGAGCCATCTCAATTAGCGGTTCTCCCACGACCCACTCAGTGCCAGCAAACTGCATCTGCTCTTGGAGCCTCAGCCTCTCGGCATCCCTCATGATGGGC
The DNA here is from genome assembly GCA_964638975.1 of uncultured Dehalococcoidales bacterium. Taxonomy (GTDB): domain Bacteria; phylum Chloroflexota; class Dehalococcoidia; order GIF9; family AB-539-J10; genus RBG-13-51-36. The sequence goes on from CAZXAJ010000032.1 coordinate 8,746, forward strand.
CCGGCTCCCGTAATAATGTTCTGAATATAAACCAGGTCTGCCTCACGCTCTCGTATCCTTAGCAATTGGGTAGTCGCGTCAATCACCACGTAACCACAGAGTTCAAGTGGCAGCACTTCAAAACCTATGCTTTCGGCGTACTTCGTGGCTTCCTCTGCTGGGCCTCTCCCGAAGGACCCGTCTACAACGAAAAACTGCAACTTCGGGGGCTTTTCCTCATTCCAGTTTTCCATGAAATAGTCCAAAACGGCTGTAGCCGCCTCGCCCTGTGTAGCCCAGGCAGCGTAAACCCAGGCCGGAGGGTAAACCAGTGGCCCTGTCGCGCCGCCTGTAATGGCTGGTATCTGGTCCTTTTCAAATTGTGGCTTGTACGCTTCTAATCCATTAGTCGAACTTGAGTAAATGACTGGTACCCCGCGGTCGGCAAGCACGCGGTAGCTCCTTATGAACATTTCCACGTCTGTTGCCGAGTCCCTCCACACGAGTTCGAGAGTCACTCCAGAAATGCCTTTCTCCTCATTAAAGTACCTGACATAATCCTGGATGGCCATAAAGCAAGCTTGGTCAGCGCTAGCGCCGCCGCCAGTAAGTTGAGCTAAATCGCCAATTTCCACCACCTTCTCTCCTGTGGATGGGGTTGTTGACGAGGCACAGGCGGTAACCAGAAGCAAGGCTGTCAACGCTACTGCCAGCACAAAAAACCGCTTTCCTTTTACCATCTCATTTCTCATCTCTTTATTACCTCCTTTCCTATAACTTCTTGAGTTTTACTGAGGCTGTTTGATCTTGCCCCAGCTGTGGCTATATTTTATTTCTCTGGACTCTTTGGGGGCCGTCATATTCCGCATGGTGGCATACTGCACTGCATCAGAGGTCTGCTTGTGGACAAATTCCTATCCCACAGAGGCGTCCCGGGGGCTGAGGTTTCAGACACGCGCATTTCCTTGAGCGCATGAAACGTGTCCTCCCAGATAATTCCCCCAGTAAGACTAATACCGATCCTTTGCTCCTTCCGGATTAAATCTGTCTCGAATATTTTTAATCAAGCTTGGATATATCGAGTTTCGATAGTTAGTGAGGTAGTGTAACACACCAGCTCTTGCACTGTCAATGGGGTGTGGCACGTCTCGACGCATACTGAGCCATATGTTAGAATAGTTGCACATCGAGCCTATCATGTACGATTTTGTATCTGATGATGTCGTTGCCAAGACGTGGGTGCTCTTGAATCAGGCATTCAACGCTGCTTATACGGCCACGTCGAAGAAGTTGCGGCCATGGGGCATTAGTAGCCAACAGGCACACGTGTTGCTCGTCCTGAGTGGGTCGTCCTCACCACCTACCTGCACTGAGATAAGTCGAATTGTGATGAGAAAGCCTCACACCGTAACGGCTTTGCTAAATGGGATGCAGAGAGCGGGTTTGATAAGAAGGGTTAAGGACGACCATAACCATAAGTTGGTGAGAGTAGTAATGACCAAGAAGGGGAAGGAAATGTGGAAAAAGCTAGTGCAAACTCAGCTTGCAATAAACATGATCTCTTTCCTGTCCAGTGATGAAATCCAGCAGTTGAATAGCACTCTGGAGAAGTTACGCGATGCGGCGTTTAGGCAGTTGGAAGTGGGTGCACGCTGAATTCGCGTAGTCGAGCTATCGTATAGTGTGGCCTAATGTGTGTACGTTCACCAAGGCGGCGTACTGACACTCACTGGTTGCTTCAAAGCCGAACCTCCTCTCTACCGCGTTGTACCACTGTCAGGCCATCTCAAGTCACGCATACTGCCAGCCCCTCATCAGCTTGATGAGGAAATCCTTGGAAAAGTCCTCCCGCTTCAGGTTAGGCTTAAATGGGCTGCTATAATCATTCATTTCTGACATCTTAACCTCCCTTCTACTAATTCCTCGTCCGCAGTGACACAAACACAGTATGTGCCATCTCCATGGCAAGCAAGGCATATCGGTTTTTTGCCAAAACGTCAACAATCTCCCTTCAATTACACTTCCTGGCTTCGAGGGGGGCAGAATCCAAGAAGGAAGCCGGATGGAGTGCACAAGCCTTGATTTACAGGACTCAAACTCTGATATCCGATTTCCAGGCTAAGAGGGCGATGGAGAGGTCGCCTTTAGATTAACCAACCCTGAATGGGTTCGGGACATTTAGCCCTGGATTTCCACATCAAACTGGTGGCAAGGCAGGTTCCTGTAGCGAAGTGACCTCCTATTACTCGGACGGAGTCCCAATGGGTCATCATTGTCACGCTGAGTTCTCAGCGGATGGCTGGGCTGGCGACGAGTTCACCTGGCTCATACTGAGCTTCGAGGGCAGAAGCTCTGCTATTTCAGCAATCGTCCATGGGCCATACTTCTTGTAGTTCTTATAGATCAGGGTTAGCTCCTTCGGTTCTGGGAACAAACCCACGTGCCCACCGGCAACTGTAAACACCTGGCCAGTTATATGGGCTGCCTCGTCAGTTGCTAGGTACAGGATAAGTGGTGGCACAAAGTGAGGATTGGGAGGATTAAGCGCATACTTTTCCTGCTCTTCGGTTAGCAATCCCCTGGCGTGCAACTCCCTAATATAATCTTCATACCACTGCCCTGATGCCAATCTGGTTTTCGCTCCTGGACAGAAGGCATTACAAGTTACTCCATACTCTTCTATATCCCTGGCTATAGCCCTGGTAAGACTTATTATTCCTCCCTTTGCCGCAGCATAGCCGGTTCCACCGTAGATGCCCAAGAAGGCGTGAGAACCGACGTTTATTATCCGGCCACTCCTCTGCTGTGCCATCAAGGGGCAAGCGTGTCTACAGCAATTGAATGTTCCATTGAGATGAACATCAACCACATGCTGCCACACCTCTAAAGGCACGTCTATTATAGTGCCCACTTCCCCGATGCCGGCACAGTTCACCAGGATATCAATACTGCCAAAGTTGTCCACGCACGTCTTGATCAGCCTCCCGACATAGTCAAAATCAGCCACTGAACCACAACTGGCGATAGCCACTCCTCCATTAGCCTTGATTTCACTCACCACATCATTAATCGGCTTTAAATCGGTGCCCGGGCCTTCGGGGCTTGACCCAGAGCTATTAACCACCACACTCGCTCCTTCGGCAGCCAGGGCTAAAGCTATCGCCTTACCGATCCCAAGGCTGGAACCAGTTACCACCGCATTTTTGCCTTTTAACTTCTGACTCATTTACCTATCTCCTTTTTGCTTTGCGACCACGAGTGCTGACAACCTGCAACAAAATCCCCGGGCCGTGATTCCCCACTTTATAAGGATTTTGCTAACAATTAAAGCATAATCTACTTTCCTGAAACCAGATTATTTCGCATCTGTAATCTGTCCTGATAAGCATATTTTACACTGCTTGTTAACTGATGGTAAGGGTGCAGCGTGGCTTTCTTGGTTAGTATCCTCTATTTTGCTCCGATTGGTTGGTAAGGCTGCTTAAATATAGAAGACGAGATCAAAGGCTTGGACAGTGAGCTTACTAAGAGCTGGGGGTAGTGGGGGATAGTATTTCAGAATTGGCTTGGTCGTGCTAGAATAAAATGAGGAAAGGAGGAGAAAATGGAACAGTTTTCAGGAGTCTGGAACTACACAAACCAGCAGGAGTGGATTAAGCGGGTAGCGCGGGCGGAGTTCCAGCCACTTATTATCTCGGTAGCCATCACTGGCGGTTTCACGGGTAAGGAGCTGAATCCAAACCACCCAGTGACACCTGAGGAGCAAGCCGCACATACCTATGACTGCTACAATGCTGGTGCCTCTATGGTACACATACACGCCAGGGACCCCAATAATCTCTCCATGCCCAGTAACGATGTAGCGGTCTACCGGAAGGTTGATGCCCTAATCAGGGAGAAGTGCCCGGATATAATCATCAACAACACCACTTCAGGTGCGGGTGCTACTATTGAAGACCGTTTGGCATCGATATATGCGCCGGCTGAGGTAGCCAGCTTGGATATGGGACCGCTGGTTATAAGGATGGCCCTGAAGGACTTTGAGATTGACATGGTCCATCCTACCACCGCTACTTTTAGTGAAACCGAGAAGTTTGCTAAGGCTATGTCGGAGAAGGGGGTGAAGCCAGAGATGGAGGTCTGGCATACAGGTCAGCTTTGGCTGGTACACAACCTGATTGAGAAAGGGCTGGTTACCCCCCCCTACCTTATCCAGTTTGTCATGGGCTTTCAGAGCGGTGCATATGCTACTCCCAAGGAGCTCATTCACATGCTGGATAGTGCCCCCATGCCTTCTCATTTCTTCGTCCTTGGTGTTGGATCCCTCCAAGCGTCTATGATCACCATGGGTATACTCTTGGGACTCCATGTGCGAACTGGTATGGAGGACAATGTATACTATCGACGGCACGAACTCTGCAGGGACAACGCCCAGTTAGTAGAGAAGGTGGTAAGGATCGCCAGGGAACTTGGCAGGGAGATAGCCACGCCAAAACAGGCCAGGCAGATGCTAGGATTATCGGAGAAACCGAGTCAGTATTGACCTAATCCAAGTCCGTGGAAAGAATCTGACTGGTGGTCTGTGCTAATTGCTTGGCAAGTTGCCAAGTTAGCTGCCATGTACGGCATGCCAGCGGCAGTTTGCATTTTCCAAAAAAAGAACCAATGGTGAAGGAGATAAGTCAATGGATCCACTAGAAGGCGTAAAAGTTGTTGAACTGTCTACTTGGGCAGTTGTTCCCTGTGCGTGTGAAATTCTGGGCGATTGGGGAGCCAGTGTTATTAAGATCGAGCATCCTGCTGGCGGTGATCCAACTCGGGGTTGGGCTGGCGTTGGATGGTTGCCACCCTCTTCTCCTCTTGGAATTGGGTGGATTGCGGATAATCGTAGTAAGAGGAGTATCTGTTTAGACTTATCTAAAGAGCTGGGGAGGGAAATTACCTATAAGTTAGTTGAGGAGGCAGACATTTTCGCTTCCAATTTGCAGGAGCCTTCTTTGCAAAAAATAGGAATGGAGTATGAAAAGCTAAAACAGGTTAACCCTAAACTTATATATGCTCATCTCACTGGATATGGACGTAAAGGGCCAAGTTGGGAAAAACCTGGCTTTGATTATTCTGCTTTCTGGGCTAGCTCAGGTATAATGTCCCTCATTGGTGAAGCCAGTACTCCCCCTGCCTTCCAACGCCCTGCTATGGGTGACCATATGACCACCGGATACTTAACCGCCGGCATTATTGGGGCTCTTTACGCTCGAGAGAAACATGGCATAGGTCAGCGGGTAGACATATCCTTGATGGGGACAGGGATGTGGATAGCCGACTGGCAAATGCAAGCTACTCTTCTCACCAATCAGGACGCCAAACAAGTCTCTCGAAATGAGTTACCCAATCCCATGTTTAATATTTATCAAGCCAAGGATGGTCGTTGGTTTATCTTTGTCATGCTTGTTGAGCCAGAGCGATTTTGGCCGTCCTTCTGTAGCGCTTTGAGTATGGAGCAGTTAGAACACGACCCTAGGTTTGAAACCACCGAGAACCGAGCCGAGAATTGCAGGGAACTTATTTCTGTTATCGAGGGGATTATAGCTACCAAAACCTCTGAGGAATGGGCACCCATATTTGATAAATATGGATTATTTTGGGCTTATGTGCACACTGCTAAGAGCGCTATTGAAGACCCACAGACTGAGGCTAATCAATTTGTTGTCCAGGTGGAACATGCGGAACTAGGGAAGCTGAGGATGGTGAATTCGCCGGTTAATTTCAGCGAGATGGCTTCTTCGACAAGGATGCCACCGCCTTTGTTGGGGCAGCACACTGAGGAGGTGCTCTTAGAATATGGCTACAGTTGGGATTACATTCTCAAGCTTAAGGACGAAGGAGTAATTCTCTGAGGTTGTGGTTATAAGAATGGTGCTGTCGGGTAAGGCCTCGAATCAAGAATGGCTTATTCGAAATCATAAGAAAAGATGGAGTTAACATGCATGTAGCGGATATTCGTAACATTTCAATCTTGGGAACAGGAGCAATGGCTCCAGGCATCGCTCAACTTTGTGCTCAGTCAGGCTATAACGTTACCATGTGGGGCAGAACCGACCAGAGTATCCACCGCGGTTTCAACCTATTGCAGGCTAACCTTCAAACCTGTTTGGAGAACGATTTGCTAAAGAAGGGAGACGAGCAGTTGGTCCTCTCCAGGATCAAAGGCGTTAAGAGCCTGGAGGAGGCTGCCAAAGATGCTCACTTTGTCATCGAGGCAGTAGCTGAAGATATGGTTATCAAGAAAGACATATTCTCAAGGTTAGACGCAATTTGCCCCAGGGAATCTATTTTCGCCTCCAATACCTCGGGGCTCAGCATCACAGAGATCGCCTCAGCTACTCGGAGGCCGGATAGGGTGATAGTGACACATTTCTGGAACCCTCCCCATCTGATACCTTTGGTAGAGATTGTGCGAGGGCAGAAGACTTCTGAGGAGGCGGCTAAGGTGACAACTGAGTTAATGGTTATCATAGGCAAAGCACCCGTCCTAGTTCAAAAGGAGGTGCCGGGGTTCATCGGCAACAGATTACAGTTTGCCCTGCTGCGAGAGGCTCTCTACCTTGTTGAGCAGGGTGTAGCCAGCATGAAAGATGTAGATAATGTGGTGAAATGGAGTTTTGGGCGGCGGCTACCTGTAACCGGACCCATCGAAAGTGCTGATTTAGGAGGTGTCGACGTCTTCTTGGCTATATCTGAGTATCTGATGAAGGACTTATGCCGTGCGACTGACCCTTCGCCGCTATTAGTGGATTGTGTGAGAAAAGGTTGCTTAGGCACCAAGACTGGCAAGGGTCTTTACGATTGGACACCTGAGTCTATAGCTGAAGTTCAACAGGCCAGGGGAAAAAGGATAATTGAATCTCTTAAGAAAGACAAGAACCTTGTGCCTTTTAAAGTCGTAAGACAGACGGGTATCGTCTGAGGGAGTTCGATATTTCAGCCCTGGAAATAGGGAAGCGCAGGATCCAGCCTGCACTCGGCAATTATTAAGAATCGCTAGCACTCATCAAATACTTTGCCGGGTGTCTTCCGTATGGGCGGATGCGTTATGATAGAGTCTCGGGAGGCAATTGCTCAGGGGGGATAACCTCATCAGCATCTATCTCCACCTCTGGCATGCCGTCAGTGAAGTGTGGTGTCGGAGGTGTCAGGTCTTCCTCTCGATTGTAGGCAATTTTTTCGGTGATCGTGTTTAGCACGCTGTAGCCTATCTGCCGGCTGCCTTCATGGGTTCCTTTGTGCCCCCAAGGTAGTGAGCAAGTCAGAATTTCCCACTCATTGTAGACGTCTCGCGTCCAGGTTATTTGAAAACCGGGGCGAGCTTCTCCCGCCTTTTCGCTAACTGGTGGCAAAGTTATGTTCTTGACTTCCGTCTGTCTCCAGCTACCTATAACTGCCCTTAGTAGTTTTTTAGCGGTGAAACTGCACAATGACTCCTCTGGTCTGAGGTTGTCATGCGCATCAGGGGTAGGCGATGGCGGTAGCATACGGTCTTCATCAAGGCCTTCGCCTTTCCGTAGCTGTCTTTGTTCGTCTGTTTCTACTGATGCTTTTATCTCCTCCTCATATTTCTCAAGGAGATCACCGAGCGTCTGTAGAAGATGCTCTCTCGTGGACCCAGGTGACCTTTTAGATCCGTCGCCTATCATTACGACAGTAGTCTGTGGGGAAGGTAAAGATGGAGGAGTCATGCCTACGGGGACTGGCTCAGGTCGGGCAAATGGTCGACGGCGATACACAACATAGGCTATAAAACCGATTAACAGGGCCAATAAGGATATGAGGATGGCTGGTTTTGCATAGTCGGGATCCCATTTTATAGCTATGGTCTTGGGACCATTCATAATCGTGGTGCCGCTGGTGTTAACAGGCAGGAGGCTGCCTCCAAAGAAACCAAGTATGCCGGACATGGGGACCTTCTCAGGTTCGATAGCCCATTGAGCTTCAATGCCAGCCTTGTGCCAGGTGCTGTCCATCGGGTCACCGTAAGGGGAGGTCAGTGTTAGCAGGTAGTAGGTATCGTAATTAGCAATGATATCTCCTGGCATGCTGACAGTCAGGCTCAAATCCTGATTCCTGCTTGTCTCACCAGTGGGTAGCATCCAATAAGAAAAACGGTACTGTGTACCTGGTGTGTCCTCGATCTCAGCCGGGGCGCTGGTCTTTAGTTGGTACCCTTCTTTATACCAGTTAGAGCCTGTCAACTGATCAATCTGGGATGGATTAGTTCCGAATTCGATAAAATACTCGGCATAATAGTCAAAATAAGCGTCGGGTGAAAGCTCACTAATTACTATTCTATCCACTTCAGCTCCGAACCTGACATCAGTATCCGTTGGGTGTTGAACAAGGGGGTCAACGGTTATGACCTGGCTTGTATCCGGGTCAAAATTGAAGCTAATAGACTCGCCTCCTTCCATAACAGCTTCAAAGTCTCCATCAACGAAGACATCTGTCTCACCGGCTAGTAAGCTGGGCCCGATGGTGATAATTGATTCATAGGCGCCTTCTTTGATGACGATGCTGAAGGTATGTTGCGCGGAGAGCTGTGGCGATGAGCTATCAGTGACCTCAATGGTGAAGCTGTGAGTGCCAGCAGTCCCGTACTCGGGCGTCCCTGAAATAGCACCTCTATCTGATTCTTCTGATTCTAAAACTAGTCCCGAAGGCAGTGTTCCGCTGGAGACACTCCAGCTATAGGGGGATTTGCCTCCAGAAACTCTTATCCTTTCGTAGTAATCGTCGCCTTCCTCTGCCCGAGGCAAACTGGTTGTATAGAAGGTTATAGGAGCCGAATTAACGCTGATAGAGAACCACCGCTGGTCCGAGCCAACTGTGTCAGTGACCTTGACGCGGAAATTATAGGTTCCAGTTTCACCAGGAGTGCCCGAAATGGTTCCTGTGGCTGCATTAAGATTGAGCCCCGGCGGCAGGGAGCCACCTGTTATTGTCCAGTTGCAGGAATCTGTACAATCAGCCATCAAGGTTGTCATGTAAGAAACATCTTCCTGCGCTTCCGGCAGGGGAAAGGGGTAAATGGTTGGCTGCGCTTGGACAGGACTAGGAATGAACAAAATGGTACTCAAGAGAACAAACACGGCAATCACTGCGAGGCGAAGACCGAAATTGGCAACTCCCCTCAGACTACACCCCCTCTGACAGCTAAAGGATTTCATCTAGCCTACCTAATTATATGGTCTATTATCATTAATTATATTGGATTAATTTGCCAGTTGGCAATTCACACTGGAGCCGGCAGTGGACCACGACTGGACCCAGATTCACCCTTGTATCGCCATACCTTAACTCGCGCTACGAGACTGATTAGTCTTTTTCCGCCTTTTCAGCTTTTTGTGTTTTCCTACGCTTCCAGCCAAGAGTGGTAAGTAGCTCTCCTACAGAAGCATCAGTCACTGCATCCTTAATTGTCACATTGGGGTGAATGCTATATGTGTTATTTCTGCCAACTTTGTTTCTACTAATGTATCCCGCTTGCTCGAGGTCAAGGATTATCTTGTGAGTTGTCCTCTCGGTCAGACCAACATCAGCACCTATGTCTCTAGCTGTCCTTGCTGGATTCTTGGCAACGGACACCAACACTAAACCGTGGTTTGTAAAAAGCCCCCAGTTAGCCATTCGCAGATACCTCCTAAATTTTTCCCAGACTTTTTTTGCGCTGGTTTACAAAACCCCTTGACAACTACTATGATTCTAGTATAATGATACTAGATAAGTATTTCTAGTATGGTGTATCAAGCTTTAATGCACTAGAAATAATATACTAGAATTATATGACTAAGGTTAAGGAGTTGTCAAGAGGGCTGAAGCGCCAAATAACTAAGGCGATAGGAGTCTTGTCGTAGGAGGTGTATGACGAAATCTGCACTGGGTCAAAGACAATATCCTAGACACAGCGGCAACGTGTATCTGGGCAGAGAAAGGTATAACTGGTATGACCAGTGCTTCCAGTTTGGGTGTATTCGTGATATTCTAAATTCTGGGGAAGTGCCGGATATGGTGAGTGTGCCTGGTGAGGAGATGCCCAAGCTGAAAGAGCCCGTTATGGTAAGACAGCAGGGGGTGATTTCATCTAGAATTTATCGCAGCAAGCTCGTTGACCTGCTTAACACGAAAGGGCAAAATGAACCTTAGGACGTAAGTTTGGACCAAAACTAAACTAGAAAAAGGAGAAAAAATATGGCAACAACAGCGAAACCGGATGCAGGGGAGCAGCACAAGATACTGACCAAGACGCTGCCCAGCATTCTGGACGACATGGAGGAAAACATCCGTCTGGCGGCTGAGGCAGCGAGAAGAGCTGAGGAAGCCTCTGAGACCTCCAGGGCGGCAGCGGCAGCGGCAACCGAATCTTCAGAAGAGGCACGCCGTGCTGCAGAGAAGGCAGCAGAAGAGGCTACCAGACAAGCAAGGGAAGCCCTGGCAGAAGCAGCAAAAAAAGCTCATGATGCAGCCGAAGAAGCGGAGAAGATAGCCAGGGAGGCTGCTGCGGAGGCGACCAGGAAGTCCCAGGAAGCAGCCGCTGAAGTGGAGGACTTGGCTCTCGAGCTGGCCCTAGTAATCAGGAATGCCAACATCCACGGTTCCGATGCCTTCGTCAAAGAAATCGACGCCTTCAGGGATAAGTGGGCGAAGTGAAAGAAGTCTAAGCTTCCTCGTCTCTGTTCAGAACTTACATCGGACATAATTTGAGGCAGCAAGAGCGAAAGTTTGGATAGGAGATACAGAAATGGCTGATGAAAAAAGAGCGTCCAAAATAATGACGGAGCCTCTTCCTCGAATCCTTGATGAAATCGAGGATAGCATCAGGGCAGCTAATGATGCTGCCAAGGATGCTAGAAAAGCTGCAGAAGAAGCCCGTAAAGCCGGGGAAAAGGCCGCTAGCGAAGCTGCAAGAGTGGCTGCCGAAGCGATAGGCAGGGTTGAGCAAATCGCCAATAATGCCCTGCAACTGGCTGAGTTGGTACAGTTAGCAGTTATGGAAGGAACGACTGCTGCGCAGAAGAGGCTCATACAGGAGAAGGAATCAGATAGTCAAGATAAGAAAAGGGTACCCCGGTAGGGACGTCATAGGCTGGAGAAAATAGCGGGAAGGAGGGCAAAATGGTTAACAAAAATGTTGGGCCACCCGAAGAGGGAAAGGGAGAAGAACCGAAAATAATGATGAAACCGCTTCCCCAGATTCTCGACGAGATGGATGAGAATATTAGGGCAGCTGCTGAAGCGGCAAGGAGAGCTGAAGAGGCAGCAAGGGCAGCTAAAGAATCTGCCGGGGCAGCTACTCAGGCATCCGGGGAAGCCGCCAAAAGGGCTGAGGAGGCCCGTAAGGCTGGAGAAAAGGCTGCTGAGACAGCTACTCGAGCCGCTGCTGAAGCAGCGGCTAAAGCTGAGGAGACAGCCAAGGCGGCAAGACAAGCAGCTGAGGAAGCGGCAAGAAAGGCCGAGGAGGCGGATAAAGCTGCCGTAGAAGCTGCCAAGGCGTTCAAAATAACTGCTGACGAAGCTGCCAAGAGGGCTGAGGGAGCGAGTGTTGCCGCTAGGGAAGCTGCCGAGGCAACTATGAAGGAATTGGAGAAGGCAGCCGCTGAAGCGGCTAGGAGGGCGGAGGGGGCAAGTGCTGCTGCCAGAGAAGCTGCTGAGGAAGCAATAAGGGCGGCTGCAGAAGCTGCGGAAAGGGCTGAGGAGGCATCTCTGAAGGCGGAGGAGACGGCCAGAGGCGCCAAATATGCTGCTGAGGAAGCCACCGCAAAAGCCGAGGAAGTAGAGCTCGCGGCGAGGGAAGCTGCTGCTGCTGCTGCCAGGGCGGCTGCAGAGGCTGCGGAAAGGGCTGAGGGTATAGCCAGGTTGGCTAAAGATGCCGTTGACGAAGCCATCGAAGCGGCGAAGGCCGCTGGCAAGCAGGCTCAAGAAAGTACGAAAGTAGCCAAGGCAGCCGTCGCCAAAGTGGCAAAAAGCCCGACTGCAGAGACAGCCGTGGAGTCTGAGGATGCGGGGAGAAAGGCCAAACGAGCGGCCGCAGCTGCCTTCCAGGCAGCTGAAGAACTTAGGAGGAAAGCTGAGCTAGCTGACATAGCCGGTGATGAAGCTATTGGGGCAGCGGCTAAGGTATCAGGACCGATGGCCGAAAGTGCTGAGGAGGCTGGGAGGGATGCCAAAGAGGCAGCGGCCACCGGTTTCGAGGTGGCTGACGACACCCGCAAGAGAGGTGAGCAAGCTGACATAGCTGGTGATGAGGCTATAGAGTCAGCGGCGCAGACTTTACATCAACTGATAAGCAGAGCGGAGGCATTAGCCAGAGCGGCCGAAGAGGCTGCTGAAGTTGCTACAGGGGCATCGCAGTCAGCCAGGGAAGGAGCTGAGGCGGCAATGAAAGCTGCCACAGAGGAAGCTGCCGCCAAAGCCGAAGAGGCTAGAGAAACCGCTGTCGCTGCAGCTACGAGGGCGGAAGAGGTGGGTGAAGCGGCCAAGTTGGCTGCTGGGGAGGCAACTAAGATAGCCGAGGAGGCTGCTAAAGCTGCTCTGAAGGCATCCATGGAGGCGGCTGCACGCGCCGAAGAGGCAGCGAAACGGGCTCAAGCAGCAGCCGAGGC
>CAZXAJ010000033.1:0-21274 GCA_964638975.1 uncultured Dehalococcoidales bacterium
TAGCGTTATGTGCAATGGTTTATTTGAAAAGAAGCCAGAAATCAATTTGGAGCCCTGTCAGTCTGACAATAGTAGGCGGCCAATTTCTAACATCCTTTCATTTCCAGCCGAAGACAAGCCAAAAGAGCTTAGTTGCTCCTGCAATGCCGTGAAGGTGCCGTGGCCACCAAGGTATCCATTGATGCGTGCCGAAGCGGTGGAATCTATAAAGTCCCCAGCATTTGGATAGATGGCAACTAGCTCTTTCATAAGCTCTGGCACCCGCTGCAAGTAGTACTTCTGGTGATAATCTTCGGCCAAATAAAACTCGGAGAAGGGAATAATCTCAGTGTAAACCCTGCGACCTAACCTGGCCTCTTCACGTTGCTTGGTTTCCATAGCTATTCTTTGTTGATTCCCGTTGTGGTAGAACACTATAGACATATATTGTCTTGACCAGGGTTGCACCGCCGGATTGTGGTTATCCCAATAAATCTCCAATAGCTTTTCATAGGAGATTTTGGTCGGGTCGTAGTCCATTTGAATAGTTTCAGTGTGGTCACCTATGTTGTGATATGTAGGGCTTTCTGCCGTCCCACCTGCATATCCGACACGGGTTCGGATGACACCATCAAGACTCCCGAACAGGGAGTCTGGTCCCCAGAAGCAACCCAAGGCAAAAGTTGCTGTTTCAGTTTTCGCCGGGGCAGCAGCGTCTATAGGTGGTATCGACGGATTAGGGATTACTCCGTCCTCTGCAAAATTCACCATCGTATTCTCCTTCGCACAACCGGGAAGAATGCCAGCCAGAATAGCAACAATGAGCATTGCACCCAATAATACCGGCCTAGTTGTTCTGTTCCACACTGTAATTACCTACTCACATTCATTTTCAGTTCTTGTGAAATCCAATGCAATGGAATTTATGCAATAGCGAAGGCCGGTTGGTGCTGGACCATCTTCAAACACGTGTCCAAGATGTGCACCGCACCTTTGACATATTACCTCGATCCGTACCATCCCATGGCTGGTATCTGTGGCAGTTTTAATGCTCTGATCAGAAATTGGAGCCCAAAAACTTGGCCAGCCTGTTCCAGAATCGAACTTTGCCTTTGAACTGAACAGGGCATTGCCACAACACACACAACTATAGACACCTTCTTCGTGGAAGTCATAGTATTTGCCTGTAAACGGTGGTTCAGTGCCCTTCCCTTGCGTAACCTCATATTGTTCAGGTGTAAGTACTTGCCGCCATTCCTCATCAGTTTTTACAATCTTGCCTGGCATTGCATCTCCTTCCTGCCTTATATATTCATCATTACCCTCTGGCGATAGCTCGCTACTGCAGCTAAGCGAGAAACACAGTATCAGTACAAAAACTAAAAACGTAGGGGTCGTAAACAATCTTATCAAAATCTATCCTTTGGCCAGCTCTACAGGCACCTGCTAGCTTTCAACTGCATTCTATTTGAATAGTTTACATCGCTGCACGCCTTTTCGTATGTGACTTATGTCTCACTTGGTCTAAAGATACCGCGCTGAGCAGCCTGTAAGCTTTTGAAGTTCTGCCCTAGCAACAACAGGTTGCAGGCAGAAGATGCAGGGCATATTGAACCTTTGCTTGGTCTGTTGTCTCGTTGAACCAAAATCCACTCTGTTATGTAGGGTCACAATCGCTCGTTTTGGTTCAGACCAAGCAACAGAAGCCCGGTCTTCTACTTAACTGCACATTAGTCCATTCCAGTGTATGGAATAAATGACGCGGACGCCTCCGTCTACAATAGGATAACGACTAGTTTACCAACCGTTTGCCCGACCACTTGACCTGTACTGGTGACTATTTGCCCCCCCTAGTAGATTCTGAGAATCACTAGAAAGTGAGAGCGAAGGCAAGTCTGAAAGTCCTGCCTATTGTCACCCTAGCTCCACTTAGCTTCAAGAAGAGATTCTCCCACAGATTTTGGAAATAATCCAAGTTGACACAGTCTTCTGAAGTCTGTAACCCGTGCAGTGATAGAGACATGTTATAATGCCACGTGGTGTGCTACAATATTCCTATAGTTCCGGCAAGTCAGTACACCAAAGTGTTGACCTGGAGGTTCCACCATGATAAGCGGAGACCGGTGGCATCTACGAGAAAATAGCCCATTTGATGTGTTACACAAGTTTATTGAGATATTTCACGGTAAAGGCTGGCTCAATAAGAAGTTCAGAATAAAATATCAGAACAAGAGATACTGGATTTCCTGCAACGAAGAGAGATTCTTTGCCTATGAAATAAATGACAATTGTGGACTTGGCCCAGGGGTGCCAGGTTGGCCTGTTTGTTTTGTCGAAAAAGACTATGTTTATGACGAGTCAGAAATATCTGCTCTCACACAAACAAAATTTAACACGGAAGATTGGCTTAATATCATAGCTAATCAAAAATTCGAGCTGCTTTAATCTGGCAATGAACATCCTAGCTTCCGGCTCACTGGCACATGACAGGATTTTGGACTTTCCGGGGTACTTCTCTGACCATATCCTACCGGACAAAATACATGTTTTGAATGTCAGCTTCACCGTCAACAGCATGATAGAGAAATTCGGTGGCACCGCCGGGAACATTGCCTATGCTCTCTCTCTTTTAGGTGAAAAACCGACAATCTTGGCTACTATCGGTCGAGATTATCATACATATTTCGAATGGTTAGTGAAAAACAATATAGATTACGAAGACATCACGATTATCGAAGAAGACTTAACTGCTAGCGCTTACATCATAACCGATCAAGCCGACAACCAGATCACAGGGTTCAACCCTGGAGCTATGAAATACCCCTCCCACTTCAACTTCGATAAGGTCAATCCCAAAGAAAGCATCACTATCATTGCCCCGGGAAACCTTGAGGACATGCTGAACTACTCCGTCACGTGTAAGGCCAGAGGCATCGACTACATTTTTGACCCCGGCCAATCACTACCAATGTGGGATAGCCAAGACCTCACCAAATGCATAGAGGGTTCTAAGATCTTGATTTCCAACGACTATGAGCTGGAATTAGTCATGGACAAGACGCGGTTAGATAAGGAGGGACTGCTTCAGTTGACCAATTACATAATTGTTACGCTGGGAGAACTGGGTTCCCGTGTCTGTACACCGGATTGTGAAATAGACATCCCCGCTATCAAGCCAAAGAAAGTGCTTGATCCAACAGGTGCCGGCGACGCCTACAGGGCAGGGTTGATTAAGGGCCTGATTCAATGCAGCAATATAGAACAGAGTGCGAAAATGGGAAGCGTGTGTGCATCTTTCGCAGTCGAGTGCTACGGCACGCAGGAATACCATTTCAGCCTGACGGAATTCGAGGAGAGGCTTTCATCTGCTCCCTAAAGGTGAACCAGCTCCACTGATTAGACTATGAGCAAGAAAAGACTATTTCAGTATTTGGCCTATGATAACAACAAGGAATGTCTAAGCAGAAGAAGGAGGCAGAAAAGCTGAAGGCCAGGCTGGACGTTCTTGAATACTGTCCCATCAGCTCCACCACTTATTTCACGGCACAGTTCTGCTCTCAACCACCGCTCCATAATCCCCGCTTATGCTCCCGTGCCTCCTGCTCCATTTGCAGTAAATAAGTCTGGTATTTGACATTTGGAGGATAGGAATAAGAATAAGCGTAGCCTAGTCTGACAAGCTCGGCATTAACCATCGTGTTATCAACCCACACATATCTAAGCAGGCGATCATATCTATCTCTATCCTCCACGTCTTTTTCCAGCCAAACCTTTTTACCCTCGACCAAATCACGATTAGCCTGAAGCGCCTCCCAATAATAAGACTCAGCTTTCTCCGGAGCATCAATCCCGATATACCTTACACGGTAACCGCCTTCGATTTCTATAGTGTCCCCATCGATAACTCGGGTAACAAGGGATGCGCCCTCGGTAACCCTGCCACAGCCTGGAGCCGAGAGAGTTAAGACCAGGGCGAGGGCGATCGCTAACCGCCCTTTATTCCAAAATCCAAATCTGCGACGGGTCACGTAAAACAATTTCTGGTGCTCCCTCATAGATTTCAATTGTACCTTCTACCCTTACCTTCCTATCCAAGAAATAGCTTTCAGGATTGGGCGGAAATTCCTCTATAAAACTTTGCCTATCTTCTTCCCAAATTATACACGCGAAATATCCTTCATATGGGTCATGGAAGTCTAAAAAGGTTGGTTTTCCCCCAGATTTTTGGGCATAGTAGGTTATAACTATAACTCCTTCGACCGTAACTACTTTCTCACGATGGTTGTAGCCGATATCCAAAAGCCTCTCGGTGTCTAGGGCATCAATTACCTCTTCTTCTACTTTCTCCTCTTCTTCCTCTGCTGGTGGATTGATAGTCAGGTTTACTACTACTGTCTGGGGAGTGTTAGCAGCACCTGGAGCAGAGATAGTAATGAGCGCTGCGTGGGTGCCGGCATTCATCCCAGATATGTCCACTGAAAGGACTATGTTAGCTGTCTCCCCTGCAGAGCTACCGCTAGTCGGGCTCAGGATAAGCCAATCGGCACTATCAGTGGCAGACCAAGTTAATGTCCCAGTCCCAGAATTCCACAAGCTTAATGTTTGACTTGCTGGGTTTGCCCCACTCTGCTGGGCACTGAAATCAAGGCTTGCTGGGCCAGCCGTGATAATGGGAAGTGATGGAGGTGTGGGCTCTGCACAAGCCATGATTGAGCTAGTTAACAAAATAACTAAGCTAAGGAGTAACGCTGACTGCCTTTTGTGCTTATTTATCATCTCTACTCCCGAAAGCACAGCTCTTCCCTGCCATAAATATAATTTTGGAAATATGCTTATAGATTGGCTAGGACAATCTATTTAGCGCGATGAAGCTAACCCCAGCCAAGAGTGGCGGTTAATTTCGTCACCCTTTCTCTGGCTCGATTAGGCCGTAATCGCCATTCTCGCGACGGTATAGCAGATTGAGCCGCTCACTATCGGCATCTATGAAAAGGAAGAAATCATGACCCAGAAGCTCCATCTGGTTTATAGCCTCATCTACAGGCATGGGTTTGACTAGGAAGCGCTTACTCTTTACTACTCTTTGGGGTGCTTCGATTTCCTCAGCCTCGATTGCCGCTCCTTGCCGAGCAAAAGAAACACCTCTGCCTTTGTCATACAACTTGCCTTTGTATCGCTCGATTCGCTTAGATAGCACATTCGCCACTTTGTCAATGGCTGTGCGAATATCCTTAGACTTTTCCTGAGCTCTAATTAAGACACCTTTGCTGTCAAGAGTAACCTGAACAGTGAACCGCTGCTCAGGCATCTTTGCGCCTTCCCGTGAAATCTCCACCTTGCCTTCACCGATACTAGGCAAGTAACGACCTAGTTTGCCAATCTTTTTCTCAACATACGCCTGTATTGTTTCAGAGACCTCCACGTTATTTTTAGCGATAATCTGTAGTTCCATTTTCCCTCCTTCGGTTTCAAATCTCCCTTGCCAAAGTTAAGCCCCAAACAGACATAGCACCTTTGTCCTTGAGAGCCACAGCACAGGACTCCAGTGTGGCTCCAGAGGTACATACATCATCGATAAGGATAATTTGTTTACCGTCTACTTGTTCTTCACAGCACACAAAGGCATCGGCTACATTCCTTCGGCGCTCCTCCACATCAGCTGCTCTTGCTTGAGGTCGTGCTTGCTTAACCCGAATGAGGCAATCCTCGAACACTGGCAATTCAATGCGCTTAGCCAACTCTCTGGCGAGAAGGTTCGACTGATTGTAACCCCTCTCCCTCAATCGCCGTGGGTGAAGAGGTACGGAAACCAAGGCTTCACCAGGCAAGGGATTTGACCTAAGATAATCAGCCAGTAATTCAGCCAGACGGGGAGAGATTGCCTTCAAATTTCGATACTTTAGCTGGTGAATGGCTTTTCGTATCACTTCGTCAAAACGAAATAGAGAACGGATGCCGTCAATCTCAATTTGTCTTTGCCTACAGCTTGGACATACAATACCACTAGCCTGAGGCCTGCCACACTTGGGGCAAAGCGGAGCTACCAGCCTTGGCAGTTTTCTAAGACAATCAGGGCAAAGAAAATTACCTGCTTTCCCACAGCCAACACAGCGCCGCGGGAAAAAGGAATCAACCGCCAGCCCAGCTAATTTGCGTAAGCGAAGCAAATCCTCTGCTAAGGAGTATATTCTCGGTGTGAGCGAGCATGAAGTGCTCCACTAAGAATAGGCTCATTAAGATATACTTCACCATTCCTGATTTTGATATTGTAGCCACAATCAGGATTGGTACAAACCCATGCCTTGTAGTGAATCGGCGCCCCCTGACTACCAAAGTCAGACAGAGGCACTAAATCACCCTTTTCACATTTCTGGCACTTAGGTAACGAACCGTTTTCCAAGGATCCCACCTCCCCAATTAAATTTATTTACCATGTATCAAAAGCAGCTAGTATACACCAAAAATAATTTATTTGCAAGCAAATTTCACTCTTTAGCCCCAGATTTTAAGATTTTCTTTAAATAAATTTCAGTACCAATACCGTTAAATATGTATGGCTTCTTTGGGCAGCACTAACCGATACTGCATTGGGGTGAGACTCTTTCATCGTTTCACATATTGGAATCTGCCTTTATCCTTTCCTCTGCGCAGGTTTCCCGTTGTCATTTATAAACTCTTTTTATATGCTGCATATCTATACATACGGGATAGAGCTAAGATAGCTGGCTCAGCAAAGGTATAGTCAGGAATCCGCGCTTTATCCAGGATTCTCTTAGATTCGCCTTCCAGCAAGCCATAACTAGCTACAAACACAGGTTTTTCGGGGTGTCTCCTTGCCGGTGCTATTATACAATCTGGCGTGATATCTCCTATTACAAAGACAATAACTATGGCTGCATCAACTCCTTCGTCCTCCAGCACAGAATCCAAGGAGATCTCATATACTTTCGAACGCCCGTATTTCATCCCGGCAGGGAATGTATCCACGGGATTACGTACTTTGGAATTCTCTTCCATTAACTCTAATAGCCTTGCCGTGGTTTCAGGTTTGAAATTGGCTATCTCTAAATCGTGACTGCTACAGCAATCTACCGCTACAATCCCGCAAGCTCCACTGTTGGTTAATATAGCTACGCGGTTACCTTTGGGCAATGGTTGGGAAGCAAAGGCTCTCGTCGTATCTATTAAGTCGCGGAAATCATCGGCCTCTACTATGCCTGTCTGCTTTAAGGCCGCTTCGAAAATCTTGCTGTTGGATGCCAAACTCGCCGTGTGAGAAAGAGCTGCTTCAGCTCCCCGCGGGGTTCTTCCTCCCCTCACCAGAACTACGGGCTTCCGGGAACTGGCCATCCTAGCCGTTTTGATAAATCTCCTGCCGTCTCTTATGCATTCAAGATATAGAGCGACGACTTCAGTTCTATCATCGTCAGCTAGGAATTCCAGGGCATCCGATTCATCGATATCAACCTTATTACCCAGGCTTATTGCACTGCTCAAACCAAAATACTCGAAATGAGCAATATGCCCTAGCAATCCCCCAGCAAAGAGCCCACTTTGGGCTATGAGACCTACATTCCCTTCCGCAACTTCTCCTAAATCCGCAATTGAGGTGGACAGCCTGGTGGCAGAGCAAACTACGCCCATGGTGTTGGGGCCAAGAACTCTGATCCCGGTGGACTTCATAATATTTGCCACTTCCTGTTGAAGCTTCTTCCCCTCCCCACCAACCTCAGCAAATCCTTCCGAGTTAATAATTGCTGCCCTTACCCCCTTCTCAACACACTCCTTCAAGATATTTGGTACAGTCTTTGGCGGTGTGGAGATGATAGCTAAATCAACTTCCCCCGCAATATCTTTAACACTGGCATACACAGGTAAACCCATAAAGCTATCCAATCTTGGATTAATAGGATAAACCTTACCCTTAAAGCCAAAGTCGAGCATGTTTTTCAAGATGGGCGAGGCTGCCTTCTCGGGGTTGCTCGAAATGCCGATTATGGCAACGCTCTTAGAATTCATAATATGAGACAAAATCGTGGCCATGGCACAACCTTAGTCTAATGACCCAGCCCAACTACCGACAGGCGGGTATAAATAGCACCGGCAGGTGTTAACTGGCTTTTCATTAAACTAATAGCATTTACTTTAATATGATATTTATCCTCAAAGATGGTAGAGCCCACGAGGTCGCCAAAGCTCCTCCTTTCCGAGGGTGATGCTCCTTGCCTGATGCGAGCCAGAGTCAAGTGTGGCATGAATGAGCGCTCTTCCTTAGTAAATCCCAAGGCACCGAGCACAGAATCCATGTTTTGCTGCAACATCGATAGCTTGTCCACCTCCCCAGAAACGCCGACCCAAAAGACCCGAACTTGCTTTAGATTAGGGAAGGCCCCAATACCCGAAATCTCCAAATGGAATGGAGAAATCCCTTGTGCAGCTTCTTCTATGGCTTTAGTTATCTCTGTTACCCGCTTAAAGGGAATATTGCCCAGAAACTTTAAAGTTAAGTGAATTCCCCCGGGGTCTACCCATTTGACAAACCTATGTTCAGCTCTCTCTAATCCACTTCTCAGCCTAGCTAACCCTTCCCTAACCTCCTCGGGTAGTTCAATAGCAATAAAGGAACGGATTTCCTCCGAATTATGTGGCACTTCTGCTTCTTCCATCCTTGCATAGCAGTTTTTGGGCATTCCCCCCCAGGATTCGAGCCTTATCTTCTTCAGGAAGCTGTGAAGACTGGATTTGGGCAATCACTCGATTCTGATGCATAAGAGGATAATCAGTACCAAAAAGGATTTTATCACTGCCGATGATTTGACTCACCTGCTCAAAAATCTGGGGCTTATAAAGGAAAACTGTGGCCGCGGTATCAAAGAAGACATTGGCGAGAGCCTTAGCTACTTCAGGCATTAAGGCATAGAAGGGCAAGCCACCACCCCAGTGAGCACAAACAAGCTTTAAATTCGGGAAACCCATTATAAAGGAGTAGAGGATGTCAGGTGTGATGCTACCCTTGCCAAAATACTCATGCCCTACTGGCTCAGAAGCGTGTGTCAGAAAAATCAAGTCATTCTCTAACATTGCATCAACTATAGGCTTCAGCGTTGTCTCATCGGTGAGGTCGAAGCCCTGCGTATCAGACCTCAATTCACCAATTCCCTTAGCCCCTGCCTTAGCACAGCGCTCCAGTTCGGCTATAGCGGCATCTCCTGCCTTGGGTTGAATAGCACAAAAGCCAACAAGCCTCTCAGGATAGCGCGATATAGAATCTAAAATGTAATCGTTTGTTTCCACACAAAGTTCATGGCTTACCCAGCCGGCGTTAAGAACGACGGACAAATCAATCCCGGCTTCATCCATACTGGCAACCACTTCTTCAGCCGTTGCCATCTTGGCTTTCGGATGGGAATAAAGCAAAGAAAAGCAAGGATCTCGCTTGATATATTCATCCCGTCTTTCCTTTAGCCAAGGGGGGAATATATGAGTGTGAAAATCTATAATCATTTAAGGCATTATACCCAAACGACTAAAAATACTAAAATCCAAACCCTAAGAGTTAGCCAAGTTGGTATAAATCACCGGTGGAACTGATAGACACTGTTTACATATAAGGCTATTTCCCTTAAGCTACAGATGAAGTCGCGAAAGGAGATGCTTTATTTCGTTTCGCTCCACATTTGGCATGTTCAATGGCTCTCGAGCCTCTGTTACATCTAGCTCTTTATCCTGACCCGGCACAGCAATCCGGTAAGTGCCACATAGCCTGATACAGGGTCAGCAGGAGTGTCATCAGTCAGCATGTTTTCAGAAGCATCTTCCCACCCGTGAGGGACAGAAATCATGTCCGGCATGATTTCGTCAGTGACCTTAGCTTTGATCTGCAGATTCCCTATCTTAGTTTCGATGATCATAGGCTCACCATCTGTAATTCCATATTTGGTTGCCGTATCTGGATGGATCTCAGCTGTGGGATGAGGGTTTCTGCGGCGCAATTTTTCCAAATGGCGCTGCTCTGAGTGATAATATTCTATTTCCCTCCTGCCGGTAGTCAATATTAAAGGAAATTCCTCGAAAAGCTCCGGGGTACTAAGCGGACTCTCCCTGGGCTCAAGATAAGTGGGTAACGGATCAATCCCAGCCTTTGCCAGTCGATCGGAGTAAAGCTCCACTTTGCCCGACCGTGTCCGGAACCCCTCTTGCTTGTACTGTTGTTGACCAGGGATAGCCTGGGGATGTATGTAACCTTCAGGATACAACTCCAGGATTTTCTTGACAGTCAACCCAGCCGGCTCGTAACAGTAATCTACGACCTCCTCGTCACTCTTCCAGGGAAAGTACTGCTCGTAGCCCATCCTTCTGGCCAGATTGAGCCAGAATTTGGAATCGGGCCAAGATTCCCACTGTGGCTCAATTACCGGTCTGCGTAGGAACCAGCCACGCCACGTGACAGGCGCTAGCTTTTCCAAAAACGTGCAAGCTGGAAGCACAATATCAGCCATTTGAGCTGTGGCTGTCATCTTGATATCCAGAACTACTAAAAAATCGAGCTTGTCCAGAGCCTTTCTTACCTTTGTCGTATTGGGCCAGGTAACAGCAGGATTCGCCCCCGCTATGATTACGTTTCTTAGTTGCTGGGGTTCATTTAATACCAGGTCTCCCCAATTCACCGTACAAGCAGGCTGAAAATGCGGCAGGGCAGTATATAGCGGGTAGTTGCCAATCGCTTGCTTCTTCACTCCTCGCATTAGTTCTGGGAGTCTGATGTTTCTTAGAGGAAGACTAAACCACTTTAAATCTCCGCCAGGCACCTGGATATTACCGGTTATGGCGGATAGTGTTGCCACGGAACGACAGTTTTGAAAACCGCACTGGCATTGGTGGAGCTTGAAACCAGGTTGTATAGAGGCAGGTTTGGTGCCAGCATATATCCGGCTGATTTTCTTAATGTCTTCCGCCGCCACCCCGGAGATTCGCTCAGCCTCTTCTGGCGTATACCGCTGGACATGCTCCGCCAGTTTGTCAAAGCCTACAGTCCAGTTCTCCACAAACTCCCTATCATACAGGTGTTCCGAGATTATGGTATTTATCATTGCCAGGAGAATAATGCCGTCTGTAGCCAGCCTTGGCCTGATATGTATATCAGCATGTCTGGTTAGGGGTGTTCGTCTAGGGTCAATAATGATGAGCTTGGCCCCTCTTTTTTTGGCGTTGAGAATCTTGCTATGGATTACGTGGTAAGTCTCTTGTGGGTCATCAGCCCACACTATTACGCAATTGGAATTCTCCACATCAGGCTCATAGGTACTACCTAATGTCGCTACCTGTGCCATCGCCACCGGGAGAAAACACATATCAGCTGCATGAAAGTTGGCAGGAGTGCCATAAACGTCGCAGAATCGCCATGCTAAGCCACCGCCTAAGGCAGCACCCAGCTCCACAGGGTCGCCACAAAAAACACCAAACGAGGCAGCGCCATACTTTTCCTTGCCCTCACTCAATTTTCTCGCTATGGTATCTAAGGCTTCGTCCCAAGAAATTCGCTGAAAGGTGCCGTTTTCTCTCCTCAGGGGATACTTAAGCCTGGCATCGTGGTGTACGTGCTCGGGAATTTGACGAGCTTTAACACAAATCCTCCCCCGGCTATATGGATGCTCAGGCCATCCCTCAACACCAACGATTTTACCTTTCTCGACATGCACTCTGATTCCACATCCGTTATGACACATGCCACATGGAATTGTAACCCACCGTTGCTCGATATGCGGCTCTGTGGAATCTTCCATACTAACCTCCCTGTAATGGTCTGGCAAAATACTAGTCATAGTATATCATTCCACAACATAGACATTACAGGCTGTCCTGCGTTACAATTTAACCCACAACTAATGCCAAATCATACTGGAGAATCCCCCGAAAGCGCCTCTTTAAGCAATAAATTCAACCTGTCCACGGCAGAGCTAAAGGAAATGGCTAAAAAGCTACGCCGTCACGTAATCACCATGACCGCCACGGCAGGCAGTGGGCACCCTGGCGGCTCTCTATCAGCAGCCGATATCATCACTGCGCTTTATTTTAAGATCTTACGCCACAACCCCGAAAATCCTCAGTGGCAAGACCGTGACCGCTTTATATTGAGCAAGGGACATGCTGCCCCAATCTTATACGCTGCCCTAGCGGAAACTGGCTATCTTCCGGTGGCAGAGCTAGCAACATTGAGAAAGTTGGACAGCCGACTTCAGGGCCACGCTGATAAAAAACTCACCCCCGGGGTAGAAATGTCATCCGGTTCTCTAGGTATGGGCTTGTCCTTTGCCGTTGGTGTCGCCCTGGCCGCAAGGCTGGATTCCAAAGATTACCGGACCTATGTTCTCCTCAGCGATGGGGAATGTGAGGAGGGGCAAACCTGGGAAGCGGCCCTTTCAGCAGCCCATTTCAGACTGGATAACCTAACGGCTATAATTGACTGCAATGGTATGCAGCTCAGCGGCTGGACTCGAGACGTTATGAACCTCGAGCCTCTTACCCAGAAATGGCAAGCATTTGGCTGGCATACCATTGACATAGACGGCCACGACTTTGACCAAATCCTGTCCGCTTTACAAGGAGCGGAAAGGGTAAAAGGCAAACCCATCGTCATTGTCGCCCACACTATCAAAGGCAAAGGTGTTAGCTTCATGGAAAACAATGTAACATTTCACGGCAAGGCACCTACTTTGGAAGAAGCCGAAAGGGCACTGAAGGAGTTAGAGTAAGGATGGCTGAAGCATCTACTCGGGAAACTTACGGCAAAACTTTAGTAGAGCTAGGCAGACAAAACAAAGACATCGTTGTTCTGGACGCCGATTTATCGCCTTCAACAATGACCAGCTTCTTTGCCCAGGAGTTTCCTGGACGCTTCTTTGATTGTGGTCTAGAAGAACAAAACATGGTTGGCATAGCTGCTGGATTAGCTGCCTCGGGGAAAATCGTTTTTGTCAGTACTTTTGCCATCTTCGCTTCGTGCCGCTGTTTCGATCAGCTAAGGCTCTACCTTTCGCAACCAGAACTAAATGTCAAAATTGTAGCCACTCATGGAGGCATCACTGTTGGCGAAGATGGAAGCTCCCACCATGCCATTGAGGATCTAGCCCTGTACTGTGCTCTCCCCGGATTCACTGTTGTTGTTCCCGCCGATGCCATCGAGGCTGCTGAAGCAGTAAGAATGGCTGCAAATACCTATGGGCCTTTCTACGTCAGACTAAGCCGCCCTAAAACGCCGCTTGTTTACCACGAGGACTATCACCTCACATTAGGCAAGGCAGTGACCATGAGACAAGGCAGGGATGCCACCATTATAGCCATGGGCATCATGGTCGCCAAGGCTCTGGAGGCAGCCGATGTCTTAGCCAGACAGGGCATAGATTGCCGGGTAATCAACATGCATACCCTCAAACCTTTGGATGAAGCAGCCATAATCAGAGCAGCTTCAGAGACCCAGGCAATTGTCGTCGCTGAGGAGCACTTAGCCCACGGTGGCCTAGGCAGCCGAGTTGCTCAAGCAATAGCCAGAGAGAACCCAGCGCCTATGGAATTCGTCAACCTTGGTGACAGGTATGCTTCATCGGGCAGAGCTGAGGAACTGCTTCAAAAATACGGATTGACTGCCGGAGATATTGAAGAGGCGGTGAAGTCAGTGGTCAAGAGGAAGTAACACCCCAAGCTAAGCCGTGGAGCTTATGTCTCTTCATTTTATCCAAGTCACCTCAACTCTTTATCCGAGGTAACCTATCAATTTACGACTGCGGCTTGGATGGCGCAGCTTAGCCAGTGCTTCTTTTTCAATCTGGCGTATTCGCTCCTTGGTAAGGCCTAACTCCATGCCAACCTCCTCCAGTGTCCGACTGTATTCATTGCCCAGCCCAAACCTCAGCTCGATGACGCGCTGCTCCCGGGGTGTCAGCGACTCCAGGGCTTCGCTCAACTGCTCCTTAAGCAGGCTTGCATCAGCCTCTTCCTCAGGCTCTGGAGTCGTCCGGTCTCCGATGAAATCACCAAGCTGGCTTCCTTCTTCCCCAATAGGTGTCTCCAAAGAAACGGGGCCACCAGAACTAACCTTAAGCAGCCACTCGACCTTTTCAGGCGAGACTCCCATTTCAGAAGCTAATTCCTTCTCAGTCGGCTGACGGCCGAACTTCTGAAACAACCTATTTCTTGCCTGACCTAACTTCCTCAGAGTATCAATCAAGTGTCCCGGCAGGCGCACGATGCGTGACTGATCATTGACTGCCCTGTTGACTGCCTGCCAAATCCAGGGAATGGCGTAGGTACTGAACTTATATCCCCTGCGATGGTCGAACCTCTGCACTGCCTGCATTAGCCCCATATTACCTTCTTGAATAAGGTCAGGCAAAGGCACGCCCCGATCATAATGACCTTTAGCCACGCTTATCACCAGGCGTAGGTTCGCTTGAATCATGTGCTTGTTTGCCCGGCCTGCCCTTTCCCTTACTTGCGCGAAGTGCCTGCCAATTTCCGAGCTATGCTCTTCCAGCTCATTGCGAAATTCCGGCGACCGCAACAACTCCCCAAATTCAGCCGCAGAACTCCCCTGGCCTGCTCCCTCTATGATATGCCAAGGTATCAGCCCGCTATCCAGTGACAATTGAATCAAGGCCTGCTCGGTTCTAGTTTGGCTTGCCCCAGTGGCCTGAGCTATCGCACTGGATAAGTGCTGATCGATATGACCATCGATGGCACGACGTAACTCTGGATACAATACCTTCTCTGCTATGCTGCTGTTAGAAGGGAGTCCAAGATACTGGTAAAGAGCTTCGAAGAACAAACGTGCCCGACTGAAGTCCTCTGCCAATGCTAGCAGTAGGTCTATTGGCGATGGCTGATTGTCATGTTTGGTAACCCAGTCATCCTCAAGCCGGGAAAGATGCTTTCCCTTCTCTATCTGGCTGCCCAGCAGTTTTTCTTTCTCGGCATCGAGAAGGGGGGTTTGCCCCACTTCACCAAGGTATAAGTTCAATGAACCTTCGCCAAGTTCAAATTCCCGCTTTAAAGGAACACCATCAACCTCGGGAAATTCTTCCTCTTCTTGACTAACCTCCTCATCAGCCAAGCGTAATCCCTCATCCCCGGAAAGGACTTTCTCCATGTCTCTAACATCTCCTAAAACCGTCATCATCTTCAACCTCCCTTATACTTTTCGCCTCTCAAATGTTATTTGTCTCTCAACTTCCTCGCGCCCATATCACTGACTAGGTACAAAATGCCCCAAAATTCATATGTCTAAGCAGCGACCACTTCTTTGACCTCAGGCACTTGCTCTTTTAGCACTTGCTCGATACCCTGCTTCAAAGTTATAGTGGCCATGGGACAGCCACCACAGGCACCAGTCAGTCTCAACTTAACCACACCTTCGCTCACGTCTACTAGCTCTACATCACCGCCATCCGCCAATAAAGCAGGCCGTATTTGGTTCAGAACTTCTACTACCTTCTCACGCATTTTATGCCTCCTATACATATTAGATTAGTCGCTTTTCCCTTCTTTTCATCTACTAGTTCTTCAACCCCTAGATTCTTGTAGCTCCCGATAAATCGGGCAACTACATCTTTTTAATCCAAGAA
This sequence comes from uncultured Dehalococcoidales bacterium, assembly GCA_964638975.1. Taxonomy (GTDB): domain Bacteria; phylum Chloroflexota; class Dehalococcoidia; order GIF9; family AB-539-J10; genus RBG-13-51-36. The sequence goes on from CAZXAJ010000033.1 coordinate 15,597, forward strand.
TATTTTAGGTCACGAGTTAATCCTTGTATGCGACTTTTGTCTCATGGGGACATGGTGATGGAACAGATATGAACCAGCTAAAAACCAGCTGGAAAAGTGGCGAAATCAGTGTAGATATAAGGTCTTAGTTGGCCTCTAAGGCTCTTGGATAACTATCTCAAAAGGACATCTTATGGCACCCGTGGGGCAAACAGCTTCGCAGTCTGTACACCAATCACACTCCACTGTTTCGATAATGGTTACAACATTGTTAACTATCACCAGGCCATTGCAGTGGCACACAGTAACACACAACCCACACCCATCACATTTTTCGGGGTCTATTATAGGCATTTCAGCCACAGCTATTGATCTCCATTCTAGTTATTTTAAAAGCAAAGGCTGCCATCCGTCTGTGACCTTTGTCTCAAGAAGACGCCTCCATTATCTCTCGGAGAGCTCCCTTGTCCCTAATTATTATGCGATGACGCTCTATGCTGATCGCTCCTTCCTCCTCTAGGGCCTTAAGCGATCTGCCGACTACCTCCCGCGCAGTACCTGCCATAGCTGCCATCTCTTGCTGTGTGAGTCGTGGCTCACGGCCTGTTCCATCTCCAGCGTGCTCAAGGAGTATCTTGGCCACCCTGCCGATAACATGCCTGAAGGATAGGTCCTCGACCAGTGATACCAGGTGGCGCACTCGCCCTGCCAGTACCTTAATGACATTCAAGGCTATCTGGGGATAGTCCCGGAGGACAGCTCCCATGTTATTCTCCTTTATCACATAGAGAAGAACAGGCCCCATAGTCTGAGCGCTGGCGGGATTCGGCCCACCATCAAAGATAGCGACTTCATTGAAAGACTCCCCTGGGCGCACGATGCTCAAGATCTGCTCCTTCCCCTCAGCCGAGGTCTTGAACACCTTCACCACGCCTGAAGCGACAAAATATAGGCCATCAGCCGCTTCACCCTCAAGCAAGACCATTTCCCCCCTCTCAACAGTTTTCTCGAAGACAAGTCCCCTGATTGACTCAAGCTCAGCAAGGCTAAGACCGGAAAAGTAGGGAATGCCCTTTAAAAACTCCAACTGAACAGCCATGCCTCACATCCCCAGGAGGAAGCAAAATCCGTTTCAACCGCCTTCTTCAGCGGGTTACATACCTGAACCTTTCCAGCCTCCCCCTCAATGCTATCAGATTAACCACGTCTTCCTTGTTGTACTCCAGCAACAAATTCAAGGCCTTTCTGTCGTGGTCAATCTGGTATCTCCACCACAGCGCCACCGCCTCTACTCCACTAATGCCCTGTAGCCGTCGAGGAATGCCCAATTGCCGCTCTACTGCCTTGAAGCCACCATATAAATTGTTCTTCCAGCAATCGTGCATCAGGTCACGATGATGGAAATGCTCTCTCAAATTTACCCCCAGACGAAAATCGATGAAAGGAAGGTCAAAACGGCTGCCATTGTACGTATAGATTGTATCCACACAACGCAAGGTCCTGAGCAAGTTAGCCCTAGTTGCATCCCCCCCAACAAGTTGAACCAATTTATTCTCATAGTCATTGGCTAAACAAACGCCAATAACGGTTATCTCGTCATAAAACGAGCATAAACCTGTGGTCTCAATATCAAGATAAGCATCAACTGGTAGCTGCAACCTACTGCTTCCCTTCCGACATTCTTGATTTAGCATTATGATAGCATATGTTTGGGAAAGTGGCGTAGCATTGAGTTCTTATGCTCACTACATAGTATCATTCCGACTTGCGAGCAAAGAAGCATTTAGCTGAACAATTTAGCGAAGGAGGGCGAATATGAGAGAGTGCACTGTGGAGCAAAACAAAGAAAAATGCAACTGTACCTATGAACCATGCAGTAGGAAGGGCATTTGCTGCGAATGCATAAGATACCATTGGCGGTTAGGCGAACTGCCAGCCTGCTTTTTCCCCGACGATGTAGAGAGGACTTATGACCGCTCTATCGAAAGATTTATCGAGACCTATCAAAAAAGGGGGCGGTGGTGAATAACAACTCACAAAGGACAGGCAGATTACTAAATACTTTGCTATACTCTTTTTAGTATGATAAGAATAGATAATCGAGCCGACAACGAGCTTCGCCCCGTGCGTATAATTTTAGGGTACCAGAGTTTCGCCGAGGGTTCGGCCTTAATTGAACTGGGGCGAACAAGGGTGCTGTGCTCTGTAAGCATGGAGGGAAGGGTGCCCAATTTTCTTAAAGGTGGTGGCCAGGGGTGGGTTACTGCGGAGTATGCCATGTTGCCTCGCTCCACAGTTACTCGTACACCGCGCGATAAGGCAGAGGGAAGAAGCCAGGAAATCCAACGCCTTATCGGCCGCAGTTTAAGGGCAGCGACTAGCTTGGATATCTTGGGAGAAAGGACATTTGTAGTAGATTGTGATGTTCTGCAAGCAGACGGTGGCACCAGAACAGCGGCTATCACCGGTGGATATGTTGCTCTCTATCAGGCCTTCCACAACTTAAGAAAACAGGGCGTTTTGCCATTTATGCCATTAAATAAAATGATAGCTGCCACCAGCGTGGGCATTGTGAATGGCCACATACTACTCGACCTCCGTTACGAAGAGGATTACCAAGCTGAAGTCGATTTCAATGTGGTCATGACCGACAAAAATGAGTTTGTCGAAATTCAGGGGACTGCCGAAGGCAAGGCTTTCTCTAAACAAACTGCGGATGCCTTACTCTCTTTAGCCCAGCAAGGGATAGACAAACTGTTCAGAATCCAGAAGGAAACCCTGAGGGCTTTGTCCTGAATTTGCATGTAGATTCCTCGCTTTTGCTCGCTCTCTTGTTGCAAGCTGCTCCTCCCACTTTGTTGCCAACGATCTGAGCCCGAAGGTAAATTCCTCCCTCTAACTCCCCTCCTGCTAGGGGAAAGGATTCACAAGAGAATCTTGCGATTAAAGGCAGAAATCTGCTGATTAGATACTCTTGTTAACCTGAAAATGGCAACTGGAGGGCTATTGTGCAATGGAGTATAATTGGGCTAAACTATCTCGAATGACAGAGGGAGGTGATAGTGAAAAATGACTTTTAAGGCAGTGTTAGCGATTCCTGTCCCCTATCCCGGAATACCTCACGATGAAAAAGCATATGAGGAGAAAGGTATAGAATTCGTCAGAGCATCTTGCAAGACAGAGGACGAAACTATTGCTGCGGTATCTGACGCTGATGCAGTAATGACAGGCCTTCTCAGCAGAAATGTAATCGAGAAGATGAGCAAATGTAAGTTGATTCACAGTCTAGGGATCGGCTACGACGGCATAGACGTTAAAGCGGCAACTGAGCATGGTATTTGTGTTTCCAACCCAGCAGATTACTGTTTGGAAGAGGTATCAGACCACGCCATGGCACTCCTCCTCGCCTGTGCCAGAAAAATCACCCGCCAGGACAATGCCGTTAGAGCTGGGAAATGGGACTCGATGGGCAAGCCCGAGTTTCGCCAAAAAATATGGCCCCCCATGTTCAGACTAAAAGGACAAACCTTAGGGCTAATTGGTTTTGGCAATATTCCCCAAACCATCGTTCCTAAAGCAAAGGGATTTGGATTAAGAATAATCGTCTTTGACCCTTACATACCTCGCGAAGTGGCTAAAAAATATGGGGTGGAATTGGTAGAGCTCGACTACTTACTGCAAAATTCAGACTACATCTCTATGCACGCTGCCCTCACCCCACAAACTCAGCACATGCTAGGACTGGAAGAATTTAAGAAAATGAAGCCTACAGTTTATATCATCAATACCGCTAGAGGCCCTCTCATTGATGAAAAGGCACTTTCTGAAGCCCTTTCCCAGGGCTATGTTGCCGGAGCTGGACTGGACGTCTTAGAAACGGAGTCTGTAAGCCCTGATCATCATTTGCTTAAATTTGATAATGTCATCGTCACTGCTCACGGTGCTCATTACTCCGAATCTTCCGCTTTGGAGATAAGGCGGCGCCCATTTGAAGAGATATCCAGGATTATCGATAGGAAGTGGCCACGTTGCTTTGTCAATCCCCAGGTTAAGGAAAAATATGTAAGCAAGTGGGGAGAGATGCAGGAAGAGACTGCTTCTTGCTGAACCCCTAAAGACCTTGCTCTTTTTATTGCCTAGCCATTTTGGGGTAAGCCTCTGAGTTGGTTTGCATTGGCAATCGCCCTGTGTTAGATTTGCCTTCTAAATCTGCATGAAATGTTTTATACTTTAGTTTTACTGCAGCTTATACGAGGTTTAAGAGAAAGATGACCCAGCTCGAGCTAGCCAGAAAGGGCACAGTTTCACCTCAGGTGAAGTGCGTAGCCGAAAAAGAAAGAGTGGAGACCGATTTTGTCCTCCAAGGCTTAATTGAGGGTAAAATCATAATTCCGGCCAACGTTAATCACGTAAATCTAATCCCCTGCGGCATAGGCGCAGGATTGAAGACCAAGGTCAATGCGAACATAGGCACATCCTCAGATTTTTGTGATTTGGACACGGAACTAAGGAAATTACAGGCCGCTATTGATTTTGGTGCCGATACTGTGATGGACCTGAGCACTGGGGGAGATATTTCGGCTATCAGGAAGGCTATGGTGAGTGCTAGCACTGTACCGGTGGGGACAGTGCCCATTTATCAGGCGGGTATTGAAGCTATTGAGAATCGTGGAGCCATAGTGAACATGACCGCTGACGAGATTTTCGCCGTAATCCAAGAACACGCTAAAGATGGTATTGATTTTATGACTGTTCATTGCGGAGTGACCGAGGCGTCCGTGGCCAGACTTAAGAAGCAGGGTAGGATAACTGATATAGTGTCTCGAGGAGGAGCTTTCCTCATCGGTTGGATGCTCCACAATAATAAGGAAAATCCCTTATATCAATATTACGATCGCCTGTTGGATTTGGCTCGTGAATATGATTTTGCTTTAAGTTTAGGCGATGGCTTGCGTCCAGGATGCCTGGCTGATGCCACCGACAGGGCTCAAGTTGAAGAGCTAATCATCCTTGGTGAGTTAGTAGAGCGCTCCAGGGCAGCTGGCGTTCAGACTATGATCGAAGGTCCTGGGCATTTACCCCTAGATCAAGTAGCCACTAATGTTCAATTAGAAAAGAGCCTTTGCCGTGGGGCGCCTTTCTATGTCCTCGGACCCCTGGTGACCGACGTAGGTGCTGGCTATGACCATATCACTGCTGCCATTGGAGGGGCAGTCGCCTCTGCCGCTGGTGCAGACTTTTTGTGCTATGTTACTCCTACTGAACACCTTGCCCTCCCCAATGTGGATGATGTTAAAGAGGGGGTAATCGCTTCTCGTATAGCTGCTCATGCTGGCGATATTGTTAAGGGTGTAAAGGGGGCCAAAGAGTGGGATGAACAAATGTCCAAAGCGCGCAAAGCTCTTGACTGGGAAAATCAAGCTGAACTATCTCTAGACCCAGAACTTTCGCGGCAAATCCATGGTAAAATTCCCGCCACCGGAGCGACTTGTAGCATGTGCGGTAAATATTGTGCCATGGCAATAGTAGAAAGGTATTTAGGCATCTCAGCAAACAAATGCTAACTCGGAAATTGTAGGGGCAGTGAAGGCAGAGATAATACCCGTTGGCACGGAAATTCTACTGGGCAACATAACTGATACTAATTCTTCCTTTTTAGCTAATCAATTACCTTTGCTGGGAATCGACTTATATTTTAT
>CAZXAJ010000034.1:0-20998 GCA_964638975.1 uncultured Dehalococcoidales bacterium
CAAACTACGAACTACGAACTGAGAACCGTTCCCTGTTCCGAGCTCTCAGTTCCGAGTTCCGGGTTATTCCTTATGCTACCACAATCAGAACTTGTAGGGTCTAACCATTCCTCAGGAATGGAACCATTACGGCGGTATAGCCACGAAGGGGTATCGTACTGGTTTCTGAGCCTCCCATTCTCTTTTCTCAAATTTGGCCTTGTGAGCTTGGTTGAGGTCGGATGTCAATAGTGGACACGAAACCTTTCATGCTGCCAGCAGTCCTGCATAGTATCTTTGCTCGTAGTCTGGCAATTGACAGCGTGCTATAATCCTCCTGTTACTATCCGTGCTTGACAAGAAGATACTACAAATTAAAGGTTGTAGACGCCATTGACAGTCCACTTCATAGTGGTATAGAATGCTATGTTAGATATCTACCATTCTTTCATTCGTGGAACTACATGACGAGCTACAAGAGTTAGTTAACAAAGAGAGCACTTCTATCACAGCTAAGGATGAGGCCCAGTGAGGTGGAGTCTATTTTTATCGTGGCTGATAGGTGTCCATCCAATAGCTGAAAGACAGAAACAAGGGGGAAGAGATGGATTTTTATATAAGTGAGAAGACGGAGGCATTAAGGAAAGAGATTGCCGAGTTTGCGAGGAAAGAACTACCTGAGGATTGGTATTATCCCGGGGGTTTGTATGATTTTTCACGCGATTGGGACTTTGTTATGGAAATAGCAAAGAAGCTCGGGCAGAGAGGCTGGATCGCCAGCAGCTGGCCAAAAGAATATGGTGGTTGTGGGGCATCGATTCCTGAGGACTTCGTAATTCATGATGAGATGCAATATTGGGGGATCCCGGGTACCACTATGGGAGCAGGCGGTAGCGGTTGGATTGGCCAGTCAATACTCGCGTTCGGCACTGAGGAACAGAAAAGAAAATACTTGCCCCCTATAGCGGCTGGAGAACCAGATGGGGTCTGGTGCACCGCCTATAGTGAACCAGATTCTGGAACTGACCTCCCGTCGCTCAAGACTGAAGCGGTGAGGGTGGGTGATGAGTACATTGTCAATGGGGAGAAGACGTGGATAACCGCTGCCCACCGGGCGCGGTGGTGCTGGTGCCTTGTGAGAACGAATATCGATCCGACAATTCCCAAGCATCGAGGGCTAACGCTACTAATCATTGATATGAAGTCTCAGGGAATAAGCATCCAACCGATAGTAGATGTAGTCGGGAATAGTGAACTCAGTCAGGTATTCTTCCACGACGTGCATGTTCCTGTCGCCAATAGAGTAGGGGAAGAGAATCGCGGTTGGTACTATGTGGCACAAGCCTTGAACTTCGAGAGAAGCGGAATAGGAATCGGAAAGAATGTCGCATTCATAAGACGATTCTTCGAGAAAATTGTAAGCTTTGCCAAAGAGACCAAATACCGTGGTGAACCTCTTTCCAAAAATCCTATCGTGCGAAATAAGTTAGCAAAGCTCGAAATTGAGATTGAGATTGCACGCACGTATTGCTATAAAACCGCCTGGTTATTGGAAGCACAAGGACAGGTCCCTCTTGTTGACGCGGCCATAGCAAAGGTGCTGGTTTCCGAAATCCTTGTCCGGGTCGCCATTACTGGGATGGAGATCTTAGGTCAATACGCTCAGCTTAGGAAGGACTCCAAGTGGGCCAAGCTTAATGGCATAGCACAGCACTTCTATCTTCAATCATATGCTATCAAAGTCGGCGGGGGCACTAACGAGATCGAGAGAGACGTTATAGCACGGGTGGGAATGGGACTTCCCAGATCCCGCCGATAATTTGTCAAGGGGTTGGTGTCAAAGGTTGTCAAAGCGACCCACACTAGAAAGGAGGATGACGATGGATTTTGGGTTTACTGAAGAGCAAGAGATGTTGAGAATGGAATGTCGCAAATTCCTAGAAAGGGAATGTCCAACCTCTTTGGTGCGTAAGATGGAGAAAGATGAAAGGGGATACCCCATCCAATTGTGGCGTAAGATGGCAGACCTAGCTTGGATGGGCTTGATGATACCCAAGGAGTATGGGGGCAGTGGTAGAAGCTTCCAAGATATGACCATACTTCTGGAGGAGATGGGTCAGGTCCTGCTTCCTGGTCCGTTTTTCTCAACTGTGATTCTCGGTGTGCTTCCAATCCTCGCCGCTGGTACCGATGAGCAGAAACAGGAATTCCTGCCACAGGTGGCGAAAGGAGAACTCATCCTTACTTTGGCTCTTACCGAACCCAACGCTAGTTACGAGGTTGCCGCTATTAGAACCAGTGCCGTCCGAAATAACGGTGAGTTTCTCATCAATGGGACAAAGCTCTTCGTTCCCAATGCTCATATCGCTGACCACATACTTTGTGTAACCAGAACCAGCGACGGGCCAACGCCACAAGAGGGGATCACCATATTTGCGGTCAAGGCAAGCAGCCCTGGGCTCGTAGTCAATATGCTGGATACGATGGCTGACGACAAGCAGTGTGAGGTTGTTTTTGATAATGTGAAAGTACCCATGGGAAGCGTTATCGGTCAGCTTAACCAAGGGTGGGAGGTTGTCGAGAAGGTGCTAGCTGAGATTTCGGTAGGTCAATGTGCTTTAATGCTTGGAGGCGCACAGAGAGTTCTGGAGATGACGGCAGAGTATGCAAAGAAAAGAGTACAGTTCTCCCAGCCCATTGGGGCTTTTCAGGCTACCGCACACAGGACTGCTGACCAGATGATAGATGTTGATGTATCCAAGCATCTTGTCTATCAGGCAGCATACAGGATAAGTGAGGGTCTCTCCTGTTCAAGGGAAGCATCCATAGCTAAAGCCTGGGTCAATGAGGCGTATCAGCGGGTTTGTCTGGAGGCGCATCAGACACATGGTGCTCTGGGATACACTGCGGATTACGGCCTGGGACTGTACACCAGACGAGCCAATGCCTGGAAATTTTCCTTTGGTGATACTGATTTTCACCTTGAAGTAGTTGCCCGAGAGAGGGGACTCTAGCATAAAGGTCGACTTGAGTATATTGAAAAGGAAATTGCTAAGATTCGTAGTCAGGGTGTTACCTATGTGGCTAGCCAGCACAGGCTCTTGACACCCTAGCGAGGGTGTGAGTAGTATGGACTAAGATCTTGGAAAAACTAAACTATTATGGAGGATGTTATGGATTACAAAACGCTTCAATTTGACATGCGCGGTCACGTTGGCTGGCTTACAATGAACAGGCCAGAGCAGCGCAATGCCTTGTCGTGGGATATGTTCCTGGAGTTGCACGATTTTTTTGGCTCGCTGGAAGACAATCTTGATGTGAGGGTTGTAGTACTCCGTGGGGCAGGTCCAGACTTCTGCAGTGGCTTGGATCTGAAGTCTACTCCTGGTTTAGAAGGTGGCATGGGATCGGACGCAGAGGTTCCTGGCCGTTTTCGCCCCCGGAACTTCATGATTCAGCGAAAGATCTCCGACATTGTGATCAGAATGCGCCAAGCCCCTCAGCCCATTATCTGCGCTGTCCAGGGCCATGCCATGGGTGCGGGGTTCGGCATTGCTATGGCCGGCGACATACGTCTGGCAAGCGATACTGCACAGTTCAATGTTGGCACTGTTCGCATCGGTTTTTCGGCAGGCGACTTAGGCATGTCCTATTTCCTGCCGCGCCTCGTTGGCATGTCCAGGGCTGCACTTTACATGTTCACAGCACGCTTCATTGATGCCGCCACCGCGGAACGTATCGGCCTAGTCTCTCAGGTTGTGCCCGATGACCAACTGGACGGCGCTGCGGAGGAATTGGCACAGGAAATTTTGCGTATCTCGCCCTTCGCCCTCAGAATGACGAAAGAAGTACTCAATGCCAACACTGATGCGGGTAGTCTCCTGGAGGCAACGATGTTAGAGAACCGGACACAGATTCTGTGCGCTTTCACGGACGATGCCATGGAGGCCATCAAAGCAAACTTTGTCGAGAAGCGGGAGCCAGTTTACAGTGATGAGTGATGACTGAATCACGGATTTGGACGAAAAGAGTCGTCGAGTATAAAGTAAAGAGGCGCACCAAGCATATGCCCTTGTTTCCCGAGACCAAAGAGGTGCTGCTAAGATTGTCCAACGGCAGAGCATCCAATGAACCAATATTCATGATCAGGCCATATCGACTATCCCAATAAGAAACACACATAGTAGCTAAGGATATTATTAGAGCGTCATAGAGTCACTAAGGCACGCAGCGTATCGCTACTCATACACTGCAAGACTGTAGAAATGTGTCTTTTGTAACAGACTGAGCCTGTTGTACTTTCTAGCTGATTGAGCATAACTCCAAGCGCCTGCACCAATCTCTTGGTTATCTCGGTCAGCTTTAACATATTGAAAAGGAACTTGCCAAAATCTGTAGCTCGGTGTTATCTATGCGCTCGGCCACAACAAATGCTTGACAAACTACCTTAGTGAGGCGTACGCTATTAGTTAGGCCAATGTTAGATATCTACTATGATTTCATTAGTAGATGAAGGGGATTCGAAAAGTGAGGGAACCCAGGGGCTATAGCGGACCGTTGAAGCCTGATCTAAGACTCGCTGATTTCTCAGACTAGCTCATTGGATTTTGGAAAAACCAGACTAATGGGATACGTAGAATGAGATGTGGAGCTGTAAAGCCAAGATAGCTGTGGCCATTTTAGCGGCAGCGTTAATAGTACTGCTTGAGTCTATTGCCTGTGCCTAAGCCGCTGATAGGAGAGAGAAACGTGGTGAGATTTGAATATATGTCCTGCCTTACTGGTCCTGGTGCTATGGAAGCGATTGCCCTATCGGCTGTACTTGATTATGGTTAGATATTTCAATGAGGAATAGGGCATCCCTAAGGTGACTATTGAAGTCACATGCGTAGACGTTCAAAAATGATATGGAGGGCAAAGTGATGAGGAAAAAGTTGAAAGCCATAGGAGTGGCGGTGGTTACTCTAGCTCTGGTCCTGGCGCTGCTGGTCGGTGGATGTGGGCCATCGGAAACAGAGGAGACCCTAGCCCAGACTCAGGCGGAGCTGGCGCAGGCAGAGGAGGCCCTGGCCGATACCGAGGCGAAGCTAGCCGAAACTGAGGAGAGTCTGGCAGCGCTTGAGGAGAGCACAAAGCAGCGCGTCGTGGAGTTCGAGATTAGAGAGTACGATGCTATTGTTATAGGAGGTGGCTATGGGGGTATGATAAGCGCCGCCATCTTGGCGAAAAATGGGATGAAAACAGCGGTCGTTGAGCAGGGAGATCAAATTGGTGGAAGAAGTGGCGCCGTCGATCACGATGGTTATTGGATCGATTACGGTTTGAAAGACTCTCGCGATGCGTCGGATATCATAATGGTTATGAACCCACCCGCCTTATACGGCCAGCAGGCAGCAGAAGCCGCCGGAGCCGAGATCGAAATGGTGGAAGTCGGACACATACGCGGCCATATTCATCCCACCGGGGAAGTTGCAAACCTCGATGTGCATGACATGGACAGCATATCTAACTATTTCATGCAGATGGTAGGCGTGCCGCCTGATAAAATGACTGACTTCATGTTTATACTCGCCGACTTCATGGCCCTAGACCCCCAGGAATATAGAAGCGTGTTAGTGGAGGACTGGCTGAGGGAGAACGTGGCTGACGAAGAAATGCACATCTATGTCTACCGCTACCTCACTCAGCTATATGCGCCACCACCTGAGAAAGCCTCGGTAGGCAGGGTAGCCGAATTCTTCAATCTTCCAGGGTCAACATTCAGGGCAAACGATCCTGAGGTTGGGGGGAACCAGGGCTTCATAGAACCCTATGCCAGGGTCGTCCGGGAATATGGCGGAGACATCATGTTGGGTCAGATGCCCATCGAGATCCTAGTGGAAGATGGTAAAGTGCAGGGAGTAGTTATCGATGACAAGGCCGGGAACGTTCAAGAACTGCATGCTCCCGTGGTGATCTTCAATTGGGTTGTGTGGTATGTCCTTGACCTCGTTGATGAGAGTCTCCTGCCTGAGAATCTGGTGGAGAACGCTCGTGCGCTGGAACAGAACTACAATCCTGACACGGTGCTGTGTAACATGGGGCTGAGCCGACTGCCTACGGTGAGGGCGACGGGGGAGCCAGATGATTGGGGCGGCTGGCAGAGGGCTGTCATGGGAGAGGAGAGAGTCTATGGGGGGGGCTGGCTAATTTGCTCTCTGGCCACGCCAACTGCAGCACCCCCCGGCAAGCATCTAATAACCTTTTTGTACTGCACTGGTGGCAACCTGGACGAATCGAATCCTCCCTTCAGCTCCTTTGCCGAAGCGAGGGATAAAATCACCAGCACAGCCATTACTTGCGCGCGAGATTATTACTCGGATCTCGATGAGATAACGGAGTGGGTGTCGTTCAGTTATCACAAGGGGCCCAGCGAGGTGGGGTGGTTCTTCAGTCCAGTGGAGAGGGCGCCGGTGGAATGTCCGACTATAGAAGGACTCTACTTCGTGGGTAGCACCACCGAGGTTATAGGTTCGTATCAAGACCTGGAAGCGCATGCTGCGCTCATAGCCACTGAGATGATTCTAAACCAGCAATGAATAACCATCAGCGTAGCAAGCTATAAGGGTGACTATATGGCAGAGTTAATGGATAATAGCGGACCCTATAATCCCAACAGGAAGTTCGAGGATTTCTCTAAAGACTTCCTCATAAAGCTATTGAAGGCGTACATGAGTGCGTACACGTTAATGGACGGGTTTTGGAATGCAGGGGTAAGGAACACGGGAAAACTCGGTGAGGAGGATATCATCAACTGCGAGATCGGGGTATGGAAGAGTTTGGCGAATTCCGTACAGCCGAATATCGCGAAACTGACCAACATCCAGGTACCGGTAAAGGACGTTGTAGAGGCACTTAAAATCTGGCAAATACAACCCGAGAGCAACATCAACCCGGACATATATCTCGCCGAGACTGACATAAAAGGCAAGAACCATGTCATACTCACTATAGTCCGCTGCCGTTCCCTGGAGTGGTTCGAGGAACACGCGCCGGAGCGAATAGAGCCCATCTGCCACCGCATAGAGGTGGCCCTGATGAAGGAATACTGTCGTGCCGCTCATCCTGATATGCGATGTGAGGCACTGAAACTGCCGCCTCGAAAAAGTAAGGATGACATCGCCTGTCAGTGGGAAATCAAATTGGAGATGAAAGAACAAGGAGGTGCAAAGTGATGAAAATGAAGAATAGGTTAGTGAAAGGGAAGGGGATTTTGGTTACTATCCTGGCGATAGGATTGATAGCCGTGCTCTTGCTTACCGCCTGCGCCCCTGGGGTACCCGCAGAAGAGAAAAAGGTGGTGAAGATGGGGTTCATATTGCCTCTTACCGGGGCTCCCGCTAACGTTGTACAAGTGGCATTAAGTAATTCATTCGCTTACCTTGAATACTTTGAAGAAAAAGGCATGCCTGGAGTGGCCCTCCCACCCGGGGTGACTGTTGAGATACTGTGGGCAGATGATGGATTTGAGGCAAATAGGGCAATCAGCATCTACGAGAGGATACGCAACGATGCAGTAATCTTCTATGTGCCTACAGGTGTCGAAGGAACACCACTAAAGCCGAGGCTGGAAAAGGATGGGATGGCTGGTATATGCATGAATTATGACGAAGCAATGATGTATCCTGCGGGCTCGATTTTCAGCATTTGGCCCACCGAATCGGAGAAATTTGCTGTTTTGTGTGACTGGATTATGGAAAATTGGCAGGAGGAACGTCCCCCCAGAGTAGTCATGATGGGGCCGGATGCGCCGTCTGGGCATGCAGCAGACGTGATGGGGCCAGCGTATGCCGAGAGCATAGGAATAGAAATGCTGCCATTTGAATCCGGCGCTTATATGGGCCTGGATTACAGTCCTCAGTTGCTGAGGATAAGTGACGAAGGAGCAGATTTCGTCTATATGCCGGGCGGCACTGATTCCTACGCGCCTCCGGTCATGAAGGATGCTATTAGGCTAGGGCTTATGGACACGATACGATTTGGTGGCCACGGGAATGGCCAGTCACGGGCCATGCTATCCCTAGGACCTGCTGTTGATGGTTATTTCTCTCCAAGGTGCACCCCCTGGTACGAGGAAATACCAATTTGTCGTGACCTCTTCGAGAATCCACAGGGTGATACTGCTGGTGCGCTACAGGTTATAACCGTGATGATTAAAGCCATAAGCATAGCGATAGATAATGTGGGTTATGAAAACCTGGATGGTCGTGCCGTAAGAGAAGCCATGTTGGATATCAAGGATTTTGATCCCTACGAGACCGGCAGGCCAATTAGCTATACCCCAGAGGACCATAGGGGCTCCGCGATGACGAGAATGTACGAGATACAGGCTGGGGATGTAGTTCCTGTAACCGAGTGGCGAAATGCACCCATGCTTGTGCCAGAGTAGTAATAGGGCATAGTAGCGCACTTAAGGCTGATATGTATTTGCTATCAGTCATGCGCTTCCACTACCTGACGCTGTAAAAATAGCTATAGAAAAGATCGTTTATGAAAACGTCGACAGGCATGCAGTGAAAGAGGCCTTGGAAATTATCCAGAACTCCGATTCTTATGTGTTTGGAACTCCAATTACCTACACTGACCGAGAGGTTCGGAGGGACTCACCCTGGGTGAGGGTCTATCAAATCCAAGGTGGGGCTTTAGTGACTGTATCAGATTGGCGAGAAGCGCCTGTTCTCAGGCCCCCGCCCTAATAGATCAGGCATCATGATAATGGATATTAGCGTGCTTTTGTGCACAAGATGAAGGGAATCTATGTCAAATATGCAGTCGGTTGTAATCGTTGGCCTGGGTGAGGGGCAGGGGAATGCATTTAGCAACCATCGTGGTTATGCGAATTCGAGAAAAACGAGACTCACAAACATTTTTAACGTGCATTTATAATAGGAGGATAAATGGCAGGTATCGAATCATATGGTGCTTACGTACCACTCTATAGGATAAGTCGGGCTGAGATCGCCAGAGAGTGGAATGCCTCGCCTGCTGGGGGCGAGAAAGCTGTTGCTAACTATGACGAAGACAGCATAACCATGGCTGTTGCTGCAGCTATGGACTGTGTCACAGGGATTGATCCTCAGACGATAGACCGCTTATATTTCGCTTCAACGACATCTCCTTACAAGGAGAAACAGGCCGCCGCGACTGTGGCTGGAGCCATGGGGCTGCGCAGAGAGGTGCTTACAATTGATTTCTCTGGCTCGTTGAGGGCAGGGACAAACGCTCTAACCGCGGCGCTTGACGCCGTCGCTGCTGGCACAGCGAAGAGCGTTTTGGTTACCTGTTCTGAAACTCGACTGGGAGCTCCCCGTGGGGACAAAGAGCTGGCTCTTGGCGATGGAGCTGCGGCTGTTCTAGTAGGAAACTCCAATACCATTGTGAGCATAGAGGGTTACCATGCTATATTCGAAGAGTTCTTTGACGTGTGGAGGTCAGATCAGGATACTTTTGTTCGCCTCTGGGAAGACCGTTTCGGTCGGGAGGCGGGATATGTTCGCGTCGTCCCAGAGACGATTTTGGCATCCATGAAGCGGTATGGACTAACATCGGATGATTTTTCCAAGGCTGTTCTTTATGCTCCTAACCCCAGACAGCTCGCCACAGTGGCAAAGACCACAAGGTTTGATGTCCAGACCAAGGTTCAAGATCTTCTGTATAACACTGTGGGCGACACAGGCACTGCCCACCCCCTGCTACTATTGGTGTCGGCTTTGGAAGAAGCGAAGGTAGGTGATAGAATCCTGCTTGCCAGCTACGGCGACGGGTGCGATGTCTTTAACATGAAGGTGACCGAGAATCTCGCAAAGCTCCAAACGAGGAGAGGGGTGAAGCGCTATCTTGAGTCAAAGGTGATGCTCCCCAGTTACCTGAAATATATGCTGTGGCGTCAAATAGTGCCTGCTGAGTCTACTAAGGTTGCTCCACGACCTATATCAGCATCAGCGCTATGGCGAGACAGAGATTGGGGGCTTTCTCTTCGAGGTGTCAGATGCAAGAGCTGTGGTACGCCACAGTATCCCAGGCAAAGAGTTTGCGTGGTCTGCCAGGCTGCAGACAACTTCGACCCGTATACATTTTCAGATAAGAAAGGCAGACTGACTGCCTTCTCCCACGACTATGTGGTTTCTGGCCTTGACTCGCCAAGTACCGTTGCGGTAGTTGACTTCGAAGGAGGCGGGAGAATCATGTGCAACATGACTGACCGTGACCCTGACCAGGTTAAGACAGGCATGCCTGTGGAGATGACTTTCAGGAAGCTTCAGTATGCGGAAGGGATTCATAACTACTGGTGGAAATGTGCGCCAGTCAGAGGCTAGAACAACAGGGAGGTTGATGAGAAATGAAAAGCATTAAAGATAGAATTGCCATAGTAGGCATGGGCTGTACAAAGTTTGGTGAGAGATGGGACACCGGTCCCACCGACCTGATTGTCGAGGCGGCTGACGAGGCATTCAAAGACGCTGGTGTGGACCGTAATGACATCCAGGCCGCGTGGTTAGGAACCTGGACCTCAGGCGAAAGCGGCGCTACCTTAGGCGAGGCTTTGAAGCTGCAATATGCTCCCATCACCAGGGTAGAGAACTTCTGCACCACTGGAACTGATGCCCTGCGAAACGCCTGCTATGCGGTGGCTGCCGAGATCTATGACGTGGTACTGGTCCTCGGATTTGACAAGTTGAAGGACACAGGGGTCGCCATGGAGGGCAATGGTCTCATGCCGAGAGCCACCTGGAGGGAAGTGCATGGTACCGGGCCAGGTTTCTTCGCGTTGCTGGCTACTGGCTACTTTGCCAAATACGGACTTAGCCCGGAGGAAGGTAAAAGAATGATCAGCCTGATACCTGTGAATAGCCATCATAATGGGGCATTGAATCCTAAGGCACACTTACGTGTGGAGGTGACTCTGGAGCATGTGCTTAAGGCTCCGATAATCGCCTGGCCCTTGGGACTATTCGATTGCTGTGGAGTCACTGATGGTGGCGCAGCCGCAATCATAACTCGTGCGGACATGGCCAGGAACTTCAGACAGGATCCAGTATATATCAAAGCATTACAGATTTGTGCAGGGCACGGCAGGGGCTCACTGAGGTCCGACTACGAGTTCAGTAATGTTGAAGAAACCTACCAGGCTGGTTTGAGAGCCTATCAGGAGGCTGGGATAAAGAATCCCCGGGAGGATATAAGCATAGCCGAGGTCCATGATTGCTTCAGCATCACTGAGGCCACTATCATGGAAGATCTCCAGTTCAGTCCCAGGGGGGAGGTGAAGGAAGACCTTGAGTCAGGGTTTTTCCGATTGGATGGGGGGCTGCCGGTGCAGACCGATGGCGGACTGAAGTCTTTCGGCCATCCTATAGGTGCCAGTGGACTCAGGATGATATATGAGGTGTATAAGCAGCTTCAAGGGAAAGGCGGGCCTCGGCAGGTAAAAAATCCTGTGCTTGGGCTAACCCACAGCTTGGGTGGCCGACACTGGAATCCTGTTGTGGGTGTCTGTATTGCTGGGCTCTAGGCAATAGTACTGCGTGAAAGGAAGGAGGTGAGGCTGAATTTAGAGTCTTGTGAGGTTCAGCAAAGCCCATCAAGACAAGCCGCCGGTTCTCATTTTTAAGCGTGGTCACCTAAGTTCTCCGGGACTCTTGGGATGTGGATAAGGATGCCTGAAGCCGTGCTTGCTCTCGGGGATCTGCATAATCTCGCCCCATAATTCGCTGGACCTCTGGATAAGGCGGTCTTCAGCAGTGTAGTCAAAGGGGTCTCCCAGATTGCCTTCTACCTCTCCACCGGGGTCCGGCCGGTTTTCCATGTACCACCTGGTCGTCAGCTCCACCCCCCGCTGAGCGGGAACCGCATCGTGGTATCCCAGCTGCTGCTGGATCTTGGCGATATCCATCACACGATGGTCTGGGCGCAGCAGCGGGACCGGAACATAGCGGGGCCCGAGCCGTACAATGCTTAGAGGCAGATCCACGAACTCCAAATCATGGCCCATCGTCTGAGCAATAAGCCTTACCCACTGGCGGTTCGTGAGTACCACTTCGTCTCTGATATTGTAGGTCTGCCCCGCCGAGGCATCGGGGTTATCGACGGCCAGGAGTATGGCATGGGCTGCGTTTTCCGCATATACCCTCGACACCAAAATCTGCCCACCGCCGGGGAGTACGACCTGCCTTCTGCCATCCATTATTCGCCGTATGAAGCACCACTCTCCAGGGGCGAGATGTCGTGGGCCAGAGGACTGGCAATAGCGGAAATGGGTGGCATTATAATAGCCCTCCTGGTGAGCCCGCATCACCGCTTGCTCGCTTTCCAGCATGCGGTCTACAAAGCGGTCAACACCAGCCTCCTCCAGGAATCCCTCCTCCGGGACCGGCACTACCGATTCTTCCGAATGCACCAGCGCCTCGGGGTCGGTAACCCTGAACCATCCCCTATATATGGCATATCCTCCTACCGAGATGAGTCGAGGGGTATGACCCTTGATAGCCTCTGCCACATGTCTCAGCCTTCCATAAGTAGACACCACCAGGTCAAAACTCCTTCCCTCGAGAGCCTCCATCAAAGCTTCCATAAAGTGAGGGTCACCGTATATATGGTCTACCTCGGCAGGCAGATCAGCCTTATGGACACCACGACTAAGCGTGGTCACATGATAGCGTCTCTTAAGAAGACCATCTATTATGTAGGGACCAGTGGTACCTGTCCCGCCTATCACGAGTGCCTTCATTGCTAACCTCCCTTTACAGCGGTGTTATTTAAGATGACTATATCAATACTTTCCTCGCTCCTAGCATGCTCCCGATGTAAGTCCAACAAGATGTACCTCACTTTGGCCTGTGCCGATAGAGAGAAGAGCCACCGTCCCGGCACCAGGCATGTGGTTGGGCATCGTCGGGCTGCCAGGATTAATAAAGAGGATATCACCAATGCTTTTGACAAGGTGCCTGTGGGTGTCGCCAAACACAATGATATCGGGTACCGTCTGGCAACGGCGACTGACTTGCTCCAGCATCTCAGACTCTGACCCAACTGCAAGAAGCCGGAGGCAGTCGAGCGGCAGTTGATGCACTAACCACAGGGTTAAACCACCGACATCGAAGAGATGTTCTTCCTTTAGTCGGCTATCAGGCTGTGTGAAGAAGTCCTCATCTCCAATAACGCCGAGCACCGGAGCTATCTGCTCTAACCTATCAAGTACCGAAGTTCCATATATGTCACCGGCGTGCAGTATGAGGTCAACACCCCTGAAGATGCTGTCTATTTCAGGCGGAAGCCCGCTCCCATTCAAGAGGTGAGTATCGGAGATAAGTCCGAGCAGCATTTCGCTGTTCTTGGAGAGATTGGCATATTCCATTTCTGTAAAGTCCAAAGTCCATTTCCCCGATTCGCTCGGTCGGCCAGCTTAACCACAAGAGAGTCTAAGCCTTAGGGGCGCAATAATCTGGCTCGCGCAAGTTTTGACTGGCTTCGCTGCATGGGCAACTGAGGGTAGCCTATACAGAACCCGAAGTGTCCGTCAATTCTTGCCATAAGCTGTGCCGCAGCGCTAACAATCTGTGGGTCTCTTCAAATCACCCTGACTTCATCCGGGCCTGTATTAGATCAGCGACTATGCGGCCACTCTGAGCGGCACCGTCACCAGCGATGTGACCTGACGGGTTTGAGGCATCTCCAGCCATATACAGGTTCTCAATCGATGTTTTTGGCCCCATCTGGTAGCCCTGCCAGGATCGAGTCATAGGCCACTCCCCGCAGTAATTTCGCATCGCCACCAGCTCTGCTCCAGCCTCCTTGAAATTCGGAAAAAGGTCTTTGGCATCCTGGAGCAATATCTCGTGCTCCTTTTTGGGGTCGTACATCAAAGTGTTCTCAGGCACTGAATAGACGGATGTCATGTATTTGTTTGATGGGACCCAGTGAGGCCATAGAGGTGCCATGCTACCCCAGCATTCCACCCTCCTGGTATCCAGGGTGTACAGCCAATAGACCCCCTCATCCAGCAATGGCTTATCACTACAGAAATCCCACTCCATCGCCACCCCCGGCCTGACTCGTTCTCTCACCTCCTTAAGGTAGCCCTTGTCGAAGTTCTCCTCGCCCGCCAGCTGAATTGTCTTTGTGGGGCCGATGTTGCTGATGACAGCCTTGGCCTCAACCCTCATTTCAGCACCATTCTTTGTCCCGATAACCCCGGAAGCGACTCCTTCCGCGACTACTATCCTGGTAACCCTGGCGTCGGTGAAGAGCTCTCCGTGGTCGCGCTTGATTGTGGCCTCCAGGGCATTCACAACATCCTGCATGCCGCCTTTAGGGACAATATACTCATTGCTGGCGGCCAAAACCTTCGTGCACCTGATGAACTCCCCAGCGGGAAACTCGTGGGTGTTGACCCCGCACCAGCCTGTGCTGGAGGCTTGGAAGAAACGGTGAATCATCTCGTTATCTGTGTACTGCGATAGCCATTCCTTGAAGGAGATGAAGTCTGAGGGCTCCTGCCACCTGATGGCTTTTCTGAGTGCCCCCATCACTCTATCCGCTTCGCCCTTATCCCTGCTCAGCGCATTGAGCATTCGAGCCATCGTGCCCTTCTCGGTTGATGAGGTATCATAGCGCTTCCCCCCGAACTGGAAGCTGACCGCTCCCAGGGCTTTATATTCGAACTTTGGTGCTCCGACCTCCTGTAGTGTGTGCCAGACCGGCGAGTTATATCCACAGGCTATGACTCCAGCGGCTGGCTGCACCATGAAGCCCTTGTGATACAAGGAGATGTACCTGCCGCCCAAGATGGGGGCCTTTTCCATAACCACTGTATGGTGGCCAGCATTAGCCAACTTGGCTGCGGCGCACATCCCACCGATGCCTGAGCCTATCACAACGACATCGCACTTCATATTTTTCATCCTCATCTCTCCTCCAATGCGTCGTTCGGGCACATATTCAGGCAAATTAGACAACCGGTACACCTATTTCGGTCTATCTCCACCACGAAGATAGGAGCGACTTCCAGGGCTTCCTCAGGGCAGATGAGAACACACATGCCACAGCCAATGCAACTTGCCTCATGCACAGCGATGCTCATTTTCTACCTCAATCATTCTCCCGTTTAAATCTGCAGCCTCCCGTAATCATGAGCAAAATAGTTACCAGTGGGAAATTCAATCTCTCACCGGCAGCTATTTTACCTCTCGTTTCTGG
The DNA here is from genome assembly GCA_964638975.1 of uncultured Dehalococcoidales bacterium. Lineage (GTDB taxonomy): Bacteria > Chloroflexota > Dehalococcoidia > GIF9 > AB-539-J10 > RBG-13-51-36. Next base: position 15,214 of record CAZXAJ010000034.1, read on the forward strand.
GACCTACTTTATGCTGAACTCCCACTGGCAGATGGGTTTGTCCTCCGTCCTGACCTTATGTACACGATCCTCCAACGAAACCGGCGCACCGGCCTCCGGCATCCTGCCATCCGCTGAGCGACCGAAGGTAGGCGCCATCAGCGTCTTGACCTTTATATTGGGGTCAAATTTCTGGGCGTATTTCTCGAAGAGTCTCCGCTCGAATTCGCCGTCCAGGTGCTGGAGGTTAATGTCGCCTCTATACTTGCCAAACCATTCTCTCGTGGGGTCATAGTAAGTAGTAACTACCCCGACATTAGGGCTCTTGAGCTCGTAGGTGCTGTTGTATAGTACGCCGAATGCCGGGTTGGTCTGGAGTACCTTCAGACACTGCTCCAGGGGACTACCCTGAATATTCAAGGCCTTGATGACGTTCTTGGGATTATTGTACATCGCGTTTTCCCATACCTTTTCCTGCATCTCCCAGGCTTCCTCATCGCTGTACTTCTCGGCGACTATTCTGTGCCATTGGCCATCCAGTATTCTGTACACGCGGGAGGACTGGAGCAGAAGCTTTGCCACCCTCTCCTTGCAGAAGTTCTCCGCGCCAAGCTTTTTTCGCAGTGGGCCACGGTAGTCCGGCAGATCCACTGGGGGCTCCATCTCCTCCGCCTCCTTATTCCTGCGCATCACGTAATTTTGGGGATCTCCGTGCTTTATCTCTCCCAGCCAGTAGACCCATCTGCAATCAGGCTGGTCCTCACTCAACTTTGGTATAAGATTCAAGGGCATGCATCTTATCCCGGGATCGAATGAGTGGGCCCATAGCTGGAAGAGCGGCTGTTCCATCCTCCAGCACACATCCCACATCCTGAACTCCTCGCCGCGTTTGACGAAGTACGGGATGGAGTTACAGTGCCAGTTGGTGAGAAATCCTACATTGGGAGTTAGAAGCTCCACCTCGATGTTATACACTCCACCCAGTGCCGGATTCATCTGCAGCCCCTTGAGGCATTTTTCCACTGGTGTACTCAGGCCAAAGTCCAAGGCATTCTCGGTGTAGAGGGCATTATACTTGGCATTGGTTTCCCAGAGCCTGTCCTCAAGGTCCCAGGCTACCTTGTCTCCCCATTTCTGAGTGACCTCGTCACACCAGTGCCCGTCGTGCGTCCCGATGGTGAAGACGGAGACTGCCTTGAAGAGTTTTATCAGGGCCTCCTTGCTGAAATCCATGATACTCAATTGTGGCTGGAGCGGCCCGCTGTAGTCTTTCAATTCCTCCTTCAGCTTTGGCGGCCTCAGGGGTGGGCACAGGGCGCTTGACACAGGCATTCGATATGTTGTTGCCCCACTCCTGTCTAGATCAGGAATCGGGTTCATTGGTGCTCCCATTTGTTTACCTCCTTTAATTTGTTCTTATTCAAGCCCTTGGGCCAGAATAGCCTTATTTTAAGTCCTTCCCTATCATTCTCTGTTGTCTTGGTTTTGTCCTGGATTCTATAACTGGCGACTTCATCTACGGGGAAGCGACATAGTCGCCCAGGCAATAGTAGTTGGCCCCCTTTCATTGTGGCACATGATATCCAGGTCAATTAAATGCATTCCCTCCTTGTTATACTTGTTGGTGATCGTTCCGGTTACGGTAATGGTATCGCCGGGGCAGTTCATCTCCTGCATTTTGATTCCCAGTTTCCTGACCATCCCCTTGGGGCCGGTCCAATCCGTCATGAATCGGCTCACGAGAGCCTGCATGAACATGGTATTGACGAATATATCTCTTGCGTTGGCCTGCTTGGCAAAATCCCTATCGTAATGGATCGGATAGAGATCACGGGTGCCAGAGACAGCCATGATGCAGCGCCTCATTGTTATGGGTAAGGATAGTGCTGGTAGCTCCTGCTTTTCGTGCACATCATCCCAGTAAACGATGTTATACTTGGTCATGGTCATCTCCTCCGTGTGTATTGCATAGAGCTGATTGCCTGTTTAATAACATTTCTTCTATTGCTCACGACACAATAAGAGAAGGGTTGCTGTAAGTGTGCCTACTACCTCGCCTCGCTGGTTGCGATACCTCAAAAGATAAGTCACGAAGTAGCCCATCCCCAGCTGGGTCCTCTTAGGCGGTGTTACATTCGCGACCGTGTAAGTGCAGCTTAACCGATCGCCGAGGCGAATAGGCAGGAAGTACTCCTCCTCTATTTGTAGCTGGATTTGGCTGGGGCTCTCCAGCAGTTGTATTACCTTTGTCAGAGGGTTGGACAGGTCCTCTTGATATGGTTGAGGCGACCACCATGGAAGCATAGTCCATATCCTTGCCATTACGGAGGGACTGATCACCTCCCCAAAGTCACTGTCCTTGGCGTACTCGTCATCCGTGTATAAGGGATTGGCATCCTCTACCATCTCGCACCAGTGGCGTATCATGGGCTTGCAGACCTCATCTGGCCCCTCCAATGGGTCAGACTCCACGCCGATTAGGCTTCTGACGGCTGGTGGTAGCTCTGTGGTTGCCATATCTCATCACCTCCTTTTCAAACGGCACTACCTATGTTGACTCTGCTTGGAATACTCTCATTGAGGGTGTCGACTGCCTGATTGACCATATCTTCCACAACTTGCTTGGCCGTTTTCATCTCCTTTAGCAAGCCGCAGATTTGACCGGCCGCTGAACTCAGGCATTCCGGCATATCACTGTCGGCCACGGCATTGAAAAAGTCCTGCACCAGCACTAGCTGCAGTGGGAAGGGGAGGATTGGCCCTTGTTCAGTTTCCCATTGCTCTATCAGCTTACTCTTGAGAAAGCGTGTTGTCTTCCCAGTGAACATCTTCGTAACACGCGTATCCTCTTCTGTTGCGGACAGGATTTGCTGCTTCCATACTTCGTTGATGTTGGCTTCAACAGTCGGAAGGAAAGCAGTGCCAGTCCAAACCCCAGAGGCGCCCAGTGCCAGGGCTGCTGCAAGCCCCCTCCCATCCCCTATTCCACCAGCAGCCAATACAGGGGTCGGGGCTACGGCATCAACCACCTGCGGCACCAGTGGCATTGTGCCCACCCTCCCGGTGTGGCCACCACCCTCGCCGCCCTGAGCCACAATGATATCCACCCCTGCCTCAGCTTCGCGGCGAGCCTGTCTCACGTTTGCAACGACGCCGATCACCTTAATGCCTCGCTTGTGAGCTTCGGGAACCATAAAGGCCGGGCTGCCAAGCCCGGCAGCAAAAACCGGAACTCTATGCTCGTACACAAGTTCGATGTGGCTTTGAAATAACTCAGCTGTCCAACCCTGCTGGCCTTTGTTGGCACTAGCCTTGAACCCCTCCCATCCAGTCAACCCAATCTGCTTGGCCAGGTTGTCAACGTATTCCACCGCTTCTTTCGGTATGTAGGCCATTAAGTCACTTATAGTTGCTGATTCCGGAGCGCCAGCCACTACTACAGTGTCTACACCGAAGGGCTTGCTGGTCAGCTCTTTGGTCTTCCTGATCTCAGCGTCCAGTTCATCCGGCGTCAGGCCAATTGCGCCGATGACTCCGAGGCCGCCGGCCTCGGAAACCGCTGCCACGAGTTCGGCACGAGCGATGGTGCCCATGCCGGCCAGGATAATAGGATACTTAATGTCTAGGAGCTCACAAAGCCTCGTGCGCAGGATTTTATCGACCATGCATCATGACTCCTTGTCGAGTTTTTGACGCTGTTTTGCCCTCGCAGCACGAATATGCTCCAATTTGATATGGGAAATCCATGTTCATGAACCCTCGGGCATAAGTGTTGGAGCACTGCGCCAATCTGTTACGCGAACTATCTCACCACCCCTTACTTGATATATCGCTAGTTTATCAGACCCCCTATGATCATACGGTGGATTGTAGGTAATGGTCGCAAGTCCGTAGACATTAAAGTCCTTGATACTGTCAAGTCCCTCCTTTACGGCAGGACCATCGAGGTTTTCATAACCTGCGTTTTCTACAGCCTTCCTTATAGCTTCGCATATTATAGATGCTCCTACCCAACCAGTTATGTATTCATCCTCTTTCGCCTGCCTCCCACGATATTCCATCTGTTTATCTAGCATCAACTTCACACCCTGGACCTCTACCTCGCCAAAGGTGGGAATCGTTCTTCCGTAAAGGTAACCCTCGCCAGCAGCACCTGCTAACTCGATCAAAGGACTTCCACCGGTAGACTCCATACCCATAAACTGTATCTGGTCAAAAAGCCCAAGTCTTTCAGCATCCCTTAAGATCGGCCCCGCTGTCGGTTGGATGCCCGTAATGTAGGCGAAATCTGCCCCACCCTGACTTATCCTCAATAACTGGACAGTAGCATCAAGGACCATATACGAAGAAGGGAGAAATTCTAGGGGTAAGACTTCTATCCCCAGACTCTCGGCATAGTCTGCAGCTTCTGGTAGCGGTTGTTTCCCCAACCCAGTATCTACAAGCATAAGAGCTAACTTTGGGGGCCTTTCCTCCTGCCAATTTTCCATAATATAGTCGAAATTAGCAGCGGCCTGCTCGCCCCAAGTTGGGGAACGAAAATAGTACCAACCAGGCGGGTAGACATATTCTTTACACGGATTTCCTGTATACAGAGGTATCTGATCCCGTTCAAATCTCGAATGATACGCCTCTATACCCTGAGTTTGATTGGACATCATGATGAATATACCCTGGTCTCTTAGCCTGCTGTAGGCACTGGCAAATTTGTCCAGGTGAATTTGAACATCTACCCATGTGACTTGAAGAGTCACCCCAGGGATGCGTTGCTCCTCATTAAAATATTCAAGATAATCCAACACAGCGGATAGGGCAATTGCTTCCGTAGCGCCGGGTCCAGTAAAGGGGGACATATATCCAAATCTCACCACCTTTCCCTCTTCTGTGGGTGGTGCGGAAGCACAGGCGGTAAGTAAGAGCAACATTATCAATCCTATTGCCAGAATAGGCCACACTCTCTTCCCTTTCGCCATTCTGTTTCTCATTCCTCTAACCCCCTCTATTCCTTCAAATCATTACAAAACCTGAGCGCTGGTTTGATAAAAATTAATTTCTCTTTCCCATTCTACACCCCGTCGCCTTTGCTCTTTCAATGGGCCAGCTGTAAAGCTTTCATCTACATTCTCGATGAAATGCCTAAGCATACTCATATCCAATAAAGATGTATGAATCCAAGTCAATCCACATCGTCTTTATCACAACTCGACGTCTGCATGTAGCTCACAGTAGACAAGAGAGTGCAATCGGAAACGGTACACATGCCTTGGTTTTTATTCTTGGGTTCGAATTGAGTCCCCTGATAGAGTACAGCAAACCCATGATCGCACTGCTGGCACTTGAACAATGCCTCAATATCATTGCCCGTGATATTGAGCGCCTCGCAATTCCAATGTATCGCCTGCAAGTATTGCGTTTCCCGAATCTCAAACGATAATTCTTCAACTCTCTTGTCCCCAAATGCTTATTCATAATGATAGTCCACACTGCATCTTGAATAGGAGTCTACTTGCTTGAAGAAATACCCTATCGAGAGTTTCCTTTGACAAATCACTGAATTTTAGACCAGACTTTAACCATCCGCTACGATTCTTTAGTTCGCCCGCTTTTTAAATCCCTTCATCCACTAATGAAAGAATGGTAGATATCTAACTTCATAATATTCTATACCATTATGAAATGGACTGTCAAGTGGGGTCTACAACCTTAAAAGTGATATGTACGGTGAACTGTGTGGATGAAAACATTTGACTCCATCTGAAAACCATCGAGGTATGTCGATGATGCTGGTGTTATTCAAGGATAGTGT
>CAZXAJ010000035.1:0-20304 GCA_964638975.1 uncultured Dehalococcoidales bacterium
GCTCACAGTTTGACAGGGGGTGGATTCTGTGATACCATAGCTTGGCTTATGGTCAAGAAAGGAGGGAGAAAATCTCACAAGGAGGCCATGGGATGTTGTGAAGTAAGCAGGATGAGACCTAATCCGGGGCCATCTGTCTACTTTTCTTTTAGAGATAGATAACTTACTCTGTGCATAATGCATTGTTAATTTTGTTTATGTCCTAGTTTTCAGATTTTTTTCAAATCACCAAGACCCAATCTTGATTATACTCCCCTAAATAATCCCTGGCTGAGCATATATTGTCCCCGGATTACGTTCCGTACAGGGCAAAAGCATTTGCTCGTAGGATGCCGAATGAAAGGGAGGTTATAGTAGTATGTTGGTAACTGACGACAGGGTCGATCTCGATATTGAAATCGACAAAACTCAAGTGTGTCACTATACAGGATATGATGCTGATTACAAGCTGTCAGCACGTGTCTCCTCTTTAATTGATGACTATGCAGAGCACGCCCATCACCTTATTAACCCGTCATATACATATACTATCAAGGATGTGGAGTGGGCGCGAGGCGCCATCGCCTTTATTGAAGATTCGATTATATTCAAAAGCCGGGTTATCACCCGGTTGCTGGAGAATTGCCACCAGGTTGCAGTATTCTTGGTGACAATAGGCGAATATTTGGAAGACACTGCCTATCGGCTAGCCAGGGATGGGCGCATGCTCCAGGCAACTGTCCTAGATGCAATAGGGTCAGACGCTGTTGAGAAGGTGGTGGACTTTGTCCAAGACAGAATAAGGGAGGTAGCTGATACTGATGGACTTGTCACCAGCCAGCGCTTTAGCCCCGGCTATTGCGACTGGAACATAGGTCAGCAACGGATGCTCTTCTGGGCTCTAAAAGGTAATACGCTGGGGATTCGCCTGACCGGAGATTGTCTGATGATTCCCCAGAAGTCGATTTCCGGCATTATCGGCATCGGACCCTCAATCGACAATGTAGAGGACTACAACCCCTGCAGGACCTGTAAGAAACAAGATTGTTCGGGTAGGAGGGAAGCTCTAAAGATATGATTCGAAGAGGACTAACTGGAGGTAGCTTCAAGCCCCTCACCGAGGAGTCTATTCGCATGGTTCACCACACCGCGATGCGGGTAATCGAGGAAGTAGGTTTTGAGGTGAACTCGGAGGTGGCGCTGCAGCTATTCAAAGGCGCTGGAGCATGGGTGGACGAGGAAAGGAACCTGGTACGCCTGCCTCAGAAGAAGGCTATGGAGCTAATAAAGATGGCACCATCTGAGGTAAGGCTCGCTAGCCAAGACGAAAAGCACGATATCGTTCTAGGCGGAAACCGGGTGCACACAGGAACCGGGGGTACTGCACTTTATGTCTATCAACCGGACAGCGGCCGGAGGCAGCCAGCCACCCTGGAAGACCTGAAGCAGATTGCCAGGCTAGTTAATGGACTGGATAACATTCACCTCTTCATGCTGCCTGTCTATCCCAACGAGCTGCCAGTTGAAGAAGTAGATGTAAATCGCTTTTTTGCGGGGCTGGATAATACCACCAAGCATATCATGGGAGGTGTTTATACCCTCGATGGCGTAAAAGGGGTTATACGGTTGGCAGAAATCATCGCTGGCTCTGCTGAGCGCCTTCGCCAGCGGCCTCTCGTCTCTATGGTAGCTTGTAGCATAAGCCCTCTGACGATGGATGGGCACTACGGCGACTTGGTGGTGACCATTGCCGGGCACGGCATCCCCTTGGTCTGCCCCGCTGAGCCATTGTGTGGTGCTACTTCACCGGTAACACTTGCCGGAAACCTCGTAATCCAGGTAACGGATTCCTTAATGGGTGTAATGCTTGCTCAGATTGTCAGTCCCGGGGCTCCGGTCATCTTTGGCTCGGTAGCCACCAGCACTGACCTCAGGGACTTGAAGTACCTGGCGGGTTCGGTTGAGATGGGCTTGATCAATGCAGCTGGTGCCCAGATGGCTCAGTTCTACCAACTCCCCTTCTATGCTACCGGGGGCATGACCGACTCTAAGGTATTGGATGCCCAGAGCGGCTATGAGTCTGCTTTTACCAGTCTCCTCTGTGCCTTGGCAGGCGCTAATTTAATCCATGATGCCGCGGGACTGATGGAATTTGCCCTTACCACCTGCTATGAGAAGTATGTCATAGACGATGAAATACTGGGGATGGTCATGAGGGCTGTGGAAGGGATTGAGGTCAACGAAGATACTCTGGCTTTCGATCTCATCAAACAGACAGGACCCGGGGGTAGTTTCGTCACTGCCAAGCATACCAGGCACTTCATGCGAAGCGAGCACTACCAGACTTCCCTGAGCGACAGGGATAGTAGGGAAGAATGGGAAGCTAGAGGAGCCAAGGCCACCTGGGAAAAGGCAGCGGAGAAGGTAAAGGAAATCATAGGCAATCATAACTGGAGTCTGCCTGCGGAAGTAAGGAAGCAGGTGCTCTCGGAAATACAGGGAATTGTGGACTGATATGCTGGTAATCGGCGAAAACATTAATGCATCCAATAAGCCCGTGGCTGAAGCCATCGCCAGGAGGGATAGGGAATTCTTGGCGAATCTAGCCGTGACCGTGGCTGCTGCCGGGGCTGACTTTGTCGATGTGAACGCTGGCACAGGGCAGGGCTCTCCAGAGAAGGAAACGGCAACCATGGAGTGGTTGGTGGAAATAGTCCAGGAAGCCACAGACAGGCCGCTGGCCATTGATAGTGAGGTCCCAAGCGTGATAGAGGCGGCCCTGCAAAAATACTACGGTGAAAAATTACTGATCAACTCGGTCACTGCTGAACGGGAGAAGCTAGCGGCCGTTGGCCCTCTAGCTGCAGAGCGCAAGGCCTGGCTTGTGGCGCTGACGATGGGAACAAACGGTATCCCCAACAACGTTGAAGAGCGGCTGGTTGCCTGTGAGCTAATAATGACACACCTTGACCGCCTGGGTCTGGAGGCCGAGCAGATATTCTTTGATCCCCTGGTGCTACCCATATCTGTAGATTCTACGCAGGGAATGGTCACACTAAGGACCATCGAGCAGATTAAATCCCGCTACCCAGGAGCTAGGACTGTGATGGGGTTGAGCAACATTTCCTATGGTTTGCCTAATAGAAGGCTGGTCAACCGAGGCTTCCTATTGATGGCCGCTTATGCCGGTTTAGACGCTGTTATTCTCGATCCCCTGGATGCCAAGATAATGAGCTTCATCAGGGTAGCCAACATGCTTACGGGTGAGGACCCTTTATGCAAAAAATATATCCGAGACCACAGGAAAGGTATTCTAGTAGATTAGGAGAAATACTATGGCACGGCAAGGGATACTGGTAGAACCCTACGAGAGGCTCAAACTGGAGCAGGTAGAACGTATACACCAGGCCTCCCTGGCTGTATTGACAGATCCCGGTATTCTGTGTTTTAACCGCAATGCCGCTGAGATCTTCGGCGATCACGGCGCTGAGGTCCTATCCACCCAGCAGGGAAATGCCGCCTGCTGGCTGCTCAAGATACCCGAGAAGACGATATCTGATGCATTACAGGCAGCGCCAAAGGTGGTCAAGCTGGGAGCGCGGGATGAGAATAACTGTATCATCCTTGATGGGCGCGAGCCAAGAGTCCGCTTCGCCTCGGGGTCCGAAGCTAACAACTGGCTGGACGTGGATGCAGAAAATTTTGTCAGTAAGCGTGACCAAAGTATCGAGGTCAAGCTCCCCATGTTCAGAGTGGAGAAGGGCAGCTTGGACAGGCTAGCCAGGGCAGCGCGACTCTGCGAACATTTGGACTCCTGGGACAGCTTTCTACGTACTGTTAATATTCAGGACGAAGAGATTATCGATGATAACAAAGATGTCAACAAGTTCTTCGCTTCACTGAACAACACCACCAAGCACGTGATGTCTGGACTCACGGAGCTCAGCCAACTGGGCAATGTAATCAGGATGGCACAGGTTATAGCTGGCGGCGAAGACAAGTTGAGAGAGAACCCCATTATCTCTTTCATCACATGCATGGCAAAAAGCCCCCTGCAGATCGTTGATGACACCACACAGAAGGCCATGGAGATAGCAAAGCGGGGTCTTCCCCTGGTCATCTCGAGTTCCCCTCAGGGTGGTTCCACCGCCCCTTTCAGAGAAGAAGGGATGGTAGCTCAAATCAACGCTGAAATCATCGTGGGCATAGCGCTAATTCAATTGGTGAGCAAAGGTGCCCCAGTACTTTATGGCAGTGTGCCAGTCAGAGCCGACATGGTCAATCTCTATGATTCCTACGGATCTCCTGAGTTCAGCCAGTACAACATTGACTGTGTCCAGATGGCACGCTATTACGGTTTACCCTGTTACTCCACCGGTGGCGTCTCCGATGTAAAAGTGCCCGGGATACAGGCATCGGTTGAGAGGCTGTTTTCGCACATTCTGGTCACCCTTGCTGGCCCTCAGTATCTTCATTATGCATTTGGTCTTCTGGAGCGAACCAACACTTTTTGCCCGGTTCAGGCGGTTCTGGATGATGTCCACATAGCGATGGTAAAGAGATTTGTCAGACAGCCAACGGTTACCGCCGATGAGATTTCGGAATCTCTGCAGCAAATACGGAAGGTCATGGACAGCTCAAATAAGCTCTACGTTCGCTTTGTGCGGAGTGCCCTTCGTTCCGGGGCGATTACACCCCCATATCCCTTTGAGGGCGAAGATATGGTGGACGAGACTCTCCTTCGGGCGCGAGATAGGATGGAGGAAATTCTCTCAATGCCGCCACCTTATATTGCCAGCGAAGTTGTGGATAAGGTATTTCAAGAAGTGCCTGGTCTGTTAACGAGATTGAGAAACTAATCATTCGGAGGTAGATTGTGTCAGAAGACATATTGAGACTCATTAAGGAAAATGTCATCCAGGGAAGAGTAAACCAGGACGATGAGGGCTTGGAAGAAGGGATGGTGGGGCAGCCTGGGGTGAGTGAACTTACTGAGCAGGCCCTTGCCCAGGGTGTTGGCCCCAAGGACATAATTACAAAGGGACTCACTGCGGGTATGGACATCGTGGGGCAAAAGTTCGAGGCTAAAGAGTACTACATCCCAGATATGCTGGCCTCGGCTGAAGCGGTAGGGGCAGCTATGGAGATACTGGAGCCCTACCTCGCCCAAAGTGGCATTAAGGCTAAAGGTAAGGTAGTCATTGCCACGGTGAAAGGAGACCTTCACGACATCGGCAAGAATATCGTCTCCATCTTGCTTCGAGGTGCCGGTTATACCGTCAAGGATTTGGGGAACGATGTCGCCCCTCAGGATATCGTGGCCGCAGTGAGAGAAGAGAAGCCTCAAATTGTGGGCTTGTCTGCCCTGCTTACCAGTACCATGACGAACATGAAAGGCGTCATTGAGGCGCTCACAGAAAATGGGCTTAGGGACGAGGTGAAAGTTATCATCGGCGGAGCTGCTGTCTCGGAGGAATTTGCCCAGAGCATCGGAGCTGATGGCTACGGCGCAGACGGCTTTGACGCAGTGAGAGTGGTAGAATCCTTAAACTCCGACGAGGGCAACTGAAGGATAGTCATGGCTGAAATAGATGCCTACAACGAGGCGCTCAGCTCCGGTCAGTACCAGAAACCAGGTGGGCTTCTGGGTAAGTATGATAATGTGCGCCGATTCTGGGAGGATGAGGAACTTGGGATCTATCTCAGGCCTTACTTGCAGCGGCTGGTAGCCCGAAAGAAGGAACACAACGAAAGGCTTCGCATACTGGACATCGGATGTGGCAGCGGGGATGGCTTCGAGCTAATCACCAGTATCCATGACAACAAGTCCCTGATTTCAGAGCACAATGCGAGGGTTATAGGGCCCAACATGCTCGAGTCTTATAGGGGAATTGATGTAAACGAGGGTCTGCTAAAGCAAGCGAATACCATCTACGGCAACAGGCAAAACATGACCTTCATCCAGTCGGATTTCAATGACTACGATTTCTCCAGCGAAGAGCCTTGCGACCTTTATTTAGCCAACTATGGAACGCTATCTCATAATACTGACGAACAGACCATAGAACTCCTGAGCCGTATCGCCAGGCAGAGCAAGGATGGGGCCATCATTATGATTGACTGGCTGGGGCGCTACTCTTACGAATGGCAAACGCTGTGGACAAAGGATTTTGAAGACAATCAGTGGATGGAATATGTCATCTCTTACTTAGACAAAGGTGGTGAGGAGAAGGAACAGCAGTTGACCCCTTTCAAGCTGAGGATCATGGGGCGCCAGGAAGTTCTGCGTATTTATGGGCAGGCAAGAAGGAAGGTCGGAGGGATCATCAAGTTAAGAAAGCTGGCCGACCGCTCTTCATTCGTGGGGCGTCACATGGAGACAGCTCAATATAATCCCCACTGCCAACCCCTGCGCCGATTGGTCAATTCGCTTTTTGAAGCTAACGTGTGCACCGACCTCGATGAAGTATTGCTTCACTATGTCCCGAGAGATGGCTTCGCTGAGGTAAACGCCTACCACCAGAAGTTAACTGATTCCTGGAACTACTTGGTAACTTGTACCAAGGCACTGCTCGAGGGAAGCAAACTGCCGGAAGCACTAGCACAGATGCCTCTGCCTCTCAGGAGATCACTCAGTGTCATGAAGGGCATAGCGAGAACGGCAGTCAAGACGAGAATAGGAAATCCCCGGGCGAGTCTGGTCGAGCCACAACTTGGCTACTGCCTCAGAGAACTCGAGATGGGAATTCAGCAGGGACTGGGATGCGGACATGGCTTGGTAGCCATCTTCGAAGTTGTGAGGTGAGCTTTAATTTCCATATTGAAGGAAGGCCTATCTAATGAGTGGATTAGCTGTTGCCTTTGGTAGTCCCAAGCGGAATGAAGTGGCAGCTATGATGCAGAAAATTGCCCACAGAGGCTCCTATGCCTCAGCGATACATGAAGGCAAACAAATCATTTTGGGACAGAACTATCTTCAAGCTGACAGCGCTGTCAGTGGTGACAGCAAGAAGATACCCGTCCGCAGCCCCAGCAACCCCAACCTCATGATCTGCTATGACGGCCAGCTAGGCAATTGGGCTGACTTGGCTCACGCTCACAACATATCCGATGGGCCTTTCAGGGAAGAACGCTTGTTGCTCACCCTTTATGAAAAAAATGGCAAGGACATGCTTAAGCACTTGACCGATGCCATCTTCTCATTGGTTATAAGCGATGGGAAAGATATCCTTGCAGCCCGTGATCTGCTCGGCATAAAGACCCTGTTCTATGGCTGGAAAGACGGCAATTTGTACCTTGCCTCTGAACTCAAGGGCATATTACAAGTAACCGGAGAGGTTTACGAGTTCCCCAATGGCTACTGCATGGACCGCAGCGGCCGGTTGACCAGATTTGCTGAACTGCCCAAAAGCCCACCGAAATTCTGGGACTCCGGTATCGATGAAATGTCTAGTGCCATCCGGGGGATTATCGAACGAAGTTTCAGAAGTCGCGTGGATTTCAGCGTGCCCACTGGCGGCCTGCTCAGCGGGGGGATGGACAGCAGCGTCATTAACTACTTAGCCAGTAAGGCATATAAGGAGAAATTTGGGCAGGGTGCCAGACTGAAGACCTTTGCCTTGGGGGTGGGGGAGAGCGAAGACATACACAGTGCCCGCATCGTAGCCCAGCACATCGATAGCGAACACAACGAACTCATCGTAAACCTTGAACAGGTCCTCGAGGTTTTGCCAGAGGTTATTTACTATCTGGAGTCCTTTGACCCTTCCCTGGTAAGAAGCTCTGTTTCTAACTATCTCATCTCTCGATATGCCAAAGAGCAGGGCATCCAGGTTCTGCTCTCTGGTGAGGGGGGTGACGAGGTGTTCTGCGGATACACATATCTTAGACAGTTCTCTAGCGATGAGTTGTTTGCAAAACAGATGGAATGTATTGGTTTCCTGCACAATAACGCCTCGTTGCGGCTGGACCGTATGAACCAGTGTAACTCTATCCGCGTTGTGGCTCCATTGATATCAGGGGAGTTGCTCCAGTACTCCCTAGCGATACCTCCTCAATATAAACAAAGGCCTGAGGAAGACCAGAAAATCGAGAAGTGGATTTTCCGCAAAGCGTATGAAGATATTTTGCCCGAGTCCATAGTGTGGCGGAGCAAGCAGGAATTCTCTCAAGGCTCAGGCTCCGCCAATGTGCTACCCGCACACTTTGAAAACCAAATCCCAGACCACGAACTCGCTCAGGCACAGGCGGAGTACCCTATGATTCGCAGTAAAGAAGAACTCTATTACTTCCGCCTCTTCACCGAGCATTTTGGCCACGGTCGTGCAGTGGAGACTGTAGGGCAATGGATTTGCCTGTAAATTTCGCGGGAAGCTCCAAATCTTTAGAATACTGATCACAAGACGGGACTGCACACTCCATTATCAAACTTTTCTATCCGTAAGCTAAGGCGACCCTTTCTGTAAGGGGCATACGCAGCCCGAGTTAATGTATTTCTGGCCGTGGCAGAGCACCTCAGGAAAGAAGTGCGCGAGTTTCTGGAGAAGGAATGGCCCTAGGGGCTCAGAAATTGGCGAGGCTGGTTGCAGAACTTCATCAACGTATGACCGATACTTCTACTCAAGTCCTGGAGCCCTAAGGACAATTGACTAAAGGCTCGACGCAAGCACCTCTGGACGGTGGCTTGATCGAACAACATGAATCATCTATTGGAGCCACCATTCTAGCCGGCACCAGTCAGATCCAGCATAATATCACCGCCCTTGTGTGGCTGGGACTGCCCATGAGCTAGCGTGGCCTCAATCTCCGAAGAGCAATCCAGGGGGTGCTTCGTGAAGTCAAAACGACTGCAACCACGAAGCACCTCCCGAGGCTTTAATCAGCGCAGAAATATCATACCGACGGTACTCTTTTACCAGCGATTGCCTATCTATATAGAACTACCGGCCCTTGAATTGTGGCGCCTTCCCTGCAAAAAAGGCCTTCACGCCTTCTTCGAAGTCCTGGGAAGCCCGAGCGCTCAGGGCGGTGCCCTGCCAATATGCCATGTCGGAGCCGCCTATTTGCCGATTCATAGCAACCTTTATCATCTGAAGGGCAACAGGGCCTTTCTTGGCTATATCCTCAGCCAGACTGGTGGCTGAATCCATGAGTTCTTCATCGGCTACAACTTTGTTGACCAGGCCAATGCTTGCTGCCTCCGCTGCAGGTACCGCCCTGCAGGTCATCATGATCTCCTTTGCCCTGATTCTTCCAACCAGCTCCCCCAGCCTCATAGCTCCAAAGGGCGGGCAAGCCCCCAGGGCTGGCTCGGGAAAACAGAACTTTGCTTTTTCCGAGGCAATTATCATGTCACATGCTAGCGCAAGCTCGAATCCACCACCAAAGGCATTCCCCCTGACTGCGGCAAGCACCGGCACTGGAAGGCTTTCGATCTGGGGGAGTAAACGCGCAAAAAAATCAGTCCTTCCCCTCATAGCTTCCGTGTCTTCTATACCGGATATATCCATCCCTGCACAGAAATGTTTGCCTCTTGAAGTCAGTATCAGAAGAAGGAGCTGCTTGTCTTTGTCCACGGTATTAAGGATCTCTGACAAATCTCCCATCACATTTGAGCTCAGAGAATTCCCCTTAGCCTGGTTGTCAATCCAGGCAATCCCAATAGCCCCCTTCTTTTCAAATTCCGTCCTATCCTCTGCCATTTCAATCTCCTTTCATTTTTTATATTCGGTCTGACAGCAATCGAACAACCAAAGCCTATGTCTGGCTGGTTTAAGCTGCCCTCCTTATTATATCATGGCATAGCCGCCGCTGACACTAAGGGTCTGTCTGGTTACGTGACCGGCACGGTATGAGGCCAGAAATAGCACCGCGCTAGCGATGTCCTCGGGCTTCCCAATCTCGCCCAAAGGGGAAGCCTTAGCGATTATGTCCTGTATCTTTTCGGAGGGTAGTAGGGATAGTTCCACATACTCTTCAGATTCCTGGCATATTCTCAATATAACTTTGCTCCCTCGCAAACTGGCCCTCTCTCCGCAGTGTAGCTAGTCACAGCTATGGTTAACAAGAAGGATAATGACTCTAAAACTTTGTGCACGCAGGCATTATGCCACCGTGGTTAAAGATATCAAGCAGCCTATGACAGTTTGCCTGCTGGCACCCTCAGCCGGGGTTTGTATGCTGTGTGCAGAGGTGAGGGATTTTGTGAGATATTATATGCAATACTGGTTGTTCGGCCACAGGCATGGTAATAATCCTGCAACTACTGGCCACCAGAGACATGCTTACGGACAAATTCCACTATCTCCGGCATGGGCGTTCCTGTTCTGAAAATGCCATCTACACCCAGCTCTTTAAGGTCAGGAATGTCGTGGTCAGTGAGAATCCCACCCACTATCACTAATACATCTTCCTTGCCGACCTTCTTCAGCTCCTTGATAGTCTCTGAGCTTAGTATTACGGGGCTGCCTGTCATGATGCTCAGCCCCACTACGTCCACGTCCTCTTGAAGGGCTGTCATAGCGATCTGTTCGGGCGGCATATTCCCACCGTAGATGACCTCCATACCTGCGTCGCGCAATGCCGAAGCCACGACAAACATCCCCCGCCAATGCCCATCTACACCAGGCTTTGCTACTAGGATCTTAGCTTTCTTCTCTGTCGCCATCTTCTTCTCCTAAATGCTTATCTTTGCATAGGCATCTAGCCCATATACCTTACGCCATACGTCACATATTTCCTGTAAGGTAGCATACACTTTAACCGAGTTCATGAGCGAGGGCATGATATTTTCATCACCGCGGCAAACCTTTTCCATTTCCTGGAGGGCCTCGGCAACTTTCGCATTATCCCGCTCCTTCCTGAGCTTCTTGACTCTCTCAATTTGCCTCTCTGCGCATGTGGGTTGATACCTGTAAACGGGCACATTATAAGGCACTTCTTCTGGTTTCAGTCGATACTTGTTTACCCCAACTACTACCCTCTCGCCCGTTTCTAACTTACGAGCTGCGTCTTGATTGGCCTGCATATAGGCATTTCTAAAAAATCCCGATTGGATGGCTTTTATCATGCCCCCCATGTCCTCAATTTTCTTGAGGTAATCCCAGGTGCGCTGTTCAATTTCATTGGTGAGCCGCTCCACAAAGTAAGAACCAGCCAGGGGATCCACAGTGGATGTAGCACCGGTCTCTTCGTAAATTATCTGTAATGTTCTGATAGAGAGCAGATGTCCCATGTCACTGGGTATGCTAAGTGCCTCATCATACGCGGTGGGGTGAAGTGATTGCGCCCCACCCAAAACTGCACCGAGCATACCAAAGCCACAACGAAGTAAGTTATTCAATGGCTCCTCCGGAACGCAGATAGAACCATGATTCTGAACCCGAACCCGGCACTGCATAAGTTTTGGATCAGTGATACCATACTTATCTTGGCAAATCTTAGTCCACATACGGCGGGCGGCTCGCAGTTTGCAAATCTCCTCAAAGAAGTCATTGCCACAGGCCATTTCAAAGGATATGCGCCTGAAAAAAGTCTCCAGGGGCATCTTTCCCCTCTCTTTCCAGGCATTGGCGGCTGCCATTGCAGCACCTAGCATTATGCCCAGCTCCTGGATGGAAGTCATCCAATTGTCCTTAATAAAGTAAACGCTAACACTCGTATTGTGCCACTTGGGAACGTGCTCCGAGGTCCACTCGGCGAAATCCAGGGCTACCCTTTTGTCACCCTCGATTGACATACTCCAGGGAAGGTCAATACCTTTGGGTGTAGCAAAGCCCATGGCTGGGAGCGAGCCACCTATTTGCTTCAAATCGTATCCTCTCTTCTCAGCAACAGCCAAATACATGGCTGTCAAAGGAACCGTATAGGTCCATGTCGTTACCTTATCTAGTTCGATACCGTCAAACATGATCTCCATGTCTTGGATAGAATCTATGGGGGGGCCACAGAATCCCACATCGCCTCGACACAAAGGATTGTCAGAATCAAGCCCTGTGGAGGTGGGGACATCAGGGGCAATGGCGAGACCCGTTGAGCCCAGCTCCAACTCGTGGCGGAAAAGCTTATTTGTGTCCTCAGGAGTTTCAACGCCGCTAAACCGCCTTATGGTAGGATGTCTGCCACGATACATGTTGCGGTAGACTCCCCGGGTAAAAGGAGGTTCTCCCGGAGTCCCGATATCCCTTTCAAAGTCAACATCTTTCACATCCCCCGGTGTATAAAGCTCCTTTATGGGTATCCCCGAAAACGTAGTGTATTCCTTTTCCATCTCCGACATGAGATCATACCTCCTGATTCTGTAGAAGCTACCTGTCTTGTACCATTTCTCCTGGCATTTGTCAAGATTTGCCGACTGAGCTGTGTCGCCGACCGCTAGCCACAAAATAAGGCGTCTTAAAGTGCTCACGAGTATCAAGAGACGGAGTAGGGCTTACAACGCCAGCCTTGGCGCTGTGGGAGCGATTTGGCGAAGATTTTCTGCTATCCTCGGTTTGACGATCAAGCCTCAGCCATTCCCAAACTTCGCTGAACTAGTGTATCTAAGCAGAGGCACTTATTGTTGAGGTCTTCAACTAATGGTCTGATGGTATAGGGCGCGGTTGTTCGTCGTTTGGTCGCAAGTGTGAATCCTGGCGGTAGCGAAACGGGATGAAATCAAGAGCCCTGGTCTTTGGTGGGGTCTTGCTGACAGTAGTGGGGGATAGGCAGCCACTCAGGTTTAATAACGCACCAATGCAAGCGTGGCAATGGTCATTTAGTGGAGCTACAAGATTTGCTGAGTGGGGCTGTGCGCACTCACCTCATGTCGCTGCTTTCCTTGGGATGTGCGTAGGGGTGTCTCCACATAGTCTCGGCCTCTGGCGCCTGCCAGAATTGCTGTGTAAGCTGCTCCTTGGCTGTGCTATATATCTGGATAAGTTTATCCTCCACGGCATAGTCAAAGGGGTCACCAAGGGCTTTCTCCACCTCCCCGCCGAGAGGTAGAGGATTTTGTAAATACCAATTCACCGCTATCTCCATTCCCTTCTCCACAGATACTGCATCCCGATATCCGAGCTGGTCTCTGATCTTGGCAATATCTACTACCCGATGGTAGGGAATCAAGGCGTGGATGGGAGCGTGGTTGAAGTCCGTGCGGAGCATGTTGAAAGGTATTTCTACAAATTCGAACTCATGGTTCATCAGTTGCGCCACGAGCCTTATCCACTCCCGAGTGGTGAGTATCCTTTCGTCGCTTATATTATATATCTGCCCGGCAGATGCCGTGGGGTTATCAACAGCCAGCAGTATGCCGTGGGCCATGTTCTCCGCGAATCCTCGGGATATTAAAGCCATGCCTCCGCCGGGGACAATGAGTTGTTTTCTTCCCTGTTTTACCCGCCGGATGATGCACCACTCTGGGGGACCGGGATGACGAGGTCCATAGACTACAGGATAGCGGAAATGCGTGGCATTGTAGTAACCCTGTTGATGGCCCTCCATTACCGCTTGCTCTGCCGCTCTTGCCCGTTCGGAAAAGTGGTCGACTCCTGGCGCAGTTGCCAGAGGGTCATCTTCTTTGATAGGCACAGGGGATTCTTCCATGTTGTGCCAGGGATTAGGCTCGGAAATTCTCATCCATCCTTTGTATATCGGCATTGATCCACCAACCGAGATAAGGCGGGAAGTTAGACCCTTGATAACCTCAGCTATACGCCTTAGCCTCCCATAATCCGCTACTACTAGATCAAACTTCTTGCCCTCCAAAGCTTCCTGCAATTTTTCTGTCCAGTGGGGGTCAGCGTGAATGTGCTTCACCTCAGCAGGCAAGTCAGCCTCGTGTATCCCCCGATGAAGCAGAGTCACCTCGTAGTCCCTTTTTAAGAGTCCGCCTATTATGTATGGACCTGTAGCTCCTGTCCCGCCTATTACCAGTGCTCTCATTGTTGGTTCTCCCTTTGGCCTTCAGTCTTGATTTCCAAGCTTGTCCCGAAATTGCCCGTTTTAACCGATATTTATCTAGTGCTCAGCCCTGAGAAAGATTTGACGATAATAAAGAACTTGACCCGGTAATGTCAAGACCCCTGGAAGCCGTTAACAATTATTGGCGGCTACCTATGACCAGCAGAGCTCGGTAAACAGCATGGCGGAACGTGTAGTTTGAAGCCACTCAAGAATCGGGTATGTAAATAGAGTCTAAGTCAGTAAGTGAGGCATCAGCACCCCATCATAGTTCAGCCGGGAGTCGCGATCGAGTCTCGTAAACACGAAGATATATAAGAGGTTTATTATATCCTTCATGGGAAGGGAGGAATAAAGATCGGACTAAGGGAAGAAGACATGGGGGCAGGTGAGGCAATTTATATTCCGATTCAAAAGGAGTATTACCTGAATAATGCTGGCCTGTTGCCTCTAACTTTTATCTGCATAGGTGCCAAAATAGGCAAAAAGTGACAAAGTCATTGGGAACCCGAGCTTGAAGTTGGAGAGAAAAAGTGCTTTTCTTGGACCCCGCCGGAGACTAAACAGGAAGCCGGAATGTGACCCGAGAAAAAGAAAAAAGCCCCAAAATGATGTGATATATTTTTCCTTCTACTATCATAATTTTCTCTAGGAGATAAAATTGACGACAGAAAACAGAGAGACAGAAAAACCAGAAGTCTGGAACAGACAGAATCAACAGAAATCTGGAACCAGACAGAAACAGAGAAATCTAGAGGCAGAGAAAACAGAGGAATCTCGGTAACAGAAATTCACAGAAATTTTGCTAAAAAAGGTTCAAAAAGCTTACAGGGTAACCCTATATCAAGCTCCAAAAGGCAAACAAAACGATGCAATGTGCTCTCGCATGGGCTGCCCTCCCTGATTATGTTGACAGCCGTGGTACAATAAAGTGACACACTAAGTAGTAGAGATCCACGGCTAATTTCTGCAATCACTCTAAGGTGGAAGATGAGCAGAGGGCACCCGAATCGCTATTTCATGGTGATTGGTGGTGCCTCTTGTGACTTGCCCAGGGAGCCAATGGGACTACCTAGTACGCAGTTCAATGATCAAGGGCGGGGGTATAAAGGTGGAAAAAGGAATGGCAAAACAAAAACAGCTTGTGGTTACCATTCTGGCAATGGCATTGGTAGCCCTGCTTCTGGTTACTATTTGTGCGCCTGCGCCACCTGTAGCGGGTGAAACGGTAGTAGTCGGAGCTGTGTGGGGTATGACTGGTCCCGCCACTTCCTCGCTACAGATACAAACGGGGGCTATTCAGGACTACTTTAGATATTTCAATTACAAACTAGGCGACCATAGAGGCGTTACCAAGGTGGCAATATATGAAGTAAGAGACGGGAAGATAGGCCCTGTATCCGACTGGCGGGATGTGCCCGTCTTACCATGGTGGGAATATACCAAGTAAAAAGGGGGGGAAGATAGTTTTTATGTCTGACCGGTGGGATGCCGCTATGCTCGTGCCACAGGAGTGATAAAAGAACCTAAGAAATACAAAAACGACTAAAGCCGTCATCCCGTGTCGGGGTAATGCTTTTAGGGACTTTGAGGTGATGAGAAAGGAAGTAAATATATGCAGCAGAAGACTATTATAGTTGAAAAAAGGAACGGTCTGGCTATTCTCACGCTTAACCGTCCGGAAACCTTGAATGCCTGGAACGACGAGATGTCGAGGGAGGCAACGGCCGCTATTAACGAAATAGGCGAGGATGAGAACACAAAGGTATTCGTTATCACTGGCGCGGGAAGAGGATTCTCTTCTGGGGCCGATGTGGGGGACGAATTGGCAAAGGGGCTGGCAACTTCGGAGGAACCCTCTGAGGGCATAATGCAGGATATGCCAGATTTCGTGAATATACCGCTGCAAGTCCGAAGAATGGGTAAACCAGTTATTAGTGCCATAAATGGAATAGCCGCCGGGGCTGGGCTTTCTATTGCCTTAGCTTGTGACCTACGGATAGCTTCAGAAAGAGCGCAATTTGCCATGGTTTTTGTCCTGAGGGGACTTATACCTGATTGTGGAGGCACTTTCTTTCTTCCCAAGCTTATTGGCAGTGCGAAGGCCTGTGAATTGATTTTCATTGGAGACAAGATTGATGCCGATGAAGCACAGCGGATAGGCCTGGTAAGTAAAGTTGTGCCTAATGATGAACTCATGGTGGTAACGAAAGATCTCGCAACAAGGATAGCCAAAGGACCTCCTATTGCTATCGGCTTTGCTAAGCGCGCCATTTACAAAGGGATAGAAGGTGATTTAGTGTCGCAACTAGAGTTTGAGACCTATGCGCAGGGTATATGCTTCCAGACGGAAGACCACCATGAAGCGGGCAAAGCGTTTATGGAAAAGAGGGAGGCCAAATTCAGGGGAAGATAGCGACTTCGGGATAGCCTGGCGGGAAGTCCTCGGTGTTAAGGAAAGCCCCTGAGTACTGCGGGATACGATGAAGTGGGAGCAGGCAAGCTTTCCCCCAGGTTCCCAAGGCGCTGGGTGACAAAACAAAGTAACTCACCACTATCGATAGTTGGTTGAACAGAAAGGAGGAAAAGTGCAATTCAAGCTGAGTATGGAGCAAGAACTTATCCAGAAGAGAGCCAGGGACTTTGCCCAGACGGAAATCGAGCCCATTGCGGCACAGATTGACCGGGAATGCAAGATACCGCCCGATATGACCGAGAAACTGGTCAAAGCAGGATTTGTGGGTTTGTTGATCCCCAAGAAGCACGGTGGCTCTGAGGCGGGTGTGCTGACCTACATCCTGGTCATGGAGCAGCTTAGCTATCCCGTTTGCTCCTGTGTCACGGCGATGTCCAATAATGTTGTAGGGAGGGTTATCGCTCAGTTTGGCACTGAAGAGCAGAAAGAGCGCTATCTCCGCCCGCTGTGTGAGGGCAAAGTGATTGGGAGCTACGCCTTCACCGAGCCCAGCACCGGCTCGGACCCCAAGTCCCTGGTCACCACAGCCCACATGTCAGGGGACTCCTGGATAATCAACGGCATCAAGCGCTTCCACACCTTCGGTCACCTGGAAGGCCCTGCTCTTATCTTTGCCAATGTGGATGGGGAGAAGACAACGGCCTTCATCATAGACAAGAATGTGGAGGGTTATACTAGCTCGAAACCCTTTGAGTTGATTGTAGGCGGGGGCCTCGAGACGGTGGACACAAGATTTGAAGACCTGCGGGTGCCCAAGAGCAACCTCCTCGGCGAAGTAGGTGGTGGCTTCCATATCCTGCTGGGGATTGCTGCTGAAGGAAGGTTGGGGCTAAGTATAGCGTCTGTGGCCCTGGCCCAGGCTGCCCTCGATGAATCTATCAAGTATGCCAAGCAGCGGACGCGAAGGGGAGTGCCTATCGCTTCTATGCAGGCTATCCAGTGGCTCTTGGCGGAGATGGCTTTCAGGATAGAGCCGGCGCGCTGGTCAACGTACAGGATTGCCTGGCTTGTAGATCAAGGGGAAGAGGTGCTCAAGGAGAGTGCGATGGTGAAGCTCTTTTCATCTCGGGTAGCCACAGAGGTAGCCAGTATGGGGATGCAGGTCCACGGCTCCTACGGGCTGAGCAAGGACTTCAAGATAGAGAGGATCTACCGGCAGGCAAAGATGTTCGAGCTAGTGGAAGGCTCCAATGAAGTGGGGAGGTCGATAGTTGCCGGCTATCTTCTGGCATAGTGTCAGAAGTAATCACAGCCTTCCGAGGGAATGACAATTCTGGGGGGAATCCATGGATATTATTGTCTGTATAAAGCAGGTTCCCGTCAAGGGGGAGGTGCCTATTGACCCGAGAACGGGTATCCTGAAAAGGGAAAAAGTGCCCGGGGTCATCAATGAGGAAGACCTGTGCGCATTAGAAGAGGCGCTGCTTCTGAAGGAGAAATATGGTGGTGGAGTGATGGCTTTGTCTATGGGTCCACCCCAGGCGGAAGGGGCACTGAGGGAAGCCTTGGCCATGGGGGTGGATAAGGCTCTTTTGCTATGCGACAGGGCCTTCGCTGGCTCCGATACACTGGCCACATCTTATGTACTGGCCCAGGCCATCCGAAAGCTGGGGGCATTCGACCTGATTCTTTGTGGCAAACAGAGTTCTGATGGGAACACAGCCCAGGTAGGGCCTGAACTGGCTGAACATCTGGGGCTATGCCAGGTTACCTCGGTGCAGAGGCTGGAGATATACCAGGGAAGGGTAGAGGCTGAAAGGGCTCTGGAATCTAGCGTGCAGTGGGTAGAGGCAAGGTTGCCAGCCGTACTAACGGTCACCAGGCATATCAACGCCCCGAGACAAATCTCCGTGGAGGAAATCCTGGTGGCATGTCGGGAAAAGGAGCTTATTACTTGGAAAGCCGATGACCTGGGAGTCGATACAAGGAGAGTGGGTCTTATGGGGTCGTCTACCCGAATGGTTGCTGCCTGGCTGCCCGAGCCTAAGAAAAGAATGGGCGAGATCCTGACCGGTCCAACAAGGGAGGTAGTCAGGACGCTCGTGGAACGGCTCAGGCAGAGAGAGGTGATCTAGGAGGCTAGGTATGAGTTCAGAGAGCAATATTAAGGAAAGCACAGAAAGTCAAGGGAGTCAAGGAGGAGTGTGGATATTTGCCGAGCACTCAGATGGGGAGCTAGCCAGGGTCTCTCTAGAGCTACTGGGAAAGGGTCGAGAGCTGGCTGGAGCCTTAGATAGTGAAGTATGGGCGATCCTTCTCGGCTGCGGCGTCACGGGCTTAGCCGAAGAGCTAATATACGGTGGAGCGGAGAAAGTGCTTTTGGCGGATGACACCATACTTGCCGACTATGATACCAGCGTCTACTCTCAGGTGGTGACCGAGGAAGCGCTGAAGCATAAGCCGGATATTCTCTTGATAGGAGCTACGGATATAGGGAGGGATCTGGCACCGAGGATCGCAGCTAGAATAGGCACCGGGCTTACTGCGGACTGTGTGGCTCTGGATATCCAACATGAAACAGGGCTCTTGCTCCAAACAAAGCATGGTTACAGCGGCAACATGATGTTCACTTTCGTGTGCCCGGAACACAGGCCACAGATGGCTACAGTTCGACCCGGGGTGTTACAGGCATTCTTTAGGGATGCTTCGAGGCGGGGTGAGGTTATCTCTGTGGTGGTTTCCCCAGGGGAAGAAGATAGCAGGGTAAGGGTATTGAAAGAAGCAAAGAAAGCGTGGCGGGGTAGTAGCCTGGAAGAGGCTGGAGTGGTGGTAGCCTGTGGAAGGGGAATAGGGGGGCCGGAGAACTTGCATAGGTTAGAGGAGATGGCGGAGTCCCTAGGGGCTGCTATAGCGGTCACCAAAGAACTGGTAGATGCAGGGTGGATATCGGAGGGACACATGGTAGGGCAGACGGGCAAGACGGTGAAACCAGAACTGTATATTGCCTGTGGCCTCTCCGGTGCCATCCAGCATACGTCAGGAATGTGGGATTCTGGCATTATAGTGGCCATAAACAAAGACCCGAAAGCCGAAATATTTCGGATTGCGGACTACGGAATCGAGGGTGACCTAGCGGAGGTAATACCCGCATTAATAGAGGAAATAGGTAGGTCTAGCCCCTGATACCGATGTGCACAGGCGCTGGACTATTTCCTACTTTGTATGAATCTTTATCTGGAGGACTGGGGTGAATGCAGCATTGGTCTGGATAAGTTTCTGGCCACGATGAATGCCTATCTCGAGGTATGGTGAATGTCCGGCTATATCCGACAACTTAATAGTTGGTACTGTATTTATCGAGCAACGATGGCGACGGTGAGCTATAAGATGAACATAGGGCACTGCAATCGCCGTTTGTTGGCGATTGTGCGTGTTTTTTTTATTTCAGTTGGATATCGGTGAGACTGGAGAATGGAAGAACGGAGGTGAAAGAATGGTAAGGGTAATTATTGAAAGGTATTGCCGGCGGGGTGAAGAGGTAGAGCTGCTGAAGCTGCTCCTTGAACTCAGGATGATGGCGATGCGACAGCCGGGGTACGTCTCGGGCGAGACGCTCAAATTGCTCGGCGATCCGTCTCTCTGGTTGGTTATCAGCACCTGGATGTCAGTAGACCAGTGGCAAGCGTGGGAAGCTAATCCGGAGCGGCGCAAGATATCCAGTAAGATAGAACCTCTGCTGGTTGCTTCAGAGAAAGTGTCCGTCTTTAGCTTCGTTAGGCAGGGGGGTGGGGAATCTGCCCATACTATCGATAGGTAAGCTGACTTTGGCAGGCGTTATTCTATGTCAGCCAAAACGGAGCACATTGTGAGATTGGGGTGGCTGGTCATCAGCACCTGGGTAGACGCTGAGTCCTGGCAGAAATGGCAGATGGTGCCAGAGCGTCGCGAGATAGAGAGCAAGAT
Source organism: uncultured Dehalococcoidales bacterium (assembly GCA_964638975.1). Classification (GTDB taxonomy): domain Bacteria; phylum Chloroflexota; class Dehalococcoidia; order GIF9; family AB-539-J10; genus RBG-13-51-36. The sequence goes on from CAZXAJ010000035.1 coordinate 20,300, forward strand.
AGAGG
>CAZXAJ010000036.1:0-19694 GCA_964638975.1 uncultured Dehalococcoidales bacterium
CTCCTACTGGTTAACCCATCTTCAAGGGGCAGGGATATATTGTAGTCAATGGCTCACCACATGGGATAAAAGACAGAACCTTTTCCGCTCGCTTCGAGTTGCCTTGGGCGGATAGGAAGCCCAAGGCACAGCCCAGCTATTACACTAACCCATTGGCCTTAGCCCAGGACTGGCACCAGCGGCTGGAAACGGGACAGGCATGTACCAGGGCAGAGCTTGCCCGCCAACTCGGGGTCTCACGAGCACACGTGACACAGGTACTGCGCCTACTTGATCTCTCACCCGAGGTGAAGGAAGCCATTCTTTCCCTGGGAAACCCGATAGAAGGCGGGGTCATCGGCCAGCACACTCTGCGATCGCTGGTAAGACTTCCCGGTAACGAACAGCGAATAAAGACCTTTGAGCTTATCGCCCGAAACCGCAGGCTGAACCACTGTAGCAAGCTGCCGGGGTGACGATATCTAGATCTCTTTGTTGAGCAGGCTCCCCAGGCTCAAACGGGCTTGGCTATGTGTCAAGTCGGGCGTTCCTGGGCTTTCCGTACTCCGAGACTATCAGTTTCTATTCTATTCTATCCATTCTATCTATGTACCTAGCACTATTTGGTGGGACGCACTGCCAGTGCTGTGCTAACGTCTCTGACCAATTACCCCGGATGACCCCTCCCCTCTCTTATCCATCTCATCATTCTGTAATTTCTTCAGTATGTCCCTCCCTCGGTAGAAGTTGCATGATCGTTGTTAACCTGCGTGAAATATCTTGGTGCCGTATTATTTTTGCTGAGATCTAATTGGCAGTGGGTTTCGGTTTACCATGTAACCAAAGAATATGGATTGTGGCGATGCATAGCCTAAGCTAACAAGATGGCTTATCGTTCAGTCAAATTCATCACTAAAAGTTATTGTTGTTCTGTAACCATCCCCTAGAATAGTGCCAGCGATAAGTGGAGTTCTCGTGCATAATAGAAGCAAGAAAGGGGAACTCCGGAAATGAAGCGATCAAGGTTCAGCGAGCATCAGATAGTTCGTATACTGAAGGAAGTCGAGGGTGGTCGCACGGTTAAAGAGGTATGCAGGGAATACAGCATCTCAGATGCGACTTATTACAACTGGAAGTCCAGGTATGGCGGTATGGAAGCATCAGACATAAAACGACTCAAGGAGCTTGAGGAAGAGAACCGGAAACTCAAGCAGATGTATGCTGATATCAGTCTGGAGAACCGGGCGTTGAAGGACGTCATCTCAAAAAAGCTCTAAGGCCGGCGGAGAAAAGGGAAATGGTAGATTTCATCAGGGATAAGCACGGGATGAGCACCAGGGCGGCATGCAGCGCAGTTGAAATCAGCCGTACTGCATACTGCTACCAGCCTGACACTGGTCGTGATCAACCTGTAATAGAAGCGCTCCTGGCGCTGGTGGATCAATACCCGAGTCGTGGATTTGGGAAACTCTTCACGATGCTTCGCCGGCAGAAATACACATGGAATCACAAGAGGGTTCATCGGATATACTGTGGACTGAAACTGAATATGAGACGTAAGGGGAAACGGCGATTGCCGAATCGGCACCCCGCTCGCTTGAGTGTGCCCGACAGCATAAATCAGTGCTGGTCTGCAGATTTCATGAGCGATGCTTTATGGTACGGGCAGCGGTTCCGCACCTTTAACCTGGTTGACGATTATAACCGCGAAGTACTGGCGATAGAGGTAGACATGAGCTTGCCTGCACGCAGGATAGTAAGAGTACTTGATAGAGTAGCATCTGAACGGGGCTATCCGGCTAAACTGAGAGTTGATAACGGGCCTGAGCTAACGTCGATACACATGGCTGATTGGGCGGAAACGCATGGAGTGGAACTGGAGTTCATTCAACCCGGTAAACCGATGCAAAACGGATTCATCGAACGCTTCAACCGGACCTATAGGGAAGAGATATTAGATATGTATGTTTTCAATAGCATAAACGAGGTCAGGGAAATCACTGATAACTGGCTTGCAGACTACAATGAAATACGTCCCCATGAGTCATTGGGAGATCTGCCTCCTGTCGAATATGCCCTGTCAAATAGTTCATGAAAATCTCTACTTTTGCGTGGCACTAAAATAGGGAGGTTTACAGTTCAATTACAAATAAGGAGGACGTAGGTGTTGACTGTTATGTAAATGTGCAAGTATTATATTACTAAAATCGTCTTACGCGTAAGTCTGCTAAAACAGAGCGGCTTGAATATAAATATTTCTTAAATATGATATCCTTTCCGAATAATAGCAAGTTTAAAGGCGGAACAGAATATGAATCCTGACAATGCGTTTCCATCGTTTGTGAATAATCGCTTGGGAATTAAATGGTAGCCATGATGTTGTAGTTGTCTTGTAAATTGGGAAACCCATTTGGTAATAATGGGAATCAGTTATTTATAATTATGAGATACCTAGAGGAAGGGTTAGGTTCTTCAGTTGAAGAAGGAGGAATTTGATGACTACGAAATTTCCTCTTGCGGTCCAGATTGAATATTTCGTCCGTTCAAAAGAGGCAAGCGACACAGCTGAGTGGCTACAAGCTAAATTCAATGATGATCCCGCCGTGCCAGGCATTCGTATTCCAATATATTTTACCCCTGATGACGGTAGCTTAAATCCGCCCGAATCCTTAATAGCCAACGAGGCTGAACGGGTTATGGTTGTTCTTTTAGCTGATGATTGCTTAGCAGCGAAAGCTCATGTACCAATAGGAGATACGACATGGGCCGAATATGTTGTTCAACTTCGGAGACTATGCGATGCATCACCGGAATATAAATTCATACCTATACAGCTTACAGAGAACGGATGGCCAATAGATAAGAGACTTGACGATTTAAATGTCCTACGTGCGTGGGCAGTAGATAGTAGCGAACGTTGCCTGTTAATCGCTCGTCGGATCGCAGATTTATTAATCAGACAATTGCTTCATTCAACGCCAAATGAAGAAGCTCCTCCGGTAACAATATTTCTTAGCCATACTAAACTCGATATGGAACATGAACCATATGTTGTCAAAAAACTCATTGAACATCTGACCGTCGATCATCCTGAGAAAGTCTGGTTTGATAGTGGTGATATTTCAGCTGGTTCGCGATTTAAAGAAGCTATTGATCGTGGTGTGTCAAACTCTGCTCTTCTTGCCATACAAACAGACTCGTATTCATCACGGTCTTGGTGTCGCCGTGAAGTACTACTTGCAAAGCATTACAGGCGCCCGGTTGTTGTAGTAGATGCTGTCCAAGAAAGAGAGATTCGAAGCTTTCCTTATGCGGGGAATACACCAGTAATTCGATGGAACGGACATCCTCAGGATGTCATCGATCTCTTGCTTCTTGAGACACTTCGACATATCTATGCCGAAGAAAGTCTCAAAAAGCAAAAACGCGAAGATGATGATATTTTACCGAATAGTCCAGAGTTAGTAACATTCGTGAATCACGAATCCAAATTGATGCTTTACCCAGACCCACCATTAGGTGCAGAGGAGTTGGCCATACTAAAAGGTGTTGGTGTACAAGTCCAGACTCCTCTTGAGCGCCACGCGATTGAGAACAACCTTCGAGATCGCTCTCTAGTTGTCGCGCTATCTGTTTCTGAGGCAGAAGATCTAGCAAAGTACGGGCTACGTAAACCACATCTTGATAGCGTTTTTTTGGAAATATCCCGATATCTCCTGCTGGCTGGTATCAGATTAGCTTATGGTGGACATCTAAGGGCTGATGGCTACACAATACGTTTGGCTAATCTTTTACGTGATCCCATTGTCGAGCAACTACGAGGTGAATCTCCTGGAGATAAAGCCCTTCCAGCTGAGCTTATTGCTTATATTCCTTGGCCCACACCTGTGAATGTGGAGAACGAAGCGAAGCTTGGTCCATTGGTAGAAATATGTCGATGTGAACGTCCAAATGATCTTAACGAGATATTAGATCCTGCTTTTGTTATCCAACCGTTATATGAACTCCAAGTCGATAGCCCTATACACCGATTCGGGTGGGCTCGTGGATTGACTGAAATGCGAGAGCGTCAGACCGCAGAAATAGACGCGCGGATAATTGTAGGTGGTCGCATAGGCCAAGCGGGTGAAGTATATAAAGGCAGGATGCCAGGTGTTCTCGAAGAAGCATTATTAAGTATTAAGGCAAAACGCCCAATATACCTTATTGGTGCGTTTGGAGGCTGCACGCGACTCATCATAGATACCCTCGAGGGAATTTACAGAGAAGAGCTGTCGTGGGAATATCAGAAAAAAGTCCCTTATTCAGACGAACTTCGAAATATGTTCCAAGAACAAGGGCAAGCCTGGGACGAGTACGAACAAATTTCTGCTTTTATTAAAGACCGTGGTTACACTGGTCTTAACAATGGACTAACGGATGACGAAAATCATGAGCTTGCCACAACTCGTTCAACTAATCGAATTGTAGAACTCATATTTTTAGGCCTTACCCGTAAAATCCCATAAGTGGGAGGAGGTAATATGGTGGATATAAGAAATGTCTTCATATCACATGTGCATGAAGATGATGCGATGGTCCCTAATTTGAAACAGCTAATCGAGCGCGCTGGTACGGTAGTACGAAATGGCTCGGTCACTAGCGATAGACCAAATGACGCCCAGAATGTAGAGTATATCAAACGGGAGATACTCAAACCAAGAATTGAATGGGCAAGTACCCTAGTGGTGTTAATAACACACGATACCGCTGATAGTTGGTGGGTAAATTGGGAAATCCACTACGCCGTTCAGCTCGGTAAGAGGGTAGTTGGCGTTTTTGCACAAGGAGCAACGGATGCTGATGTTCCAGAAGAGCTCGGGAAATGTGGCGATGCTGCTATCGTTGGTTGGCAGGGTAACCGTGTTATCGATGCTATCAACGGTGATATTGCGGAGTGGGACGATCCGCAGTCTGGAAAGCCAAGAGAGCCAGAATGGAGAATTCAGCGGTATAGATGCTAATGGAACTCTTAAGCTATGTGGTGGCTCGGGACTATGGATTCGCACCGAATCCTTTTTATGGATATTGCACACTTGCGACTTGTAAACCAAAGGTTCGGCAACACACCTCTATCGGCGATTGGGTAGTCGGGACCGGTGCAAAAACTAGGTACAATCTTCAGGGATATCTTATTTTTGCTATGAAAGTCGATGAGGAAATGGACTTCGATTCCTATTGGAGCGATCCCAGATTCCTATGCAAGCGGCCAACACTGAATGGAAGTCTTAAACAGCTTTATGGTGACAACGTATATCATCAACAAGATGATCAATGGTTACAAGTAGATTGCCATCATAGTCTTGAAACAGGCCAACCAAATCCACGAAACGTTGAGCATGACACAAGTGTTAACTGTTTGCTTCTTTCGCAAAGATTCGTCTATTATGGGATAAATGCTCCCCTCATTCCAGAATGCTTTCGCCTATTTGAACCTACCGGCGAGGATATCTGTTGTCCAGGGCGGGGGTACCATCGCCTGTCTCAACAACTGGCGACAGTATTTGAGACTTGGCTTGATACTCGTGGTGAATGGGGAGTTCAAGGCATGCCGTTGGAGTTTTATTTACACAAACGAATATTGAAGAACCAGCGATGAAAAGCATAAAAAATCTGGCTTTTGGAAACAAGTATACATATCCACACATTGTAGAGGTTCTAACTCCCTTAATTTTTTCGGGGTCTGGGCAATTATTTGTGGCACTAATCAATCATGAAATGGTATGAATATCCTAAAGAAGGTGACCTAGAAGAAGTTAAAATTGAGCTGACTAAGAATTGTCCTCTTTCATGTATACATTGTTCCAGTAATGCTTCTTTAGGTAATCCTGTTCAATTAACTCGTGATATCGTCTTGTCCCTCGTTCGTCAAGCTCCAGAACTACACGTAAAATCTATCATATTTTCTGGGGGAGAGCCTCTTCTGTGGCCTTGGCTTGTTGATGCTGTAAAGGAGTGTAATATACAGGGCCTAAATAGCTCTATATATTCTACTGGAATAAACATGACCGATGATGGCGCAAGAGAGATTGTAGACTTAGCTAACCATGGTTTAAATAGAATTATTTTTAGCCTGCATTCTCCCTTTAAGTCTCAACATGAAGGAATTACCAGAAAGTCGGGAAGTTTTGAAAAAACAGTCGCAGTGATTAAAGAATTAGGGGAAAACGGCATAGAAAGAGAAATTCATTTTGTTCCGCTTAAAATCAACTATAAACATTTACCTGAACTAATCGAACTTGCCAGAGATTTAGGAATTCCAAGGGTTAGCATTCTCCGTTTTGTTCCTCAAGGTAGGGGAGCAATTCTAAAAAAAAGCCATGAAATGTTGATGCATAAGGAAACGGTGGAATTGAGAACGTTAATCTTAGCCTGTAGAAAACAAAGTGACGTTAATATTCGTTTGGGGTCTCCTTATAATATACTTCTTTTAAACAAAGAGGTTGAATGCATTGCAGCTAGAAAAACACTTTATATTGGATCAAATGGTAATATATATCCGTGCGATGCCTTTAAAAATACCGATCCTGAAGAAATTGGGCTGAACGATCCTTACCACAATATACTTAAACACTCCTTGAAAGAATGTTGGGAACAATCGGAATATTTGAATACAATCAGACGTTAGCTAACAACGCCTTTCGAGTATCCCTGTTCCCATTGTTTATATTTGGATAAATGTAAATCAGGTTGCCTCGCTCAAAAAGTGCTTGAGCAAGAATCAATAGAAAATGGAAACATTGTTAAAAGAATTGATCCTCTTTGTTTAAGAAATAAGGTTGAGGCAAATAAGAATGAAGGTCATACTTAGCCGTAAGGGTTTTGATTCGGAGAGTGGTGGTTACGCAAGTCCAATCTTACCTGATGGAACGTTATTGTCTTTACCGATTCCAAATACTCCCGATTCTGCAAGATATTGCGAGTTAAAATTGACTCAAGGTATGACGTACTATGATTTGATGCGATGGTTAAATAAAAAACAATATATTAGATATAAAGCTCTTGGAGATACTAAATCTCAGTGGCACAATTTGGAATTAGACACAGAATGTCATCTTGACCCGGACATATATCCCAGTGTTATAGAACGACATAAAGATTGGAGGCCATTATTTGGGCAACGTGGAGCTGCTCAGACAATTCTCGATAAACATAACATTCAAAAAGGAGATATATTTTTGTTCTTCGGTAGATTCAAAAAAACCCAAAATGTATTTGGAAAATTAAAATTTGATCCCTCTGACAGAGATCGCCACATAATCTTTGGTTATTTTCAAATCGATGAAAAAATATTAGTATCGGGGAAAACGATTATTCCTGAATGGATCCGTTATCATTCTCATATATCACATTCTGACGGAAGAAAGAATAACACTGTTTATACCGCAAGCGAGACATTATCATGGAACGCTCATTTACCAGGGGCTGGTATTTTCAAATTTGATAAGAGCCTTGTCTTAACTAAAGAAGGTCATAGCTGTTCAAGATGGCAACTACCATCTCTCTTTAAAGGTCTTAACATTAGCTATCACGATCTTAATTCTTGGAAGGACAGCTACTTTCAATCCAGAAGCAGAGGACAGGAATTTGTAATAGAAGAAAGTTACAAGGTCGAGAATTGGGTTAAAGAACTCATCGCAAAAAACGCCTTATTATAAAGATAAAGGTCTATGTCTTTGTTTGAGGTGGACCCCAATGTTAGGACAGGTTAGGGGTAATATTAAAATTGGAGGCCCTGATTTCCCCCAGGCGCTGGCCGCATACCGCACCTGCGCCCGCGCCGAAGGCCTCTACCCCCGTACCGTAGAGGGCACCGAGAGCGCCGTCCGCTACTTCGCCGAGTTCCTCGGCAGCGACATCGAGTTTCCCCGGTCACCGCGGACGACCTCAGGCGCTCTATCGCCGCCCTGTGCGACCGCCGGGAAGTAAGGACCGGAGAAAGCGTCGCAAGCAGCCTGCACCGCGATATCCGATATGGTGATCTAGAAGCAACGACGGTGTGGATGAGAGCTGGAAGAAAATAGAGCGATTAATGGCAATACCGCGTAAGTTGCTTGAAGCTAAAGGCCACTCTTGCAAACGAACGACACCTTCTCACTACGGTGCTTCAGTTCAACTTGGGGCATGGTATGAACAACAAACAAAATGACGGATTGTTTAGCGGTCAACCTTCTCAGATGAAATAGTTGCCTCCAAAATGGGGATCCTGATATCAGCTGTGTTTCTTCATCGAAAACCGGGCACTCCCCAAGGACTCCCTTTCCTATTGCCCACGACTGTCGTATAATAGTAAAACCTTATTGATATCCTTTCTGCATAGGAACTACCCATGCAACAACCAAGCGAATGGCAGACTCGCAAAGAACTTATTGATCCGAAGATCCGCGCGGCCGGTTGGCAAATAATTCCATGTCAACCGGGAAAACCACTATTGGACTACCACCACTGTGCAATTGAGGAGTATCCTACGGATAACGGGCCTGCCGACTACGCTCTCTGTGTCGATGGCAGGATTCTAGGTATCGTTGAGGCTAAGAAACTGACGCTTGGCCCTCAGAATGTTCTAAGCCAGGCTGAGCGCTATTCAAAAGGCGCTACAAGCAATCCCCTTAACTTCAATGGATATCGCGTTCCATTTCTGTATTCGACTAATGGTGAAGTGATCTGGCATGATGACGTCCGTCATAGTATGCATCGATCCAGGAAGATAGCCCACTTCCATACCCCTGAAGCACTGTTAGAACGAATAGAGCAGGATTTCGATACTGCTTGCACCAACCTAATCCAGACGCCAAATACTCAAACTAGACTTCGACCTTATCAGATCGAATGCAATCAGGCTACCGAGAAGGCCATCGCCGACAGGAAGCGTCATATGCTCATTGCTATGGCCACCGGTACGGGCAAGACCTTCACCATGGTCAACGAAGCCTATCGGTTGATGAAATCTGGTGTTGCCAAACGCATCCTGTTCCTGGTCGATCGCCGGGCTCTCGCCGCCCAGGCCGTTCAAGCCTTTGCCTCATTCGAGCCAGAGCCGAATAAAAAGTTCGACAAGATATATGAGGTTTACAGCCAGCGTTTCCACCGGGAAGACCTCGATGAATCCTACAGGTTTGACCCCAAAGTGCTTCCCACATCATACCTGACAGACCCGAATCCAGGTCTTGCCTTTGTCTATGTGAGCACGATCCAGCGGATGACCATAAATCTGTTTGGCCGGAATGTCGTTCTCCAGCTTGGTGATGAACCCTTGGATGAGGACGCTGACCAGATCGACATCCCTATCCACGCTTTCGATCTCATAATCGCCGATGAATGCCATCGTGGCTACACTGCGGCAGAGAGCGCTATCTGGCGAAGAACGCTGGAACACTTCGATGCCATAAAGATCGGCCTGACCGCCACACCGGCAGCCCACACCACCGCCTATTTCACCGAGGTCGTCTATCGTTATGAATACGAACGGGCCGTGCGTGAGGGTTTTCTCGTTGATTATGACGCAGTAAAGCTACACTCTGACGTGCGTATCAACGGCATATTCCTGGATGAAGGCGAACAGGTCGGTATCGTCGATCCCGAGACTGGCTCCGAGACGATGGATCAAATGGAGGACGAGCGCGCCTTCGAGACCACAGAGATCGAGCATAAGGTGACCTCACCTCATTCAAACCGGATGATTCTCGAAGAAATCAAAAAGTACGCGCTTCAGCACGAGGAGCGATACGGTCGCTTCCCCAAGACCCTTATCTTCGCCGTGAATGATTTGCCTCATACATCACATGCAGACCAGCTTGTAAACATCGCACGTGACGTATTCGGGCGGGGGGATTCGTTCGTCCAGAAGATTACTGGAAGCCCCACAGTAGATCGACCCCTTCAGCGGATTCGCGAGTTCCGTAACAGAAAGCTGCCAGGTATTGTGGTCACCGTTGACATGCTCTCCACCGGCGTAGACATACCTGATTTGGAGTACATTGTTTTCCTGCGGCCCGTCAAATCCCGCATCCTCTTCGAGCAGATGATGGGACGGGGCACCCGCAAGGGCGAACAATACCCAGATAAGTCCCACTTCGTTGTCTTCGACTGCTTCGACGGCAGCCTGCTGGAGTACTTCAAGCAGGCCACCGCCATCACTGCGGAGCCGCCGGAGCGCGAGGACCGCACAATTGCCCAGATCATTGAGGACATTTGGGACAACCGTGATCGGGAATACAACATCCGCTGCCTGATTAAGCGCCTGCAACGGATTGAAAAGGAGATGTCGGGCGAGGCGAGGGAGATATTCTCCGCTTTTATTCCCCAAGGGGATATGGGCCGCTTCGCCGGAGAGCTGCCTCGCCGCTTACGGGAGGATTTCACAGGCAACATGTCCATCCTCCGCAATAAAGATTTCCAGGATTTGCTCGTTAACTATCCTCGCAAGCCCCGTACGTTCCTCATCGCCTATGAGACAGAGGACACAGTCACCAGCGGGTGGCTCATCCGCGATGGCAAAGGGAACGAATACAAACCCGATGATTATCTCGCTGCATTCTCCAGGTTCATAGACGAGAACATAGATCAAATTCAGGCCATTCGTATCCTACTAGACCGACCCCGGGACTGGAGCACCGATGCGCTGAATGAGCTACGCAAGAGGCTTACCGCAGCGCCGGGGCATTATACCATCGAGAACCTCCAAAAGGCACACGAATTGCACTATCATAAGGCGCTGGTGGACATCATATCGATGGTTAAACATGCGGTTCGTGAGCAGGAACCGCTGTTCACCGCTGAGGAGCGCGTAAGGCTGGCTTTCGTTAAGGTAAATGAAGGCCGGACGTTCACCGACGAACAGCGCAAATGGCTCAACCGCGTCCGCGACCATCTGGTCGAGAACCTCTCCATCGACCGGGAGGACTTCGACACCATGCCCATCTTTACACGCTCCGGAGGCTGGAGCAGGGCGAATAAGGCTTTCGAGAACCAGCTTGAGAGACTGCTCCAAGATTTAAACGAGGCGATTGCGATATGAGTGACATCGTTCCGAAACTGTGGGGATTCTGTCACACCCTGCGCCATGAAGGCATTGACTACGGAGATTACATCGAGCAGATCACCTATCTTCTTTTCATAAAGATGGCTAATGAGCGCGGCATAGAGCTGCCCGACGGCTGCAACTGGTCTAATCTCTCGCGTAAATCAGGGACAGGGCTCACCAATGACTATATAGATATCCTTCGCACACTGGGCAATCAGACTGGCATCTTGGGAGCGATCTTCGCCGAGGCGCAGTCGCGTTTCACCAACCCAGTGAACCTCAAGAAGCTGATTGGCCTCATCGATGAGACCGAGTGGACAGCGCTGGATATCGATGTCAAGGCGGCGGCATTCGAGGGGCTTCTGGAGAAGGCAGCTAGCGAGGGGAAGAAAGGCGCGGGGCAGTATTTCACCCCTCGCATCATTATTCAGTCAATTGTCCGCTGCGTTAAGCCTGACCCCAGGGTGCATGACGAGTTCACCATCTGCGACCCAGCCTGCGGGACCGGCGGCTTCCTGGTAGCGTCGCATGAATGGTTTATAGAACAGACGCGGGGCGGCGCGATAAAACGTGACCTTGCATTACGGGTCAGAAGCAAGACCTATTTCGGCAAAGACCTGGTGGCACGGCCGCGGAGGCTAGCACTGATGAACCTCTATCTCCACGGGCTTGAGCCGGTTATCGAAATGGGTGACTCCATATATGAGGTACCTGACGGGCGGCGCTATGACGTGGTGCTGACCAATCCACCCTTCGGCACCAAGGGGGCGAATCAGGCGCCGGTCCGCGAGGACTTCGTTATCGCCACCAGCAACAAGCAGCTCAACTTCATCCAGCACGTGATGACCATCCTGAAGCCAGGCGGGCGTGCTGCTGTGGTCGTGCCGGATAACTGTCTCTTCGCCGACCAGGCGGGAGATGTTTTCAAGATTCTCACCGAGGACTGCGACCTTCACACCGTGCTGCGGCTGCCCAACGGCGCCTTTTCTCCTTACAGCCCGGGCACCAAGACCAATGTAATATTCCTTACCAAAGGGCGTCCAACGGAGACCGTATGGATTTATGATGCCCGGACCAATGTACCGCGAATTACCAAGAAAGACCGACCGCTGACGAAGGATCATCTAACTGAATTCGAGTCCTGTTTTGGGACTGACCCGAACGGCACGGCTAAACGCAATGTGGGCGACTCAAAGGAAGACCGCTGGCGCTCTTTCCACATCAGCGAGGTGAAACAGCGTGATTTCAAGATCGATAGCCTCAAGTGGCTGCGGGACGAGTCGATCGATGATGGCGATGAACTGCCCGAACCAGAGGAGCTAGCAACCGATGCCATTGCTGAGCTTGAGAGTGCAGTGGGGGAATTGAGCGCGATTCTTGCACTACTTGAGAACGGGAATGGGGCCAGAACAGCAGTGGTTACAGAGGAATAAGAATGACAGCTTTGACGGATTTGCCGGAAGGTTGGACAGAAGCCAAACTAGCAGATTTTGCCGGTGCGGGGGGTCTCTTCAATGATGGCGATTGGATCGAGACTAAGGATCAAAATCCGAATGGTGATATACGCTTGACTCAGCTTGCCGATATAGGCGATGGTGTCTTCAAAGACAAATCGCAACGTTTTCTGACAGTTGAAAAGGCCGAAGAACTGGGGTGCACCTACCTATCACCTGGAGACCTGCTAATCGCTCGCTTGCCTCAACCTTTGGGCAGAACTTGCATTTTCCCCGGTGATACGAAACGATGCATCACCGCCGTTGATGTAAGCATTCTTAGAACTGGTGACCCTGGTGTTGATAATCGGTGGTTAATGCACTTCATTAACTCACCAATGGTGCGTGTACAGATTGAGGCACTACAGAAAGGCACCACACGTCCACGCATCGCGCGTCGTAATCTTGGATCGATGCTTATACCCCTTCCTCCCCTTGCTGAGCAGAAAAGGATCGTGGTGAAGGTCGAGGAGCTTCTGGCGCGGGTGAACGCAGCACAAGATAGGCTGGAAAAGGTACCTAGAATTATGAAGCGATTCCGCCAGGCAGTACTCTCCGCCGCCTGCTCCGGCAAGTTGACGGAAGACTGGCGGGAACAGCATCCTGATGTTGGTTCAGCGAGTGGTCTAATCAGTCAAATCCAAAATGATCGCCGTGAAGACCGGCGCAATGTAGAACAAGCTGATCTGGGAGAAGCAAGGCGTAAATACACTAAACCCCAAATGCTTGATACGGACGATCTGCCTGAAATTCCAGATGGTTGGTGCTGGGCAACACTAGATCAGATTCGTCAGGAATTTCGGCCAATCATTTACGGCATCATCAAGCCTGGACCTCATGTGGCTGATGGTGTTCCATATGTGAGGATCAATGAGATGAGGTATGGGAAGATAGCTGATATATCAGAACTGCGACGGGCTGATCCACAGCGTGCGGCCAGATTCAGGCGTGCTACTCTGACTGAAGGTGATCTACTAATCTCAAAAGATGGGACTATTGGAATAGTGGCTGTTGTTCCCCCTGAATTAACTGGGGGAAATATAACCCAACATATCGTACGTGCGGCGATCCATAGGCTTATGAATAGAGATTATGTCGTTGCTGCGATTCGTTCGCCATTCTGCCAGCATTGGTTAACAGTAGAGCAGAAAGGAGTCGCACTTCAAGGGGTAAATGTTGAGGATTTTAGACAACTCCCAATCCCTATTCCGCCAATTGAGGAGCAGCACGAGATCGTCCGACTCGTCGAACCTCTATTTAAGCTGGCGGATGCCATCGAAAAGCGCGTGGAATTGGCTAAGATTCGTGCAGACAAGCTCACCCAATCCATACTGGCCAAGGCCTTCCGAGGGGAACTCGTCCCCACAGAAACAGAGCTCGCCCGCCAGGAGGGACGCGACTATGAGCCTGCCTCGGTGTTACTGGAGAGGATACGACAGCAGCGAGAGAGGGACAAGGGGAAACAGGGGAAGAAGAGATGAGCAAATACAATACAAATATGGCCTCCGAATTCTACGTTCTGTCGATGCTTCATCGGCTTGGCGTTGATGCTGCTTTGACACTGGGCAACAAGAAAGCGGTGGATATTTTTATACACAGGGAAGACGGCAGAACCGTAACAGTTGACGTAAAGGGCATCGCCGGCGCATTTGACTGGCCCGCTGATAATTTGGAGTTGCCGGGAAAGCCGGGGCATTTCATTGTACTGGTCAGCTATAACGGGAGGATTGAAGATCCTTCGAACCTCCCCTCAGTTTGGATAATACCATCGATTGAGATAGGGACTTTCACCAAGGTTTATGGAACTCGGCGAGTGGTGTCCAGGTCTTTAATACGAAAGGAGGGGAATAAGTACAAGGATGCGTGGGCGACTTTGGTAGGTGACAGTTTAATAAGCAGACAGGGGTTTTAAATATGCATAGCTTCAATACCGACATGAGCGGTTTTCAAACGGCTTGGCGGGAAGCATACCTTAAAATTAAGGGGAATGGAACTCAGAACGGAATTGAGTATCCCTGGATACTACCAAAGGTGCATTGGGAACAAGGGCTCTGGCCAGAGATTCGGAGCGGCAAACCGGACTCGTTACCAGCTTACCTTGAATGCAGCAGCGTGCAGAAACATGACGGGGTTCATAACCTTAAAAGCTCCTGGATGCTCTGCGCCAATCTATATTTCCCCTTTCGCCGCGATCTTCCACTGATAGGTGGCTTTCTGAAGCAACACGTATCATCCAACATCAAAACGGTCGATAAGATCGAACTGGAATGGGCAGAAAAACCACCCCGTGCCCCGGCGACTCTTCTCGGTGAACCTCATGGACAACGCGGCAGGAACCAGACTTCACCTGATGTTGCCTTTATGTTTACTCTTGAGAAAGGCGGCAAAGGCATCGTTCTAACCGAGAATAAGTTCGTTGAGCATTCCTTCTATCCGTGTTCCGGCCGAAAGAAAGATTACCGGAACCCGGATCCCGGACGTTGCATGAACTTAACCAAGTTATACAAAGAACCCGTTAACCAGTGCCACATGCTTCAATGGGCTCATGGTGACAGAACAAATCGTAAATACTGGGACTATCTCAAATTCACCCCCGAAGGTCTCAACAAACTGAAACGCTGTCCAGCAACTAATGCCGGCTATCAACTCTTCCGGCAGCAGGCTTTGGCCGAAGCTCTGGCCCAGAAGGGGCCCTACGAACTCGTTGTCTCCTGTGTCGCCTATGACGCGCGCAACCAGACACTGATTGAATGCCTGAGGAGCACGGGGGTTAATGATTTTACTACCGGGTGGGGACCGTTATTTGAAGGCAAGGCCAGGTTCGCAACATTCACTCACCAGCAATGGGTCGAGTGGGTCCGCAAGCACGACCGCCGGGGAGCTTGGGGTGATTGGTTGGGCTACGTGGGGGAACGGTACGGCTACGGAACCTTCACTCGTTGACGAGTGAGCGTCTGGTTCTCCAGACAGACTAGTTGACGGGGAGGTGCAGAAATCGCCATCCCTGAACACGGTTGGACGGAGCCACTGCCTACCGCCCAGCTCCGAGCGGATCCATCGGGAGTCCAGGACGCTGGCACCGCCGTGCAGGCACAGCTGCTTCCAGGGTTGACCACCCAGACCACCAATGTCCGCTATGTCTCTTTGCTGACTGCCGGCCGCTACTTGCGCCAGATAGCTGGCGAGGGTGCGACGAAGGGCACACCGCTAAGCGATTTCTGGCGCCGCCTGGAGGCACTAATCGCCGTGTGTAGCGTTCTCCACCATCACCAGGACGGCGAGACCCTTCGGGGCATAATCGGCAAGACCTATGCAGACCGGGTCGTCTCAGCCACGATGATTCCACTAGAAACTAAATTGAGGAACCCGCCGTATAACATATACCGTGGAACCCTTGGGGCGCTCGGTCTGTTTGACTTGAGCCAACGCTCGGATCCTCTCTATGAAGGGGCGCAGGCGTTGGGTGGAGCGTGGCAACCACCTGTGTCCAGCGAGTTGGGGCGGTTGTTGGCAACAGGCAATCTGCCCAGAGTGGTTGAGAAGGCTAGCCTTGTGCGCATAGCCGGCAACTTCTGCCTGTGTCGCGTGCCCGATGGTTCGGCCGAACAGCAGAAACTGGTTGATCTGCTTTTCGGTCTCAAGAGCCCGGAGGATCCCCCGCAGTTCTCTACGGACGGTAGCTTTGGGCAAGGGGCGAGGGTAGCCTCCTGGCGGCTGCTACTGGAGCTGGTGGCGGTAAGCCCAGGCCAAGTGCTTTGGAGTCACCATCTTATGGAAAGAATCCTGGAACCCGATGTCTTGTCCCTCCCTCTGGTGGAACCTCTACGGCAGACCATGTTGGCTTGGCGCTGGGTGGCGGCACGTTCGTTCTTTGAGCGCGGCTGGACGATCATATTCAACGAGACGTTCGATCGCCTGCATGACAAGCCTCTTGGCTTATCCCAAGCGGAACTGCGGACGCTAATGCAGGAATGGTATCTTTCGCATCACGGAAAGGAAGATATCGGCGACTTGGTGCAGGACGCACGGAGAAACATACAGTCTCGAGACTGGTACACGCAGAAGTATCAAGAACCGCGACCCAGGGAGTGCCTCCAGCTCATGGCGGCTGGGTTGCTAGCGGCCGAAGAAGACCGCAGAACGACCGAGGCAAGCATCTTGGAGGCTCTGCGATGCAGTGGCGCTATCCCGTTCAACTCCGAGTACGCGCGACTCCTCGCAGCCGTCGCGAGGAAGGACAGCACCAGCGAGTTTTGGGCCGAGACTAGTCTCGAGACTCTCATCCACCACGTGCGCATTGGCCTGCGCAAGATGCGATACGGCAATCCGGATTCGCTTCACGTTGACTATGAAGACGGGCAATGGATGATACCTACCAAGGCCCTAGGTTGGGAACCTCGACCAGCTGAAGCTTTCAGTCGCCTCGATGTCGCCATGGGATGGGCCCGGCAATTGGGGCTCGTGACTCTTCGCGACGGCTTCTCTACACTCACCGCACTCGGCACCGAAGTGAAGCGCCGCTGGGATAAGTTGTATGGGCAATGGGCATAAGTCTTCTTGCGCAACTGGATGAACTCTCCTGGGACTCGAGTCCTGGTGAGTTCGACACCGCCTTCTTCCTCACCTACTCGCTGAGCCTCCACTTCTTTGAGCAGCTGGTGCTCCCCAGGCTGACTCGCATGGGCGTGGTACGCATAGGGGTACTCGCCGATGAACGTGGCTACCAGGCAAGTCTGGACGACCCTCTAGCTTCAGAGCAATGTGGCAGGGCATACGTGCTTGGCACTTGTGCTCGCTTGACCAACCTTCAGCATGGGAAGATGCTCTGGCTGCATGGCGATCGTGACTTGGCCTACGTCGGGTCCCACAACCTGACCATGGCGGGATTCAACGATCAATTGGAGATCACGGCTTGTCTGGACTCTGTTGACAGCTCGCACCGTCACGCCATGCTTGGGCTGCATCGGGCAATCACTGCTATTACGCGCGATACTGGTTACCTCCAGAAGGTATGGTCCATGATTCCTGAGCCCCATGAGGCCGACGTGGAGCCGACAGCATACTTCCTGTGGAGTGGCGAGGGAGGGCTCTTGGACCAAGTTGCAGGGATTGTCGGGAATGTGGTGCAGCTTCGCGTTGTAACACCGTTTCTGGACTCGGGCGTGCTGGCATCGCTACGGGCGAAGGTCGGCGCAGAACAGGTGACCCTGGATCTACCTTATGAAGGAGCCGACACGCCTCTGGCAGATGCTGTGGCAGAAATCCCGTCGCTGGTTCCGCGTCGAGTCCCACCTGGCAAACGTCTGCATGCCAAGGCCTACTCGTTCGCTTCAACAGAGGACCACTGGCTGGCCTTGGGATCAGCAAACTGTACGCTTGCGGGTCTCGCCAAGGGAATACATGATGGTGGCAACGTGGAGTTCCTCCTTCTGCTCCCTGGAGGCCTTCTCCCTGATGACGAGATGGAATTGGAACGGGTAGAGGACGCCGCCGACCTGCCGGGGACGGGTCGAAGGTGGGACGAGGAGAAGGCTGGGAGTCGTCTGATTCGCATCAGCACTGCCGAGTGCTGCAATGGAGAATTGACCGTCACATGGGAGTCCACGTCCAGGTTGGACGAAGTCACTCTCCTTTGCGGGAGAGAACGGTATGAGGTTACAGAGTCTCCCATCTGGATTCGTCTTGAGACCGTGCCTTCTGTGGTCATTCTGGAGGCTCGTGCTAGGGGCCAAGTTGCGGAAGCGCGCGCGTGGGTCTCCTTTGTAGATGATCTAGACGCACAGGTATCCCAGCGCAGAACTCGCCGGTGGCGCGAGTACATGGAGAGCGATGATCCGGAGCAATACGCCAGCGGCATAGACGCCTATTTCGTCCAGTTGCTGCGCGACCTAGTGGCAATGGAGGCGGATAGCCGGCGGCCCCAAGTAGTAGGCAGAGGGCCTAGTGAGAGAGACGTGCAAGATGCAATCGAGGTCTTTGCTTTCTCGAGCGAGCCTAAACAGATCGCTTCAGCGGCTGGCGTGCTCGTGTCGGGTGACCTAGCGATGGATCCACTGGGCGCCCTGCGCGGTCTAGTGACGAGGCTACGCGGAGTCCCTCCAACTTCGATAGAGGAATACGAAGAGAGTCTCGCCAAATATGAGAAACGTAGGAGTCGAGCACAGCGTCGCATGGCTGATCTGCTACTGTCTCACCTACGCACGTTAGTCGGTTCTACAGTAGACTGGGCATCCACGCCTTCCCGCCAGACCATGCTTTGCTTGCGAGGCACTTTCGAGGCCACCGTGCTGCTCTGGCGTGACGTCATACCAGACGATCCTAGGGACTGGATGCAGGAGGAATTGCTGAGGAGCTTCACACGTCTTCTGGCCAAGTGCGCCAAGTTCGAAGAAACCCTGTCTGCCTGTAGGGATATCGGCGTTGCGGGCCCTCTTCTCCTAGCAACGGGGATCGCTGCAGAAGCTGCAGGGGAGTCAGACGAATATGGCCGACTACGGAGCGTGGCCGTAGCTGTGGTCAGCGATCCCCAGACGGTGTTCAATCGATGGCTTGAGCAGCACGGAGACCGGGCAAGGCTGCTAGTCGCGCAGACCCGTGGCACTGGTAACCTACAGTCCTTGCTTCGACCCGCCCTACTCTTGTATGGCCAGATTGACCCTCTAGTTAGGAGCCGACAGGAGCATCGCTGGGGCCTTCTTCTCAGACTGTACGATGCTGAATGCGCCGGCGAAGAGTCGGTCTCTCATCTCTACGAAGAAGCAGAGAAGCAGTACGGGACAGATGAGGTCTGGCAAACATACAAACGGACTCGGCCAGCCAGCGATATGCCCAGGCTGAGACGGGTCAGAAGGCCAGTTTGCGAGGCGTGCTACGTACAGCTCCCGGCACATCACAAGCGTAGACTTGAGCGTGGCGATGCAGTGATCTGTCCGAATTGCAGCGCGATCCTTTTCTGGGACAGCCAGTGAACACCTTCCTGGTCTTGACAGAGGAGTGCAACCAAGCCTCCGCTGACGATACCGAGGAAGATGGCTGAGAACGGGTGCCGAAAAGGAGTGGTTTTGGAGCGCTTAGCTTCCTATTGATGACTATCCGTCCAACAATTCTGACATTTAGTATATGGAATAACTATGGAGATGGCTCCGGCTACAGTAGAATGG
>CAZXAJ010000037.1:0-4884 GCA_964638975.1 uncultured Dehalococcoidales bacterium
ACAGAACCTCGAGGGGCAGAAAGGCAAGATCACCAACCATATAGATAAATATATGATGAATATCATGAAAAATGAGGTAATGAATGAAATATGTAATTGCGGAAAGCGCCAGAAATGCAATAGCTAAGTAGATAACAAATGAGAAACGCCTTAGCATGTTAATTACCAGCACTCCTGGTGGTAAATGGGTACAACATAATCTGGTTCTACCTCAACGTGATAATATCATATTTCGCATTGGGCGATAAGGTGAGGTTAAGAATATCAGAATATAATCGGAACGCATCTACACTTTACAGTGCACTGGGTCCACGACCGAAGATTAAGGCGGGAAGTTAATCAGAGACTACTATCAGACTTACTATTTTTGTAGCATACCCTTAATCATATCAAGCAGCTTATGACTATAAAGCTCCTGTTGATAGTGAATCTCACAGGGGAATTTATCACACCTGAAACAGTAATCAACGTTGTTCTTGATTGCGCACTCAAGTATGGCGCAAGGATGTCCCATTGCCTGCGTAAATCTCTCCAGCTTCTCCGGAGCCCTCGGGTCAGTTCCCGGTACACAACGGTCTATAGGGCACAGTCCCCTGTCAGGAAATCCACATACCTCGCAGGCTAAACCACATGTTGCTGGCATAATTATAAACCTCCTTACTTTGCCTATCCTTATACTGAGCCTATTCTAAATCCATAGCCACTGCCAGTCAATATATCTTGATATCTTGCTCTTGGTCGTTTGGCAACTCGAATCGGCCCTGCGAGCCAGGCACACAGTCATCCACAAAGATGTGGCGGCTCTGGCTGGCTTACGGGTATCCCTGGGGGGATATGGTCCCCTGACACTCGCTTGGGAAACAGCCTCTATCTACCTCTGCGGCTCGATAATCACTTTCAGGGAGTCCTGGGCCTGGGCCACCAGCTGGAATCCCAGGCCTGTTTCTGCCAGCCCCAGCCGATGGGTAATCATCCCCCGCACTCGTATTTTGCCAGCCCGTATCAGTTCCAGCGCCGCGGCATAATCGCCCGGGCTGCCACCATAAGAGCTGGTCAGCGTTATCTCATTGCGCCAGAAGAGGTCATTCACCGATATCGGAATGCTAACACCGGGCTCTGTGGGGGCAAAGAAGAGAACGGTGCCTCCCCGCTCCACGGACTCCAATGCCTGAGCTATAGCTGATATCGCCCCGCTGCATAGCACTACAAGGTCAGCGAGACGACCATCGGCTAACTGGCGTAGGTAGGCTGGTGTATATTCTTTGGCCTGAATGGCAACGTCGGCTCCAAATCTTCGCGCTGCCTCCAGGCGATAATCAACAATATCCGTTGCTATAATGCGACCCGCCCCCGAGTCCCGAGCCAGTTGTATATGGAGCAGCCCGGCAACGCCGCTGCCGATAACAAGAACAGTGCACCCCGGCTGGAGATGGGCCAGTCTTTGCCCGCGCAGGACACAAGCCACTGGTTCAATAAATGTTGCCTCCTCGAAAGATAGCTCGTCAGGCAACGGAAATATTCCGCGCTCCACATTGATACGCGGCAGCCGCAGATACTCGGCAAAGCCACCAGGCTCGAAATTCGTCTGGCGCAGGGTATCGCAAACGGTGTGGTGTCCACTAAGACAGTAATGGCAGGTGTTACAGGGAACATGATGGGCCGCAGAGATACGGTCACCTTCTTTATACCCCTCTACCCCCTCCCCCACAGCGACAACCACGCCGGCGACTTCATGGCCCAAGACCAACGGCGCTTTATGGAGGCGATACCATTCCAGCAAATCGGTGCCACAGATGCCGCTGGCCTCTACCCTCATCAGTAGCTCGCCAGGGCCAATCTGCGGCGTGGGCATCTCCTCTAACCGCAGGTCCTGGTTGCTGTAATACATGGCAACACGCATGGCGATTTCTCCTCGCAGGCTTCGGTTTCAACTCCGCAAAAAGCTAAAGAACTCCTTCATAGCTGAATAATATCTGCCTCAGCTTCTCCGTCGGAAATATTGAGGATTGCTACAGTCCCTAAAATTCGCCTATAGTCGGGAAAGGTGGCGCTACCGGGGTTTATGAAAAGGCATCCTTTAACTCTACGCAACAGAGCTTTGTGGGTATCCCCAAAAACTAGTATATCGGGTACATCTTCGCGCTCTACTATCTCACCTAAGGCCTCTTCTAGCTCTTGATCAGAGGAAGCCGGAGAACGATATAGGAAAGAGCGCAAGTAGGTTGAGGAAAAATAGGGGAAGACATGAATAAGCCAGAGAGAGAAGCCTTCAAAGTCTAAGACGTGTTTTTCCTTCACTCGACCGTTCACCAAGGCCGTGTCATCATCGCCCCTGGCTGCAAGCACCGGAGCTATTTCCTCCAATTCATCCAGCACCGAAGCTGAGTAGATATCCCCAGCGTGCAAAATAAGGTCTACACCCTTGAAAAGCTCTTTTACCTTAGGGGGAATCTCTTCCGCATCATATGGAATATGAGTGTCCGAAATCAGGCCAATACGCATCTCAATCCATTTACCTTATAACTAGCCCGCAAGTGCCAATCTGCGGCTGGGCATCTCCCCCAGCTGCACACCCTTAATACTGTAATACATGGCAATGCGCATGGCAATTCCTCATCCCAGATTAGCGCTTTAACTCCATAGAAAACTGCCAGGATTACTTTATAGCTGAATAATATCTGCCTCAGCCTTTCCAGGGGAAATAGTGAGGATTGCAACAGTCCCTAGCACATGCCTGTAATCGGGAAGGGTGGCACTACCGGGATTTACGAAAAGGAATCCTTCAACTCTATGCAATGAAGCTCTGTGGGTGTCACCAAAAACTAGTATATCGGGAACATCTTCACATTCTACTATTTCACTTAAGGCCCTTTCTAACCCTTGGTCAGATGAAGCCGAAGAACCATATAAAAAAGAGTGCAATGCACGTGAGGAAGCATAGGAGTAAGATTGTAAGGAGCGTAATGAAAAATAAGGGAAAATATGAATAAGCCAGAGAGAGAAGCCTTCAAAGGTCAAGACGTGTTTTTCCTTCACTCGCCCATTCACCAAGGCCGTGTCATCATCACCTCTGGCTGCAAGCACCGGAGCTATTCCCTCCAATTCATCCAGCACCGAAGATGAGTAAATATCTCCAGCGTGCAAGATAAGGTCTGCACCTTTGAAAAGCTCTTTTGCTTGAGGGGGAATTTCCTCCGCATCGTTTGGAATATGAGTGTCCGAAATCAGGCCAATGCGCATCTCAATCCGTTTAGCTCATCCATGCTATTTTCACAATCCACGATAGAAACCCATTTCATCGCCTTAAACTTTCCTCTCCGCAGGGGAGCGATCTTCCCCACGCTCCCAGGCCTTGGAAAGTACGGAGCCCTTGTTAGAGTATATTATCCTGTTTGCTGAACCTGCAACTATTCATTAATAAAGACTCACGTTTGTTATTTAGGCCACCTCCAGGCGAACCAGGCGATTAGTCCTGTAACCACAATTGTTGAACCAATAATCAATATCTGGTGAGCAGAGGGCTGCGCCAACTGCTCGGTTATTAAATGAACGATGTTAAGAATTGTAAATACTATGCCCAGAACAAAGTTTGCCCAGCGGTTTGCCGAGTCCTTCAAAATCAGGGAAAGGACAGACATCACCAATGGAACCCACCAGAAAATAGCCATAAAGAAAAGCATCCCTGCGCCCATATGCATCCCCTCTATCTCCCCTATGGCACCCGGCCCCATAAAGTACAACACAGAGTGAGCCGACATAGCCACCGCCATGAAAATCCACAGCACTGAAATCCTTATCTTCCAAGTCAAGATTTCCATGATTTATCACCCCTTTCTTTTCTGTCGCCATTTCGGCTAATGTTTTCGGACCTTGCGAAGAAGCTGCCCTAGTTTTTACATAGGCATCACCTCTTGCTTGCCATCCCCTTTACAGATAAGGTAAGGAGGCAGACGATTTGTTGCGCCCGTTTGCCTTCCAATGTTGGGCATTGCAGCTCCTATACTACCAAGACAGCATCCGTTACTTCAGGGCTGCCTTGAGACGCTCAAGGTTTTGACGAATCTTGGCATCCGCAACCTCGAAGTCCAGAAGAGGAGTTATATCTACGTTCATTTTGGCGAAGTTGGGAAGGCCCATCAGTAACTCATTTAACTCTTCCTCGGATGCTGCATCCACGATAAACACATCGGCCTTCATTCCAACTGGCCCACCTACAGCCAAGATTTGCTTCTCCGCCTCCAGCTTCGTTAAAGCCTCATGTTGTTTGAGCACTTGTTCTATATGCTGGACAGTTTGCTGAGGGGAGGCTAGAATAGCTGAAAGAACAGGCTCCATCATTTCCATGGTTACGAGATATTTCATTTTACACACCTCTTTTCTAATCTAACTTCGGGCGCGCCATTTCGCCAAACGAGTTTCCTACTGCTCGGGCACCGGCACAACGCCAAGCTGTTGCAACAAACCCAGGTCATCAGTGTTGTTCCAACGCTCTACCACCCTGCCACCGGCGAAACGGAATATGCTGACCGCTGAAAACGCCACCGACTTGCCGGTAGGGGCAATCCCCATGAACTCAGCTCTGTGTGTGCCACGACAAATGACGCAGGCCACAACCCTGTCCCCCTCGGCGATCAAGTCCTCAATAATATTATGGTAATCGGGGAAAGCGCTGCGCACCATGGTGATGTATTGTTTGATGCCCTCCCGATCCGACGTTGTTCCGGTGGCGGGACTATGATTGACGAAATCGGTGGCGAAAATCTCGTCGACCACGGACAGGTCCCCCTTGTTGACCAAGTCCTCGACGAGACGGCGCACCACGGCCTTATTTTCTTCTGCTGACATGGGTTAGCATCTCTCTTGCTCTTGGCGTTCTACAGCACT
>CAZXAJ010000037.1:4984-19342 GCA_964638975.1 uncultured Dehalococcoidales bacterium
TTTCTTCTGCTGACATGGGTTAGCATCTCTCTTGCTCTTGGCGTTCTACAGCACTGAAATCCTTATCTTCCAAGTCAATATTTCCATAATTTATCACCTCCTTCTTTTTTTGCCGCCGTTCCGCCTGACTGGTTTTAGCCGGTCTTTGCGAGGCATGGCTTTGCAGATAGCGCCAACGCCGCCGCCCACATCGCCAAGAAAACATACATGAAAGGAGCATAGGGAAACCAGAGAGCGATGCCAAAGCCCCAACCAATTCCACCCGAAACTAGGATTGTAATCCAGGCCCATCTCTCCGCTCTCCTGAGTGGAATCACGGCAACCACCGCCAACAATGCCCAAGCAATAAAGTGATAGGCTCCAAAGAACTGGACTGCCATGGTCAAGACTGCTGACTCCCCGGCAGTTGTTCCCATCATCTCCGCCCAAGTTTGAATGAATCCCTCGGTCATCGCAAGTGACCCTATGGCTTCAAACACAGCATATCCTGCCATAATGCACATCAAAATAGCAGCCGCATTCAACTTTTTCAATTTAATCACCCCCCCATTCAGATTACGGGCAGCAAAAATAAGACCAGCCTCCCCACCGCCCGCAGGCGAAGAAGCTGCTTTATTTTCCCATAGGCATCACCTCCCCACTATATACTGAATCGTGCACACCTCTCACTGTCAAGGGCACAATAAGAGGCAGGCGAATTTAAGCTAGTAGTCAAACAAACGAACTCGAAGTCCGCCCAAAGCCCCCCTGTTATTATTGTTTCTTGCTTTTTACGCTATCGTATAATTCCTGAGCCTGCTCGGGAGAGGCATTCTCATGGATAATGGCACGGATGGCCCTGATCATGGCCACGGGGTGTGCAGTTTGCCAGATATTTCTACCCAGATTCACGCCTATGGCGCCTTGCTGGATGCCATCATGAACAAATTGCAGTACTTCATATTCTGTATCTACCTTGGGTCCACCAGCAATGACTACTGGAACGGGGCAGCCCCGTGTAACCCTCTCGAATTTTTCACAATAATAGGTCTTTACCACGCGAGCGCCTAGCTCAGCAGCAATACGACTGGACAGAGCAAGATAGCGGGCATCGCGCTTCTTAAGTTCCCGGCCCACAGCGGTAACTGCCATCACAGGGATGCCGTACTTCTCTCCTTCATCAACAAGCCTGGCCAGATTTAGCAACGAATCGTGCTCATAATCAGTCCCCACGAAGATGGAGATACCTACTGCACACACATTGAGTCGGATGGCTTCTTCCATAGAGGTAGTAATCCCCTCGTAGGCCAGGTCTTTTCCCACTATGCTGGTGCCGCCAGATACTCTAAGGATAATCGGCTTCGCCTTGTCAGGGTCTACCGATGACCTTAAAACTCCCCTGGTAAGGAAAATCGCATCGGCATAGGGGAGAAGGGGCTCGATAGTCTTACGTGGGTTCTCCAATTTATGAGTAGGCCCCTGGAAATAGCCATGGTCCACGGGCAGGAATAGACAGCGACCATCCGCTTGAATCAATTGTGACAAACGGTTTTCCATACCCCAATCCATGATAAAAATCTCCTCTCTAAGAAAAGTCAAAAACTATTATATCACAGCAATGCCCCGAATCAGCTAGCCAGACAACCACAAGTTGCACACTTTTCCCAGAATACGCTATACTACCGCGAGAGCTTTTTGGTGACGTTAGCGGAGTGGAACCACCCGTTCCCATCCCGAACACGGAAGTGAAACGTTCCAGCGCAGACGATACTTAAGGGGCGACCCTCTGGGAAAATATGTCGTTGCCAGGAGGCTCTCATTTTAATTGTGCCAGGTCGAACTTCATGCCATCTCTGGCGGCGATGACCGAGATTCCAGTCTCCTCGCTCAGTCTCCTGGCCAGCTCCCAGGGTTTAGCTCGCCACATGGTCATGCCAAAATGAGTAAGTATGGCTATCCTGGGCCTTAGTTCCTCGATTATGCTCTTTGCCTCCGGGAGAGATAGATGGTCGATAGGAGCTCCCGGCTTCAGGCGCACTACATTGATAATCAGCAAATCACCTTCATAGTGGCTGGCCAAATCCTCAAAATATTTGGTATCGATTATCCAGGAGAAGGTATGCCGGGGCGTTTTGAAGATGAAGCCGTAAGTTTCTACGGGATGCTTATGCCTGATGGGGGTCTTGAGAGAAACGTCGTTAATCATATAAGACCCACCTTCAGTCAGGACTTGTATATCTTGGGGATAAGACTGCAGATAAGAAAAGATAACGGGGTCTTCAGTCAGGGCATCGGCGGGAACAAAGACCATGCCGCGCTTCTTTGTCCCTCCGTCGGTCATAGCTTCAATCATAATGTTAATATCCCCACTGTGGTCTAAATGTCTGTGGGACAAAATAATAGCCTCCAGTTTAGTGGGGTCGAGTTTTCTCTTGGCGGCCTGGACCAGGGAGCCAGGACCGGGGTCAAGCAGTATTTGAGTATCGCCCAGACTAAGCCAGGCGCCCCCCGAAGCCAGAAACTGGCGGGTCACCACAAACCTGGCACCGGCAGTGCCCAGGAAGGTGATCGTGTCAGTTAACTCAGCCATCTCTGGATTTATAGTATCATGCATAAGTTCTTATAGAGGCTCTCCCCCTTGATGGGAGAGGAATGCAGAAAATTCTGTGGCTAATTATATACCGAAACCTGTTAAAATTAACGAATAATGGCGGAACTGGAAGCAGAAATTGCCCGGCTGATAAGAGAATACCAGGCCGAAACAGGAAAGTTGTTGACCATCGGCGCTGTTGAGTCAGCTACTGGCGGCAGGATAGCTGACAGGATAACTAATGTCCCCGGTAGCTCGGATTACTTCAAGGGCTCTGTAGTGGCTTACAGCAACGAAGTAAAGACCGCCTTGCTGGGGGTAAAAAAGGTGACCATCGAAAATTATGGAGCCGTGAGCGGGCAAACAGCTCTGGAAATGGCTCAAGGCGGCAGAAAAGTCCTGGATGTGGACATATGTGTCTCTGATACCGGGATTGCCGGTCCCTCGGGTGCCACCCCTGAGAAACCGGTGGGCTTGTTCTACCTTGGCCTGGCAGCCGAGAGTGAGAGCTTGAGTCAAAAACATGTCTTTCCGGGAAATCGCCAGGGAAACAAGCGAGACGCTGCTGAAGCAGCGCTGAACATGCTGAAGCAATACTTGCTGAAGGTTATCAGCGAGTCAGGAATTAGCCCTTAAAAGAAGCTGATAATCCCGATTTCGTAGAAGAAAACAAGCTCTTTGAGGTATACTTTAGACCATGGCATCTTTTGATTTGAGCGAAATAAAGTCCAGTGCAAAAGACAACTTCACCCAGGCCTGGGTAGCCACGGCAAAGCTTATCCCTACCGGCACTGAAATCTCTCTGGGAAAGAAAGGCAGACCTCATCTTGTACGCGAATTAATTCAGAAATCCCGCGAGATTTTGCTAAATTCGGGCTTTGACGAGGTTGAGAATCTAACAATCTTGCCCGACAGCGATGTAGTCAAGCAGTATGGACCGGAAGCCCGAGTTATTCTCGACAGGGCTTTTTATCTGGCTGAATTGCCCCGCCCTGACATAGGGCTGAGCGACAAAAGAATAGCCCAAATAAAGAAGATAGCAGAGGAAATCGACGTTGAAAAACTGCAGACCATTTTGAGAAATTATAAAAAGGGGGAAATTGAGGCGGATAATCTCATCGAGGAGCTTATTGCCGGACTGGGTATCACCGATTACCAGGCCACCGAGCTCCTGGACAAGGTGTTCCCCGAATTTAAAAAACTACAGCCATTGCCTTCCGACAGGACTCTACGGAGTCATATGACGGCCACCTGGTTTCATACCTTAGCGGCATTACAGGACAAGACCAGCTTCCCAGTGGCTTTGTTCTCCGTGGGCCCCAGATACCGCAATGAGCAGAGAGAGGATGCCCGGCACCTGCGAGTTCACCACTCAGCATCCATCGTGGTCATGGACCCCCAAATGTCCCTTGATGCGGGAAAGGCGATGACCAGGGATATCATGAAGCAATATGGCTTTTCAGACGTCAAATTTGAGACCAAGATAGCCACATCCAAGTACTATGCCCCCGGGCAGGAGCAGGAGGTCTTCGTCAAGCATAAGGATCGTTCAAGCTGCCGCGTCCCCGGGCAGGGGCAAGAGGCCTCTGACACTCATAAGGGCAACTGGCTCGAGATAGCGGATATCGGAATGTATTCGCCTGTCGCCCTGGCGAATTTCGACATCAAATACCCTGTGTTCAACGCAGGCTTTGGAATCGAGCGACTGGGGATGCTTCTGTATGAAATAGATGACGTGAGGAAGCTGGCATACCCCCAATTTGCTGTAGTCGAGTATTCCGACGAAGAGATAGCTCAGTCTATTTCCTATATAGCAAGCCCGAAGACCGCCAGAGGGCAGAAAATAGCCAGGGCGATTGAGGAAACTGCGCGAAAGCACAAAGACGAGGTTGCCCCATGCGAGTTTCTGGCCTGGAAAGATAAGTCCCTCGAGGTGAAAGTTGTGGAAAAGGAGGAAGGCAAGCGACTAATCGGTCCGGCGGGATTCAACGAGATCTGCGTCGCCGATGGCGCTATCTACAGTGACGTTGTACCTTCAGGAGTACACACGGGGATAAACTACATGCGTGCGATAGCCATGGGTGCCGCAGCAGCAATAGAAAGCAGCAACGATAACCTTATTTACCAGGTAAAGACAATAAAGCATCTCTCTGACCTTAATTTACAGATTCCCGAAGCCGTTCGACAACATATCGAAGGACGGCAAAAGAAGATAGGGGTCGGTGGTGCGATATTCGTAACCATAGAGTCGCAACCTGTGAGGTAAAAGTGGCAAAGCCAGCAGAAAATAAATCATTACAAAAACTCGCTAACCTCCAAAGGCCACATAAGGGGCTTATAAACCTCATGCCCCTGCAAACGGGGGGTATACTCACTGACGCAGCCAGGGAGGCTTTAATAGAGTTCGGGGATGGATATTCTATATGTGATTTTTGCCAGGGCAGCTTGTGTAATGTAAGCAATCCTCCCATCCGGGAGTTTGTGCAGGAGCTCTTACCTCAATTTTTGGGCTGTGAAGTTGCCACAGTAACCCACGGAGCCAGAGAAGCTAAATTCATGGTCATGCACTCTATGGCCAAGCCCGGCGATTCGATTCTTGTCGATGCTACCCGACATTATACAACGGTCGTCGCTGCTGAAAGGGTGGGGTTGAATGTAATAGAGGTACCCCACTCCGGGCATCCAGAATTTAAGGTCGATGTTAACGAATACGCAGCATTTATAAAAGAGAAGGCTCCTAAACTAATTCTATTAACCTACCCCGATGGCAATTATGGGAATCTTCCCGATGCCAGAAGGCTGGGAGAAATTGCCCAGGAATATGACATCCCTTATATACTTAACGGGGCATATTCTGTGGGCAGGATGCCCGTAAGCATGGAGGAGATAGGGGCTGATTTCGTTATCGGCAGTGGGCACAAAAGCATGGCCTCTACCGGACCTGCTGGGGTATTGGGGATGAAGAAGAAATGGGAAGAGACTGTATTGAAAAAATCCGGTACATATGGCAATAAAGAGATTGAACTCCTTGGCTGTACTATAAGGGGGGTTCCCCTAATAACACTCATGGCTTCCTTTCCCTATGTGAAGGAAAGAGTAAACCATTGGGACGAACAGGTATCTAAAGCACAGTGGTTTTCCGCTGAGCTTGAAGAACTGGGTTTTAAGCAATTAGGGGAAAAACCCCACAGGCATGACTTGCTACACTTTGATAGCCCTGCGCTCTACGATATCTCCCAGCGCGTTCGAGAGAAGGGCTATTTCCTGTATAAAGAGCTAAAAGAAAGAGGCATCTGGGGGCTACAGCCAGGCATGACAAAGTCCTTCAAGCTCTCCACATTTGCGGCAGATAGGGAGCAACTAGGGTTTGTTATAGATTCCTTCAAGGCCATTCTCAATAAATATAGTTAGCGGACTTGGGTAATAATCTCGCGGTGTCTTTGGGCATGATCTCTTTTCAACTGCTGAAAAGACGCTTGAAATAAGATAGAGGTAATACTATCTGTGCTCATGATTATAGCATCCTCTCCATCGCTTGAATAATACCTCGCGCGCCTCCCCGTTACCTGGAACCCATATTTCCTATAAAGTGCCTGAGCTATTTCATTGGAAGCACGCACTTCCAAAGTGACTATATCGGCATTCAATATCGTGGCTAGGTCAATGGTTGAGATGAGCAAAGATTCGCCTATGCCAAGCCGACGATAACTATCTCTTACCCCAATAGCAATGATATGCGCCTCTCGCATGATTAGCCAGAAGCCAGTAAAGCCAATTACGTTTTCCGATGTGTTGCGATAACGACCGTAGCTAAAGAGCCGTTTGAACCAGGGTCGTTTTCGCGCCTCTTGTCCCCAGGATTCTGACACGCCCTTCTTCATACTAGCTACCACATAGCGAACAGATGGATTTTCAAGATCCCGCTTGTATGACGTTTGAGAGCGAAACAACCACTCCCCGGGGAAAGCCTCTCTATCGATTTGGGCTACCCGGGGAATATCCTCATTCGTCATAGGGCGGATGAGATAATACACCCCTTGCATCAATGGAAATTTTAGCACAGCGAATAGTATGAGGCATATCAATTTGTTAAAATGATAGAGTCTAAACATGGAAAATTTATCAAAGCTCCGTGTTCAATTAGCTCCCAAGCACCCTAAGGGTCTAATCCTGTCCAATCCTGTGATGATGGCCTCCGGTATAGCTGGTTATGGCACAGAGTACAGCGAGCTGACTGACATACAAAAGTTGGGCGCTATTGTTTGCAAAGGGACTACCCTTATGCCCAAGGAAGGCAATGCTCAACCGCGCCTGGTGGAAACTACTAGGGGTCTGCTCAATTCCGTAGGCCTGGAAAATATCGGACTTGACGCCCTGATTAGAGAAAAAGCGCCTGTATGGGCAAGCTGGCAGGTCCCGATTATAGTTAATATTGCGGGAGAAACAATAGACGAATATGTGGCGGTGACGACCAAGCTGGAAGGCGTGCCTGGTATAAGCGGCATCGAGCTAAACATCAGCTGCCCCAATGTTTCAGCAGGAGGGATAGAATTTGGTGTAGACCCCAGGCTTGCCACCCAGGTAACTTCAGCGGTTAAATCTGCCACCAGCCTGCCAGTTATTGTTAAGTTGAGCCCCAATGTTACCGATATTAAGGAAATCGCTTTAGCTGTGGAAGAAGCTGGAGCCGATGCCATATCTTTAATCAACACGCTAAAGGGCATGGCAATCGATATAGACCAGAGAAAGCCTTGTTTAGGGAATATTATAGGCGGGCTTTCTGGTCCTGCTATCAAGCCTATAGCTCTCTATATGGTATTCGAGGCAGCTAAGGTAACCCATATTCCACTGATAGGTTGTGGCGGCATTAGTTTTGCCGAGGATGCCCTGGAGTTTATTATGGCTGGAGCTACTGCCGTGCAGATTGGCACAGCCAGTCTAACTAGTCCCGATATCTGTCTCACCATACTGGATGGGATAGAGCATTTTATGCAGGACAAAGGAGTCGAAAATCTCACGGGACTTATTGGCGTCGCCCAGAATAAGTCCTGAGAGACCTTCTATTTGGCGGTCACTTCCTTCTGGATAAAGCTGATAATATCCTCTGTCGGAGTGCCTGGACCGAAAACAGCCTTTATGCCCATTTGTTGTAAGGTTGAAATATCATCCTCGGGTATGATGCCACCAGCGATAACCAGGGCATCGCCTCTTCCTTTTTCTCTTAATCCTTCCGTGACCGGGGGGAAGAGCTCTAAGTGAGCCCCAGATAGGATGCTCAACCCGACAACATCTACATCCTCCTGGATAGCTGCCTCAATGATCATTTCGGGAGTTTGTCGGATACCGGTATAGATTACTTCCATGCCGGCATCCCGCAAAGCCCTAGCTACGACTTTAGCACCCCGGTCATGCCCATCCAAACCAGGCTTGGCCACCAGAACACGAATCTTATCTTTGGTCATAGCTTGATCCTTTCCTTCTACCCTTGAAAAACGAAGTTTTTCAGGGGTAACTTTTCTAGATTTTCTGACAAAGCTCAACAAGCACCCCTCTGACCGATTTGGGGTGAATAAAAGCCACCATACCTTCCAAGCCACGGCGCGACTTCTTATCGATTAATTCCACCCCCTTTTCAGATAGGCGGCTAAGCTCCTGCTCAACATCGGCAACCTCAAATGTTATATGGTGAAGGCCCTCTCCTCTTTTCTCCAAGACTTTAGCCATATTGCTGTCGGGAAGTGGTTCCAAAAGCTCCAGCTTGGCACCCTGCCCTAAGGAAAGGACGGCTGCCTTTACCCCCTGTTCCGGGACGGTCTCAATCTTGTCAACCTCAGCGCCAAAACAACCCTCATAAAGCTTTATTGCCTCATCGAGGTTGCCAACTAAAATACCGATGTGGTCAACTCTTTGGGCCATTTTCCCTCCTTTACTTTGCACTTAATATTTAGCGGCCGATTGTCCACCATTGCATCTCCTAACTTCCTCGACAGACCTCGGCTACCCTTCGGTCCCGGGCATAGCGTTCCACAGCACAATATTTGGTGTGAGGCATAAATCCATCCCTCTTACATAAATCCTAACGCGCTGGCTCTCAGAAAACCAGAAATTCTTTCTGTGTACCAAAAACATTGCGAAGCATGTCACACATCTCACCCAAAGTGGCGTAAGCTTCTACACATTCAAGAAAGGCAGGCATGGTATTATCCGTGCTTCGAGCGACATCTTCCAATCGCTTAAGCGCCTGGTTGACCCTACCGTTGTCCCTCTCTTTCCTGACCTGGGCAGTCCTTTCCTTCTGTCTCTTTTCTACTTCCGGTTTGACCCGGAGCAGGCCCGCTATTTTAGGATAAGGAGAGACGAACTTGTTTACCCCTACCACGGTACGTTTACTGCTTTCAATTTCCTTTTGGTAACGGTAAGAAGAGTCCTGGATTTCCTTCTGCTGATATCCTTGCTCTATAGCAGCTACAGCACCACCAAAGCCATCGATTTTGCCGATATACTCCTGTGCTTGCTTTTCCAAGCTGTCGGTAAGATGTTCTATATAGTAAGAGCCACCAAGGGGGTCGACAACATCGGCAACACCATTTTCATAACCCAGTATTTGCTGAGTCCGCACAGCTATGGTCACTGCTTCTTCAGAAGGTGGAGCATAAGCTTCATCGAAAGAGTTAGTATGCAGCGATTGAGTACCTCCTAAAGTGGCTGCCAAAGCTTCTATGGCTGTCCTGACAATATTGTTATGTGGCTGGGGCGCAGTGAGACTACATCCAGCAGTTTGAGTATGGAAGCGAAGCATCCAGGAACGTGAATCTTCAGCGCCAAACCTCTCTCTCATAATCCTCGCCCAGAGGCGTCGTGCCGCCCTGAATTTGGCAATCTCCTCAAAAAAGTTGAGATGGCTATTGAAGAAGAATGACAGTCTGGGAGCGAATGTATCTACATCAAGCCCGGTATCGATAGCTGCCTGGACATAGGCAATACCATTAGCCAGCGTGAAGCCAATTTCTTGAGCCGCAGTGGAACCTGCTTCCCGTATATGGTAACCACTGATGCTGATGGTATTCCAGCGAGGAACTTGCTTGCCACAATAAGCAAATATATCAGTGGTCAACCTCATGGAAGGCCGAGGCGGAAAGATGTGAGTGCCTCGGGCAATGTACTCCTTCAGTATGTCATTTTGAATAGTGCCGTTTAATTCAGTTGGCTCAACTCCTTGCTTCTTGCCCAAAGCTATATACATGGCAAGAAGAATCGGGGCAGTGGCATTTATCGTCATTGAAGTGCTCACCTTGCCCAGGGGTATATCTTGGAAAAGGACATCCATATCCCGGAGACTGTCTATGGCGACACCAACCTTGCCCACTTCCCCCCTAGATAAGGGATGGTCAGAATCATAACCAATTTGTGTGGGCAGGTCGAAGGCTACGCTCAGGCCGGTTTGCCCTTGATCCAAGAGATAACGGTACCTCTGGTTAGTCTCCTCCGCAGTGCCAAAGCCAGCATACTGGCGTATTGTCCATATTCTACCCCGATACATATTTGGCTGGACACCCCGGGTAAAAGGATACTCTCCGGGGTAGCTCAAATCTCGAGTGTAGTCAAAATCTGCCAGGTCCTCCGGCGTATAAACAGTATCGATTTCCGCGCCCGAGGCGGTTTCAAACTTTTCCTGGCGTTCAGGGGCACGCTTCAAAGTCGAAGCCAACGTAGCTTCACGCCATTCTTGCTTGCTTTTGCTCGCCATATCTGCCTCCTAAGTTAAGAAAATCTGCGCCCGTAAAAATGGGGCCTATCAGTTCCAGGTATCACTTTTGGCAGGACAAGTTCAACATCGCCACACGGCTATAAGCCACCGCCCAAAACTCCAGGCCCCAAATTTGCTATGCGATATAGACAAATTATGTTATTTATTTCTCTTTCTTTGCCTCGCTAGCCTTGCTCAATAAGGGAGTCATTATATCTATGGGTATGGGGAACAGTATGGTATTAGTCTTTTCTGTAGCAATGCCCGTCAATGCTTGCAGATAGCGAAGCTGTATAGCTGCTGGCTGAGTGGACATAATGCCGGCGGCTTCAGCCAATTTTTCTGCCGCCTGGTATTCACCCTCGGCATGAACCACCTTGGCTCTCCTGTCTCGCTCAGCTTCAGCTTGGGCTGCCATAGCCCTCTGCATTGATTGCGGCAATTCCACATCCTTAACCTCCACCATGCTCACCTTTATCCCCCAGGGATTAGTGCCTTCATCAACCACCCCTTGTATCTTTTCATTAAGCCTATCCCGATGAGCCAATAACTCATCTAATTCGGATTGCCCCACAACATTTCTCAAGGTAGTAGCAGCAAGCAGCGAGGTTGCCTTGATATAGTCGAGCACCTTAAGAATAGCATCCGCGGCCTCAACTACCCGAAAGTAAATTACAGCGTCAACTCTGACAGTAACATTGTCCAAAGTGATGCATTCTTGCTGTGGAACGTCCATGGTGATTACCCGAAGGTCAATTTTCCTGATGCGCTC
Source organism: uncultured Dehalococcoidales bacterium (assembly GCA_964638975.1). Lineage (GTDB taxonomy): Bacteria > Chloroflexota > Dehalococcoidia > GIF9 > AB-539-J10 > RBG-13-51-36. The sequence continues at coordinate 16,073 of CAZXAJ010000037.1, forward strand.
AATGAACGGTATAATCAAGACCAGACCCGGTCCTCTAAGGCCTACAAATCTACCTAGTCGAAAAACGCCTCCCCTTTCATACTCTTGAACGATCTTGATGGCTGCAGACAGAAGTATTATTACAACCACTGCAATAAGAAAATAAAAAAACCAGCTCATTTTCCCTCCTCTTTAGTTTTTTTTGTCACCCACAACTTCAATCCCTCTACTTTGGTTATCATCACCTCCTCTCCAGGTTCTATTTTACTACCTTCAGCTATGGCTGTCCACAACTCTCCCTCAATCAAAACCGTGCCCTTGGGGTCGATGGTTGTTTGCACCACAGCTTCCTTCCCCACCATCTCTTCTACACCAGCGGAGAGCTTTCGCCTTTGGCCTTTTACGATAGCATAAACAATGAAACCGACAAAGGCGACGGCAAAGACTATGGCTACGATAATTGGACCTGTTATTTCCATAATGCTATCCTCCTATTCTTTCGATTTCTTTGCCACCCATAATTTCAACTCTTCCACTTTGGTTATTATTACCTCTTCACCGGGTGCCACTCTGCCGCCTTCCGATGCCGCCGTCCATAACTCTCCCTGGGCAAGAACTGTGCCGGTAGGGTCGAGCGGTGTTTTGGCTATGGCTCTTTTCCCTATCATTCCCTCGGCTCCAGTAACCTTGCGTCGCCTTTGTCCGCGAATAATAGCGCCGACGACAAAGATAGCGAAAGCGGTGATGCCTACCGTAACCCCAGCAATTAGTCCCCTGTTTACCTCTATCCCTGGGGTATGGCTGAACAATATCAACGAGCCCATGACCAGTGCAGCCACACCTCCGGCAGTCAATAACCCAAAACTAGTGGTGAAGTACTCGGCAATAAAAAGTCCCACGGCAAGTAAAATAAGCGCTATGCCCCCCCAGTAAGCATTAAGCACACCCAAGGAGTAAAACGCCAGGAATAAGCTGATGCCACCAACCACCCCCGGAAAAACCATTCCCGGGTTGGAAATCTCAGTAATTAACCCTATAGTAGCCAAGGTAAAGAGGATATAGGCAATGTTGGGATCACTGATGGTTTGCAGAAACTTCTCAACGGCATTCATTTCGTTCCTAGTCGTATCATAGTCCGCGGTATTAATAGTAACTTCCTGGCCATTAGCTAAAGTAACTTTCCAGCCATTGATTTGGGAAACAAGGCTTCCCAAATTATCTGCTCGAAGGTCGATAAGGTTATATTCCAATGCATCAACGTCGGTGAATGACTTGCTTTCCGTAACTGCCAGCTCAGCTTCTTCCATGTTACGGCCACGCTCCTCAGCTATAGTCCTCATCCACTTAGCCGAGAACTCGACTATTTTTTTCATCTGGTCCTCTGGTATTTCTTCTCCTCCCGCAGCTACAGGATGGGCAGCACCAATGGTCGTGCCCGGTGTCATAGCCGCTATATGAGCGGACAGAGTAATGAAGGTTCCCGCTGAAGCAGCCCAGGCACCTTTAGGCGAGACGTAAACCACGATGGGTACGTCGGCATTCATAATCCTCCGAACTATCTCCTCAGTTGAATCAAGAAGCCCACCGGGGGTATTCAGCTCAATTATGCAGACGGCAGCATTCTCGTCTTCAGCCTGGCTGATACCCCGGTCAATGTAGTTAGCTATCACAGGCACGATAGTGCCTTCCACATTAAGGACTTCAACAGTGGGGCTCGCGGCATCGATTAGGCCGCCTCCTAAACCTGCGGCTATTGGAAGCACAAGTAAGGCAAAGAAGAAAAGCCTAAGCCCGATTCTCAGCATCTAGCATTAACCCCAGGTTAATTATAAACTAGGCAATTAAAAGCAACAAACTTTCTCAGATTCATCATTGAAGCTAGACATAGCTTAGTGTAGAATAGGCTAAGGATGAAAAACCAAAAATGTAAAGGGATGCAAGACCTGCTCCCCGAGGACATGTTACGTTTTCGCCGTATTGAAGATGCCTTTCGAACTTGTTGTCGTGACTGGGGCTACCAGGAGGTGAGAACGCCAACCTTAGAATACCTCCACTTGTTTACAGCTACGGGAACGCTCACACCGAGCATGTTAAGCAAGGTATATTCTTTTCTCGATTGGGATGGCTGGAGTGGTGAGCGAGTTGTCCTGAGGCCAGACGGTACTATTCCTGTAGCCAGACTCTATATCGACAGTCTAAAGGGACAAGAATTAACCAGGCTCTTTTATGTGACTAATATTTTCGCTTTTGAGGGAACAGGGAGAGAGAATAGGGAACGGTGGCAATGTGGTGCTGAATTTTTCGGCGGTACTAAATTTGCCCCGGATGTGGAGATAATTCTGCTGGCTGAAGAGGTTATCCAGAACCTCGGTCTCAGCAACATCAGGCTGCAACTATCCCATGCCGGTCTGGTGAAGGCATTGATCAAAGAGTTTAAGCTTAGCCCCAGAGAGGAAGCTAAGATGACAAGCCGCATTTTAGAAGGAGACTGGCAAGCACTGACGAGGGCGAGACCTGCTAGCCCCGAAATCGACAGGCTTATAGCTTCGCTCCTGGGTCCCAAGGGAAAATCAAGCAGCTTTCTACACAATGTAAGAGCTTCATTCCCCAAAGCTTCGCAGGACTTCAAGTCCAGTCTGGAGGACTTCACAAACATTGCCGCTCTGCTAGATAACTTGAGTTGCAGCTATGAAATTGATATCACAGCTATACAGGGCTTTGAGTATTATACTGGAACCTGTTTTCACTTCCTGGCTGCTGGGGAAACAATAGGTGGCGGAGGAAGATATGATAACCTTGTGCCCCTTATGAATGGAGAGGACATCCCCGCCTGCGGGTTTGCCCTATATGTTGACCCTATAATGGAATTGCTTCCGCTGGAGAAAGAGAAAAGGGGCGAATCTGGAATTTTGGTTAAGGGCGAGGAATTAACTCCCGAAATAGTAAAAACCTGCTTTACTCTGGCTGAATCGCTTCGTGGCGCCGGACACGAAGCGGAGCTTGACTTCGGTGGTCGGGAAGAATCTAATTATAGGTGGGCCATCCTGGTTTCTGGAAAGGAGCCATCTCCATTTGTGCTCACTGATCGCATACAAGGGCGACAGCGAGATGCTGCTTCTATGGCAGAGGTCCTCAAAGTGTTAAGTGAGGGATGAGAGATTACCAAGCTGGCTACATAAAACTCGCTCTGCCTAAAGGCAGGTTTCTGGCGCCTACAGCTAACTTACTTGCTGAGGTAGACCTGGGATTCCAGGGTTATGACGATAAATCAAAGCAATATCGCCTTCGCTC
>CAZXAJ010000038.1:0-19336 GCA_964638975.1 uncultured Dehalococcoidales bacterium
GTTGCCCCTGCTAGCGCCGGGTATTCATGGGGACCAGCGGTACGCGCAGGTCTTCATAAATCTCAACACCGATGATAGCTGATTCAATTTCTCGCAATCCAAAGATGATTTCAGTACCAAAGGGGACTCCCTGGTTTGACAACTCGATAGTATTGGAGGGGGCATCTGTGCCGGACAAAAACCAGCAGTCTTCATAAAACTCTCTGTAAATAGGCAAAATAGTTATGGATCCGAAGCTGAGAATGTGGCCGGACTTCAATACTATCGCACAGTTGAAAATCTTCTGCCCAACGACCAATGGTATCCGCACTATCACGACCATAGTACTAGCAACGCTTTCGTTCAGGATCCTGTGAGCCCCAATCCTTCCAGCCCTTTACTCAGCAGGTCCTCGTCAAATTTCTCCCGCAAAAGAACATTGCCAAAATGCTTCTTCAGCACTTTTGAAGGCACAATATAAAGTGGTCCCAATTATAAGACATCGCACGCCTCCCTCAAATTTGTTTGCTCAATTTTTTGCCCGTTCCCGGACGGCTTCTCCATTTCAGAGCTTTAGCTACACCCAACCACTAAGAGAACTGGCTAAACGACACCTTCCTATTTGGGGAAAGTGTGCTGGAATGACCTATTTCGCCAAAAGGGTTTCTGATTATGCTATGGATATCCTAGCTGCTATGGATCTGTTAGTCAGACGCAACGCTTTTGGTGGACAAAGATAGTTTACAGACGGGACTATTAATTCCAGCTCTGAGGGATGGGCCGTTTCCGCTGCTTTCATTCTGCTATTCAGCTTTTGGGATTGGGGTGCTATAATGGCTTAGGGTTATGTTAAGGAGTTAAAAGGCTCGGATGCAGCAAAGCATCGGCTCTGAAACAGAAAGAAAGATAATATCGATTCTAAAGGTCTTGAGTGAGTTTTCGGAACCGGTGGGGTCGATTACAATCGCTCGGGAACTTGAACGACGCGGGATTTTTTTGAGTGAAAGAGCAGTTAGATATCATCTTAGGATAGCGGATGAGCGTGGCTATACCCAGCCGGAAGGTCAGGATGGTAGAACGATCACTAAGGCTGGACTCGACGAGGTCAGGGAAGCACTAGCTCCAGAACAGCTCGGTTCCATACGCGAGAAGCTCGAGATGTTAGCTTTCCAGACCACTTTCGACCCTCAAAAGAGGACTGGCCAGCTATCCATAAATACCTCCCTTATTGATAATAAGAACTTTACCGCAGCACTATCAGCTATGAAGGACGCATTCAAGGCTGGACTCTGCGTTAGTCACCTAGTGTGCACGGCATCTGCGGGCGAAAAACTTGGGTCCGCGATTATTCCCAGTGGGAAAATTGGCTTGGCCACCGTTTGCAGCGTAGTTATGAATGGGGTACTTCTGAAGGCTGGCGTTCCTACAGAGTATAGGTTTGGGGGCCTCCTCGAGGTTAGGAATTCAAAGCCAAGGCGCTTTGCGGCCATAATCGACTATGCTGGCACCTCTCTCGATCCATCTGAGCAATTTATTCGTGCCAAGATGACTAGCGTTAGCCAAGCTGCCCACACGGGCAATGGTAAGATATTGGGCGTTTTCCGTACAATACCGGCACCAGCGAGAGAAACCTTCGAAGAGAAGCTTGCCCTGCTGAGAGAGGCTGGCATTAATAGTGTCTATGCCGTGGGCGATACGAGCGAGCCGCTTTGCCAGATTCCAGTGAGTCTGAATCGGATTGGCATTGTGCAACTCGGTGGACTGAATGCAATCGCCGCGGCTGTTGAGGCTGGAATTGAGATCGAAAACATAGCCGAAAGCGGACTAATTGATTACAACCAGTTGGTGAGTTTTTGGCAGCTCTAGAATAAGCATCTAATCCAGCGGATTAGCTTAGTTATTTACGTGCTCGTTCTTATCTTCTCATAATCGTGGTTCTTATTCATGCTGATTGCACATTTGTCAGTTTTGTTCAATGATAATTCGGCACATCACACAGAGCGTCAGATTGTAAATGCGCATAATCCATGTATCCGCGGCTGACAGAATGTAATCTCATTGCATGCAGGTAACATTTGAACAGACACTAGGGCGGCTGCCATTCCGTGCGTATGTGCAATTCTACAAGTAAGTTTTCTAAGTGTTATCTGAGAAAACTCTGGCTATGCTCCAGCCTTTTTCGCAGAGCCGTACTATTTCCCTCTTTTCCTGGTTTTAAACAGCTAGGGATGATGGTCGATCCTCAAAGCTGCCCGAATAGTGTAGTGGGACACCAGATTCGTGTCAAGGCGGTACATCTGGATAGCTATCTAAAATTCTAGCTGCAATAGTGTCAACGTCTTCACCCCCCCCAACTTCGTAGTACCTGAAATAGCAGTTTTCGGGTGGCTCTGGCTCATGTAATCGTGTTAATAGTCTTTTGTGCAAATTTGAAATCTTGCCCAAACGCCAGAGCTTTTTCCCACCAAGGCTGACATACGCTATTTCATAGACTCCCGGACCCCTAGGCACGTTATCAACGTTTTCTTTAGTGAATTTAATCCAGCTCTTCTCTGCTCCCACTGAAGTCGCCCTCACAATAGGCTTCTATGATGGCAGGAAACCCGTAATATGTACGTCTATCATATCATATCATAGCCGTCTTCTCATTATGGGAACTCCTCATGGTAAGTTAATGTGAGATTGCTAACCATATCGTTAGTGTTAGCCATGTATCTCGGCCTCCCCATGTTTTTAGGCTCTTGCGCAGGTGGATGATGCGTCCAGATGTTACCTATACAAGCTGGCTTTCTAGCTTGCCATCAGTCACAGTAAGCATCGTAATGGTGACTGTGCCACTTATGGAACCAGAACTGTCCTTTGAACCCACGCTGCTACTCAGTCCACTATCAGCAATAACAATGGCAGCATCATTTAAGCCAGCCAGGATAAAGCCCAATAGTATTGTTATGAGAGAGACGAAAACAACTACCCTCTTCATTCTGGCACCGTTAGATTCGATTATACCTCTGGGGGACCAAGAATAGAAGGCATCGTTAAAGAACAGCCATTCTTGAAATGCTCTCGGTATCTTCTCAGTACTTATGTGGAGAGTGGGGTGGGCACAAGAATATCACTGCCTTAGCGCACGTTTAGATCCTTAACTTAACAAAAGGGTATATTGTGTCCTCTTAAGGCAATATGGCTACTGTTCTGCCTGCGTCGCAGTAGAGCTGTCCTGAATAGAAAAATGATAAGGGCCGGGGAGCTTGACTAAAGATGCGTCACAGATTAGGATATGACTAATAAGTTCTCGCCAACATCGGGGGTGTGCTGGGCCAATCTGAACAAAGTCGTATGATTACTGAAATACCTCCAAGGAGTTGAAATTATGCTTGAGTATGTTGTCACAGGGATTCCTGGCGCCGACAAAATTCTTGGGGAGAAAGGAATACCGAGGGGCCACAGCATCTTGGTTGCTGGAGGGCCTGGCAGCGGGAAGACCACCTTCGCTATCCAGTTTCTGTATAAGGGCGCTACGGAATACAACGAGCCTGGAATCTATATATCACTGGACGAAGACCCTGACGATGTGAAGATAAACATGGCGAAATTCGGGTGGGACATTGGCAAGCTCGAGCAGGAGAAAAAGCTTGCTTTCATCAATGTTTCTCCGGTTCGGGTGACATCATCAGAAAAAGCCGGACTCATTCAGCTGGGGATGAAGGAGTTCAAGCTTATTAAGCTGTTAGAGGCAATCAGAGAAGGTATAGATGAGGTTAAAGCCAAGAGGGTGGTTATTGACCCCATTACTATCTTCACCCTGCAATATCCCGACGAAGTGGAGCGCATATACGCTATGAGAGACTTGATAGCTGATTTTAGGAAAACTGGCTGTACCAACCTGTTAATCTCCGAACTGAGAGGCACAGGCTTGGAAAGGGAGCATCAATTCGAGGAGTATCTGGCACAAGGGGTTATCCTGCTGCGCACGGTTATGAAGGATGACAAGTTGACCCGGATGTTTCAGGTAGAGAAAATGCGCGGCCTAGCTGTTGACAACCAGCCGCGCCCGTATAACATAACCAGTAGCGGAATAGAGGTATATCCTACCCTGACTGTCTTCAAGTAGGGAGGAGAGGGATGTCGTTAGCCAAGATACAGGAACCGCCAGATAAAGGTCTGACCCTGCTGGCTGGTGCTCCTGGAGCCGGGAAATCCACCTTCTGCCACCAAGTAGTCCTGAAGAGCATAGCTCTAGACAAGCCGGTCATCTTCGTCACCAGCGAGCGACGCCCCGCTGACATCATAGAGCTATTGCGTGAAAGGGGTATAGGCGAGATAGTCGGGTTGAACTTTGTTGATGCCTTTACTGAGACAGTGGGGCTGACATGCACCCAGCGCTCAGACACGGTGTGTGCTAACTGCACCGACTTAAACAGCCTCAGCATCGCCATTACCGGATTACAGGAGAGGACGGGGCCAAAGGGTGTCCTTCTTGTTTTTGATTCCCTCACCTCTCCATATCTCTTTAATGGTATGGAGGTAATCAAGTTCATGAGGTTGTTTCTATCTAAGTTTGCCTCTGAAGGGAACTCGGTGTTGGCCTTGATGGATGAGGGCTGCGGCAAGGAAGAAGACCTGGGAGCCATGCTGAGCGTTGCCGATGGCATCCTCAGGATAGAGACGAAAGAGGGCTCAAGAATCATAAACGTGGTCAAACACCCCAAAGTGGCACCAACAGAAATCAAGCTGCCAGTAACAGGAAGCACCGCTGTTCCATTTCGTGTTCTGGATACTTTTTGGGAGTCGCACGCTAAATATGGTTTTGGGACAGGGGGTAAACCACCAATTCGCACTGAGATGGGGGATTTCGTGAACGTCTTCTGGCTAAGTTTCGTCATCTGGGCTGGGATGCTCTGGGACCCCAAGAGGTTCCCCTCCATGCTTTACGACCTGACAAAGGATACTGTTGGCCAGGCGATAAAATTGGTTATGGGTAAAAAAGCACCATGGTATTTAAGGCTATCGTTTAAGGTCCTCCGCCCGAAAAGCTGCAGCAATGTCAGGGCGGTAAAGAGAGTCTTCCCGCGTTTCGAAAAAGGGCGACGTGAACATGATAGAGACAGAATGTTGGAATATGTTAGTGAAATCTCGAAAACAGATGAGCACTATTTTAGAGCCTACGAAGGTGCCTCATGCTGGGGTCTGGAAAACATTGGAGCACCATTATGCTTCAGTGACGCCGCCGACCTGGCCGGGACGTTGAAAAGTATGGAAAAACAAGAGCGGGACTGGAATGTGGTTGAAACGGCATGCGTCGGGGAAGGGTCCCCCTACTGCGAGTTTAAAGCAGTCCCCGGTGAATTGAGCGAGCTCGAAGCCCGCCTCACGGCATTAGACAGCTCAATAGTACAGAGGATAGTGGAGCGGCTGATAGAACATGTCGCCGCATTCATACTCCAGGGAAAGCCCCTGGGCGAGAGACCAACGCTGGGAAGCGGGGTTTACACACATGGATTCGTAGCTGGCCTGGCGCTTCCAGCGTTAGCCAGTGAAAGATACCGAATGGCGATTAGGATGGGTGGTGCTATGACCGGGAAAATGCTTGGCGAACACCTGACGAATGCCGGAATAAGAGAGGATGAAGTAGTTAAGCGTGTGATTGATTTCATGGAATACTGCAAGGTGGGAAAGGTTACCGTAGGTGAGACGATAAAGATTAAGGAAAACTGCGAGACCTTCGGATTAGAAATTGGGGAGCCTTGTTGCTTCTTCACCACCGGCTTCCTAAATGGCCTTTTCTCAGCGGTCAAGAACCAGCATGTCAGGGAGGTAAGGTGCATTGCTGCCGGTGACCCCTACTGCGAATGGGAAATCGTATAGTCAACGATAATAGTAGGAGCTAGCGTGGAGAAAAGGAGACTGTCATTAGCCGAAATAGAGGAGGTACCAACAAGCAATCTAATTCTGCTTTCAGGGCCTCCGGGAGCTGGGAAATCTACCTTCTGTCATCACGCGGTGCTAAGCGGCTTGGCCATGGACAAACCAGTCTTATACGTGACCACGGAGCATGGGCCTACTGAGGTCATAGGTCTTTTAAGAGAAAAAGGCATGGGCGAGCTTCCGCCTAACGCGCTCAATTTCATTGATGCCTTCGGGGAAACTGTGGGAGTGACAACCCCGGAGCGGCCAGATACCGTGAATGCCAACTGCGACGACCTGAACAGTATAAGTATGGCCATTGCCAAAGTGCAGGAGAAAATTGGCAGGAGAGATATTTTCCTTGCTTTTGATTCCCTGACATCCCCCTACCTTTTCAACGAGAAGGAAGTGTTCAGATTTATGAGGCTATGCCTGGCGAAGTTCGCTTCGGAAGGGAACTCAGTGCTGGCTTTAATGGATGAAGGCTGCGGCAAGGAAGAAGACCTAGGGGCCATGATGAGCGTGGCTGACGGCATTATCAGGATGGAAATAAAGGAGAAATCAAGGATTATCAATGTGGTAAAGCACCCCAAAATGGCGCCGACCAAAATTGAAGCCTCGATGACCCCTTCGACTGGAATCGGTGAGTTTACCTTCGATCCACGTATGGTGACAGAGTTCGTGCAGGCGCAGATGAGGAAAGACGGAGCCTGGATAAGACCTGAGGTTGGGGATTTCGTGAACCTGCTCTGGCCAAACCTAGCCCACTGGAGTGGCATGCTCTGGGACCCTAAAAGGTTCCCGACGATGATATATGAAATAAACAAGCAGGAACCATGCCGCATGATTGGGAAATTCTGGGCGTATTTCCCCTGGCGTATGAGACTTGGCCGCAGATTACTAATGCCAAAGCAGTTTAGCACCGTCAAAGACATGAAAAAACTGTATAGGTTTTATGAAAGGGAACCATGGGATCGTAGCTGTATCGCCGAATACCTTGCAGACATATCTAAAACGGATGAACACTACGTTAGAATATACGAGAACTACGAATGCTGTGGGTTCGAGAACATCGGCACTACGATAGCTTCACATTTCCCGGGTGAGAGTGCCGGCCAACTTAACGGGTTTGAGGGGGAAATAAGGGACTGGAACTTCATTGAGACTAAATGCGTGGGTTTGGGAGACCCCTACTGTGAATTTAAATTCGTGCCCAGGGAAATTGATGAGCTGAAGAGTTCTCTAGAGAAAGACGTCTCAGTTATTGAAAAAATACATGAGCGGTTAATGGAACGTCTTATGGGATTCCTGCTTCATGGGAAGCCTCTGGTAGAGAGGCCCAGGTTGGGGGAATATATTCACATTCACCCGGTCATGCACGCCATGGGTTTTCCCCATGTGGCTGGTGAGAGATACACGATGGCACAAAGGATGGGTGGTGCCAGGTCGGGGAAGAAGCTCGGTGAGCGCCTTCTGGAAGCGGGGATAAAGGAGGACGAGGCGATAAGCCGAGTCATTGGCTTCATGAATTACTGCAAGGTGGGAAAGGTCACATTAGGTGATACGATAAGGATAAGGGAGAACTGCGAGAGCACCAGGGACAAGTTTATGATGACTGATGGGCCATCATGCTTCTTTACTTCCGGTTTCCTGAATGGACTCTTCTCAGCCGTCAAGAGCCAGCACGTCAGGGAAATAAAGTGTATCGGTACCGGAGACCCATACTGCGAGTGGGAGATTATATAGTTATTAACTCAACTACGCAGGGATCGCTAGCCCTATGGCATAAGTTGCCGCCGCAGCTAATGTCCCAATAGCCATCATCTCCAGCCCGCTCCGAATCCAGCTTTTCCTGGTGAAGATGGCCTTACTAGCTCCAACTCCGAAAAGGCAAGCTATACTGGCGATTACTGCGGTTATCACCGCCGAAGTTACCTCCATAAAGGCGAAGGGAAATATGGGAATAACAGAGACGATAGCAAATGATAGCCCGGTGAGAAAAGCTGCTTTGACCGGAGGCCATGATTCCTCTGAAGTCAGCCCAAGTTCCTCTCCGATAGTGAATGCTGCACTTGACTCCATCTCAGAGGCTACTCTGTCGGCGATAGCTTCAGCTTCCTGCCTCTTGAACCCTCTTGCCTGGTAGAACCTCACCAGTTCCACCCTTTCCTCTTCAGGGCTCCGCTTCTTCCTAATTCCTTTCCTCTCGCTTTCTTTCTCCGTTACCTCTTTTTCTGACTTTGACGACAGGTAGGAACCAGCACCCATGGAAATGGCCCCGGCGATTGCCCCAGCTACACCAGCTATAAGAATAAGGTGGCTTTCTGTGACCGCTCCATAGACCCCAGCTACCAGCGCTAGTATTGATACTAGCCCATCATTGGCTCCAAAGATGACATCTCTTACTCCGCCACTGCCTCCCATCTCCCAGCCCTCCATACCCAATACGTCTTTTTTCATCCTCTCTATATGCAACCGCTCATCAGATGCTATCCTAGTCCATGTCTCTGATGTAGCCATATCACCAACATTTGCGGCCTGGATAGCCAAATCTTCGGTGCTCTCATCCTCCGCAATTATGGCCCACTCGAAAAATCCCCTGGTGCCCAAAATGCGCATCATGAGGCTAACCCTTAGGTCTACGAAGACAGTCCTGGTGAGCCTCTGGCGTTCACCTCCTAATGCCTCGATTTTCTCCGCCCAGTATTCGGAGTCCTTAAATTCGTCGGCACTGATTTCCACTAAGAGACGCTTTGTTCTTTCATCCGTTGCTTTCTTGGCAAGCCTTTCATATCCCTTGGCTTGCATAAGCTTATCAGCACGGATTTTCTTAGCTGTGCCTAGAAGCGTTCTTCTTTCCCTATTTGTCAATACGTCCATTGCTACTTCTGCTATTATGAATTATAGCATAGGCTTGTGCGTTCACATTTGCTATGGCCTTATGAGAACAAGTTAGCGTAGATAGCCCATACTCACAAAGATACCTAGTAAGGGTACTACTACATCCTTCGCCTTTCCATCACACAAAAGTCCATTATATTCAAGGGTCACATTTGCCTGGTTTGTTTAATCCACAATAAGAGGGCTTGACATCCGCAGATTGGTTTAGTTTTCCGGCAATCCCGACTGAGGTAAGGATTTAATCTTCCCTGCCAAAAAGGGAGCTAGCCTTCTTGTCCTAAGTGGCGAGACTAAAAGCCAAGACAAAAGTTCTTTGTTCTGTCCACTGAGCCCCACCATCCTATAAAAGCTCGCAAGTGTCTGGCAACAGTGTAGCAAGAGCTCGCAGATGATTTTCCGAGCGTTAGCAGCAGACAACTGCAGAGGGATAGCAGAACCTCGGACTCCCGCAGCCTGCCAATGCCTTGGCCCCGTGCGTAGTCGCTCGCCCTGCCCATACCCCGTTTCCGAAACACTGCACCCAGACCAGTCCTCGGAATCAGTCCAGTTTGCGGCTCCAGTTCTGCAGTGTTAAAATCTCTGGCAACGGTATGTGGGCAGAATACCAGCTTCAGTAGCGAAACTTAGAAATAGACCACAGTAATGAAGACCCTAGCGCTTGATGGCATAAGGATATTGAACATGTGCTTTATCGGCCCTGGCGCTCTCTGCTCTGAGATGCTTAGCGATCTTGGCGCCGATGTAATTAGGATCTCTGATATACACCCTGAGGGTCTCAGCGCCCTACCTTTGATGGTGTTCGAGCAGTGGCCAGGCTTGCGCAACTGCCGTACCTTCGCCCTCAATCTAAGAACGGAGGCAGGCAGGGAGGTCTTCAAAGACTTGACGAAGAGCGCCGACGTGATGATGGAAGGGTCACGACCCGGAGCGAGCAAGCGCCTGGGTATTGACTACGACACAATGAAGGCAATCAACCCGCGAATTGTGTACGCCGCCCTGACAGCTTATGGGCAGGACGGGCCCTACCAAGATATACCCGGCCATGAATTGAACTGCGTAGCGATCAGCGGTCTCTTGGATCTGACCGGCCTGAAGGGCGGTATGCCCGCCATACCTGGTTCAATTGTCGCCGCTTGGTCTGGGGGCCTGTCTGCCGCAGTTGGCATCCTGGCAGCCCTTATAGCACGACAGCGGACAGGGAAAGGCCAGTTTCTGGATGTTTCCGTTACAGACGCCATAACGGAAATAACTTCCACGCAGACGAATCCGTACCTCTACAAGCGTGGCACAGTCCCCAAGAGAGGCGAGACCATCTGGACTGGGATGTATCCCTGGTACAACGTCTATGAAACAAAGGACAGGAAATACGTTACTATCGCCACACTGGAGCCGAAGTTCTTCGCCAATCTATGCCGCCTTCTGGGCTGCGAGGGTTTTATCCCCCATCAGTTCGACGAGGGTCAGAACAGGGACGAAATGTTCCAATTCTTCAAGGCGAAGTTCCTGACGAAGACACGGGACGAATGGACAGCGTTACTGATGCATGAGGAGACCTGTTTTGCGCCGGTCCTGGGTATTGATGAAGTGGAGTTCGATCCCCATCTGATCGCGCGGCAGATGATCCTGGAGTCCGATCATCCAACAGCAGGCCGTCTTAAGCAGATTGGCTCAGTGCACAAGCTTAGCGATTCACCAGTCGAGGTAAGGAACTGGGCCACCGGCTTTGGGCAGCATACCAACGAGATTCTGCGCGAGATGGGTTATTCGGATAGCCACATCAGTGAACTGCGTGAGGCAGGGACGATTGGCTGAAGGAGAGAACTTGTATCGACTCGTTGACTCTGACACCCATCTGGTGGAGATAAGCTAGGGGCGCAGACTCCTCTCATGGCCCAGTTCAGGGATTCGAACTCGTCAACACCATAGGCAGAAGGCTAGTTCGAAGGTTCTCGTTCTGTCTTTCACCCACAATGACCCACCATGCTGGACCAAATAAACCTTCAATGGGCTGCCTCCTGACCTTATTACCTCGGAAATATGAGTATATCACACTACTGGCGCCAGCTTGCTCAGGCAATCAATCTGTATTCTTTGGACCCCAGGCCATGCCTTAGAGCTATTGCGATCTGGGGAGAATCATAAGGATCTGGCAGCAGCCTGTTCTTTGCTTTATAAGAACCGAGTATCTTCAGTGCCTCTATATCAATAGCAACCAAGTCTCCCGAAGCCATGATGACCCCTGGCTCCACCAATTCACCCTTATTGGGGCCTCCAGAGACGAAAGCTTTCCTCCCATCGACAATTATGAGGTCAGGTTGCAAGGCAAGGTTAATTTCGGCAACCTTCTGCTCCAGGTTCCTGGCGTGAAGAGCACGTCGTTCGCCGGGGTGTATTAAGCCCATTGCAAGCTTCAGGGCCCCGGAAAAGCGTGCAAGATTATGGGTCTTCATACAGGGTAAATATACTATCTTGTCAGCTTCATAGGCTGAGCGCGGCATGGGGACGGAGCTCAGATAATCCCCATTAACCTTAACATTAACCCAATCATCAGGCCTATCCTCGAAAGCAATAAGCTCCACCCCTAAATGACGCGCTAATTCGAACATGCCCACCTTCCTGAACACGGTTCTGGTGGGTCTCCATATCCCTCCGGCGCTTTCGCCTATTGTGACTTTTGCTCCCGCTGCTAGGAGGAGTTCAACTGCAGCACGTAGAAACATCAGATCAGTAGAGGCAGGAAACGGGTCCTGGCTGTTAAAATTTGGCTTAAGCAGAACCCTGTCACCATTTCCCATCCCCTGCTCCAAGGAACCCAGCAGTGCGATAGTCCTATCAATAGAAGCCCTGATGTCTCCACCTGCCATAACCCTGGCCACCAGAACCTTGCCATTTCTGACCCACGGGTTGGCAGGGCGAGGCCTCGGGTCAACAAGCGGAATATCCTTGGGCGTCCTGTCAGTAAGGAAGTGATAAACCCCAACAAGCTTATCGCCAAAATCCGTCAACTTCAGCTCCCATGTAACAACAGCGACTTTTAAGTCTCTTTGTAACAATCATTATGGACTAGTCGAAGGCTCTTGGACAACCCTTTCAGATTTCTAAACCAGCCAGTAACATCATCGGTTCCAATCCACCAGTCCCACAGAATGGCTAATTGTGCAAGGCAGAAGGCCGATGAAGCAATCAGAGGGTAAGAGCAAAGCGCCAGGGTATTGTATTAAGCTTACTACTAAGAACCGTGCTCCCTTCTAAAGAATGTGATTGTTTAGTGCCCCTTCTATACGCTTAAACCGAGAATGTATGTTGCGTCCGTACAAGGTTTAAGGCTAAAATAAATGGCACTCCTGATTGGAGGTAATTCTGATATGCGAAAACCGCTTGAAGGTATACGGGTTCTGGAATGGGGAGTCTTTCATGCTGGGCCAGGAGGCACCGCTATCCTTTCCGATATGGGAGCTGAAGTTATCAAGGTCGAGCAGCCGGGTATCGGCGACCCCGTGCGGGGGGCGGACTACAAAGATGTCTCTTTTAAGCTTCCTGATGATACCAACCTTTTCTATGCCGGAGCCAATCGTGGCAAGAAGAGTATAACGCTCAACCTGAGCCATCCTCAGGGCAGGCAAATCGCCTACAACCTGGTCAAGAAATCCGATGTTTTTTTCTCTAACCTGAGAGCCAGCACCGTCAAAAAGATGTTTATGGACTACCAGACCCTATCACAGATAAATCCCAGGCTGATCTATTCCTCGGTAACGGGATTCGGCCGCCGAGGACCCGACGCAGATAGAGGTGCCTTTGACTTTCAGGGCCAGGGGAGATCGGGCATGATGTATGCCTTTGGCGAGCCCAACACACCCCCGCTTTTAGGGCAATTCGGAATTGTTGACCAGGCAACCGCCATCATGGCCAGCTACGAAATAGTGATAGCTTTATTCATGCGTGAGCGCTTCGGCATAGGGCAAGAGGTGAACGTCTCCCTCCTCGGCACCGCCTCGTACCTGTTGTATTTCAACTATCTAGTCCCCCTCATGCTCGGTCGTGAAATGCCCAGGCATGAGCAAGCTCGTGCCAGCGCTTTGCGCAACTACTACCGATGCCAAGACGGTAACTGGATAGTCCTGACCCAGCCACCCAGTGAAAGTGGTTGGAAAGAAGCTTGTAATATTCTGGGCCTTCCCGATCTGGTGGACGATCCGCGCTTCAACACCGAGCGCAAGAAGCTTGAGAACTCAAGAGAGTTGGTTTCCATCTTCAGCAAGGCATTTGCCAGCAAACCGAGAGATGAGTGGCTGAGGTTATGTACTGATAAGAAGATCCCCATATGCGCCGTCAACACCGTCACGGAGGGTATCAACGACCCACAGATGATAGAGAACGACTATATTGTGGATTTTGAGCACCCCAAGATGGGGCATCTAAGAATTCCCGGTTTTCCTATCCATTTCAGCCAGGCTCAGATTAATAACAACCTGCTAGCACCCGAGCTCGGCGAGCATACAAACAGTGTGCTGAAAGAGATAGGCGGCTACAGTGATGAAGACATTGCTCAATTCAGAGAGGATGGGGTAATATAGCCACAGATGCTTGCTCGAATGAACAATACGCTAGAAAGTGCAATCATAAAGAGTAGCTAGGGCATCCCAGTTCCGCTGGCGATTTACAGTGCTTCACGTCAAGGTCGTGGTGGGTGGATATGGCGCTAGGTTGGAAGGTATCACCCCCATAAATCCAGCTACCGAGGAGCCCCGGCTGAGGATTGACTTAGCCGCCGACCTATTGTGAGGCTGGAGCCGGCAGAAATGTATTCTGAAGGTCACCAATCAGGTACCTGCGTGTTGCTGGAGAGTCCAGCGTGTCCAAATCCCAGCCTTTGGGCGCAAAAACAGCGCGGATTACCTCCGGCTCTGGATAGAGTCCTATTTCGCCGCCCATGACCTGAAAAATACGGCCGTTTATCTTCTTAGCGGCATCGGTGCACAGCCAAACCGCCAAGACCGCTACCTGCTCAGGCGTCATGTCGCCGCGTGCTGGTACAGGTACCCAATAATTTCCTACCCCTGGGATTCCAAGAATGTCCTGCGAAATTCGTATGTTATCCGCCAGTGCGGAAACAGCGCCCATACGAGTCCCCCTCGCAATCGGTCTAATCGCATTGCACCTGACATTATATTGGCCCAAATCACGTGCAACAGTACGCGTCAAGCCAACAATTCCTTCCTTGACAGCAGAGTAGTTGGACATGCCATACTGACCGAGACCAGCATGCGAAGCTGTGTTTACAATCACTCCACTACGCTGCTCGCGGAAGATGGGCCCTGCATGTCTAATGGTGGCAAAACTACCCTTTAAATGAACGTCTATCACTGAATCCCAGTCATCTTCAGCCATTTCGTCAATTAATCCAGGCCGCACAATTCCAGCGTTGTTAATGAGTATATCCAGCCGCCCAAAAGCCTCAAGCGCCGTCTCGATGATTCGCCTGGCCCCCTCCATGGTTGCCACACTGTCGGTGTTGGCTACAGCCTCGCCACCCTCCCCTAGGATTTCGTCGACAACTCGTTGCGCAATACTTTTGTCAGCACCCCTGCCTAACATGTCGCAACCAAGGTCGTTCACGACCACCTTGGCACCCTCACGAGCGAGCAGCAGAGCCTCTGCACGCCCAATCCCATGCCCAGCACCAGTGACAACCGCGCTCTTTCCCGCTAATCTATTTCCGGAATCGGTTTTGGCCACAGTTAATTCCTCCTTTCAAAACTGGCTTGTATTTCATCTGAAAAAGGTAGACATTCTGGCACTGCAAAAAATTGGTAGCATGTCAAAGAAGTGCATTTCCCGGAGCCACGTGGGGTTTTTCCGCTAAACCTCTCTTGGCCAAGAATGTATCACCCCACCCCTCCCACCGTCAACCTGCTACACAATTCGCCAGATTGTTGGTTACCGAACAATATAGGCAAATGTAACCCTTAAACAGAATGGCTTTTTGTTAACACACCCTATTGTATGCCACAATATCGGCTGCCCAGAAATCACCCTTGGAGTAGTACGTTCCACCTTCACCCTTTAATTCGCCAGTTACGATAACCCTATCGCCATTGTTGATTCCTTCTACGTCTACTGCTGGCCTTTCGGTGCCATCATTTTGTACCATCAACCCGTACCAAACTTGTACTGTCCTACCGCCGGATGTCAATTCAAAGCATGGACAGTTTAGTTTCCCCAACAGGCCTACCTCACCATAGATTTTGACTTCTGTATCATATACCGGGGCATTCAGTAATTCAGCAACAGTCAATGTCCCTTCGGGTTTTTCTTGACCAGCGCACGATCCAGCTACGAGAGCCAATACGCACAATAATGCAATACTGGTGAGTAATCTTGCTTTGATACTCATGGCCCACCTCCGTTACTCTATTACCCTATCACACAAACGGAGAAGGTGCCAAATTGGTTTAGTCTAGATAACATCAAGTCGCGGTACGAGTGAAAGTTCAAGCCAGTGGCACAACTTGACGAAACGTGCATTCCGCTTAAAGGTTCGACTTCCGGTTAGCCCACCGTTTAGGACGAAAGGTAAAACTTTCGAGAAGACTTTCACGCTGGCATATTTGCACAGGATCGAGTCGCCCAAGGTCACGACATGGTGCTAAGCCATCATATGCAAACCGAGGAAATCATTTGGGTCTAAGGATGGCGTGGGGCAGGCACCTACTCTATATGGCTGCCTCTCATGCTGACGCTGGAGGCCTAGATATAACCTTATACGGAGTAATGGCCAAGTGCTGTGCCATCGATGTGGCCGCGAAAGTCACCACCGAGGCAATTCAGAATTTAGAGGATAATCGTTGCCATACACTTGCTGGGCAGTCTTGAAACAGGCTAGCAGATGATACCCTTCTGGCGCAGTTGCTCTATCTGGGTTTTGGTGTAGCCTATCTCAATGAGAACTTCATCGGTATGCTGCCCTAAATCCGGTGCCAGGGTTCTGACCTCCGCTGGAGCACTAGAGATCTTAACCGGGATACCCATCATCCTCACTTTCCCAGCCCGGGGTTCGTCAACCTCGATTATCAGCTCATTTTCCAGCATCTGAGGGTGGTAGAAGACGTCCGCTGGCCTGAGGATAGGGGCAGCAGGGAGGTCGGCTTCTTCAAACAACCTCATCCATTCATCCCGTGGCTTAGTTGCAAAAATACCCTCCAGAATATGGTAAAGCGTATCACTGTTCTCCGCCCTCTTCTCATGGGTGAGAAAGGCCGAGTCGGTGGCTAAATGCTCGATATCCAGTACCTTGCATAAGCCAGCAAATTCCCTATCGCTAACTATCACTATGATAAGATATTCACCATCTCGGCAGCGGTAAGGGCTGTACATGGCCTGATCGGCGAGACTCCTGGGGGGTGAGGCTGCATCCTTCTCGGAACTGACCAGCTCCACTGACTGCATGGATATGGCCGCAGCCAGCAACGAGGTATCCACCTTTTGCCCTACCCCGGTTTTCTCCCGCATTAGCAAAGCCAAAGCTATGCCATAGGCAATCAGGATAGGAGAGGAACAATCGGCCACCCAGACTCCTGCTCCCAGCGGAGTGCCGTTCGGCAGCCTTCGCCGCCCATGAACTCCGGAAACCGCTTGAACCACTCGGTCATACGCAGGCTTTGTGACGTAGGGGCCTTCTGGCCCATAGGGAGTAAAGTCAAGGTAGATAATCCGTGGATTAATTTGATGCAAGGTCTCATAATCATACCCCAGCTTCTTACAGGCCTCCGGACGGTAGTTGTGCAGAAATACATCTGCCCTTTCCACCAACCTGTATACTATTCGCCTTCCTTCGTCGCTTCTAATATCCACGGCGATGCCCCGCTTATTGCGATTGAGAAGCAGAAAGTGACGGTTCAGGGCCCCCTGTTCAGTCTGAATAGGGCTGGCAGTAAGAACCCGGCGGCCTTCGTCTCCCCAAGGAGGCTCGACTTTTATTACATCAGCACCCTGATCACCGAGGTACATGCCACTGCCAGGCACTGCCCACATTTGAGATAGGTCCAGAACCCTTATCCCTTCCAACGGGTATCTCATCTTCACCTCACCAGACTCTCCCTGTCACAGAGACTAGCTAAAGCTGCGGCATATTATATCAGTTCCGCTATAGTGTTAACAGAGGCACCTCAAAGGGTATGTCGTCAAGCTGAAGGCAAATGGAATTGAAGCAACTGCTGACGAAAAGCCCCGCTGAAGCGCAGAGTCAGCGGAAAGCCAATTGGTGCAGCATGTACTGTGAAGGCTCTTTATCCTGAGGGATTAGACACTCTGAAAGTTGGTTGGTCTAGCCTACCGCGATGCAGCCAGCAGCTTCACGAATGGAGATGCGTTAACGCGTGTGTTCTTTTTTCTCTTGATTACCTTATGGTCCAAGAGCTGGATCTGAAATCTCATCTCCCAGGCGTTTCAAGGTGGTGATGGCTTGCTCTGAACCTCAGCCCAGTGCACACTGGTTAATATGATTCCCAACTTCAGTCTGTTTCTATTAGACCTGTAGAAGGCAAAAGTAAACAAGAGAAGCAAGTTTCCAATATGTTCCTCCGTGCAGGGAGCAAGTCCAGCTGGGGAGGACAAACGAACAATTGCATAGCTTGTTACCCGATTGCATTGTTGATGACTAACATACTTCATCACATGGTGGAGCACACTCAATAATGTGTCGTATCCCTGGCAAAGTTGCGCGGAACTGTCATCCCCCTAGGTGACTCTCCCTGACAAGCTACTCTTAGATTCTACGTTAGAACTCCTCCGTTTTCGTGGGAATGTACCTTCTGTCCTCCATTAGAAGGATACTCTGAGCCTATCGGCTACTCCAACCTGGAGCGTCAGGTCTCAGGGGTTCGTTACGGAATTGCCACCTAATTCTGTGGCCAGTCGCCCACTTCGCACATAATGCCAACAAATTAAGGTGCCCAGAAGAGATAGGATACCCCCTATGTAGAAAACAGGATGGATCCCCAAATGGTCCAAAATAATACCTGACAGCAAAGGAGAAATTATTATTCCCAAACTCCCCGTAGTATTGAATATACCCATCCAGTGTCCCATCCCTACCTTCTTGCCGACCAGTATGGAGTCACTTACGGCAACAGACATTGCTAGTGCAGCCCCGATACCTACAAAGGAGCTGGCAAGCAGAAGCGTTACCATATTGGGACAGAATGGCATTACCAACAGTGCCACTGTGCCTACGAACAAGCCAGCAAGCTCCTGATACGGCTTCCTACGCACACCTAACCTGTCTGACAATCGACCGAAGGAGGGCTCCAGGATACCAGCAAAAAACAGGGCAACGGAAATGACAATCCCTAACTGGGAGGGATTCATGTCCATTTCTGAAGCAAGCAAAGGCAAGAACGACATAATGACTGCTGCCCTCAAAGCAACGACGAATCTTGTGAGGAGGCTTGTTTTCACAATACTGTATTTGAGAAGCTGCCTAAGCCCCATAGCTTCTCCTGCTGTCTCAGTTTTCTTCGTTGTGGTAGTGTGGGTTCTCCTCACTTTCTTTTCCTTCGGTAAAAGGACTAACGCCGCCAAAAAAGCCACTGCGCTCAAAAGGCTCGCACCATAAAATACTGCGTTGAATCCCAGCGTGTGATGCAAAACCCCTCCGAAGAGAGGGCCTGCTGCCATCCCTAGGTAAAAAACCATAGTTACTGGCCCCATCGACGCACCTTCTTTCCCCTCTTCCACAAACTCTCCGGCATAGGCCATTACAATAGGGAGCACGATCGCCGCACCTATCCCATGGATTAGTCGTACTACCGTGAGCTGATACTCATTGTCGGCTAACAGGTAGAGGAGAGATACTACCGAAAGAAGCAGAAGGCCTGAGACAACGAAAATCTTCCTTCCTATCTTATCGGAAATATTCCCCACAACAGGCATAAAGCCTGCACGGGAAATCGCGAAACCTGCAAAAATCGCGCCTATCCAAATACCACTAGCTCCAAATTCCTTGGCGAATCCTGGCAAGAGGGGGGATATGATTCCTAAACCCAGCATTGCCGAAAATGCAGAAAAGTACAAAGCAAATGATTGTCTCTTGTCCACTAGCTCACCGCATATATGATTTTCGAAAGACGTCAGGTAACATCTGTAGACCGTTGTTGACCACAATAGCCATCAAAATTGCTCAGGTCCAAAAACAACCGCCTTCTGAAATGCATAACCGTAATACCAGAATTGCGACTAACATTGCCAAGTGGCACTTCCAGAAGCTCTCTCTAAGGAGATTTCAGGTTATGGCTCAATTCTCCTGTAAAAGCAACTGACGTGGATACTTGCCATGCCAGGTATTCTATATCCCTACCAACTCCTTTACAACCCCTCGATTCTGTGTTGCAGGATTGATGCATCAATGCTAGCAATTGCTTAAATTGTTGACTTATCGCACTATTTGGCTTAATGTGCAGCATATTTGCGACCTTTCCCCACAGTCTTATGAAGCAGGGCAACCCGAAATAGCCACTAGGTGTGAACAGATAGCAAATGGTCTTATTTATAATTA
>CAZXAJ010000039.1:0-18630 GCA_964638975.1 uncultured Dehalococcoidales bacterium
TGTAAAAGGCTTCTAATATCATTGAAGTCTCTCTTTCTAATAAAACACTTCTCTTCTTTCCCCTGTTTGAGCACTATCACCATGCCCGGGGGGCTAAACCCTGTAAGATGTGCCTTAAGTTCAATTGATCTAATATCCGTTTGATAATTCCAAGTAAAATTACGCCTATCGGCCTTCAGTATTTGTTCTGCATCTGAAAACGGCCCAACTTGGTCATTTTTCATTAATGGTCTAATAACTAATAAGTCCAGCAATCCTCCCATAACAATCGGAATAAGAAATTTGCTTGTTGCTCTCGAATATAAACCTCGACCCACGAAATGTGCTACGATACGCTTGTTTGTGAAATACATATCATAAAAACAACAAAGCCATGCGCCTCGTATGTCTATTGGGAATACTCCCACAATCTTTTCATCCATCTTCAACACCTGCCATTAATTATTATTTATCTTTTATAGACCATTTTTACTTAACTAATAACAAGGCTATTACATACAAACCTGCTAGTCGTATATTCTAATTACCTCGAATAAGATGCACACCCCTGAAGGAATGATTTCCAATTCTTAGATGAAATATGTCTTACTCGTAGAAGTGTATAAATATTTGAGTTAATTGTCAAATAACAATTATGTTTTTCCTTTTCATTCAATCGGCCATAAGTGACCTTACCCCGTAATTAGTAACACCATCAATTAGAATCCAGACGCTATTTCAGCATATTCCTTTGGAGTACTTCCATTCAACGAGCTGTGTGGTCTGACCTCGTTATAGTCCTTTCTCCAGTCTTCAATAATATCACGGGCATGCTTCAAATTCATAAACCAGTTGGTATTCAGGCACTCGTCCCTGAGCCTGCCGATAAAGCTCTCGGCCAAGGCGTTTTCTATCGGCTTGCCCGGCCGAATAAAATTGAGTTTCACCCCTTTACGGTATGCCCATTCATCCATGGTACGTCCCGTAAACTCCGGCCCGTTATCCATTGTGATCACTTCAGGCAGTCCCCTGGTCTCTGCCAGCCTCTCCAAAACGCCGACTACTCTGCGTCCACCCAGGGAAGTATCCACCTCTATAACCGGGCATTCCCGGGAATAATCATCAACAATCGCCAGGGCGCGAAAGCGCCTCCCGGTAACGATACTGTCAGTAACGAAGTCCATGGACCAGCGCTGGTTTGTCCGCTGTGGTGACGGCATCACTACCCTCGCTCCGGCAGCACCTTTCCTCCGCCGCTTTCTCCTTAGTGCCAATCCTTCTTCCCGGTATATCCTTTCCGTCCGCTTGTGATTAATCACCAGACCCTCCCGTTTCAGCAGGATATGCAGCCGGGGACTGCCGAACCGCTTCCTTTGTCCGGCCAGTTCCCGCAGGCGTTGACGAAGCAGAACGTCGTCATCTTGTTTCGGACGGTAACGATATACTGAAGCTGAGATATTCACCAGCAGGCAGGCTTTCCTTTCGCTCAGCCCAAGACTCCCCCTGGCATATGAGACCGCCAGACGCTTGGCCTTGGGCTTTAAAAGTTTTTTGACAGCAATTCCTTGAGCGCCCGGATATCTAGAGCCTGCTCTCCCACGATTTGCTTCAGGCGCCGGTTTTCCTCTTCCAGGGCTTTTAGCCTCCTGAGCTCACTTACCGTAAGGCCGGCATACCTGGCCTTCCAGTTATAATAGGTGGCATCGCTCATCCCGTACTTACGGCAGAGATCGGCAACTTTGGCCCCTGCTTCTCCTTCCCTGAGCACAGCGATGATCTGTTCCTCGGTATACCTCCTGCGCACCATGGCGGGTCCTCCTCTGTCTTCTTATTTTAACGGAGGACTCTAATTCAGGATGCTACTGTTTTCGGGGGAAAGGTCATAAGAAATCTAAGGATTCTCTGTTCCTGTATAGAATCCATCGTTGATGATATTTTTTTAAGAATAATTACAATGTCACATTAAGCATTAGTTAAACTTCTTGATTCATACTCATGGAATGGTATACATCTCGCTGTTCGTAAAGTGTTGACCTTTCTCTTGTAATCAGAAGGGGTGCACTGAGTAAGGTTCGTTTTTCTAATCCTAATTGATTTTATCCTATAACTTGCAGGTGAAAAAAGGCCGCTCTTTTTCACGAGTGGCCCTTAGCTACAATTATATGCCAAAATGACTTCGTCAATCGCCCCTTTATAAGCCTAGAAATTAAAGTTCGCCATTTAAATCTATCTATGTAATTTTTACTGCGGACGTAGGATCGATGTGCTTTTCCGTAGGGTTTGACCCCACTTCAACCTTCCGCTTCAGCAGCCCTTTCCTCACTACTCGGCGGATGAGAATTACGTAGTATGCCAATGCTCCAGCCGCTAACATTGCCATCAATAAGCCAACTATTACTCCCCAATTAAACGACCCTTCAGCATCAGATGAGCCAGCGTATGGATAAGTAGCTCCGCTGTTAGAAATCCCGCTTGTTATCGTAGAAGCTGAGGTGAGGTTCAGCCTGAAATTGGCCCCTGCTTGAAATATGCTCGTCTGCTCAGCAGGATATTCATCTATCATGAAAGATACCAATGTTCCATCGGGGTAGCTCTTACCGTCGGGTGGAATTATAGTGAATTTATAGGTGGATGTATTGTAGCTTGTTTGCGTGTGAGTATAGTATTTGACACCGTCTATTATGGCCGTAATCAGAGTGCCTCCAGCAACTTCCTCGCCGCCAGCCTGCACAGTGCCTGTAAACACGCAAGTGGTTGTACTATCGGCGAAAGCAGCACCTGCGAATATAGATATCGCCACCGGCACTAGCAGAAGAAGAGATACAATCTTGACCATGTTTGCTCTTTTCATAGTAAGCTCGTCTTCCCCCTAACTACTATTGGTGTACTAACCTCCTGCGAACCAAGAACGCTAGAATCGCTGCCCCGAAGGCTGCAGCGATACCAGCATAGACACTGGGGAATGCTGGCACACCTTCTTCAACCCACACCCATTGGCCGCCAATGAAGAACCATGACAGTGAGGTCACTTGGCCACAGACACGGTGATTAATCGTATCCACGCTAGTTGTAACGTCAATCCAATGCCCGCTTTCCCAGTGAAATAGTCGTAAATTCTCAGGGTTAGGCGTATTTGGATCGTATCCTAAGCATACGGTTATGGGACCTGTGTACGTTGCCGTGGTAGTAACGTCTACGAATTGGCCTCTTAAAGGAAAGTCAGGAGGCAGAGAACCACCTGGATTGCCTTGTGACGTTGCAATGCTTGTTATTCCTGCTCCAGTCACCGTATCGAAAGTAACTTCAACAATACCTAAATCTACACTAACTTGAGATCCGGTCGGCGTTTCACTTGGAGGTTCCATTACTCCAAAATAGAACTCTACTCGATCGTATTCATCAATAAAGTTATCACTGCCATCAGTATTGCCTTCAAGGATTAAAGTAAGCTTATAAACCCCAGGTTCAAAGTCATTCAGGCCGATTGTAATCATGGAATTTGTGGGGAATTCTAACCAGTTATATGGATATACCCAATCAGCACCAGATACTATTGGTACATTGTCGAGTGGAGTATCATTCCCGGATCTCCTTATTTCTAATTTTGTTCTTAGGTAAAGCGCCTCAGATGAATAATTACTATAGGATGGACTAATATAAAGCACATCATCTTTAGTTGCGTGGTAACCATAGTATGGAAATTGAGCATCTGCGTCAGGTATATACCATTCTAGATTTAATAAACCCGGATCATACTTATAACCAGCTTCATATTCGCTACTTCCATCCCAATCGAACCATAAAAACCTCGTATCATCACCAGCTTGTCTACTAAAACGGATTTGAAAAGGTTGCACTTGTATTGAAGCCATACTTGGTTGAACTGACAGTGCTGGTGTCTTGGCATATATAATAAAAACTTCACCAAAGATTATATCTCCCCACTCTGTTGTTATATTATTCTCAAGCTCTTGCCAAGTCAGTGGATAATTTATTAATTGATCTCCGCCATATTTATTAATAAGAGACCCATAAGGATCATTTAAATAGACATAGTCTGTTGGCTCAACTCCCGTATATCCAGTCACAACTACTACATGTCCAATATCTCTACAGCCCATCCAAATAGGTTTTTTTTCAGAAAGAACCTGCTGAATGCACTCCTTTAAATCGTTGAAATAACTGAATTGTTTATAATCCCACGCGTCGCTACTTTCTCTGTCATAATATGTTTCAAGCCAAGGTTCTAAACCACCGAATTCTAAAAATAAATTTAATCCTTGATCCTTAGCATGATCCCAGTCTGCTGCTACTTGCCAAGGTTTACGATCGTATCCATAGTAACGTAGGATCATAGAAAGTGAACTTGCCCAACACCAGTCAGAGTCATTTTGATTGTAATATGGGACTGCCAAGTTCACTACGCTGCATATGGCCTCAGTTGTAGGTGATGGGGAGCTTAAAGAGACGGCGGGAGAATCGGTAGATACAGTCGGTGCGTCAATTAATAAAGTTGGAGAACCAACGGTTGGATTAGGCGAGGTTATTGAAGGTGAGGCTGACGAAATCGCATTACATCCTGGAATCAAGCCGTTACTATCTGTTTTAAGTAGCAAAGCATCATAATCACCTGCACCATAGCTGTAAGTCCTACCAGCAACTAGATAGTATCCATTGTCAGTCTGGTACAATGCACGGGCACAATCTAGGTTACTTCCGCCGGCGGTTCTGGCCCACTCAAGCGTACCTATGTCACTGAACTTAAGTAGAAAGACATCTTGATTACCAGCGCCATAGCTATCTGTATCTCCAGCAATGATGTAACCATCATCAGCGGTTTGCTGCACTCTTGCACCGTAATCACGAGTACTGCCTCCTACGGTTCTAGCCCATTCTAGGGTTCCTGCATTATCATACTTAAGCACGAAGACATCCTTACCGCCAGCGCCATAGCTCTCCGTATAGCCAGTCACGATGTAGCCGCCGTCATTGGTCTGCTTTACTGAATCAGCTTGTTCAGCTGAACTTCCGCCGGCGGTTCTGGCCCATTCAAGCGCTCCTGAGCTATCGTACTTTAGCAGTATAGTATCGAAATAACCTGCACTGAAACTACTTCTAGTATGACCAGCGACAATATATCCACCATCGGTGGTCTGTTGTACTGAGGGGGCCCATTCATCACTATCTCCGCCAGCGGTTCTAGCCCACTCAAGCGTACCCACGCTATCGAATTTGAGCAATAAAATATCTCCGACGGGATCTACATAACTCCATGATGAACCGGAAACTATATAACCACCATCGGTTGTTTGCTGCACTGTATAAGCATGATCACCCTCACTTCCGCCGGCGGTTCTGGCCCATTCAAGAGTTCCTGCGCTATCATACTTTAGAAGTAAAATATCTGAATCACCCGCGCCAAAACTTCTGGTCGGACCAACCACGATATATCCGCCATCGACAGTCTGTTGCACTGATTCAGCATAATCATCAAAACTTCCACCGGCGGTTCTGGCCCACTCTAGGTCCCCTGCGTTATCAAACTTTAGCAGTAATACATCTCTCTCACCTGCACCATAGCTCTCGGTAAAACCAGCAACGATATAGCCACCATCAGCCGTCTGCTGCGCTGATTCGGCATAATCAACATTGGCTCCGCCTATGGCCTTTATGAATGTTGTATCAGAAGGTTGCTGTTGGGCAGATGCGTTGTGTATTGGCAACATAATACATATTAAAAGGATGATTGCTACGAAGGACACAGTAAGTTTCTTCATGACTGTCTCCAACCTATTAATTGGTATATATACTTGATTCGCCCCGTGTTAACGTAAAAACGCCAACACCCTGCGGCGCTCGGCGTCTCTTCGTTAAAACCAGATATTAATGGGGGTCTAAGAGATTCGGTGTGTAGTTTATACTATTTTGATTGTTAAATGTCAACTTTATACAACATCTATTCCCATTCACGCATAGTTTCTTATATATAGATTAGGCGTAAAAATGAGAGGATAAGTAAGGATAAGTAAAGAAAATATAGCTATTGAAACGCCTAAAATACGCCTGATTATATGTTGACATCTAGCATAAATGCAAGCAAACAGAGGTGTAAGAAATAAAGTGATTATTAATGATAGCTAGCGGGTTTATCAGAGAGACCGGCTAACCCTCTTCTATAACTCCCAAATCCAACCCCCACGTTTCCGCAGCTTTTAGCCCCCAGATATCTACGATGCTCTCCGACCGGTCATTCACCATCTATCTGGCTACAATTTGATCCTTTTTGCATCTGTCTATCAGAACCCCTAGTTAGTAGAAGAAGCAATTGCTTCCTCATAGTGAACGAAAAGTCATTTTGTTCCACAATTGAAGCAGAATTGAAGCTAAACAGCTTCAGCACCTTTACAAACACTGGCATAGCTTCAGAACCGAAGCTAACGTCTCACTGTCCGAATAGGCTTATAAGGTATAGCCGAAAGGCGGGAGTCCGTCAGTCATAGCACACTCCAGCGCAGGCAAGGTTGAAGGTATACGCCGAATACCTTAGAAGGGAGTGTAAGCGTATGTCAGCACCTGCCTACATCAAGAACCTACTGCGCCCAAACGGCCAGAAGCCTTCTGGCCGTAAAGTCTGGAGTATCGACCTTGAGTCGGTCTGGCTTCCGTTCTTCACGGCAACCAACACGGAAGGGATAACCCTTATCCCCAGTGAGTCGCTGGGCGCACCGCTTCGACTGGCCTATGAACTCGACGGAAGCGTTAAGTTCAACTCTAAGACTGGCAAGCCAGTCATCAAGGTGGTGAAGGATGTATCCGACCAGATTCGCCTTGTCCGTGAGAACTTCGTCGCTGGACTGCAACAGTACGTCACCAGCGTACAGTCGAAGCAAGGCGAAGAGTACAAGGAACAGGTAAGGTTGAATATCGAAGCGGGTACGCCCATCCGTGAACGTGATAGGGAAGCCTTAGACACCGCTATAGCCGAGATGGTGGAAAGGGCTATGGCGGAAAGGGAAGCCGAACCAGTACAAACGGAAGCCGAAAAGGAAGCAGTCACCGCATAGACCTACTACGGCGTATGCCTTCCCTTCCCTGCGCTGGACTAGAAGGAAGGGATATGCCAGCACCTAAATGGGCTACTCCCGAACGTCAGAACCATTTAGTAAGCCTGTTCCTTCGCAGTGGCGGTTTCTGTGTATTCGGCGGTAAGCCGTGTACTAATCCCGAACGTCACCACTATGAACCCTACATAGAAGCCTTAGTCAAGGACTGGATAGCGGATGACAGGGAAGCCAGAAGCTATATACTGCGACTGCAAAGGCAGGCACTCCACAGAATCCCCGAACGTGGTTCACTTCGTGGCACTTTCAACGCTATCAGCAGAACCATATACCACGATAATCAACCACTGTTCTATGTAGAAGAATTAGGGATAAGCGGACTGACGTTCAGGCCGTTCGCAAAGGTACGGCTTGCCAGTTCTTACGTCAGGCTTCACGTTGACATCGGCGACGTGATGGCGGGACTTAGTAAGAACAGGCGGCGCAAGGCAATCCGATACTCTAAAGCCTTGCCAGTAGAAGCGCAAAGGCAGGTTGATACGCTTTGCAGTAGGGCGGTAGCCGACCATCTAAAGTAAAGCGAAAAGCGGAGAAGACCTCTGTTCAGGGGGTCTTTTTTGCTTTCAGGGAGACCTTCGGCCTGAAGTCCTATCAAGGCTCTTCAGGGCGGGGGTCTCTTTGTTACTCCCCATCTTATAAGAGTGCCCCCATGCCATTTGACTTCTCTTCAGTCGATGCCGAACTAGGCCCCGCCGGGCAGACGGCAAGGATGTGCTTCTCCAAGTTCCGCTTCCTGCCTGCCCGGATAAAGGAGCAGCTGCAGCGGGAGGGCCTTTGGGATGACCTGGTGCAGGAGACCTACCTCACCGCCTGGGAGGCATGGCAGAAAGGGTTGAGCAACAGGGAGACCTACCGGCTCATGGGGAGGCGGGTTTACGCCTTCCTCAAGAGCTACGGCTACCGGATATACGGGTATCATTACTACAGGGTGGAAATGCCTCTTTCCGCTATCGCCCAGGACCAGAACCTTGTAGATAAAATCCTGGAGGGCGCCGGGGACAGTCCATCACCAGGCTTTGTCGGGTGGAAGGACAGCGTCGCTGAGGCCGTTTTGGCTCTTGTCAGGGGGAACGGTGGCCTGAGCAAGCGGCAGATCTACACCCGTCTCCAGATCTCCGCCCGGGAGCTGGACTGGCACTGTGTTCCTCTGATAAGGCAGGGACTAATCATAGAGGTGAAGAGGGAGAATGTCCGTGGCCGACCGCCCACTCCTTTGCTGGTAGCCGTGCAACCGGGTCAGAAGTTACCGATGCCGGAGATGGTCAAGACGGAGAGAGAGGAGCGTATCAGGCAAGCTTACTTCATGGAGGGAATGAGCATCAAGCAGATATCAAGGGAGTTTCACCATACCCGAAGAACCGTGAGAAAGGCAATCCGCGACGTAGCTGGGACTGGTGTTCTAGGCTGAGTACAGGCCCGCCGTCCGTCGTTAGGCGCTAAACATCACACTATATGGTTTTGTCAACGGCTCCGGCAAAGTGCCTTAGTTTAGCTGCTATCGGCGGGCGAACCCCAGCCCCTTTTTTCCTGGCTCCCAAAATAGCTGCAGATCCGGGGTCACTCCCAACGAGGAGGCCCCATCACACCTCATACGGGTTTAGCCAGGAGGGCGGGGGCACCATGATGTGTTAACGGGTTTGCTCAGACGAGCTCCCAAAATGCAAAGCGGCGTCTCCCCGCCCGCCTGATGCATTATAGGCACCTCCTAGCTGACCACCTCTGCCCGTTCTGGCATCTGGTAAAAGGTCTGTTTCTTGACCAGCGTAAAAGCCAAACGCAATAGCCTGTTGAGTGCTGCGCCCACCACCTCTTTCCCCTTGAGGGGGTTGGCATGCACTGGGCGCTCCCGTAACCTCTTAGCCCAAGCACGGAAATCAGGGTTATGGCGCAGGAGAGGTATGACAGCGCTCCAGGCACAATAGCGCAATCCTGCCCGGCCCTTCTTACTCATCGGGGTACGGCTGCTGCGTTTCCCAGCCGATTCCGACTCGATGGGGTTGCTCCCCGCCATCTTTATCAATTGCTTGGCGTTCTGATAGGACCTGAAGGAGCCCAGCTCTGCCAGCATCCCAGCGACTGAGATGTAATTGAGCCCTCTTATCGAGAGCAGGTACTTGCCCTCCTCCGTCTCATCCACCAGCCTCACCAACACCTCCTCTATTCTCCGCACCTGCCAGCCAAGAAGGTGGAGTTTCTCTACGAGGAAGGAGACCTCAAAGAGGACCGACTGGGCACCGGCCTCGATACCGATGGAGGTTCGGGCGGCATAATGAAGGGCACGCAGCTTTCTTCTCATAAGGCGCCCCTCATGCCTTGCTCTGATGGTGTTTACGAACTCCTCCTCGCTCATCCTGGCGATGATCCTGGGGACAGGACAGATAGCGAGCACGCTGAGGGCTGTCTGGCCACAGGGGTCCTTAAAGACCTCGGTAAACTCAGGGAAGATCCCATCCAGTAGCCCTTTGACTAGATTTATGATCCTGGTCCTCTCTTTGACCAGCCGACGATAGGCACTGTAGGCAGCACGTAGCTCCGCATAGACCCCTTGCAGCAGCCTGGTCTCAGTAAATTCGCCACTGCCCAATAGCTGTGCCGCCACTTCGGCGTCACGATAGTCGTTCTTCCTCCGATTGAGCTCCTTGCCTTCACGCCTTCGCTTCAACGTGAACTGGTTGATCAGGCGAAAAGGGACCCCCCTCTCATCCAGAAAGTAGGCAAAATTGCGCCAGTAGTGGCTTGCTGTCTCAATGGCAAAGATGACACCACGGCAGCCAGTCCTCACCATCTCTGCCCTGGCCCGTTCCAGCGCTTCCTCAAAACCCCGCCTGGAGTTAGCAAACTTAAACTTGCTCCGGACGATAAGATCCTCGGTCATGGCCACCGCCGCATGCCTCTTCTTATGTGGGTCTACTCCTACCCTGAGATACCCTGTTGGGACTTGCTCGAGCTTCCTCGCTGCGCTATTCTTCATCTGATGGCTCCTCCTACCTTAGATTCGGTGCTTATGCCTCGCACCAATCTATTGTAGCCGGAGCCATCGTTATTTCTTACTCCATATACTATTATGCAAATTTGTCTACATGACCCATTGACCGATCGGCATTTGGGTGCTAGTCTCTCAGTAAAATTTTATGCTAGAGGAGGGGTGGATCGTAGGCCTACTGTATGAAGTGTATATAGAAGGTTGACACCAAGGACCCATAGAGCATTACTCTAAGGAAAAAGCGACCGGTAAAATTGGCGCATGCCCCCGTGTTTGGGACGAAGGTATTCAGGATTGAGAAAGCTTAGACTCTGGAAGTGAAGAGGGTCTTAAAAGGAAAAGAAAGGAGAGATGTAATGAGTTGGAAAATAAAAGGCACTGTCTATGAAGCTTGTGCCTCAGAAGGCCAGTGCTCCATGTGGTTCGGAAGGGACATGGAAGCGCCCTGCAAGTCCTTCATGGTATTCCAAATAAAAGAGGGCCAAATCAACAATGTAGACGTTGGAGAACTCTTAGCGATCACGGTGGCCGACCTCTTCTCGCCAAACTTCGCTAACTTAATGGTGAAGGGTGGAGAAGGTGGCATATACATAAGCGACACTGCTACCGAGGAGCAAAGAAAGGTACTGGAGCCGTTCTTTATGAATAATGTGCCAGGCTGGCTGCTGGTGAGGAAGCCTCTTGGGGTCCGGTTTGTCGACATCAATCTGAGCCAGGAAGGCAACACCTACCATTTCACCATGCCGTTTGGCGAGTTGAAGATGGCGCTGACAATCGGTGGGGATGGAAAGAATCCTCAACGAATAGAGAATTCCCTATTCAGCATGGTGCTTTCGGACATCAGGATATGTAACACGCACTTCTGGAAGTACCACGACTTCCAAAGGAATTGGGAGTACGTTAACAGAAGCGGTGTCATGGCTGAGTTTGATTTGCAGGGAGAGTAGGCAAGCACGAAAGACGTTAAAACTGCTGCACATTTTAGCTAACTGCCTGCATGTGTCTCAGAACGCACCCTCCGGTCGCTGCCTAGATCCAAATTCAACTGCAGCCACTCTGTGAAAATAGCCCTAGGACAAAACGCAGAAGATCGAACAAAAGCGAGTAATGTTGCGCTGACGGTTAACAAAACGCTATATCGTGCAATGAGGTAGCAAAGTACCGCTTAATTGGCCCTCCTAAGATCTCTAAAAATAAGAGCGGCATGTTGCGTGAAAACACGAAGCAGGTCTATAATGGGCCATGAAGGTGTTTTGCCATGACTATAGACAGAGTAACGAAACCTGTAACTAAGTGGCAAGGACTTTACTCAACTGCCCAAGTCGCACGTTTGGCTCGTATTCCGACATCTACTCTATACTCATGGAAAACCAAGGGGATTCTGAAACCATCCCTGGTGATCATGGATGGTGACACTGTAATCGATTATGGATATTCGTATGCAGACTTGACTATAGCTCGACTTATGCGAGCGTTAAGGGACAAGAAGTTGAATCTGAAATCTGTTGGGATTGCGCTCCATCACCTATTCGACCGCTTGGGACCTCCAAGTAAGGGCTGGGCAGATGCCTACGTATACATAGTAGACAACCGTGTATTTGCCGAAAAGCGCCAAGCCGATGAATGGGGCATCACTGCAGCTACAGGCTATGGTCAGCGAATAGAAACGCATTTGTTCGGGGACCTGTTTGAGATACTCCGAGATATGGAAGAAGGAGGTTCTATCCTAATCCCGCAAGCCTTCTCCAAGGCCGTAGATATTGACCCCAGGATTATGGACGGCGAGCCGGTAATTAAGAATACTAGGATTCCGACCCATGCTCTCTTCACCAAGTTCCTCGCTGGCAAAACAAGCGACGAATTAGCCAAGCTATATGGTTTAGCCAAACAACTCATCGAGAAGGTGATTGAGTACGAGCAATTTCTTAACACACCCATTACCCAAGCTAGAGCGGCTGCTGCTTGACGGAGATATATACCCTGAGCTTGCCGACTATCTCCGAGCAGTTGGCTTTGATGTGAGTTTCGCTCCTAGAGGTTCGAAACTCATTAGAGATGACGTGAAAGTATTACGGCTAGCCAGAAAGCAAGGACGAATCTTGGTATGCCATGACCAACACAACGACAAGGAAACAAGGCTTAGGCTTTATCCCGAACTCCATAATCATGGCGGCAAAATCCTACAAATCGGTGGGGATTCGAGCCAAATGGTGCTGACAGCGTTAGGCAAGATCCTTGTCTGGCGCGAAAACTGGGAGCCTTGGTTTATAGAGAACGACGGGAAAGTAGTCGTCTACAAAGATAGGTGCATTCCGAAATCAGCCCTTATTCTCGCAAACCTCACTATAGCTCAGCAAGGCTATGACATCGGCCAAGTGCCTTTCAGCCTGAAACGAAAGCTCCGAAAAAAGACCAGCCGTAAGCGACCAATTGCACCCGAACAGCATAGGCTTATGGAGTGACTATCAAGCAGTATATCGCCAGATAATTTCTTGAGTGCTACAAAATGAGTCATTGTGCAACGATGTCGAAGTGTATTTGAAGCCCCCGCGGAGAAGGATTTGTTTGCAGTCCCCAAACACAGAGCTAAAAACGCTTTGTTTGCCATGCGCCCCTATCACCCTAAAGAGGTAATCAGGATTCACATTCAGTAACAAGCGTTTCCAGTTTAACTATCTGTTCCTGACATTACACTTTGGCTACCGCCGTATATATTCAAATGCTTCGAACTGTCATTATGATTCAATTGCTATCGTCACCATAAATGACTTCCCACAATTTTCTCGTTATCTCAACAGACGGCAGTGAACCATCAACTGCCTCGTTCTTCTTGTTCACTTAGCACATCCGCCTCCTCTAGCGGTTCGTAGACGGCATTACGCAGCCACGATGGGTCGAAACCCTCCTCGCTTGTCGCACTGACCTGTATGGAGGCCTTGCCAGCCTTGTCAGCCAAGTTGGCAATCGCAGGCCACGCTTTGTATAGCTGATCACGAGAGCCTTTGATAACGAGTGTCACATCTTTCCTGGACTGTATAGTAGGGATACCACCTTCCTTCTCTCCGGTCGTTTCGGCGGTTTCCACAGCCCCTCCACTATACGGTACTCCTCCCTCTAGAATTTCACCGCCAGTGCTGACTCCAGCCGGCTCAGGAGCGGGTGGGAAAGCCATAGGCATCACTAGGAAGCCAGAATCGAGGTCTACTTCGTCATCGGGGATAGGTCGTCCAAATATAATCTTGTCCCGGGCTATCTGATATTTTCCATCATCTCCCAGGGCAGGAACAGCACCGCTTGTATAACCGAATACTCCTTCCTGCACCCCTCTGGCAATGGCCTTCCTTACGGCATCGCTTGTATCCAGGCGAGTGAATCCCAGGAAGCTATAGAAGGCGTCCCGAATTTCCGAGGTCTTGATGCCTAAACGAAGAGCCCGCCCCGACTCTGCCTCGCCCAGACGCATAAGTTCCACGATTTTCCTTGGTGTGGTGCCTGAGAAAACCTTCTTAGTGGTGTTGGTGAGCAATTCCATAACACGTTCGTGGACACCTGTGCTCTGTAGGGGACGCCCACCTGCCTCCACCGATTCTAGCCCTATAGCGCCATTCTCAGCCCGGGGTAGCCACACGGCTGA
Organism: uncultured Dehalococcoidales bacterium; assembly: GCA_964638975.1. Taxonomy (GTDB): domain Bacteria; phylum Chloroflexota; class Dehalococcoidia; order GIF9; family AB-539-J10; genus RBG-13-51-36. Next base: position 13,718 of record CAZXAJ010000039.1, read on the forward strand.
ATACAGTTGTCTGAAAGCCGATTCAGCTCCTGCCTCCTCTGTTCGCTTCCGTTCGTTCAATTGCTGAAGCTGGTCCCGGTTCAGCCGGAGCTGGGCTTTCTTGGCTTCTATGCGTTCTATAGCCATCAGGTATCGCACCGCCCGGCGGAGAGGTTCAATTTGATCCTTGTGCGGAATAGCCAACCCAACGCCGTTGCGGTAACGACGAGGCCGTTCACCGTATTTCTCCAATAGCTCCTTAGCTCGCCTTTCCTGAGTCTGGCGGTTCTCGGCTACGGACTCCAGTGGCAGGTAGCCGATAAGAAACGATGGGTCTTCGTCTGGCAGGTCCACGCTACGCTCCGTCCAGACGATAGCTTCGCGGTGTCCCTGAAGATGCTGAATAAGCAACTCCTTGATTTTTTGACGAACCTCTGCCGGTTTCCGGGCGACCTGCTGCTCCTCGTCCTCGATAAGCTTGGTAACATTGGGGTCCTTTTTGAAGACATATCTGACGCCATCATAGTGGAGGTAGAGGCAATGGTTGCGCAGTTCTGACAAAGCTGCCGTGGCGGTGATGTTGTCAAGCTCAGGGCTGATGACAGATGCCAGGAGCTCAGCCTCCGTGACGCCTGGAGGGAGCGTCTCTGCATCTGCAGGGCCTCGGCGCAGTCCCCCGAAGGAATACATAAAGATGGCGGTCGCTAATCGAGTAGCTGGCCTGGTTCCCACAAGCCCGGGGTTCTCGCGAGCGAGCCGTTCATCTATACGTTTAGCCCGGCCGTTAGGGCCACATAAGTCGGCAGTCAGAGCTCCATCATACTCATCTCGCAGCCCTAACTCCTTGACGAATTTAACTCGCACCTCGGGGTCGTCCAGAGGTACGTCCCCGGGGCCAAGCAGAGGCTTAGCCGTGTTGGCTCGCTTCACTGTGTAGAGACAGGATGCCAGGAATCGCAGTGCCCCTCGTGTCCGCTGGAAGACATCCAGTGAGCTCCACCGCTCTCGCATGATGTCAATAAGAGCAGGGTGGAATGGATACGCATTGTTCAGTCGCTCCTGCAACTCTAACCCTTCATCCTCAGCCTGCTGCCGTTCAGCAACTGAGACCGCGTGAGCACGGCGCATACCAGTAACAATCTCCTGATAAGCGACGGCCACCGCGCTGGCCACATCTTCGTCAGGCAGGCGTGCCAGAAGCCGCCGATGCAGAACATGAAGGATGTCGTCTCCGGAAACAGGCTCTCGTAGCTGGTCCACTCTTGCAGCCATGTGGTCAAGCTGTTCCAGCAATGCCACATTCCCCAGGGCTTCTCTGGCGCTCCACTGAAGAGAATAGACCATGGCAGCATTTTTGCTATTAGCAACCTCAACCGTAAGGTTCTGAAGGAAGTCTAGGGCTTGGCGTTGGAGGGTTGAGTCTTCAACCTTAACAGATGACGCCCGCTCCATGTACTTCAGAACTTCATCCAGGAGAAAGAGCTTGGGTTTGCTAGTCAATAGCTTCTTAATGACATCGCCACCGGGAGACACCCGGTCCTGGTCGTGACCTTGCACGATTTTGTAGTATTCCTCTCCCAGTTGGCAAGCGAGCCAGCCCCACATGGTGCGGATATGCTGACCATCGGAAAGAGTAACACCTTCTCTTGCGTCGAACTTCTCGCCGTCGAAGACCGCCACATCAACTGAGCCAGGGTCAGACAGATTTTGGGCTTCCGGGAGCACTTTCAAAGCTCCCCGGGAGCGAGCCGCATGAAGCAGCGTCGCCAGGGTATGAGATTTCCCGCCTCCGAATGGGGTGCGTAATTTCAGGACGCGGTTGTATCCCTGTTGTCCTGCGAGGGAGGCCAGCACCTGTTCGAGGAGAGATCGCATATCAGCTGTGAGATAGGTTGCCCGGAAGAATGATTCTGGGTCTCGGTAGACGGCAGGCACATTGGGGTCTCCGGCAGCCAGCGCGCCGAGATCAATCGCAAAAACTGCCTCAGTAAGGTTGCCTGCATCCACATCAGGATGCAGGTGTACTACCTGGCTCCAGGGCCTGAGTTTGTATGTTGTCATAGCTGCCTCCTTATCATGGAATGGGCAGGCATTAGAGTAACCTCTGCTGACCGGCTCGCTCCGCGGGTGTCACACGGCCTTCAATCACCGTGTGCCAGTTGGCCACTAACTTGGCGAGGGCGGATTGCTCCTTCGGCGTTGTTAGCACCCGGGGGGTATCTTCCTGAGCACCTTTCAGGTGAGGGCCCGCTAGGGCGTTAGCCACCAGGCGCAGGCGCTCCAGGTCTGGTTTAGCCTCGGAAAGGAATTGCGACAGCGCGGCAGGCTGGTTCTCCATCAAATACAACACACGATGTAGCACATCGATGAGGGGTGCAGGGGTGCCATCTTGAGACAGAATTCCCAGTTTGTCTTCGTCCCCCCGTTCTGTGAAGTCCCGCAGGCGATACTTGTTCTTTTTCTTCTCCACTAGCGCGCGGGAACCACCCGATAGTCCCCGAGCCCCATCCAACTCTACGGGCATTCCATAGGTAAATACAATGGCCTCCCCTGCCTCTAGCTCTAAGGCGTGGTAGGTGTAGCGCCAGAGGACATAGAACTGGCTGGGACCATCCACTGCAGATACCTTTGCTCCTACCAACCCGAAGATCTTCTCAAGAAGGGTTTCCAGCACCACCCCTTCCACCTCGGCCAAGAAGCGCTCTGCTGGTACCTCTTCTCCGTTAGAGTACTCCACACGTGCGAAGCGTGTGAACGCTCGAAGCCCTGCGCCGACGGCGGCGATGACCAGGTCCGCCCCCGAGACACCCTGTTCCCACAGGGTCTCAACGCGCTCACGAACGATGGCATCCAAGTCAGGCCGTACCTCGGTCTCATAAGCTCCTACAGCACTCGCTTCACGCTTGCGGGCTACTAGAGTGACACTCGAGGACAGAACAGCCTTGCCGGTTTTACGCCCTCCTTTGCGTTCAGTTTCAATCGGCCAGGCCTCTGTAATGTAGAATCCGCTGTTACGAAGGCTGTCAACTAAGGTTGCCCAGCCAAGCGTCGTCTTATGTGCGTAAACGCAGGTCAAAGGAGCATTGGGCTTGAGCACCCGATGCGCTTCCCTAAAGGCCTGCGCCATCATTTGGTGGTATGCCTCACGGGCGCGCTCACTACTGCCGCCATATCTGAGGGCGTCCATAACTGTCTCGTTACGCTTGGGCGCGGTTTCAGCGGCGAAATGCTCAGGATGCAGGAATCCAATAGCCCTCTTCACCCATACGTAGAAGAAGTCAGATAGCACGGCATAACTGACATTGTCGTAGTATGGCGGGTCAGTCGCCACGGCATCGAACAATTTATCAGGAAAAGCTAGCTGTGTGGCCGTGCCACGCGAAACATGGGCCGACAGAGGGAACACCACGTTTGCTAACTCCAAAGCAACCGCTACAACCCAGTCAAGCGCATTATTGAAGCTGCCACCTACTCGACTGAAAGGGTTGGGCTCCGCGAAGTCCCAAGCCATGGGCAGCGTCTTGTCGTTTACTGCCCCCTCGATAGTCTCACCCTGGGCGTTGAAGATAGTTAGTGTGTTATTTTGATTCATGTGCCGGTCTAGCGCCATAGCCAGGTAATCAGCGACAGCAGTAACGTGGCCAGGTTCGTGAGATAGCCTCTTCATGTGCTCGACCACTTCACGAATCGCTGACGAGAAACAGAGACCTACAACATGCTGGCGTGCTGTAAAGACCTTACCAAAATCAGTAAGTCCGTAAAGGTTTATCCAAACACTTTGCTTTCCATCCGTCGTAACTGGTTCAGATGGCGGTTGCAGCCCTATCCTGCGTTTGATAGCTTCAAGGGCGGCGGTTAATTTGGAGTCTTCTGGCACGGCGTCTTCGGGTATATCAGCTGCATTCAGGTAAAGCTTACCACTGCGACCCGAATTGACACAGGCAACTGTCATCAGCTGGAGCACAAGTCCGTCAGATAGTCCTACCTCTTTCACGTACTGATCGTCACAAACCGTGCTACAGAAGGGGCATGTCACATTGCCAGCAACAGTCCCGACAGCGCTCCCTAGCTCCAAGTCTTGTCGGCTGGTCCCCTCTGCCACAGTGAACACGACTCTTCTTGAATCATGGTCAAGGTGCCTATGAAGAACGACATAGCGACCTTCTCTGTCTTCCCTTTCACGGCACAGCCAAAACAACTTCGCTAGTGGTACCCTGGCTCTGCACGCGGGATTCTTACAGGAAACGGTTCGGGTCCATAGGTAAGCCACAGGCGTCAGGTATCCACCTGGAGTTGTCAGCTCGGGCTGGCGTTTCTCAAAGCCAGGCACTCCAAACTCCTGTTGGCGGCGGCCTGCTAGCTTCTGAGGTGGGTTCTTAGGGTCGGGGATGGGAGGGTATAGGTCTCCTATCTCGGCTTTCACCTGCTCCAATACCCAATTCCCCCAGTATTCCACCTCTTTCGCCAGGCCGGCCCAGGTGCCGTCGGCAGCAGAGCCTTTAGCGTTCTCGTCCGGCTTACCATACTTCTGGGGGTAGACTAGGGTGCACAGCTCAATGATATGGGCTACCGGGTTCAGTTCCAGGGCATAGGCCTCGCAGCCCAAACGCAAAGCCTCCAGAGGAATGGCTCCTCCCCCAGCGAACATGTCTAGGACCTTGGGCCGGGGAGCTTTTCCCTCCTCAATGTCCTTTACGGTCACTGGCCTGCCTAGCTCTTTGGAAAGGCGCTCGGCGTGGGCCTCCAGGATGTGCTTTTGAGCCTCGGCGATGACCTTCGGATCTCCCGGGTATTTGCATAACCGCTTTACGAAATCGCTCTTAGGACCTCGTCCGTTTTTGGCGGCTGGCGCGGGAACAAGAGCTCCATACACTGCTGCGTGCGTATTTCGGTGAAATCGGACACCGGTTTCGCTCCAAACCGGCCATCTTCTC
>CAZXAJ010000040.1:0-17961 GCA_964638975.1 uncultured Dehalococcoidales bacterium
GATTGTGTCTCTAGCTTGGACACGTGGCGAGCCTCGGAACTTGCAATCGCTGCCATGTCTAGTTTAAGCAATCAGAGGGAGCTGCCGTCCATGGCATGATTTTATGCTGGGAGTCTAACTGCGTTCGATTAGGTTGAGTGCAGAGCTGAGGCTGCCATCAACAAGCTCCTGGTGTAGTCTTGCTTCGGCGCTGCTATGATTTCATTTGAAGGACCCTCTTCGATAATCTTGCCATCAAGCATTACCGCTATTCTGTCGCTTACCTTTCTGGCAACAGCTATATCGTGGGTAATGTAAAGCATACTCAGTCCTCGTTGCTCCTGCAAATTGAGTAATAGTTTTAGAATCTTGGCCTGTACACTTGCATCTAAGAAAGCAGTGGGTTCATCAGCAATAAGTAGCACCGGGCTCAGTACCAGTGCCCGAGCTATGGCTACACGCTGCATCTCACCACCGCTCAAATGGTGAGGATACTTATTCAGGAAGTCCCCAGCCTGAGGCAGCTCTACTTCGCCCAAGACCTGCCTTGCCTTGTTTTCCCTCTCTTCCTTGCTTCCTATTTCTTGAATCTCAAGTGGCTCCATCACTATTTCAATTACTGATAGTCGATGGCTGAGAGATTCTCCTGGATTCTGGAATACCATCTGTACCCTCTTATAGAAGTCCTTCCCGCGCTTATTGAGCTTGGCGTCCTCAAGATATACATCGCCCTCAGCGGGCTGGTGAAGACCCATGATGGTTTTTGCCAGTGTCGTCTTTCCCGAGCCAGTTTGACCGACTAGTGCCAGGGTCTCTCCCGCTTCAATATGCAAATCTACTGAATCAACAGCTCTGAGTGAGCCGAAGGATTTAGTCAAGTTCTTGGTTGACAATAGGGTAATAATGCCACCTCTGTGGCAGGCAATCTGGCGTTCTTTATTCCACACCAGTTCCGGCGGCTTGCTCTTGCAGATGTCTATAGACTGTGTACAGCGGGGGTGAAACGGACAACCACCGACGGGGCGCGTCATCCGTCCCCTAATGCCTTGGAGGTCCTTTACAGTGGTCATATTAGGGTAGGCCCGGATTAAGGCCCTGGTGTATGGGTGTCTGGGTCGTGAGAGCACGTCTTTGGTTAGCCCCAGTTCGACAATTTTGCCGCCATAAAGCACAGCTATCCTGTCGGCCAGCTTGCTGGCGGTATCCAGGTCGTGTGTTGCCACAAGCTTGGCACAGTGTCCATTTGTTTTTCTTAGTACATTTCCCACCTTGACCCTGGAGGCAGCGTCAAGTGAGGACAATGGCTCATCTAGTATTAACAACTCCGGCTCATTAGCCATCGCCATAGCTAAGAGCACTTTCTGTTGTTCACCACCGCTAATCTGGTGAGGATAAGCGGAGAAGTGGCCTTGAGAAAGACCGAAATATCCCAGTAGCTCGATGGCTCTATCTCGAGCTTCCGCTTTGCTCTTCTGCCCATGCTCTATCATGGGCTCCATGATTTGATCCAGAACAGTGTAGGCAGGGTTCAGCACATTATTGGCATTCTGGAAGGCCATGGCAATTTGGCTCCACCTTAGCTCCACCAGCTCCTTTTCAGATAATGTTAAGAGGTCTTTCCCGCCGAAGCGGATTGTCCCTTGTACCGTGGCTTCTACCAAGCGCATGATGCTCAGGCCAAGGGTAGTCTTTCCGATCCCTGATTCGCCAACGATTGCCAGCGTCTCTCCCGGCTCCAATTCCAAGTCTATCCCGTTGAGGATTACATCCCGGCCATAACTGACTCTCAACCCTTTGATTTCAAGCAATTTCAACGCCTCTCAATCTGGGCTCAATAATGGGTTCGGCAGCATGGCCAACTAAGGTTAGGCCAATTATAGTGAGCGATAGGGCTAGCCCGGGGGGAATCAGCCACCATTGCCAGACATTCAGGTAGCTAAAGCTTAGAGCGTCACGCATCATCATGCCCCAGCTAATAACAGTCGGGTCCGTTATTCCCAAAAAAGCGAGCCCGGCCTCCATGAACACGGCTCTCCGAACACCGTGGATGAAATCAACCAGGAGTATAGGTCCAAGGTCGGGCACTATATGTCGCCAAGCGATGTACAAGTGATTGGCCCCGAATGATCTGGTCGCAGTCACAGATCCCCTCTCCTTTAAGGAGAGAGCCTGGGCTCGCATTATCCTGGCGCCACCTTGCCAGCTCAGCAACGAGAGGAGAAGTATAAGAATGATAATACCGGGTCTAATGTAGGCTGACACGAGGATAACGACAATTACCATTGGAATTACGATGAAGGCATCGACTATTCTCATTATGACCTTCTCGTAAAGCCCGCCGACCAAAGCTGCCGAGACGCCGAACACAGTAGCCAGTAGCGTGGATAGGATACCCACTCCAAATCCAACCAATAGGGAGGTCCTGGCACCGTAGACCAGCTGGCTCCAGATATCTTGACCAACATGGTTCGTGCCTAGCCAGTGGTGCAAGGACGGCGGAAGCAGGGATGCAGTTGACTGCTGATAGGGGTCGTGAAGGGCTATTAGGGGTGCCAGGATAGCTGCCGCTATCATTAGTAGCATAATAATAAGCCCAGCCTTGCCGGGCTCACTTTCTTGTATCTCCTTCTTCAAATCAATGTGCATGGCTCACTCTCGGGTCTAGCTTTGGATAAGAAAGGTCAATCAAAAAATTAACGATCAATACAGATAAAGCTATCATCAAAAACACTCCCTGAATGATTGGGTAGTCACGAGCTAACAGGGCTTCATAGGTGAGGTAACCCAGGCCTGGGTAAGCGAACACCAGCTCAACGAAGATGGCTCCGGTAACCACTCTGCCCACCCAGATACCTGTTTGGGTCATCACTGGCAGCATAGAGTTTCTGCCAGCATGTCGGTATTTAAGTACTCGCTGCGATAAGCCCTTGGCCCTGGCGGTTAGCATGTAGGGTTCCTTTAGTACCGTAATCATGGTATTTCGGGTGAGCAGATAGCCGCTGGCCAGATAAGCCAGAGTCAGAGCAGCTACCGGCAGGAATAGATGCTTCAATACATCTAATATCAAGGGCAATCCAGACAAACCGGAATAGGGAGTGACTGCGCCGGCCAAGGGGAAGACTCCCCATGTCACTCCAAAAGCGATAAGCAGTAACATCCCCAGAAAGAAGTCAGGGAAGCCATTCAGGCCCATCAGCCCGGCTAGCATAGCACGGTCAGTTTTCGAACCCCGGCGCCACCCCGATTCAATCCCTAGAGTTATTCCCAGTGCAGTGGAAAGTACCAGTGAAGTACCTACCAGAAGCAGGGTCCATGGTAGTCGTCCAAGAATTACCGACAACACGGGTGCATTGTAGTAGTAAGAGAAACCTAATTGCCCCTGAAACAGTGCCAGAAAGTAGGCGCCAAACTGCTGCCATAATGGCTTGTCCAGGGCAAAACGTTCCACAAGCTCAGCTTTGAGCTCCGGCGTCATGGCAATCAGTGCTTCATCACCATAGATAGCCATGAGAGGGTCTCCGGGCATCATTCTGGGCAGTAAGAAATTGAGCGCTATGATGAATAAAAAGGCTATGGCATACGTAATAACGCTGCGCTTGCTTAACATTCCGTTATGGTCTCCAGAGATTACTCGGTTTCTTTGCTGTCATCACCTGTGATTAAACCTTCGGCGAGCTCCCTCTGAATTTGTTCCATCCAGTCAGCTACTTTCACATCTTCAGCTGAGTAATAGCTCGCAATGTAGGGTTTGATGTCTATTATGGGACTGCCATCGAGCGCATCGAGCCCTTCAACCTTAAGCACATTCTCTTTGCGCTCCAGCAGTCGTACCACTGTAGCACAGATGTTGTTGGGTCGTGCCGGGCTGCAGGTACTGAAAATCCCTACTAGCGGTAGGTCCTTTCTGCCCATAGGATGTGCCTTAATCAAGGAACGACCCTCGGGAGGAACACGGTGTGCCCAGTAGAGAACTAGAAGGTGGGAGAAATCTTCTATACCCTCAAGAATACCAGCGAGGCTGCTGCCGATTACAAGCTCTGATATGCGCTTTCGCCACTCTCGCCGCCCTTCTTTTGGCCGCCACTCCAGATCGCCAGACTTAGCAACCAGACTCGGCTGTTCTATCTCGTTCCTGACCACTCCTACGGGTTTTAGCAACATCTCGAATAAGCCTTTGCTCTTCTGCACTTTTTCCGGTGATTCCTCTTCTTTCCTTCTTGGTAGAAGAGTGTCTACCTCCCTTTTAATGGTTCTGTAGACTTTGTCCTCCAGGTCCTTCGAAGGTAGCGTCTTTTCCTTTCGGATGCCTAGCAGCGAGGTAAGCTCGATATGGTGGTCCACCGTCATTCCTTCCCTCTCGATTAGCTTGGCCCCGCATTTGACACCACAGGCATCAATCAGGATTCGCTTCTCTGATTTTTTAGTAATTTCCTTAAGCTTCCACGGTACTATTACAGCAGGGAGGCATCCTATCTTGACATCATCAGGGTTTTCCTCCCATATCCTGATACAAGCTCTGGACGCAGCGACGCCCGTTGCACACCCGCCATAGCAGTTGAAAATTAAGAGTCTATAATGCTCCTCTTTCGTATCTTCTGGTTGCGCTTGCACATCGTCTCTTTGCACTTTGCAGTTCATCTCCTTTCACCTCTCCTGCGTCACGAAAGCTATCCTGTTCAATGGGATGGGTACACCACTGGCAACGCCGTCCTTGGTGTAGAACAAATCCACGCGGCCGTCGTGTGCCCAGTACCACTTGGGATAGTAGAGAGTCAGCGCTGGCAAGTCCTCAGCGTAAATCTTCTGAATCTGGAATACTAGGGCTCTCCTTTCTTCGGCATCCATTTCAGTTAGCTGTGTCGTAAGGAGCTGACTAAGTGTTTCATTCGATGTGTAGCGAGCGCTATTGAAACCTTCATCCATAATTACCCTTTTCAGGACGGATGGCTCGTAGAGGCCACCATGGCCGTAGATAGATAGGTCAAAGTCCCACGCTTCTACCCTGGCGTCAAGCGTCTTTGCTTCTAGCGTTATGAAGTCTATCTTTATGCCTACTGCTCCCAACTGCTCTTTGATGAATTGCCCAACCTCCTTGTACTCAGCCTCAGTTATAAGCTCAAGCCTAAGCTCTTTGCCATCTTTGGTAAAATAAGCACCTGCCATCTGGTATCCTAGCCCTTCGAGAAGCTGTTTTGCCCTGGCTGGGTCATACTCATACTGCGGCGTGTCGGGGTTATACCAATCGCTTGTGGGCGGCATTATCCCCGGGTTACCTGCTATGGCATAGCCTCGCTGGGTAATCTGCACCAGGGACTCCCGGTCTATAGCGTAGGCTAGCGACTGCCGGAACTGTTTGGAAGACAGAGGTTCTTTGTGATGGTTTATGGTCATCTTGGCGTTCCAGGCAACCGGCTGTGTAATCGCAGTGAAACCTGCCTTTTCCATTTCAGGGACGACCTCAGGAGGTATGTCACCGGCATCTGCCGAGCCTGACTTCAGTGCCGCCGGAATCATCTCGGCACTTATTTTGACGAACTTGATTTCGTCCATAGAAGGTTTGCCAAGATAGTAATCAACATAGGCTTTGTAAAGATAGGTGCCATGTTCTTTGTTGTAGTCAGCCAGGATGTAGGGACCAGTCCCGATTACGGCTTCTGGTTCCACAAATTTCTCGGGTTCTTCGATGTTCTCCCAGATGTGCTTGGGAATGATAGGTAGTGTTCCCGCTACATCATTCAAGAAAGGAGCATAAAGCTGTTCCAGGTAAAGCTTGACGGTGTACTCATCAATTGCTGTTGCATTTGTCACCCCGCTGGAACCTATCAGTGTGACGAAGGGGTTAGGGTGAGCCTTCACATAATCGATAGTAAAGACTACGTCTTCAGCAGTGAATTTTTCCCCATCATGCCAGGTGACATCGTCACGTAGCTTAAATACATAGGCATTTTCTTCTGCAACGTATTCCCAATCCTCAGCTAGCTGTGGGACGAAGCCAGAGGAGTCTTTCCAGACGAGGGTTTCAAATATGAAACTCATGCGGATATATCCCGGCCCCCGGGCGTAATAAAGGTAGGGAGATGGATAGCCCCAGTCTCCAGTGCTATCGGCAATGGTGTAGGAACTAGTTTCTGGCGTCCCGGCGGTGCATGATGGGAGAATAAGTAGCGCGACTATCGCAGCAGGGATAAGTAATTTTGATATCAGGTTCAGCACCTTTTGACTCATTAGCTTCCTCCTATTATTGATATGCCATCACCGGATAGCTGGTAGTATTCCTGACCTGAGCATGGGATACAGACAGGCTTGCCGTCTTTCATACGGGCCCGGGGCTCCATGACGTTTTCGCCGCATATGGAGCACTTCACATTGCCGAAAATCCGAGCGTAATTGGGAACCTCCACGGTAACACTCTTGATATCCAAAACCTCTTCATCGGGAATATCCAGAACCCTGAAAGCCAGCTCTTTCCACAGTTCGCTTAGCCGTCGGCGGTCAGCCTCGCTACCACTGCGCCCTACGACTACCCTTTCGAAAAGCTGTGTAGCTTCAGGGGGGCGCTCCTCCATCAAACGGTCAGCCTTGACTGATATTCTTACGGCCTCTCCTGTCCTTCTGGCCAGGGTAAATGCTGTCTTACCATAATCTCGATAGATAAGAGCATTGTTACCAAAGGTGCAGCCAGTGACGAACTGAACACCATCGCTGAAGCAGTTGTTCGTTTCCACAATTGCTACCACCTCTTCCATTCCTGTGGATGTGACGCCCAGTTCTCTTGTGCCTCGAGCCGCTGCCTTAACACCAATCGCTGAGAACGGACAAAAATGACCATGTAGCATCCCTGTCATTCTTAGCAGCTCGTATAAGTCTCCGGCGGCTATGGCTTTTTCTATGTTCTGTCTTGGATTGTCACTATTGGTATTGCTCATGTTCTCCCCCTTTCCTACCTAAAATTGCTGCAGTGAGTAGCAATTGCAACTGGTTGCAATAATTTGAATGAATGTTAGCACATTCGGTATAGCGCGTCAAGCAAAGTGGGGAAGCGATGCGATGGCTTTATTCTCGGCAGGATTAAACACACTTTGGGCGAAGTTTAAACTGGTATTGTCTTCATGGGCGCCTATCACGACATCCTATCCAAACTGCCCGATGATACCCAAGTGCGCTAAATCAGAGATATAGCTAAAGTTATGGAGTACCACAGGCATTTGCCGACCCGAGAAGGGATAGTCGGCGGTTCCACCAGCTTGCTGAATACCTCGTGTCTCCTATGTGGGTCATACTGTCTCCAGTCCCGTGAATTTTTACCAGCCTGATTGACATTAAAGCTGGCACCTTCTAAAATCAGGAAGGTGACTGATAAGTGACTGGTGACGAACTCAGGCAAGCCTTTCTGAACTTTTTCCAGGAAAGGGAACATAAGGTTATCCCCAGCTCCTCTTTGGTGCCTCACAAGGACCCCACTTTGCTGTTGACCACCGCTGGCATGGTACAGATTAAGCCATATTTTCTGGGGTTGGAGGCTCCACCCGGCCAGCGATTAGCCTCCTGTCAGAAGTGTTTTCGCACCACTGACATAGATTCCGTGGGCGATAGTAAACACCTTACTTTCTTTGAGATGCTGGGCAATTTCAGTGTCGGCGATTATTTTAAGAAAGAAGCTATTCTCTGGGGCTGGGAGTTTGTAACGGAGTATTTGAAGCTGCCGGAGGAACGGCTCTGGATAACCATCTATCTTGATGATGACGAAGCCTTTGCCTATTGGCGAGAAGTTGGTGTTCCTGCTGAGAAAATACTGCGATTCGGCGATGAGGATAATTTCTGGGGTCCGGTTGGCGATTCCGGCCCCTGCGGGCCATGCAGTGAAATTCATTATGATCTGGGTGAGGAATTTGGCTGTGGCAGACCTGAATGCAAACCTAATTGCTACTGCGGTCGCTTCTCCGAGATATGGAACCTGGTGTTCACTCAATACAATCAGGACAAAAGTGGAAAACGCAGTCCCTTGGACAAGCCGAATATCGATACCGGTATGGGACTGGAAAGAACCTTAGCGGCTATTCAGGGCAAGGCTTCACCTTATGAAACGGACCTGTTCTCCCTTTTGGTGGACCAGATTCGTCAATTGTCGGGGAAAGAATATGGTCGGGACGGGGATATTGACCGGGCCATTAGAATCGTTTCCGAGCACTCACGCGGCATCGTCTTTCTCATCGCCGACGGCGTAATGCCTTCTAATGAGGGCCGGGGATATGTCCTGCGGCGAATACTCAGGCGTGCCTCCCTCTTTGGCAGGAAACTGGGATTGAATGATCCTTTCCTTACTGAAATGGCAGAAGTTGTCGTCAATGAGATGAGTCACATATATCCTGAGCTGGTGGCTAACCGGAGCTTGATTAGCGGAGTAATCAGGACAGAGGAGGAAAATTTCATTACTACCCTGGATACCGGGCTTAATTTGGTGGAACAGCTTATCGGTGAAGCTTTAGCTCAAGGGAGAGAGAGGCTAACAGGTGAGGAAGCATTCAGGCTTTACGATACCTATGGCTTCCCCGCAGAATTGACTGCCGAGATGGCTAGAGAGAAGGGTTTGTCTATAGACTGGGAAAGTTTTCAGGCTGAGATGGAGAAACAGCGGGAGATGGCTAGGGCTGCAACCAAGACGACATCGATTGGATTAGATGTCATTATAGGACTGCCCAAAGTTCCTAGCACAGAGTTTGTTGGTTACGAAACGGCTACATTTCAATCTAAAGTCCTGATGCTGTTGGTAGAAGGGCAAGTTAAACAAACTGCTTCCCAAGGACATGAAGTTGAGATAGTGCTTAATAGGACTCCTTTCTACGGTGAAATGGGAGGACAAGTAGGCGATGATGGCGAGATTACCAGCAGCCTGGGAAAAGTCATTATTGCTAATACTGTAAGAGAGCCTTCAGACGTGATAGTTCATCGAGGAACGGTCGTTGCTGGTAGTATTTCCGTTGGTGATGAAGTCGAAGCGAAAGTTGATTTCGCCCGCCGCCTGGATATTGCTCGCAACCACACCGCCACTCATCTCCTCCAGGCTGCTTTAAGGCAGATGTTGGGGGACCGAGTCTATCAAAAAGGTTCCTTAGTTGAGCCGGAAAGGTTCAGGTTTGATTTCTCCCACCTGGCCCCTATAACCCAAGAGCAGCTCAACGAAATTCAGAGGCAGGTTAACGAATGGATACGTCAGAACTTGAAGGCGGAAGCAAAAGCCCTTCCTTATAAGCAAGCCATCGCTGAGGGTGCTATCGCCTTGTTTGAGGAAAAATACGGTGAGGAAGTCCGGATGCTGGAAATCGGGGAGCCAGCGATAAGTAAGGAGCTTTGTGGTGGCACTCATGTAAGGTCAACGGGAGAAATTGGTATGTTCCTCATAACCAGCGAAAGCAGCATCGGCACAGGACTGCATCGCATCGAAGCGGTAACGGGAAGAAAAGCTGAATCTCTGTTTGAGTCTCGCTTGACTGCCTTGCAGGGCGTAGCCAGGGAAGTAGAAAGCTCACTTGATGAGGTTCCTGAAAAGGTGAAAACCCTTACCAGTGAGCTAGAAGCAGAGCGCAGGAGGTCGCTTTCGCTGGAAAGAGAGCTATCGCGCAAAACAGCGGAGGATTTGCTGGGGCAGGCAGAGCAAGTGGGCGGTGTAACAGTCCTGGCGGCCGAGGTGCCACCATTGTCTGTGCCCGTTCTCAGGGAAATGGGCGATATATTGCGGGACAGGCTGAAAAGCGCCGTAGTGGTTTTGGCTACAGTCTATAATGGTAAGCCTAACTTTTTGGCTATGGTGACCCCTGACCTGATAGCCAGGGGATTTCACGCCGGCGATATTATTAATCAGGTCGCTAAGGTTACCGGTGGGGGTGGTGGTGGCAAAGCTGGTATGGCTCAAGCAGGCGGAAAAGACGCCGCCAGGGTTGACGAAGCCCTGAACTTGGTCCGTAAACTAGTTCAAAAGGTTTGATATGCGCAGCTTGGGGCTAGATGTCGGAGATAAGAGAACAGGGGTGGCAATAAGCGACCCTCAAGGGATTTTGGCCACCCCCTTAACCGTGCTCGCCAGTGAAGATGAGGATGCTGTCATAGACGAGATTCTCAAGCTTGTGGAGCAATATAAAGCAGAGCGCATTGTGGTTGGCTTGCCTCGCCGCTTAAACGGAGAGCTTGGAGAGCAAGCCCAAAAAATAACAGCGTTTACTGAGAAGCTTTCTCAGCACAGCAAGCTTGATATACAAATGTGGGATGAATGGCTCTCTACCAAAGCTGTCGAGCGCTTGATGATGGAAGCTGGCGGCAAGGGAAATAAACTGCGCTCCAGGACAAAGAAGAAAACTAGGAACCACAGCTCTTCGGCTAAAGCTATGGTAGATGCCCTGGCAGCAGCCTTTATTCTCCAGGGTTTTTTGGATAGCTTGAGGGATAGAGAACAATGAAAAAGTACGTAGGCCTTATTGGTTATCCCATTAAGCATTCTATCTCGCCTTATTTCCAGCAGGCGGCACTGGACTACTATCAACTTGATATTCATTATGGGTTGTGGGAGACAAGCCCGGAAAAGCTCCAGGACATGGTGAATGATTTAAGAGAAGCTCAAAACCTGGGAGCCAATGTAACCGTGCCCCACAAAGAAACAATTTTACCTTTACTGGATGAAGTTGATGACCTGGCAAGTTCGATCGGTGCGGTTAATACTATAGTCAAGAGGGACGACAGGCTTGTGGGCTTCAACACCGATGCCTACGGTTTTATCGAAGCCTTACGTAAAGAGGGGCATTTTGAGACTGAAGGAAAGCGGGTGCTAATCTTGGGTGCTGGCGGCGTGGCCAGGGCAGTCAGTTTTGCCCTGGTGCAAGGGAAGGTACACTCACTGGCTATTACTGATGGTATCCCTGAGCGAGCCAGGGCATTGGCAGACAGCTTGGGAGGCTATATTAGAGATTCTTCGCCAGGCTCAGAGACATCAAAGACCGAGGTCGTTGCTTTTCAGTGGCAGGGTCTAAGCTCGGCCGGTACTTTCGACAACTGCGATTTAATAGTCCACTGCACCACTATAGGAATGAAGCACAGTTCTCAAGAGGGACAATCACCTTTGAGCTTTGAAGTAATTCCCGAAGGCGTCTTAGTCTGTGACGTAGTGTATACCCCTTGGCCAACCCCTTTGTTGGAGCTAGCACAGAAGGCAGGGGCCCGTATACTTGGCGGCCTACCTATGTTAGTATATCAAGGGGCGGCTGCCTTTGAGTTATGGACAGGCAAAGAGGCTCCATTTGACATAATGTTTAATAAGGCTGAGGAAATATTGACGGGAGAAAAGAAGTGAAAAGGGCAATCACTATCAGTTTGGTCATGTTATTGCTTTTGGCAATGCTAGTTCCTACTGGCTGCATACCGATAGGAAATAAGATTGCTGTGATCCCTCTCACCGGGACTATTTCGTCCCAAGAGGCCTCTTTGTTCTTTGGCCTGACCATCACACCGGCGCTAGTGAGAGAGCAACTGGGGATGGCGGAGAAGGATGTGGGGGTCAAGGCGATCGTCCTCCGTATAGAGAGCCCTGGTGGAGCTGTTGCACCTTGTCAGCAGATTCTGGAGGAGATAGAAAGAGTGAGGGAGACAAAACCCATAGTGGTAAGCATGCAGAATATGGCTGCTTCGGGCGGCTACTATATCTCAACCAAAGCGGATAAGATAGTTGCCCTTCCAAGCACACTGACAGGGAGCATTGGAGTCATCTCTCAGATACCAAATGTCGAGGGGCTTTATGAGAAACTGGGTATCAAGATGCAAACCTTCAAAGGCGGCAAGTATAAGGACATGTATTCAGGATTGAGGGAGCTGACGCCTGAAGAAGCGGAAATCATGCAACAGATGGTTGATGAGTATTATGAGCAATTCGTTGAGGTGGTGGCTGAGGGCAGGGGACTAAGCAAGGAGGAGGTCAGAAATTTAGCTACGGGGCAACTTTACACCGGTACCGAAGCCAAAAACCTTGGGCTGGTTGACGAACTGGGTGGTCTGGATACAGCTATAGGTTTGGCAGCAGGACTGGCCGGTGTTGAAGCTCCGCAGGTGGATTATTACCAAGCACCTGGACTAACACTGAGGTCGCTATTTGGTCTAGCCGATGCTATCCAACTGAGATTATTGGGGTTGAGCGCGCAAGATATGATTTTATTGGAAACCTTGAGCCAGGGCTATCCTCAACCTCAATTTCTATATCAAAGCTAATGGGGCAATTTCGCTTTTCCACTGCCGGAGAATCCCACGGAAAGGGCTTGGCAGCCATAATCGAAGGGATGGTGGCTGACCTTCCCTTAGAGATGGAGTATATCAATAAGGAACTCAAACGTCGCCAACAAGGCTATGGGCGTGGCCCCCGCATGAAGATTGAGGAGGATAAGGCAGAAATTATTTCAGGCGTTCGCTATGGGCTCATTACAGGTAGTCCCATTGCTCTGTTTATCACCAATCGAGATTGGCAAAACTGGCAGGAACAGCTAAGCGTTGCTCCAGTAGAGAAAGAAGCCGAGCCCGTAACCTGTCCACGCCCGGGACATGCCGACCTGGCAGGGGTGACTAAGTACGGTCTCAAAGATATCAGGCCGATTCTGGAGAGAGCCAGTGCCCGCGAAACAGCCGCCAGAGTAGCTGCCGGGGCTATAGCCAGAAGATTCCTGGAGGAGTTGGGCATCGCTATTCATAGCCATACTGTAGCGATTGGGCAACATCATTGGGAACAAGGTGAAGCGAGCTCTATAGATTGGCAGCAAGTAGAAGCCTCCCCTGTCCGCTGTGCCGATGCCGAGCTAGAGAAGGCAATGATGGCAGCCATTGATGAGGCTAAAGCAAGTGGGGACACGTTGGGTGGTATTTTTGAGGTGATTGCCATCGGAATACCCGTCGGCTTGGGTAGCCATGTTAGCTGGACTCGCCGTCTTGATGGACGGATTGCCCAGGCGATAATGAGCATCAATGCCGTGAAGGGGGTGGAAATCGGGGCCGGATTTGCCTTAGCTGAGCTTAAGGGTTCGCAGGCTCACGACGTTATCGAACCCAGTCCACGTGGCGAAGCGAAGGGGCTCCCCTGGCGGCATGCCACTAATCGTGCCGGGGGCATCGAAGGTGGCATAAGCAACGGCGAGGATATAATAGTCAGGGCAGTAGTCAAGCCTATTGCTACCTTGGCTAGTCCTCTACCTTCCATAGACCTTCGCAGCGATGAGGTAGCCCAAGCTCACTACGAGCGCAGTGATATTTGTGTTGTCCCTGCCGCCGGGGTAATCGCCGAAGCCATGCTAGCTATTATCCTGGCTGACGCTTGCCTCGAGAAATTCGGCGGCGATAACCTGAAGGAGACCCTGGCAAACTATCGTAATTATTTGAGCAACATATCTTGATTGCTCGACCACAATTCCCGGAAAATGAGGCGGTATTGGCAACACCGAAGAATTATTAGCAGAATTAATCACTGGAGGAAGGGATTTCCTCTGCGTTCATCACCGATAGTGGTAGGCGGTCCATGGCCGGGGTAGACAATGGTTTCATCGGGTAAGACCATAAGTTTCTCGTAGATGCTCTTCATTAAACGTTCGTGACTGCAACCGGGGAAATCTGTTCTGCCAATGCCAAAATTAAACAGGGTATCACCGCTAAAGACTACCCCATGCCCTGAAAGACTGATTCCGCCAGAACTATGCCCTGGGGTATGGAGGACTTCAAAGTGTAAGTCACCAATATCTATTTTGTCGCCGTCTTCGAGCAATCTATCAGGCTGTGGGGGTGATTTAACAGGGGTGAGGCCGAGCGATGTTAGCATACGCATCGGGGCGGCAAACGCGAATCCCTTCTCTGCCTCATGAAGAGCAAACTCAGCGTTAGTCTTTTCTTTAACCGAGTGAATGGCGCCGACATGGTCCATATGGGCATGGGTTGCCACGATTAAGGATATGGACAATCCCATTTGCTGCACCGTTCTCAAAATGGTCTCAGCTTCAGCGCCGGGGTCAATAATCATCCCTTCCTTAGTCGAGGACGAACCAACTATATAGCAGTTAGAGGCAAAAGGGCCAACTACTAACATTTTTACAATCATTGCTCTTTTCTCCATGTAATGTTGCAGTCGAATCCATAAAATATAGCACAAGCTGTGCTCTGGGGAAAAATCGCTGATAAATGGCTCCATTTGGCAAGCAATTTACGCTCAATTTTGACAAGTCTGGCAGGTCTGAGGTATTTTATTCTAAGTAGAGTCCTGCGAGAGCTGAGGCGGTTGTGGGTTCAAAGAAAGCAGCAAGTGAGCGGGTTGGGGGAACTGCAAGTTTAGACATAAACTTGCAGGGAGTAGTGGATGGCGTAGAAGATAAGCTTTTTGTTATCGATAGGGAATACCGTGTCATCTTTGCCAATCTGGCAATGAGGCAGAAGTTGCCGGAAGGCAAACCGTTTAGTGGCAAGCATTGCTACGAAGTCTTTGAAGGTCGGAACAATCCCTGTCGCTCTCCCTTATGGAAATGCCCTCTTGGGAAAGTACTGCAAAGTGGCGACCCAACGGTGATTATTTCTCCTGACCCTGCCCTAAATGCGGAGACGGTGTCTAACAGGTATATTAAGGTCATCCTTTATCCGCTTAAGGATAGCCAGGGTAATATAAACGCGATTGCCGAAGTGAGAAAAGATGTTACCGCAGAAAGGGAGCTGGAGAATCAAATTCTGAGGCGGCATCACCATCTTCATGCCTTGAACCGTATTTCCAGCGCCACCAGCGGACTGTGGGATCTAGATGCCATCCTGAATATAGCCTTGGACACTGTGCTGGAAATCATCAATGCCACAACAGGCGGGATACTGCTTTTTCACGACCAAAATCGGAAGCTAAGCTACCGAGTGTATCGTGGTTTGTCTGCTAAATATGTTGAGCAGATGGAGATGGGGCTGGGCGAAGGATTAGCGGGAAAGGTAGCCCAAACTGGGGACCCCATCGTTCTGGAGGATATTTCTAGAGACCCACGGGTTGCCCACCCGGATGTGGTGAGCACGGAAGGCCTTGGAGGGTTTATCAGCGTTCCCTTGAAAGCAAAGGACAGGGTCGTAGGCGTAATGAATATCGCCAGCCATATGCCAGGTCAATTTTCTGCAGACGATATGTACCTTCTGAATTCAATCGGTTGTCAGCTTGGCACTGCAATTGAACAAGCCACGCTATACCAGAGACTGGAGCTAGGAAGGGAAAGATATCAGACTCTTCTCCAGCACGCCCTGACTGCTCAAGAGGAGGAGCGGAAACGAATCGCCAGGGAGCTACATGACGAGACCAGCCAGGCTCTTACCAGCCTGACCTTAAACCTTCAAGCTGCTATAACAAAGTCGGAAACTGATGGCATTGTGGACGCCGATTTTATCGGCAGGCTTCAGAAGATACAGTCTCTGGCAGTTCATACTCAGAATGAGATATCAAAGCTGATGAAGGAGCTCCGCCCCACTTTATTGGATGAGCTGGGACTACCCGCAGCAATCAGTCGGTATGCTAAGGATAGTCTTGAACCTCTGGGGACTAAGGTATCTACGGAATTCGAGGGAGTGGAAGAGCGCATGCCCACAGAAGTCGAAGTGACGCTTTTCCGTATCGCTCAAGGGACAATAGGCAACATTCTGGAGCACGCGGAGGCGAAGAATGTCTCTATCAGCTTGGAATGCAATGCCAGTGAATGTATATTGAATGTTAATGACGATGGCAGAGGCTTCGAAGTCAGCAAAATTACCAGGGTGGACAAGGGTGGTCGGGGGGCGGGATTATTCACTATGAAAGAGAGGGCACGTTTAGTGGGCGGCGCTTGTAACATTAGGTCCCAGCCCGGGAAGGGTACCAGAATTGCAGTGAGAGTTCCGCTGAAGGGATTTATGGCGGATGCAGAAGATAAAAGTATTAATAGTCGATGACCATACCTTGGTGCGGGATGGAATTCGTGCTTTACTGTCGCTGGTTGCTGACATAAAGGTCGTCGGCGAGGCCGCAAATGGGAGGGAAGCTTTAGAAGAGGTGAAAAAGCTTGTCCCGGATGTGGTGCTCATGGACTTGGCAATGCCTATTTTGAGTGGACTGGAAGCAACGCGGAGAATACGCAAGAGATTCCCGGGAACAAAGGTGCTGGCACTAACCCAGTATGAGGATAGAGAATACATCGTCCCGACTATCGAAGCAGGAGCTCGTGGCTTCGTTAGCAAGACGGCGGCATTTTCTGAGCTCGCTTCAGCTATCCAGGCTGTGTATCAGGGAGGGTCTTTTCTATCTCCTATGGCGGCAGCGGCTGTCGTTGAAGAATGCCAGCAGAAGGTCGCTATAGAAGGGGAAAAAGACTCTTATCAGCACCTAACGGATAGGGAAAGGGAGATGCTTAAGCTGGTTGCCGAGGGATATACTGCCAAGGAGATAGCAGATATGCTGGTCATAGGCTTGAGAACGGTGGAGACGCACAAGACCAACCTGATGAAAAAGCTAAATATCCACAATAAAGCCGACCTCATCAGATTTGCCATACGCAAGGGCATTATCACCGTGTGACGGTCTAAGCTCCTGTTTCCATTCGCTGTGATCTGCGAGTTTTTCCCATCTCAAAATACGGGTTAATCCATCAAAAATTCCCAGATAAAATGCATCCCTCTTATCGGGGTCTCCTCTTTTACAACTCTCAAGAGCAAGTTACCATGAAACTAGGACTAATTTTTATCGGAGTGGGAGTCGTACTAGATTATGGATAATTATAAAGCCAGCCGAATGAAGGAAGCTTCTTATGGGCGAAGTCTTATTCCGCCCTGCCAAGTTGCCTGCCCGTTGCACATGGAGATCGGCGAATATGTTGATTTAGTTGCCCAGGGGAAGGTGCTGGAAGCATTGCAGGTCATAAGAGATGGTAACCCCTTCCCCTCCATCTGTGCTTATGTGTGCACCCATCCTTGCGAGGATGCCTGCCGCCGCAGCCAGGTAGATAAACCTGTCGCCATTCGAGCGTTAAAGAGGTTCGCTGTGGAATTCGGCGGTGACAGGATGATACAGCTTGAAGCTGAGACTAAACAGAGCGAAAAGGTTGCCGTAGTAGGGTCTGGCCCAGCAGGGCTGGCTTGTGCCTATTATCTGAGGAAACTCGGCTACCAAGTAACTATCTTCGAGGCTTATTCGGAACTGGGAGGTATGCTCCGGGTGGGTATTCCCCAGTACCGCCTTCCCCGAGAGGTAGTGGATACTGAAGTTCAGAGGCTGATTAACATGGGGGTTGAAATCAAGGCGAATACACGAGTGATATCTCTGGACCTGCTTTTTGACATGGGTTACAAGGCTGTCTTCATAACTGTTGGCGCCCATCAGAGCCTTAGAATGGGAATAGAAGGGGAAGAGAGTCCGGGAGTGATTGATGGGGCGACTTTTCTCCGCGAAGTGAATCTGGGACTTAAGCCTTCTCTGGGGGAAAGAGTTGCTGTAGTAGGTGGAGGGAACGTGGCCATGGATGCTGCTCGCGCTGCCGTTCGATTGGGAGCGAGCAAGGTGAGCATTCTCTACCGCCGCAGCCGAGCAGAAATGCCAGCAAGCCCTGACGAAATAGAACAAGCTCTGGAGGAAGGTGTAGAGACCATGTTTCTGGTGGCACCAACTAAGATGAGAAGGGGAAACGGGCGTTTGAGCGTAACATGCGTAAGGATGGAGCTCGGGGAGGCGGATACAGGGGGCAGACGTCGTCCAGTGCCAATCGAAGATAGCGAGTTCAATATGGAATTTGATGCCTTGGTTACTGCCATTGGTCAGGCCCCTCAGGTCTCCGAGGATTTTCGTCTGCGCCTGGGCAGAGGTAGCACTATTCAAGTTGACCCGATAACGCTCACTACTAATCGGGCGGGAGTTTTTGCTGGGGGGGATGCTGTCACTGGACCAGCCACTGTAACCCAAGCACTGGCAAGTGGCAGGCAGGCAGCTTT
>CAZXAJ010000041.1:0-17752 GCA_964638975.1 uncultured Dehalococcoidales bacterium
GAAGCGCAAAGGCAGGTTGATACCCTTTGCAGTAGGGCGGTAGCCGACCATCTGAAGTAAAGCGAAAAAGCGGAGAAGACCTCTGTTCAGGGGGTCTTTTTTGCTTTCAGGGAGACCTTCGGCCTGAAGTTCCTTTGCAGGTTCTCCAGAGCGGGGGTCTCTTTGTTATTCCCCATTTTAGAAGAGTGCCCCATGCCAGTAGATTTCTCTCTAGTCGATGCCGAATTAGGCCCCGCCGGGCAGACGGCAAGGATGTGCTTCTCGAAGTTCCGCTTCCTGCCCGCTCGGATAAAAGAGCAGCTGCAGCAGGAGGGCCTGTGGGATGACCTGGTGCAGGAGACTTACCTCACTGCCTGGGAGGCATGGCAGAAAGGGCTAAGCAACAGGGAGACCTACCGGCTCATGGGGAGACGGATCTACGCCTTCCTCAAGGGCTACGGCTACCAGGTCTACGGGCATCACTACTACAAGGTAGAAAGGCCTCTTTCCGCTGTCGCCCAGGACCAGAAATTAGAAGATAAAATCCTGGAGGGCGACAGAGACAGGCCTGCCCCTGCCTTTGTCGGGTGGAAGGACAGCCTTGTTGAAGCCGTCCTGGCTCTTGTCAGGGGGAACGGTGGCCTGAGCAAGCGGCAGATCTACACCCGCCTCCAGATCTCCGCCCGGGAGTTGGACTGGCACTGCGCCCCCCTGATAAAGCAGGGCCTGATCGTAGAGGTGAAGAGGGAGAATGACCGCGGCCGTCCGCCCACTCCGCTGCTGATAGCCGTGACCCCTGGTCAGACATTGCCGGTGCCGGAAATGATCAAGACAAATCGGACGGACCGCATCAGGAAAGCCTACTTCCTTGAGGGTAAGAGCATCAAGCAGATAGCGAGGGAGTTTCACCATACACGGCGAACGGTGAGAAAGGCTATCCGCGATGTAGCTCGCCCTGGTGTTCAAAGCTGAGTACAGGGTCGCCGTCCGCTTTCGAGTTCTCAATTGTAATAATCAAGCTGATCGTTAGGAGCTAAACGATACGCAAGATCGTCTATGTAGCTATTGACTGATTAATATTTGGGTGCTACTCTCTAAGCCGAATCTTATGCTAAAGGAGGGTTGAATGCAGGCCTATTGTATGAAGTGCCGGAAAAAGGTGGAGATCAAGAACCCGCAGCAAATAACCATGAAGAACAAGAAGCCGGCTACACGGGGGGTATGCCCCAACTGCGGGACAAAGGTATTCAGGATAGGGAAGAAGTAAAGCAAGTTTCAATCATAGCTATCGGGTTTATCGGAGAGGCTGGGTGCTTGCCGAAGGTACCCAGCCTATCTGTTATAAATCTAACATTCTGCACTTTTGTTACCTACAAAACATTCCAAGCGACTGTACAGCCTTGAACAATCTAGACAGATGCTGCTTTCCTACACGACTATAGTGAACTATTCCAAAAACCCCCTCTTCCATCTTTCAACCACATTGACCCCATAAACGCGGACGGTAGCATTTACTATCTTATCAACTGGAACATCCGCATAATGGCCGTGAAAACACACGTATTCAATATGTAACTGTCCGTCCAGATTATGAGAGTGAAAAATAGCATCGTTCTTGCCATCAAACTCTACTGGGATGACGCGACTTTCTTGGCACATTTTCAAGTCAAAAGCAGGAGTTGCCTTGACCCATCTCCCTCCAACATAAAACTCAGCGTAGCCATGGTAGGGAAACAAATTGTTACCTTGCATTCCTGCAACCTCGGCAAGCTTTTCTGGCATAATATGATTGCGGACATCAGCGAATCCCAGACGTGCCGGAATCTTTATGGCTCGCGCTAGAGCAACAAGAAGAATCGCCTTCTGGACACAATATCCAGCTCCTCTTTTCAAAATGCGGCTGGCTTCTAGAGGTAAAAACGAATAGGGATCATAACTAATCTCATCCCTCACAAAGTAGAAAATGCTCTTCGCCTTATCTGCGTTTTCTTCATACGCCTCCGCCAGACTTCGTGCCTTCTTCCTTATTGCGTCGTTGTCGCAATCGATTGTAAGTGTAGGCCTTAGGTATCTTTCCAGTTGTTTGAATTTCGGTTCTTCCAAAGCCATGGTATGCCCCCATCTGCCAATCATAGGGTAGGATGCTTGTATAGCCCATTGATTCAATTCAGATATGCGGGAATGCCACGATCAGCATTCCAGAGGCAAAAGGCATCACCCCAGATTTTGCGTTGCTGAACGAACTACCTCCTAGTATACTTTCGGTCAGGTGGGAAAGTGGGCAACTGTGCAAAAGTTTGATCCTCGGAACCGTCACTGATTCCAGCCGCCCTCTTAGCAGCAGCCTTGTAGCGGTTCCATGGAGAATTAGTGTAAATCGATATTCTCTGAGCGGCTAGTGAACCTTCGCCATGAATCGTAGTGACCTGCCAGAACTCGGTACCAAGATCTTTGATGAGATGATACATACGTAGGCGATGCTCAGTACGTCGCAGAGCCTTGTTTTAAGCTTCCTTTTTGCCATTGTTTTCACTACTCCCTTGATTTGGATTAGATATTTGCGCTAACCTGATAGAAATAAAAAGTTAATTCCCGAAAAGTGTGACTGCCCTTTGCTGATAAGTGTTTCCTCGCTTGACCGGTCGAATCAGTAGAACCCCGTCTACTGGATCTTTATTCCTCGATTGGTCAGGTTGCGCATTGTTTGTGTCATCGCTGGTGACTCCAGCAAGATAAGTATTCGTATCGGCACCGAATGAAAAGGCATCATTGCCTTCAGATGTAACTACTGATGTGCTTATGTTCCTGTCATTCCTAATATCTGACCACACATCAGATGACTCTTTGGTCATCTCATCGTTAATGGCGTTTAGTACTCGAGGTTGGCTCCTGGTCACGATAACTGTGTGCCCCTTCACCTCATAGATTATTGACATTTTTCAATATCGTTTTGGACGGAGTTTTCGGCCTAGAGGGAACTCAGGTAGATCGCGGTAACGAGGATGTTCTGAACCGTCTGACACTCCAGCTGCTCTCCGGGCGGCAGTCTTGTATGCCTCTCTGTCACACGAAGCGAACACTGACAACTTCTGCGCAGCCAAAGAGCCCTCGCCATGTATCGTTGCACCCTGCCAGAATTGTGAACAGCAATCCTTTGCCAATCTGATAGCGCGGAGGCGATGCTCAGTAGATATACCATCTTTACCAGCAAAATATTTGTCCATCATAGGATTAAGCTCAGGTGTGAAGAAATCGGACATTGAAGGTGGATCAGCAACGATACCTCCAGTAATATCCTGCAGGTACTTGATTGCTTGGTGATAGTTCTCTGCGAAGAAGAATTTACTTGTATTAGAATATATAGGGCTAGGATATACATACCCTATATCAGGGTCAGTTACGGGGTAGTGACATGCGGCAAGTCCAAGCGCATCGACACCTTCGGCGTACATAATAAGCCAGCTCAGCTTATCCCGTATATGCTCCACTTTGTCCAAACCATTGTATTCAGCCATTAGAAATGCTGCTCCTACCATTATCTCCAACTCAGCATACTTATACGCATCAGCGAACAGGCGATGGAAATTCCCGAACATATAGGCTGCTTGGCCTGCAAACTGCCACTCACAGTTTAAGAATATCCGTTCATGGGGAACAAATACGTCATCAAATACCATTAGAGGTTCTGCAGTAAAATGACCTGCAGATAATGGAAAGTCATCCCAATCATCCTCTGCTTCGGCAAATTCGCGAGGAGCAACTATCATCTTCAGACCGGGAGTATTTACAGGAATACTGAAAGATAATGCATAATCCTTGTCATCTTCGAGCATATTACGACAAGGACAAACGAATACTTCGTTTACACAAGGAGACAAGCTGATATGGTACATACCACCCCGCACTATGATCCCATCTTTGTTCTCGTCAACTTTACGTACATAGAAATCCTTGTGCTGTTTCTGCTTTGACGGGCGTAGGCTTCTATCGCCCTTGACATCAGTCATTCCCGCACATACGGCTAAGTCGTTTCGCATCAAGTGTTTGCGGTATGACTCCACGCGCTCGCTGTAGTTGGTCCCAAGTTGCCGATCCATTCGGCGACTCACTACTGTCAGCGAATTGAGGATATCGGTGCCGGTGAACTGGGAACCCCCTGGCATGCCAAAACAGCTGCGACTTACCGCCATAGTAATCCGGCGCCGACGTAACAGATCTTCAGAGCTCAGAACCGGGGCGAAGAGGAAGTGTGCTTCCTCACCATCGATCTCGGTTACAAAGTCATCCCGAAAACTGGGGTCCGCCGCCACGACATAGTCCATCGCACAGAGTTCAGCGCAAATCCTCAAGGCGGGGTGAGTAATGACATCATCTACCTTTTGACCATCGTAATAGACCACCCTTCCATCCCTCAGACTCTCCAGAAACTGCTCAGCTGTCCTTGTGCCCATGATATTTCCTCCCTATTAAATTTATTTTAGACCACTTCTTCATCTTTCAGTCGAGCCATATCATCCCAACTATAGCCCAAGATTCCCATTAGAACTTCTTCCGTATGCTGACCTAGCTCAGGAGCAGGCATTCTCAACGAGCCAGGTGTCTTACTCAACTTAATCGGTATCCCCACAGTATTGATCTTACCCCACGCTGGGTGGTCAAACTCAGTTATATATTCATTGGCCAACACCTGAGGGTCCGTAAGTAGATCATCAACCGTATTACAAATTGAATAGGTAACCTCCTCCCGTCTCAATACTTCTAGCCATTCATTATGCGCCTTGGTGGCAAACGCATTGTCAAGAATGGAAACTAGTTCCTCGCAATTCTGCTCCCTTGCTTTTTCGTCGGTGAAGCGCGGGGCATTCTCCAATTCAAGATCCAGAGCGCGACATAAATTGGGCCAGAATCTCTGCGACTGAAGGAGAGCAATAAAAATCCACTTACCATCGGCACATTTGTAGGGATTTATGAGTGGATTTACCTTCTTCGTTCTGGATTGCGTCTTCAGTGACTCTCCAGCCATACATTTGAAAGACAGATTTACAATTTGCAGCCAAGTCATACCACCTAGAAGGGACGTGTCCACTCTCTGCCCGATTCCCAAGCGCTCTCGAGCAACAAGAGCTGTCATTGCTCCGTAGGATATCATTATGGCGCCTAAGCTATCAGCAAGTCCCCCTTCCACATATTGAGGGGGTTGACCGGGCGGCACAGTCATAGACATAATCCCTGACCTTGCTTGTCCAGCCCATTCATAAGAGCGTGCGCCGGCATCAGGACCGTTTGGTCCATATCCGGATGCCATGATGTAAATGAGTTTAGGATTATGTCGAGACAGGGTTTCATAGTCCGCACCGTTCTTGGCTACGACACTCTCCATAAGATTCGTAACAAAGATGTCGGATTCCTTTACCAAGCCATAGAGGATCTCCCTGCCCTTTTCTTTAGAAAGGTCTAACGTTATTCCCCTCTTGTTTCGATTCAGGCCTTCTATGTAGACGTTCCGCCCCAGCCTAAATGGTAATACGCCAGTAGCCTTCGTTAATCCCCGACCGGGGTCACCAATTCCAGGTTGCTCTATCTTGATGACATCGGCACCCATGTCAGCCAGTGCTGCTCCACCCATTGGCCCCTGCTGCCAGGCTGACCACTCGAGAATACGTATCCCCTCAAGCGGAAGACCCAGTTTTGCCGACTTCCCTTTTTTTCCCATATCTGCCTCCATTCAAGTTTTTTTACCATTGCCCCAACATTGTAGCCATCAGCACCATTAATTGGGTTTCTGAACAGTAGATTCATCACAAATAATGATAATTCCTTCCAGATCCACACAAAGGACTAGATCTCGGCAAGCTTTTCCGTGTCCTTCAGCCATTCCACCGAGTGCTCTATATATGATATGACTCAAGCTAAACGTAGGTCTCTGGGATAACCTCTGCCCAAAGCAAGGCTCCACAATGAGGGCAAGCTATTTCTCTTACCATAACCCGTGGGTTTTCGCGAGGCCTGACATACATCTCCATCTTGTTCATATAACTGACAATAGGCTCCACCCTGGCAATAGTACCAGTTCTCATCCAGTCCTCGGCCCCCTCCCTAACGCAGAGATCGTTATCGCACTGACAACAGACAAACCATTCTTTGCCGTCCTTTTTCACCACATCAATCCAGGGATGTATTGGTTCGCCTTTAGCATTAACTGTTCTCGGCTTGACTTTCGCCTTTGTTGGTTTCCCGATCCTCGCTTCTCTGATGAGCTGCCTCTGCCTTTCTGTCGCATTCGAATCAACCTCAAGTGTTTGCGGGCTGAGAACAACTCCATATGCTTCCTTGGCATGTTTTAAGGAAATGAATCCCAACTTCGCGTCACGAGCCACTATGGCTGGCTCCCGCAGAAGAGGGTCTCCGAGTCCAGTCCCACCAGAAATGAACCAGTAAAACATATCTTGCTTAGTGAGCATTGGCGATGCCTTCAATCGAACACTCTCACACTGGCCCTCAAGATCATTAGCCGTAGGGACAATCCCCTTCTTGAAGAAGTTCTCCACAACGTCCACACCTCCCGCAACTCCCCAATAGCCACCACTGCCTGGCAAGCCTCCAAGGACTCCCTCACTGGGAACAGAACCAACGGCTGCATTAAGTGTTCCCTGCAACCACTCAGTATCCCAGGGAATCCATGCTTCATCTAGCGCACAACCTCCTCGAAAAAGTCCAGGGCCTCCGCCATTCTTATGATAGCCTCTCCATAAGTAAAGCACGGGAGAGTTTTGTTCTTCAAACTCCACATCACCAATATGTACAATGCCCGGAGCAAGGCCACCTGCATCCAAACCATCTTTAATACATTCTGCACCCTTGCCGGCTGCACCGCCATCAAAGGTCGCAAATAGGGTAAAGCCACCAAACTGATCCATGCCCATCCATACGCTCATTTGAAAACAAGCGCCATCAGGCGCAACTGTTCTGAACCTCAGTTCAGGACTCGTAGCATGTGCCATCATCCTAGCGAGCAGGCCCTGGAATGTCCTACCCCCATGCAGAGCAGCATCCATATGAGCCGATGATACGCAAGCCGGCGGGTGAGCGTTGACCATAGTCCCGTCTTGTAAGTCAAACTCGAATGGGCTGAAAATGCCACTATTGAGAGGGATATCAGGAGCGAAGTTGAAAGGAACATACATCGCTGGTCCACAACCTATGTAACTTCCTGCTGGAGCGTTTATCAATCCTCTGGCATAGGGACCAGCCTCTACACGAGTATAAACTGTATCATCTTTCGCCTCTACCCACATCTGTGATTCAAATAGCTTCTCTTCCCAGCCATCGTCCTCTTGAAACTCCCTACGAAAATATTGACCTCTAGGAAGCTTTTTAGCCCTGCTTCTTACTACACTTTCTGATGCTCTAACGATTTCATCGCTCAGAATATGGAATTTCTCCGCTCCTTTCTCATCAAGGATCGTCTTTAGACCTCTCTCTGCCCTATTGCAGGCGCCTATCATTGCCCTTAGGTCACCGAGCATTAAGCTCGGCATCCGGGTATTAGTCATTATTACATTAACCAACCCCTGGTTCATTAGACCCTTTTCGACTAGCTTGGTATTTGGAGGAAAACGCAAGGCTTCCCCCCAGCAATCTCTAGCTCCAACGGCCCAACCACCTGGAGCAACTCCTCCAATATCTAGAACGTGACAACCTGTCCATGCCCAAGCCACTATTTCGCCATTGTGGAAGATGGGTTTCGTGATGATCACATCGGAGGGATGGAAGCCTCCACACGTGAATACATCATTCGTCATGAAAAAATCTTGATCGTTAATCTCTGACACATTGCCACGGATGTAACCGATAGTCGTACGGCATGCTAAAAAAAACCAAGCCAACGCTTCTCCGGTTGCGAGCATTGTTCCTTCTGGATCACAGATGTAGGTCTGGTAATCATTTGCTTCAGTAAGGATTGGCGATCCTGAAGTAAGCGTCATTACTCTTGACATGTCAGTACAAATCCCTTCTAGCCGCCAACGTAAGACCTCAGCATCTACAGACGCTTCCCACTTTTCGGTCTTCTTAGCCATTTTTACCCTCCTTTTCTTAGTCTCTACGGACTGGTTAAAAAACCAACCCACCAGTGCCCTAGTCTGAGCAACGTCCATCCTGTCTTGCTCTGAACTTGTAATGGCACGAGAACATTTTGGGGGATTTCATTCTTCCTTCATTTGCTGTCTAACCAATCTGATATTTTCAAACTCGTCTACCCGTGCCACAAAACCTTTGGTTAGCCAGACTGTTGAATCATTACCTTGTACTATAGAGGGAGCTTGTATAATCATGCCTGGCCGCAAAAGGTTCCAATCATATATGGGAATCTTCATATGTTCCCCTACTGGAGGAAGTGTTACCTCCCTTTCTGTTGTTCGAGCACTTGACGGATCTTTAGGCCCGAACGACATCTTCTTAAGCCGAAAATGCTTTCCGACCCCCGTTGCCTTTACACGAACATTTACAATTTCAGCAGGAAACCCAGTCCAAGCCGTTCCCTCGCCATACATGGTCTCATAGAATCCGGGGAACTTCTGTAATAGAGCATCCATGTCAGCTTCTGTCACTTCCTCTGGGCCATGCAGTAAGGGCATTAATATCTCGAAGTGTTGGCCTATGAACCTTATGTCTACTTCAGATTCTAGTATTGCTTGGGAACCCGAATAACCTGCGTTGGCCAAAGTTTTTGTCGCGGTTTCTCTTAAAAGCAAAAGCGTTTCGTTAAACAACTTTAAATCCATTCCCTGCCGCCAGTGCACGCTACGCACGAATTCTTGCCTATATTCAAGATTAAGCAATCCCCATGCAGAAAATACTGCACCATTCGGTGGGATAATCACTTCTTTTAGGTAAAGGCTCTCGCACAGGCCACTGGCTACTAAGCCCCCAGCTCCACCATACAAAACCAAGGAGAGTCCGCGAGGATCCATGTTCTTTTCTGCTACCGCTCTAGTCAAGCTGGCAGTCTGTGCTGCAAGAACCACTCGATACATTCCTAAGGCCGCTTCTTCGGTGCTTATACCCTGAGGTTCGGAAATCTTCTTCCTTACAGCTGACACTGCTAACTTAGGTTTAATCGTAACACCTGCGAAGCGATCCGGATCCAGAACATTTAATACTACAAATGCATCAGTTAGGGTTGGTTCTTTACCACCTCTATCAAAACAAGCTGGACCTGGGACAGAACCGGCGCTGGTCGGCCCCATCCGAAGCATTCCTCGTGCATCAATCCATCCTATGGTCCCGCCACCAGCCCCTATCGATGTCACATCCAAAACAGTTAAGCCGGTTAAAATTCCAGGACTTGCGTGATCCCCTATTTTCAAATAAACTCGATGTTTACGGCCTAACTCAAGGTGGGGAATCACACTAATATCAAACGTGGTACCGCCTACGTCTGCTGCGATAACGTTGTCAACATTATACGCTCTTCCTACAATCGTAGACGCATAAGCTCCAGCAACAGGCCCCGATAAGATAAGTTTTACTGGGTTAGCTTTGGCATCAGCTGGCGTGAAAAATCCACCCAAGCAGTTAACTAACAACAAGCTACCCTCAAACCCTCGCTGCCTAAATTTTCTCTCTAGTCCATCCACGTAATCGATCGCCATTCTTTTGATGAACGCGTCCATTACCGTGGTGGTTGTGCGTTCGTACTCACGAATGACAGGGATGAGCTTGTGTGAAACAGAAACTTGTAGCTGAGGATACATATCATGAGCAATCTGCTCTATTCTTAATTCATGAGTAGGATTTCGGAAACTCCATAATAGCGATATGGCAAGAGCCTCTACCTTATGCTCTTCAACCAATTCTCTGATTGCTTGCCTTGCCTCATCCTCGTTGAGTCGACAAACAACTGACCCCTTGTAGTCAATCCGCTCGGTTACCCCTTTTACATCCTCATAGCGAGCCATCTCGGGCAGGATGTCTAAAAGTTGATTGTCAAAGCAACCAGCCCAGCGAATCATTCTGCCTATTCTTAATGTAGCCTCGAAACCCTTGGTAGTAATCAATCCGACCCTAACTCCAGCCATGCTTATCATGGCATTACTTACAAGGGTTGTCCCATTAACGATAACCTTGGTTTGTTTAAGCAATTCTTCTGTACTTAGATTGAATTCCCTAGCTAAAGCGCTGGTGGCATCAATACAACCTGCCCCCAAATCCTTATAGTTAGTTAAAGCCTTTGCCCGGCGTAAGGTCCTTGTCTCTTCCTTCCATCCGCAAGTATCTGTAAATGTACCTCCAATATCTATACCTATTCGAAAATTGGCCATTTCTCTGCATCCTCCTGCTTGTTTATTTACCTTGCCAAGTTTGTGTATCGACTTTTACTTTACACAGGTTCGCGCCTTAGGTAGCGAGTCAGTGCAACAGCCCCAATTAGGGCTACCCCATTGAAGAGGGGCTCGACCCAGACTGGCACCCCGAGCAATTCGAGGCCAGTCACACCGACTGCAATGGTGAATATGGCCAACACTGTCCCCAACACGTTGAACGTGCCTGGTTTGATGGCTGATGCACCCAGAAAGCACGCAGCAAACGCGGGCAGCATGTAACCCGGACCAACCGTGGGATTACCCGAGCCGATCCTAGCTGCAGTCAGCACTCCGGCTATTCCAGCCAAGAAGCCACAGGCGACAAAGGCAAGCAAAGTAAGCTGCTTGGTGTTTATCCCAGCCAGCCGGGCCGCTACCTTCGAACCCCCAACAGCATACATGCGTCGCCCAATCGGCGTCTGCTCCAATACGTACCATACAAACAGGGCGATGAAAGCCATATAGAACACCGGTAGGGGCATGCCCCCGATGGTAAACTGAGAGATTTCCCTGAATGACTGCGGGATATTCTCGTAGATTGGCATCCCTTTAGTGTAGGCAAGGACGACCCCAGAGATCACTGTGATCATACCGAGCGAGGTGATTAGAGAGTTGATGCCGAGGCGTGTAACCAGCAACCCGGTTGTCAAACCAATTAGGGTAGAAGCTCCTATCGCTACTATGATTGCCACCTCAATCCCCAGCCCTGACTTGGAGATTAGGCCCGTTACAAGGATGGCCGATAGGCCTAGATTAGACGCGGCCGAGAGGTCAAACTCCCCAACGACTAGGGGAATAATCATAGCGATGGCTACGATTGCCAGTACCGACTGGGTGCTCAGGATTGTCCTGATGTTGACGTATGTAGGAAATAAATCCGGAATGGCCAATGAGAAGGCTACTACCAACAGCACCAACAGGCCGAGCAGGCCGTAACGCGATGCCACAGTCAATCGCCATGTGGATGCTCGCTCGGCTCGGGTACGTGCCTTTGTTGTTTTCATAGCGGTCTACGATCCCTGCTGTTCTCCTGATGTCAAAATATTATATCCAGTTGAACCTGTAGCCCCCCATGTCTTCTCCCAACAACCTGTTCGCACCGGTGACCCCTGGCAGCATTCGCAGTTTGATAATCACCCAGGCTCGACTTCAGATATGCCATGGTCTTCCCCTCTCGCTGCTGACAAGTAGACTAGGTGCGTGATGGAGTCTTTCGTGAGCTGCTGTCCAGCCAACTCAGCCACGAGCCGTCCATCGCTCATGACTAACACCCTATCGCAGAGATACGCCATGTCCTCGAACTCGCTGCTGATCAACAATACTCCTGCTCCTGATGCTACCGACTTCTGCATTAACCCACACACCTCGGTCTTCGAGCCAACATCAATTCCCCGCATCGGCTCATCGAGAATCATCAGGTCAGGCTTGAGGCGCATCCACTTGGCGATAATAGCCTTCTGCTGATTCCCTCCGGAGAGTGTACAGAAAGCTCGCTCAGGGTCAGGGGGATTTACTCTGAACTCATCGATCAGACCCAAGATTTCCCTTCGCTCGGCATCTTTCTTTAGTCTTCCCCATTTCGAGAAGCGCCGAAGATCCGTGATTGTAACGTTCTCACCGACCGACATTAACGGAAAGAACCCGTCATGACGGCGATCCTCGGTAACCAATCCAATCCCCCTCCTGATCGCATCGCCTGGACAGCCGAAGGAAACGTCTTTCCCTTTGAAAGAGATAGTACCGCCAGTACGTTGGCTGGCCCCGAACAGGAGTCGTCCCAACTCACTGCACCCGGACCCCAACAGGCCCGACACGCCCACGATCTCACCCTTCTGGATCGAGAACGAAACCCCCTTGAGCCCAGACCCCGAGAGGTTTTCGACGCGCAGTAGCACGTCCTCGTTGATCTTCGGTTGGGCTGGCGGGTAGTATTGCTCGATCGTTTGGCCTACCATGAGTTCGACCAGATTCCTCTCGTCGAGATCCGCCACCTGGAAAGTCCCCACGCGCTGACCATCTCGAAGCACGGTAACACGCTCTGCTAACTCATAGATCTCTCGCAGTCTATGCGATACATAGATGACACCGACTCCGCGCGCTGCTGTTCGTCGTATAGCCGCGAAAACCTCCCCCACCTCGCGCTCCGGCAAAGCTGCCGTCGGCTCGTCTAATACTAGCACATGCCCGTTGTCACTGGCCTCCTGTAGAGCACGCACAATAGCAACAATGGTCTGGTCTCCGCTGGAAAGGCTTCCTACAAGGGCCCGTGGAGAAATATCGTGTTCGAATTCTGCCATCAACTTCTGCACCCGCCTCGCTTCTTCTTGCCAGCGAATGTGGTACCCTGCCCCAGTGGCAAAGCCTCTTGCCAAGCAGAAGTTCTCCAGTACAGAGAGCGATGGGATCAGTCCCAGGTCTTGATGCACGAAAGCTAAACCAAACCCGTGTGCTTGGCTAGATGAGTAATGAGCGGGAAGCCTCACACCTCCCACAATGATCTCGGCATGGTTATCGGGTTGGTGGTACCCAGACAAACATTTGACTAGAGTTGACTTACCCGAGCCGTTCTGGCCCACAAGGGCGTGCACCTCCCCGGGCATTATTTCGATTGACACATTTCTCAGTGCCACGTTCCCTGGGAAAGTCTTGCTCAAGTTCCGTATGGCGAGAATAGGGTCGGCCACTTGAACTACCACCGTTTCCCTACTTAGCTACCTAATTACTGGGGAAACCATATCGCCTGGTAATACGGAATATAGTCGATGTCCCCATTCCATACCCCAGATGCAGGAACGTTTTCCGTGGTGATCAACTTTGCGTGGCAACCATGAGCTACCCCTCCGATAGGCTGTTGACCAGAGAATATCCGGTTCAGATCATCAAAGAGAGAAAACATAGCCGAATCGTAAGCCAACGCCACCGTTGCACGCTGATATCCGCCCTCGCGAATCATCTGCGTGTTCCAGGCATTGCCGCAGACGGAGACCGCGAAGCTATTCGACGTTAGCCCAGCATCTTCCAAGGCTGGGATCATCCCCATGAGGGCGAAGTCATAAGCAGCCCAAAACACGTTGAAATCAGGATTCATTCGAGCAGTTTGTACGGCAAGTCCACCCGCAGTGGTCATGACATTGTTTACAAGGAAGGGCGCTTCTGCCAAGATCTGGCAATCACCACCAGCCGCCTGACAATCTTCGACGAAATTTCTTACACCTTGGTCAATTTGAATGCTGCTTATGAATTCGGAGTCCGTCATCATGATCATTTTCATGTCATAGCCCGACTCTTTCCAAGCCCATTCTGCCACGGCATAGCCAATGTCGAGGTTCATTTGCTCCATTTTACCCTCAACCGTATACTCGGAACTCGCGCAAAGATTGTCTAAGTTTTCACTACCAAAGCTGACGCAGGGGATACCAGCCGCCTTCAGCTTCTCTAGTGATCCCTTAATTATTTGGGCATCAATAGCAATGGTGATGACGCCATCGGCTTTCAAGGTGATAGCTTTCTCGACAGCATCGTTCATCTTGACGGGATCGCCAGCGGCGTCGATGATTGTAAGCTCCCACCCGAGGAATTCGGCTATCTCTTGTGCGACAGGAATTGGATGCGCGGCGCCCTCCGCGGCGGCCATGGACGGGATTAACACAATGTGCTTACCCGGCACAGCCTCGGGTCCTGGAGGCGGTGTTCCGAGTTGAGGCGATGTCCAGAGCTCAACATCCGCATCGACCTTGGCCTTAAAGGCATCAAGCTGTGATGATATCTCTGTTGGAGTAATCGTTGCAGTCTCTGTTGGAGTGGTTGTTGAGTCACCACAACCAACCGTCCCCACGACCATCATCATAATTACCCCAACCAGGCACATCAGAACCGCGACACGTTTTCCTTTTGTCATTTGCTTCCTCCTCCATTTATTTGTTATGATTCAATCCATCACCAATCTCGTGACATCTAATCACCCGAATGGGTGATAATGTCGGTGATCCAAGCGGGAAAGCGAACGAAAACCATCACACTTCTATTGTAGCCATCCCCTAAATCGCTTTGACCAATAACCCCGTAAGGCCAAAAGAACCTTTATTTCCTTCCTAGGATTAGATCGTCATCATGCATAGCAGCCATATTCCATCATCTGGCAGTCGACCCAACTAGGCTAAGTCTACTGCCCTTCATGTCCCCTGCACCCGGAAATGGTATTCAGAGTACCTAAACCATTTAAGAATCCCTAGCTATATCACTCAAACGAAGAATTATCTACTTGGTTAGGGCTAGGTTCTAATTGTGACCCATGTAATTAGGTTATATGATATTGCATGAATATCCCAAATAACAATCCGCAGATTCCACAACTCGCAGCTAGTTTTTTTTGCCGATGGTTCTTGACAATTATGCCTAGGCCGTTTATACTTTCTTCTCTAAAATGCCCTAGGCCAAACAAGCAGCGAGTATCGGGGGGAGACAGTGGAGGAATCTAAATCTATTAGCATAGTGGCCACATCCAATGAAATTATGCAAGCTGGCATTATTAGCATTATTAATGCCAACCCAGACATGAAAGTGGCCGCAACTGCCAATAATGACGTTGACCTAGTTCGACTAGTCCATGAGATATGGCCAGACATACTCATACTAGATATCGATCTGCCTAAAATAGGTGCCATCGAATTAAGTAGGAACATCAAAAAATTATACCCGCCTGTTGCAATTCTATTACTAACTAATCGCACGACAAAAGATTGCTTGATTGACGCTTTGAAAACGGGGGTGGCTGGTTACTTACTCAAGAGTGTATCTGCTAATCAACTCACAAATGCTATCCGCGCCCTTTGCTCTGGTGAAGCAGTCATCAGTCCAAACATAGTTTATGACTTTGCACGCCACCTACGCTACACCGGAACAGAAGTGAACCTAGATGAAATTATGGAGCCTCTCACTCAGCGAGAAAAGGAGATACTTAATCTAGCAAGCCAAGGGTTGAGAAATAAAAACATTGCGGAAAGTTTATTCATCTCCGAACGCACTGTTCAAAGCCACCTCGCCACTATTTTCAAGAAATTTAGGGTTGGCTCGCGTACGGAGGCAGTGCTATGGGCTTTTCAAAATAAATATCTAACGAGTAACGAACTACCTTGACTCAAGACCATATCTGATTGTCATCTTATTGTAGATAAATTCTTTTGCGCTTTCTTGTTTCTTCCTGATATCTTGGATTAGCCCACAAATCCAAGAGTGAAACGTGGCATTTTTGTATATTTTGGACTGATGTTGGGCGATACATCATTCGCCCTTATGGTGTTTTTAAAAATGGAATTTGACACGCAGAGGAATTTAGCCAGCTATTCAGGATATCAACGGGGCGCGAAAGGCGTAGATAAAGGGAATTGCAGATTACTTTGCCTAGTATATGAGGTACGCTTACTATCGGAGCTTCTGAAAAAAAGAGAGCCCTTATAATTTTGGTCAAGCTATTAACACCGGAATTGCAGCCCTTAAGGCATATCTACAATCACCGACTCAACTACAACCATAGTCACTGAGTATATGCAGATTCACTCCATTTTCAAAATGATACGTTATCCTGGCAAGTTGAAATTGGCAAAATGCACTTTTGTTCGCCATAGATAGTTAAGTTCATTGCTCATTTTCTTCAGGGGAGAAGCGTCGGTCTGATCTTTCGTGGCGGACATGCCTTGATTTTTCAGACAGCCATCCTACCCGCTCCCCTGTTCGCCCGTCGAAATCAGGAACATAGGGCTTGATATCCAATAACGGAGTACCATCAACGATATCTACATCTTCGATGTAAAGGGCGCAGCCTTCGACTTTAATCAAGCGTACTACTGAGATCCCGATCGGGTTTGGCCGGGCAGGACCTCGCATGGAAAGTACTCCACGAGCTTCTTTATCCAAGAATGGCTTCGCTTCTAGCGAATAACCCACGGCGAGGTGAAAATGATAGATTAGGAATATGTGGGAGAAATCTTCGAGGTCTTTGAGCCCAGCGCAGTATTTTGCAAAGACTTCCACCGTTCCTTTAACTCCCTGGGCACCAGTCGGTTGGATAGACATTCCTTCGACCTCTTTAAACGGAGAATGGATGCTCCCAATTTGCTTGTATTTGATCTCATGCATGGTTAACTCTATCCCTGATGTGTAGTGGGGATGAATTCATGCGACGCGGTTAGCATTCATGCCTACTCACTACTCAACTAAGGTGAATTATACCATCCGCTCGACAGTATAGTTATTGCGGAGCTTGCTAGTAGGTGCAATTAGGCTAAGGCCACCACTGCGAAGAATGTTGGCCGGGGCTTAACAAAACGCTATTTTGTTGGCCTGAGGTAACAAAACCGAGTTTTGTACAGTCACCAGAGAGGTCAATATGATATCAAAAAGGTTCACGGGATCGCCGTTCCAAAAAGATAACAGTCAGTAATTGGTGAATGCATGCAACTCTCGGGCGATTCCCTTCCCCGTCATTGGCACGCCGTGGCCGGGCGCCAGCACGCGCGGTTCGAGCCTAGCAAGGGCAGCGACAGACTCCTTCGTCGCTCGCCTATTCCAGGTCGAGTACCACGGCGGGCCGGAGACCCTCTGCCTGTTTTGCTGCAAAGCCCACAACAGAAATCCCCAGAACGAGTTCAAGTCAACGGTCACAAGGGCATCGCCCGTGATCAAAACCCGGTCGCTGGTCCGGAAGAAAGCAACATGGCCCGGCGTATGGCCTGGCGTATGAATGCACTCCCAGTCCGGCAGACCTGGAACAGCAGTCCCTGGATCAAATGCTTGTGCAACTTCCTTGAGACTAGCCTTCGATAGCATCGACTCAACCCGCCGTCGCGGCATCAAGCGCATCAACGGGAGGATAATCCAGCGGTCGAGCGGGTTGGCATACTTCTCGACAGTCGAAAGATATCTAATGGCCGCGAGTGGCAATTCGTCAGGATGCACGTAAACCGGACAGCTCCACATGCGTGCCAGTTCGAGCGCTGATCCTGCATGATCAGGGTGGTCGTGCGTTAGTAGGATCGAAGATGGCCGCGTGTTCGCTCCGAACAACGACTCTGCGGTCTTACTGATCAATCGGCCGCAATTCGCCGATGCGGCATCAATCAAGACCCACGATGATCCAGACCGCACGAAGTACACGTTAGATCGGCTGATACCTTTCCCTACCTCTTTACAGTGCACCCCTGGGGCAACCTCCCGGCACAGGCCGATGTTTGTTTTCTCACTTGTTTTTTTCAGATTACTCATTGATTTTCCTTTTATTCAATTACCCAGTGTACTCTAGAATTAAAAATTAGCAAAGGCTCAAGAATACGCTGCTTCATTCAAGTAAAGGGAGACTACACAACATACTATATTCCTGAAGGGCAATAGCTCCAGCTGAATTCCTGTATCCT
>CAZXAJ010000042.1:0-16278 GCA_964638975.1 uncultured Dehalococcoidales bacterium
GTTGCAGCTCACGTTGGCAGTCTTTACAGATGTGTCAAGCGTATAGCCCTCTGGTGCCTTGACCTCCGATATGTTGTAGCTACCCGGTGGTACATTCACAAGCAGGATTACCCCATCTGTGGTGTTGGCGGCATCATCTGCCTCGTTATCACAGACATTCAGCGGCTCCTGCGACGCCGGGTTGTAGGGGTTCGGGCTGATGTTGAAGCACGCCCCTGTCATGTTGATCACCACCCCTGATTCATCCACCTTCTTTATCTCTATCTCGCCCATGCACGGCGTGTTCGTGAAGTTCACACTGACCGGCGTCGTGTTGCAGGTCACATTGACCGTCTTTAGGGACGGGTCAAGTACATATCCATCCGGTGCCTGGATTTCAGAGATGTTATAGCTGCCCGGAGGGACATCGGCCAGCAGGATTACGCCGTCGGTGGCATTGTAGGCATCATGGGCATCGTTATCACAGACCGTCAGCGGCTCTGTGGACGTGGCATTATACGGGTCCGGCGTGATGTTGAAGCACGCCTCGCCCAGCAGTCGAGGCTCTTCTCCATTATCTAGCTTCTTTATCTCTATAGAGCCCGTGCAGGGACTCCATGTTAGCTGGGCTTCCTTCTCGCAAGGCGGCATGGATATTACCGTCTCTTGTATTTCTTTCCCGTTGTGCAGTTCCGTGGGCTCGATTAGCACCGGCCACTCGCCTTGGGTATGGGCAGTGACGACAGCCGTGAAGGAGGTTTCCGAGGCATTCCAGCAAAGCGTGACCGAAGCTTCACCACCTGCATTGGTGAGCACAGTGGTTGAGTTGAGCGTTGGCTCGCTACAGTTAAAGCTGCCATCGGTTGTTGAAAAGTTCACCTCTATTCCTGCCAAGCAGCCGGAATTACCGATAGTGGCAGTGAAATTCTGCGAGGCGACATCGCCCACGACTGTTGTGGGGCCCTGCGCTTCCAGTGTCAGGGTAGAATTACATGAGATTACAGTCTTGTTCAGAGCAACATCGTATATTTGGAGGGCTCTGGTTTCCACCGCCACCGGGTCAGTGGCATTTACACTACCTCGGCCGCCCAGTACATATTTCCAGATAGCGAGCTGAATGGCAGCAGCTTCATTGGCAGAAGTGGCGTTATAATTGGTCAGAATATAGGCGATCTCACACCACGGCGTTTCGCGGGTCGCATTGTGGAGGGTAGCATCGAAACAGTAGAGACCGATACCCTGGTAGGGGTTCATACACCAACCCTCTCCGTCCTCGCCATCAACTGTAAAGTGAAATAGCCCCATCCACTTGTAATCGTCAGGACGAGGGAGGGTAAGGAACACTCCTGTCGCCGGGCTAACGTCGACCAGGCAGACCTCTGGGTCACCCTGCTGAGCGAGGGCTGGCTCTGCGGGGAGAGCAAACGAAACAAGGGATAGCACAAGTGCCAGACCAAGCACCAGAGCTATTAGAGCAGACAATGCTTTATTTTTCATAATTATCTCTTGCTAAGGCTGTTCAAGTCTGGGCGTTTTTGATAAAAAATCGCACGACTCTCCTAAAGAGAGAGCCATGTTACAATTCTTCTTTATAAGTACCTTAGTAATAGGCATATTTTACTATACCCATTATCCTTGTCAACTGCATTATCTTCACGTTACCTCCAAATATTAGGAAAAAGGTACTGGCTTCCTAGTACTTTTGGACCAGGGCGAATATCCCGTGGCCCTGAACTGAAATAGGACTTTTCCAGGGCTGGTAGATAGGAAAAACTTAAGCCAGACTACACTTAAGCACGAACCTTCTTCATCACTCCCCCTCCCCTTAATCCTCTCCCCGGAAGGGAGAGGATTTCGGATGAAATTGTGCTAGAAAGTTGAGACCAAGCTATGCTAGGTGCTACGCCGCCGCAACCTGAGCCAGACCACGCCCCCGGCAATCACCAGGACGGCCAAGCCTATCCAGGGAGCATAAACGCCAACCTTATTTACGGGGAGAGCTTCTCCCCCCACCACTGTTGTTTCATCGATAAAGGTCAATGTTACCTTCGCCGGACTGGGGATCTTGATTCCGCTCTGAGGTGATGCCGCCTGATAGCCCTGCGGGGCCACTGTCTCCGTCACCGTATATTCTCGGCTGCCATGTACGACACAGTCTTCTACCAGCAGCACACCATCGGCGAGGTCAGCATCATTGAGGCCGTTGTCCACCACCGTCAGCTGTCCTGTCCCACTCGTGTCCTGGGGGTCGGGAGTGATGACAAAGGTCGCTCCATACAGGGCAGCACCATCCTCATCCTGCTTTAGTATCTCCAGTGAGCCTAAGACGGCGGCGCCTACGGAACCGACCAGTGCCGATACCAGCGCAAGCACGATTATCAGCGCCATTACAGGAAATAATGCTTTCTTCATCTTTCCGATTCTCCTTTATTTCCCTCGCAGTACCATTGTACTATTTACTAGTACCATTGTACCATTTACTATTTTCTTGTCAATAGCTTTATGTTCACTTTAGTTCCAAAATTGCAGGACAACGGTACTATTTTCCCTAGTATCCCAAAGCGGGCAGAACCATTTTGCGCCCGTATATAGTACTTTTTGGTGATAGACGGGTAAAAGAGCTTACGATACCATAAATAAACTACTGTAAAGATAATTAAGGTAGAGATAGTATGAAGACATTATCGAAGAACTCAGGAATGCTGACAACTACAGAGGTGGCTCACGTCCTGCATGTTCATCCCAACACGGTGAGACAGTGGGCCGATAAACAGTTGATTCGCGCCTATCGTTTGGGGCCAAGGGGCGACCGCAGGTTCAAGCGCGAAGATTTAGAAGGCTTCTTGAGGCACAATGGCTCCGGGCCCCAATAGCTGCTCTATGCAGTGACCGCCCAGCAACCTATTCGTGTTCAACCTCCGCACTTCTCACCCATCCCACAAAAGGAGTGAATACCCCCCTGCACTGCAAACTTACAACTCAAGGCACTGTTATAGAGGTGCCAGCGTTATTGGCGAAAAAGATGTCACCAAACTCCTGAGCTAGGCGCACCATGGGGCCAAAACCGGTGCAGTGGGAACACCCTAGCCTTCGGATACCAATTTCCTTAAGGTCACGCACTGTCTGTTCTATTTTTTCCGGGGGAGAAAACATCAGATGGGCACCGCCTATTACAGTATCGATTGGCTGCCCCGGGATTAATTCCTGAGCCCGACGTAGGACATTGATTATCCCCCGATGGGCACAGCCAAGCAGTACCACCAATCCTTGCTCAGTCTTGATAATGAGGCTCAGGTCATCGGCAATCGAGTCTGGCTGAAAGGCATCACCTTCCTTAACGAACATCATGGGATCGATTTGCTCGTAATCCGTTACCATAGGGACCACCCCGGTGGTCATTATCTCATTGGTAATGTTCACCGGATCCTGGGTTAAGTTAAAGGAAGCACCCAGTGTCTCCAGTTCTTCACGGCGAAAAGGAATTCCTATATACCCCTCATATTCTCCGTAGCGAACATATTTAAGGCTCCACACATCCGGATGAGCAATGACCTCGACCTTTCCCGTCCTGCGCAAAACATCAGCCAGGCCGCCAGTATGGTCAAAATGACCGTGGCTCAAGGCGATCTTGCTTACTTGGGACAGGTCTTTCCCCAGGATGCGGGCATTATGAGCAGCCGAGATGCTTGCCCCGGTATCGAATAGAATTTTCTCGCTATCCGTCTCTATCAGTATGCTCAAGCCCCATTCACCAAGCAGGCCTCGTGCCCCCACCGCCACACAATTCTCGCTTAGGGTAGTAATTTGAAACTGCATAATACCATCCTCCTCGAAGTCCTATGATTCTCACTCCATCATGCTACAAGACAATGGATTCGTCAATACCCTTCTAGCCCTTCAGGAGATTGCGGCGGCAATGCCGAGACCTGAGAATCCT
Organism: uncultured Dehalococcoidales bacterium; assembly: GCA_964638975.1. GTDB lineage: Bacteria > Chloroflexota > Dehalococcoidia > GIF9 > AB-539-J10 > RBG-13-51-36. The sequence goes on from CAZXAJ010000042.1 coordinate 3,917, forward strand.
GAATTCATCTCCCCCCTCATTCTTCTTAATCTTCATTTATCTCTTCAGGTCTAGCCTCTCACAAATTACTTGATGGAAAGAAGCTAATAGCGAGCTGACCATAGTATAATATTAACTAGGAATAGGGCTGAGGAGTTCAGGGAAAGACAATGGAAGAGACCGGGCTGATACTCAATCTGGCGATAGCCTTCGGGGCTGCCTTGGTCGGCGGTCTGATTGCCAGATTGCTAAAGCAGCCCGCACTTCTCGGCTATCTTATAGCAGGCATTGTTATCGGCCCCCATGCTCTGGGCTTAATACAGCGCACTGATAACATACAGATTCTGGCTAGCATCGGTGTCGTGCTGCTTCTTTTCACCTTAGGAATAGAATTTTCCCTCCAGGAACTGAGGCGGATAAGGAATGTAGCCATTTTGGGCGGCATCGCCCAAATAGCGGCTACCACCGCTTTAGGGATATTTGTGGGCAGAGCTCTACTGGGGCAAGGCCTCTATGAAGCCATAGCTTTTGGTTTCATGATTGCTTTGAGCAGCACCATGGTAGTGATCGGGATGCTAGTTGGCAGAGGAGAGTCAAACTCGGTGCATGGACGGGTGATGATAGGCATCCTGTTATTGCAGGATATCGCCGCTGCTTTTGCCATGTTCATCCTCCCGGTGCTGGGAACCGGTGATGGGAATTTATTACCCGTGTTAAGTGTAGCCCTCTTCAAGGCTGTAGTTTTCGTTGCCTTGGTGTTGGTTGCCGGCATCTGGTTGATACCCCGCATATTAAGACGTGTAGCCTTACGACAGTCCAGGGAACTATTCGTAATCTCGGTAGCTGTATTAGCCCTTGGGGGAGCCTTCGCTGCTTATTACTTTGGCTTATCGGCAGCTCTAGGGGCATTTGCCATTGGCCTTATGATTAGTGAGTCGGACTTTGCTCATCAGGCGCTCGGTGATATGGTGCCATTGCGTGATTTGTTTGCGGCACTTTTCTTTGTATCCATCGGCGTGCTTATAGACCTGTCCTTCCTGGCAGCTAACATTGTCCCCTTGCTCATACTGGTGGCAGCCATAGTGCTGGGTAAATTCGCCATCCTTTCAGCCATCACCCGCTCCTTCGGCTATCGGGGCAAGACAGTGCCACTGGTCGGTGCCGGCATGGTCCAGGTTGGTGAATTTAGCTTTGTATTGGCACAGCTAGGTTTGGGGGCAGGCGTGATTACTGGCTACACCCATTCAATGATACTTGGCGCTGCCCTCGTCACTATAGTGCTCACGCCATTTGTTTTTGCCTTGACCTCAAGACTAAGTGTGAGACAAAGAGCTGAAGCCGTGCAGGTTGCCGGTGGAGGTGAGGAACAACCTGGTGTAGCCCCCCAGGCTTTGTCAAAACACGTAGTCATCTGCGGTCATGGCCGTGTGGGCAGCAATGTGGCCCGAATCCTTACTCAGTTGAAAATTCCCTGCCTTGTTACCGACCTTGATCCCAAAACCATATCTGAGCTTCGAAAGCAAGAGATTGCCTGCATTTACGGAGATGCAGGCAACCCAAAGGTGCTCTATGAAGCAGGGGTCAAGGATGCGGCAGCTCTGGTCCTGGCTACTCCTGACCCGGTGGCGATAAGGCTTGCCTTTGACCATGCCAGGCGGATGAATCCGAATCTGGATATAATAGCCCGCGTCCATAGCGATTCTGAGCTTGAACTCTTAAGAAAGAAAGGGGTTTCCGAGGCCGTCCGACCTGAAACGGAAGCTGGCCTCGAAATTGTGCGACATATCTTATGCCGCCTGAACATCCCTGAGGCTACAGTCGAGGAAGTTATTTCCAACGAGAGAAAGACATGCCCCATGTGAGCTTTACTACCCTCGGAACAGTCCTTTAACCTTGTCAAAGAAGGATTTTGACCCTGCTTTCCTAATGAACTTTGTCCATTCCGCTTCAGCAGCGCCCTTCCGTTTCAAGTCTTTCTCCGTTTGCCGCATTAGCTCGAGAACTCGTTTTTCCTCACCGGCATCGAGCCAGAAGCCGTGTTCCTCGGGACAGAAATCGAGCTCCAAATCATAATAGGCACGGTACTCAAAGGCCTTCATCGGTTGCTTGCATCTAGGGCATAAAAGCTCACTAGTTCGAGGGCTGTAGACCATCGTTCCTTTGAGTTCATCAACATCAAATGCAATGTCTTCTAGTTGGTCGAGCTCATGATAGTCTAACCACATGCCCTGGCAATTTGGACATCTGTCAACTTCAATTCCCTTATATTGTTCTAATTCCAGTTCAACATTGCACCTTGGACAATTCACATCGCCCCTCCTTTAGCCACGCTTTCAGCTTGTTTGATTATATAGGGTATTGTATCATAGAGTGAAACCTGATAACCCGGGCATAGTTCAATGAAGACATTCAACAAAAAGGGTGACGGGGGAGAGACCAGCCTTCTTTACGGGATAAGAACCGCCAAGAGCGACTTTCGATGTGAGGCCTATGGCACTGTTGATGAGACAGTTTCTCTCTTAGGACTGGCCAAGAACTTTTGCCAACCAGATGTCAGGGATATCGTAACGACTTTACAACGAGAGTTGTTCATAATAGGGGCGGAGTTAGCAACCCCTCTGCAGCGCTACGACGACCTATCAGCAAAGGGGAAAACAGTCAAGCCAGAGATGGTGCAGAGGCTGGAGGACTTGATAGACGAGTTTGAGTCTAAGGTAGACATGCCCCGGGAGTTTGTTATTCCTGGTGCTTGTGTAAGCTCGGCGACTTTGGATATCGCACGGGCAGTAATCCGGCGCGCTGAGAGGAGAGCAGTGACTTTGAAGAACGAAGGGCAGTTAACGAATGAAAAGGTTTTGGAATACCTTAACCGCCTGGCTGACTTGATTTTCACCCTGGCTCGCTACCAGGAGAAGGTCGGAGATGGAGATAATCCCAGCCGTTGACCTCAGGGGCGGCAAGTGTGTCAGGCTATATCAGGGTGATTATAATCAGCAAACCGTTTTTGATGATGACCCTGTGACAGCAGCCTTGACATGGTATTCCCAAGGTGCCCAATGGCTCCACATTGTCGATTTGGATGGAGCGGCTGCTGGCGAGCCAAAAAATATAGAAGTGGTTGAGGAGATAATGAAGGAAAGTGGCTTGTTAATAGAATTAGGCGGCGGTATCCGCCAAGAAGATGTGGCAGAAAAACTATTGCGTCAAGGGGTAAGCCGCATAATTTTGGGGTCTGTGGCCATAGAGAATAGGGCATTGGTGGAAAAGCTATGCCAGCAATTTGGCGAATCTATTGCAATCAGCCTTGATGCTCGAGATGGCAAGATAGCCATTCATGGCTGGCAGAAAGACACAGTTGTTGAGGTGCTCCAGTTAAGCCGAGAGATGCTCAATGCCGGAGTGAGGCGCTTCATTTATACTGACATAAAAAAGGATGGCACCCTCACCGAGCCCAGCTTTGACATGATAGATAGGCTGCTTGCCGAAGTAAACGTCCCCGTCATTGTGGCCGGGGGTATTTCCAAGCTGGATCATTTACAGAGGCTTGCGGAGCTTGGGGTGGAGGGAGCCATTATCGGCAAAGCTCTTTATACCGGGGATATCGATTTGGGGGAAGCTATAATCAATTTCGGAACTTAGGAGGCAAATGTTAAAGTTTGATGACAGAGGCTTGATTCCCGCCATTATCCAGGATTTCAAGAGTGGTGAAGTCCTGATGCTGGGCTACATGGATAAAGAGGCGCTAAAGCGCACATTAGGCACCCGAGACGTCTGGTTCTACAGCCGCAGTCGCCAGGAACTGTGGCACAAGGGAGAGACTTCAGGCAACTTCCTAAGGATGAAGTCCATCACCAAGGACTGCGACAGCGATACTCTTCTTATAGAGGCTGAGCCCACAGGTCCCGTATGTCACACTGGCAATCGGACTTGCTTCTTCCAGCAATTGGAGAGCGAAGATACAGAATAGCCGTCTGCTTTAGTGGCCAAAATATCCCGCGAGGCTTGCTGCGGCCAGAATCTTGCCCTTCATAGCGTTGGTGAAGTCTACATAGTTAGCCTCAGGCGAGAGGCCTAACTTGTCCACACTAAGCGCATATAAGGTGAAGACATACTTATGTGCCTTATGTCCTGGAGGTGGACCCATGCCCAAATATCCAGGTGCGCCCATACCATTGGTGAGCTCCTTGGCTCCAGCAGGTATATTCCCTTCTTCCATACCCTTGGCTGATGCCGGAATGTCATAGACCATCCAGTGCACACAGAGGTCTCCCGGCCACATGCCCACCTTAAGCGCATCTTTATAGGGGAACCACTCTTCCTCCAAAGGCACATCGGGGTCAACGAGCGCCAGGGCAAAGCTCTTCGTCCCGGGTGGAACATTAGTCCAGATGAACGGCGGCGAGACGCCCACCTGGTTCGGATTATCCATGGTGTACTTGGTGGGAATTATACCTTGCTCTACAATGTCAGGTGATGTGAGTATAAGCATTGCAACCTCCTTTCCTTTTCCCTCATTAAGCACTATAAACAGAATCAGCTGCCTTGTCAATCTCTATGACTTCGTTCAGTGCCCATATAGCAGCCTCACGCTGGCTATCGTCAGGCTCTCTCGTGGTCATAGCCTGTAACATCAGCCCTAGTGCCAGGAGAATTCGGACTACCCTGTTGTTGATGTGAGCTGCCCCGAATTTCAAGATTTCATGGGCAATAATAGCAGTAACCATGATAATGACTATGCGGGACACTATGCCTATCCACAGTGTTGGCCTGCCAAGTAAGGCAAAGAAAAAAAGGGCTATAATTATAATACGGACTGGCGCAGCGAAAGCCTCAGTTCAGTAGCTTTGGGAAACAAGTCTTAACCCAAGCTCCTAGATCCCAATCCTACTCTAGCATCTCGATCACCTGATCCGTGCTTTTTAGCTCGCCAATGGCCTTCCCCACAGCAACAATGCCACACGTGTGATCGTCCTCGTGGAGAGCCGCGGTGCCGTCCATCACATAGACCACATAATAACCGCGCTCTATCGCCCCGTTGGCCGTAAGCAAGGCACAGGCATCGGTGTGAATGCCTGTAACAATGACGGTGTTAACTTTTAGCTTTCGTAACAGCTTATCCATTTCGCTGCGGTAGAAACAATTCCAACTTTTGCCAATGACTAAATAGTCGCCACTCTGGGGTCCCAATTCCTCAACAGTTTCAGCTCCCCAAGTCCCTTCAACAAAGAATGGCCTCTCCATGACCCTAGGGACTTTCCAGTAAGGATACAGAGCGTCGGAATAGTCCGCCTTGACCTCCACATTGCCGAATACCACCGGTCTACCGGCTTCTCTCATGGCTGCGGCCAACTTGTTGATATTGGGAATTACGGCCCGGATACCATCGAGGTGGGGAGGAGATACCCCTTCATCTACCAACCAATCTACGAAACCACCCTCCTTGACAACATCATTCTGCATGTGAATGATTAGCAGGGCTGAATTGCTCATGTCAGGCTCAGTAACCCTGCTTGGGGCAGGAGCACAACCACTCGTGGCACTGACCAAGGCCAACACCACAATAATCATAGCTACAACAACACCTTTAAAATATCTCTTCTTCATTTTCCCTCCTTGTTTAGCCAATGCGTCCCCTATGAAAAGCTGCTTTTTCAGTGCTGCCCCTAGCTATCCCCCCTCACACTCATAAGTCCTGCCAACCTTTCCCGGGCTCACACAAGACTTCCTTTATTGAAACTATCACAATACGCCTTCCTGTGTCAATTATTTGTACCTGTTCACGCGATTAGGGACACATCGTTTCGTTGCCTCGTCACCGCGACGGACAGAAGTGACGCAGCAATCCCGGTTGGGGTGCTTGGGGATAGAAATTGCAGCGCTTCGCTGGCAATAACTCAAGGGACTATCAGGACTGCCCTGAAGATATGTAATACACCTTAAAGTATCACCTATCTATCTGAGCCAGATCATTATTCAGAGCTGAATCCGCAGCCTTGTCAACCTCTATGACTTCGTTCAATGCCGATATAGCAGCCTCCAGCTGGCTATCGTCAGGTTCTTTGGTAGTCATAGACTGTAACATTAGCCCCGGTGCCAGGAGAATCCGTACTATCTTGTTCTCACTGTGGCCTGCCCCGAATTTCAAGATTTCATAGCCAATAATAGCAATAACCGGAATGAGTACGATTCGGGAGACTATACTTATCCATATTGTTGGCCTGCCAAGCAAGGCAAAGACAAAGATAGCTATAATCAGAACGATGAATATAAAAGCGGTGCCACAGCGAGCATGGGCAGTAGAATAGTTCTTAACCGCTTCGACTTCTAAAGGGATGCCTGCCTCGTAGGCATTCACTACTTTATGCTCGGCTCCGTGGTAGGCAAAGACCTTCTTAATATCTGGTATCAAACCTATCAACTTGAGGTAAGCGATGAAAATGCCAATACGGATAAGACCCTCAACTACATTACTTAATAAGGTAGAATTTATGTAAGGGTCGATAAGGTACCGAGTGGTAAATAGAGGAGCCAAGAAGAAGAGTGCTACCGCGAAAGCAAGGCTCGCTGCTATGGTCCCCCACATAACCGCGGCAGGTATCTTCTCTCCTATTTCCTCTGTCGAGGCAACCTGAGCAGAGTGAAGTAATGCCCGAGTGCCCAAAACTAGGGTTTCGATGAGGGCGATGATTCCTCTTACTAAAGGCGTTTCCCTGAGACGCCCTTTATATATGCTGCTCAGGGGCTGCCTCACTACGTTTAATTCACCATTGGGCTGACGTACAGATATAGCCACGCTTTCCCTCCCCCGTATCATCACCCCCTCAATAACTGCCTGGCCACCGTAATGAAAAGGCTCTGCCATTAGCGCCTCACTTAATCTCCCTAGAATTACCTAAAACGAGAGCCATAATCTTGCCTTGGTATGAAAAATTCTCACCTGTATTATGATAAAAATGGTGGAAAAGATAAAGTATACTTTCTGAAGTAGCGGCGACAAAATGGACTTCTGATTCTCGAAGTTAAGCTTAAAAGTGAATGTTCGATGCTTTGTATTTAGCCTTAATAACTTCTCTTATTTCTTCCTGCTCTCTTTTATCCTTTATTGCTTCTAACTTTGAGACGAATTCGGCTCTATCATTGCTGGTTTTCCACTCTAGTATGCGCCCTTTTACAAAAATGCTGCCCGCGCTCAAACAGCCGCCGCCACAACAAAAACTAATAGGCCCATGGGCTTCCGAAATAATATAGAGGATATCCTTACCTTTATAGTCTAAGATTCCCTCCTTTATTCTGTATGACCCTCCGGCAGCCTGGATTTCTTCATCCTCTGGTATATGAACGTATTCTATCATTTCATCTTGTACCGTCTCTTGAAGCGCTCCACCCTTCCCATAGAGTCAACTATCCTTTGCTCACCCGTATAAAAGGGGTGGCATTTACTACAGACTTCTACCCTGATCTCTGCCTTAGTTGAACCCAGGTTGAAGGTATTACCACAAAGACAGGTTACTTTAGCGTTATCATAATACTTAGGATGGATTTTATCCTTCATCGGTAGATGCTCACCTTCTTTTTGTATCTGGTTGCCGGCTCGTATTTAACATAGCCATCTATTAAGGCGAATAGCGTGTAATCTCTGCCTAGGCCAACATTATTCCCTGGGAGTATACGAGTCCCGCGTTGCCGAACTAAGATAGTTCCAGCGCGCACCTGCTCTCCACCATACCTCTTCACCCCCAAGCGCTTGGGTTGACTATCCCGCCCACACCTTGTGCTGCCACCGCCCTTTTTATGTGCCATGCCTATTCTCCTTCAACCTGAACATTCTTCGAACTTTTAGGAGACCTTTTCCCTGACTTAATAATTTCGTTTATTAATATTTTAGTATAAGCCTGGCGATGTCCCCTTTTGCTTCGATAGCGAACCTTGGGCTTATATCTGAATACTATAACCTTTTCTCCCTTAGCTTCCCCTAAAGAAACACCGACGACCTTGGCCCCCTTGATAGTAGGATTTCCTACAAGGGCCCTTTTATCTTCGCCTATAAATAGTACCCTATCCAGCTCGACTGCGTCGCCCTCGGGTATACCTAACCGCTCAACTTCTATTGTTTGCTTTGGGGCTACTTTATATTGCTTGCCACCTATATCAATAATAGCGTAAATCTGCTCACCCCCCTTTAAAGAAAGAGGAATTCTAGCACCTCAAGTTGCCAAGTGTCAAGCTAGCTGTGCTGCCCTGCTTCAACCCGAGCGACCAAAATGCTACAATAGCCCAAAGGAGTAAAAATGGATTTTGAATTTACCGAAGAACAAAAGATGTTTCAAACAATGGTGCAGGATTTCTGTGCCAAGGAAATCGAACCGCACGCTGCTGCGTGGGATGAGACAGAGAAATTCCCTCATGAGGTTGTCAAAAAGATGGCCGCTGCGGGGTTATATGGCGTTCATTTTCCTAAAGAATATGGAGGTGGTGGGGACGAGGTAACCTTCACCATAGCCAATGAGGAGATTTCCCGTGCCTCTGCTGGCCTGGGTGTTGTATACCTTGCTGGCCTCGGCCTGTCCATGTATCCCATTATCTTGTATGGCAGTGACCAGCAAAAGAACCACTATATTACTCGTGCAATTAACGGGGCGATAGTGGCCTTCGCCTTAACCGAGGCAATGGCAGGCAGCGATGTCGCTGCTCTGGAAACAAAATATGCCCGGGAGGGCGATCATTATGTTCTGAATGGCAACAAGATTTTCATAACTAATGGTGCTGAAGCTGATTTTGTTACTACCTTTGCCACCAAAGACAAATCAATGGGCTATCGTGGCATCAGCTCCTTTGTCGTTGATAAAGGTACTAAAGGCTTCTCCGTAGGCAAAATAGAAAGAAAAATGGGACTACACCCCGCTTCGGCAGCAGAGCTTGTTTTCGATAATTGCAAAATACCTATAGCTAATATGCTGGGCGAGGAGGGGAGAGGCTTCCGGATAGCTCTGGAAGCTATAGACGCCAGCCGAGTCAGCATAGCTGCTCAAGCACTAGGTATTGCCCAGGCTGCCTATAATGCAGCCGTGGCCTATGCCAAGGAAAGGAAACAATTCGATACCGAACTCTCCCGCCTTCAGGCAATACAATGGATGATTGCCGACATGGCTACGGATATAGACGCAGCCCGGCTGCTGACCTACCGGGCTGCCTGGTTAACCCAAAAAGAAGAGCACGCCCCACTCAAGGAAGCGGCAATGGCCAAGCTTTTTGCCTCTGAGGCATCTCACAGAGTTTGCCACAAAGCCCTTCAGATATTCGGTGGCTATGGCTATACTAAGGACTTTGCCGTGGAACGCTATTACCGCGACCAGAGAATTACCGAACTCTACGAAGGAACCTCGGAAATGCAGAGGTGGACAATTGCCCGCCAGGTATTGGGAACAAAGTAAAGCTTTGTTGTCAACAAGCTAAGGCAATGCAGACAACTTAATTTGGTAAAGGAGCCAGCGATGTTTACAGAAGAAACCATGAAGGATGTGCATGAAGGCAAGAAGAAGTGGGAGAAAGAAGTAGAGAAGGCCAGGAGCCAAAAGGCTGAGAGGAAAGAAAGATTCTCCACCGTTTCCGACTTTGAGATAAAGGGGATTTATACCCCGGAAGATATTAAGGACCTTGATTTTGCCAGAGACATCAGCTATCCCGGCATTTTTCCATTCACCAGGGGATGTCAACCCACAATGTACCGTGGGAGGGAATGGACCTTTCGCATGTTTTCCGGAATGGGCAGTGCCGAGGATACCAACAAAAGATGGCATCACCTGCTTAAAGAAGGTGAGACGGGGCTGAGCACAGCCTTCGATTTCCCCACCTTGATGGGATATGATACCGATTCGCCTCGCGCCAGGGGCGAGTGTGGGAAATGCGGCGTGGCAATTGACACCCTGAGAGATTTCGAGATTCTGACTCATGGAATTCCTCTCGATAGCGTCACTACTTCTATGACCATTAATCCCCCCGCATCCATACTTTGGGCAATGTATTTGACCGTCGCGGAAAAATCAGGGATAAGCTGGGATAAAATCGGGGGCACAATTCAAAACGACATGCTAAAGGAATTCATCGCCCAGAAGACGCTTATGCTCCCACCCGAGCCATCGATTAGGCTGATAAGCGACACCATCGAGTTCGGCACCGAACATGTCCCCATGTGGAATACCGTAAGCATTAGTGGTTACCACATCCGGGAGGCTGGCTCCACCGCTATCCAGGAACTGGCTTTTACTCTGGCTGACGGGATAGCATATGTCCAGGACGTCATTGAAAGAAAGAAGCTGGATGTTGATTCCTTTGCCCCTCGTCTTTCCTTCTTCTTCAATTCTCACCTCGATTTCTTTGAGGAGATTGCCAAATTCAGGGCAGCCAGAAGGATATGGGCTAAAATTATGAGAGATAGGTTCAAGGCTAAGAATCCTCGCTCCTGGTGGATGAGATTCCATGCTCAAACCGCAGGTTGTTCTCTAACTGCCCAACAGCCCTACAATAATGTTGTTAGGACCGCCACTGAAGCCCTGGCAGCGGTTCTAGGTGGAACACAGTCTTTACATACCAATTCCCTGGATGAGACCCTGGCTTTGCCCTCTGAATTTGCCGCCACTATTGCCCTCCGCACCCAGCAAATTCTCGCCGATGAAATAGGAGTCACCAACACCATAGACCCTCTGGCCGGCTCCTATTTTGTGGAGTCCTTGACCAGCCAGATAGAGGAAAAGGCCTGGGAGTACATCGAAAAGATAGACAATATGGGAGGCATGCTTACTGCTATCGATAAGGGTTTCCCCCAAATGGAGATCGCCGATGCTGCCTATCATTACCAGCAGCAAATAGATAGTGGAGAGAAGGTTATGGTGGGGGTGAACAAAAATGTTATTGAAGAAGAAGCTCCTCCCGAGATACTGAAAATAGATGAAAAGGTCGAAGAAGCACAGATTGCCAGGTTGAAGGAGGTAAAAGCGGCGAGGGATAACCGGAAGGTGACCCAAATTTTGAACGACCTTCATGCTGCTTCTAAGACAGACAAAAATCTGATGCCCTATGTGGTAGAGGCAGTAAAGGAATATGCTACCGAGCAGGAAATTTGTGATGTGTGGAGGGATATCTTCGGGGAGTATCGAGACCCGGGATTCTACTGAACTCCGATATCCGAATCCCTATCCACCGAAAGATAAGACTAAGTGAAAGTGAAGGCAATACGATGAGCTTAGAAAGAAGGACAAGGATTTTAGTTGCCAAGCCCGGCCTGGATGGACATGACCGCGGAGCAAGAGTCATAGCCAGAGCTTACCGGGATGCCGGGTTTGAGGTGATATACACTGGCCTGCATCAGACACCGGAGGAAATTGTCGCTGCGGCGCTACAAGAGGATGTCGACCTAATCGGACTGAGTTGTCTCTCCGGGGCCCATATATACTTATTTGGGCGGGTGATTGAGTTGCTGAAGGAAAACAAAGCAGATGACGTAATGGTCATCGGTGGGGGCATCATTCCTGAAGAGGATATCCCAAAACTCAAGGAACTGGGTATCAAAGAAATATTTTTACCAGGTACTACCCTGGAGACCATAGTGGGCTGGGTAAGAGCTAACATGAGTCTGCGCTCTTGAAGCTGGCTTCACGGCACAAAACCTTCTCCTTGTTTACCAGGTGGAATGTTTTCCCATCGTTCGCATCAGCGTTTACCACCGCTCTTATCAGTCCAGCCCTCCAGCGTCTCTTTCATCTTTACTAGGGAGAACCATCAAACTACTCCCCCTATCCTCCTGAAGTTGCTCCGCTAAATATCAATTAACGGGGACCCCAGAGCTCAAGAACGAAAATTTGACAAACCATTGATAAACGTGTTATTATTAAGTTTGTCCCAAGTAGCCAACCGGGAAGTTGGTGGACGAAGAGCCGAATTCGAGTAGACGGAAGCTGATTAATAGGTGAAAACCGAAGGGTAGGCGGAAGTCGAAAGGAGGGGGAGAAACCAACGAAGAGAGGTTGCTTGGGGCACTTTTATGCCATCCATAACTAATCCAATTTCCTACGAGTTGGCAGCACTGACCAACTTCAACCGGATGGCATATTAAGAATCTGGGCCTCGATTCCTGCGAATTGTTTGTTGTGGTGCCACAACTCATTGTTTCCTTGCGGCTTTGCGAAGTAGTTCTTCCTAGCAAGGGTGTCAATTTCAGTGCAGTGCTCTTCTTTGCTTCGTTACCCTTATGCTCCAACCTTCAAATGATGCAGTAGTATGGACCACATGGATTTACCAACTGTGATATTTGAGGTAAAATAGATTCAGTTTTGCGGGAGTAACTCAGTGGTAGAGTTCCTGCCTTCCAAGCAGGGTGTCGCGGGTTC
>CAZXAJ010000043.1:0-14591 GCA_964638975.1 uncultured Dehalococcoidales bacterium
CCTTCAACATAAACTCGCTTCCCTTTGGATAAGAATTGATTACAGCTTTCAGCTTGCCTGCCCCAAACGCTAACCCTAAACCATTCCGTTTCTTCCCTGCGCTCCCCGTCAGAACCAACATAACGATAATTAGTAGCCATGCGAAAAGAAGTAACTGCCTTCCCATTGGGCGTGTACCTCATCTCTGGCTCACTACCTACATTGCCAATGAGCATTATTTTGTTTAAGCTCGACATATCAATCCCCCACGTTTACTACAAGATACCGCAGAATACCACCCAAAGCACCAATTTCTGCCTCAAGCTCCTTAACTGATTTCGGCATTAATTTAAAGCGAGCTAGAACATAATTGGCCTCCATAAATTTCTTTATAGGGTAAGCCAACTTTCTTATCCCCCATTTATCTACTCCTTCCACCACCCCACCCCGACCGTCAATCGATCTACTCACTTTGTCTATGATTTCAGAAACCCCCTCTTCGTCAAGCTCGGGACTAATTATCGCTACCAACTCGTAATCACGCATTTCTAGGTTATTATATCATAAGAGGCTGACATAGCAACAAGCAATGGCAAGACGTTTACACCATCTCCAACGTTTACCAGCTAGAATGTTAAATAAAGCCAATGCTATAATTCCACTGATGAAATTATCTGAGCTGGGAGAATTTGGCCTAATTGACCTCATAAGTGGCAGCGTCGCCAGAGACAAAAATCCTGAACATACTTCGTGGCAACGGGTTTTAGTGGGCATTGGTGACGATGCTGCTGCTTGGCAAAGTGATAACCACATCCAGTTAGCTACTACAGATACTCTAGTCCAAGATATACACTTCAACCTAGACGTCATTAACTGGGAGGAATTGGGCTGGAAAGCATTGGCTGTGAATTTAAGCGATATAGCTGCCATGGGCGGTATTCCCAAGTACGCTCTGCTTTCTCTGGCACTACCCGGCGAACTGAAAGCGGAAGACATCTCCAAATTCACTGACAGTATGGTGCACCTGGCTGGGGAATTCGGAGTGGCTATAGTTGGAGGTAATATAGCTACCGCTCCCAATGTAGTTATCACCATAACAGTCATAGGCTGCTCCAAAGACAAAACGATACTTAAGAGGTCAACAGCTTTTCCTGGTGAGCAAATAGCTGTCACAGGATACCTGGGATTATCAGGGGCCGGCTTGGAAATGCTCAAGGGGAAAAATATTCCAGATCCTGAAATAAGCAATGTCTTGAGACGAGCTCACCTTCAGCCTATACCGAAAGTAAAAGAAGGACAAACCTTAATAGAACAAGGAGTTAAAACTGCCATAGATATAAGCGATGGACTTGTTGCCGACCTTGACCATATATGTGAATCCAGCAAAGTCAACGCTAAGATAAAAATAGAACAGGTGCCTGTGCACCCTTTAGTCAAAGCAAATTTCCCTAACCATCAGGAGCTAGCTTTGTGTGGTGGAGAGGATTACGAACTTCTTTTTACCGCTGATGAAGCAACTGTTGCTCAAGCTAAGCAAGCCCTGAATTGCCCGGTGAGCGTAATCGGTGACATAACAGAAGAAAAATTAGCAACACGAGTGACTGTAGTGGATGGCAAGGGAAATATCATCCCTTACAAAAAAGGGGGGTGGGAACACTTTAAGAATGGAGTCCCTAAAGTTAAACTTGCATAGCCCAGAACAAACTCAGCTTTTGGGAAGCTACTTAGGTGAACTAGCTCAAAGAACCGATGTTTTCCTTCTCACAGGTGAGTTGGGAACGGGCAAAACTTGTCTTGTCCAAGGCATCGCTCGGGGGTTGGACATAAGAGAATATGCTTTCAGTCCCTCTTTTGTCATCCTCAGAGAGTATCATGGCAGGCTTCCTTTATACCACATTGATTTCTATCGCCTGGAGCATATTGAGGAAATTGCTGCCCTAGGGCTGGAGGAGTATTTTTACGGCGACGGAGTTTGTGTGGTTGAATGGGCGGAGAAAGGGCAGCAGATAGTGCCCCGGGATAATTTGCTTATCTCCCTGCACTATATCCCCGCTTCCGAGACACAACGCTCTATTTGCCTAAAACCTCAAGGTGAACGCTACCAAGAACTGACGGAACAACTCAAAATGAGAGGGAAATTCTGGCGCTAGATACGAAATGCTAAACAATTCTATGAGCCTTCGACCATCAGCCATCAGCCACTTACTGAGTGCTGTTAGAAATTAGATTTCTGATATGGAATTAGCTATAGATACTTCGTCCAATACTGCCAGTGTCGCTTTATCTCATAAAGGAGAGCCACTAGCTTCGCTAACCTGGAAAACAGCACAAAACCATACAATAGAACTGTTGCCGAACTTACTTTGCCTGTTACAGCAAACCAAGGTGGATATAAGCTCTATAGAAGCAATCATCGTAGCTAAAGGCCCAGGAAGTTTTAATGGGCTTAGAGTAGGCATAAGCACTGCCAAGGGACTGGCCTCTGCCCTAAATGTTCCTTTGCTTGGTGTAAACACATTAGAAGCTGAAGCTCATCCCTTTGCTTTCACCGGATTGCCCCTGCGCCCTGTTCACAAGGCTGGTCGCGATGAGATAGCCACTGCCCTCTACCAGCAGAAAGATAATGAATGGCAATGTCTGGAAGAGGAAAAACTGACCACAGTTAAGACTTTATGCCGTCGAATTAAGCGGAAAACTCTTTTTTGTGGTGAAATCCCCTCTGATATAATGAACGAAATACAGCAAAGCTTGGGCAGTCAAGCTATAATTTCCCAAAGTAATAGCCTATCCCGAGCTAGCTCTTTGGCTATATTAGGGTGGCAAAAATTAAGTAGAGGAGAACAAGATGACCCAGCCACCCTACAGCCATTATACCTTCGCCCCCCTCATATAACAAAGCCCAGGGATAAGACACCCCCTTTTGTCACTCTGAGTGAAGTAAAGGAACCCAAGAAGTGAAAATCCCCAGATTAGATGTTGAGTACACGACAAGGCTTTGCTTTGGCTGCGGCCAGGAGAACCCTTGGGGATTGAAGTTGAAACCCGTTCATGATGGAGAAAAAGTCACCGCAGAGTTCATCGCCGGGGAGTTTCATCAAGGCTGGAATAACGCCATTCACGGCGGCATTCTCTACAGCCTTCTCGATGAAGTGACTGCTTACGCCATGCTTTGCCATGGGATTGAGTTCGGCGTTACCGCCAAAAGCGAGATAAGATTTAAACAGCTAGCGTCCATCAATGAGCCAATCCAAGCCTCTGCCTGGGTCACCAAAGTGACAAAAAGGCTAGTTGAAACTAAAGGCGTGCTCACTATCAAGAATAATACAGTTATAGTCGAAGGCGATTTCTTGTTCTACGTCTGGAAAGAGTCAAAAAAGACAGTCCTTTGGGACATGGATGGGGTTATTGCCGACTCCAATCCCTTCCACTTTGCTGCCTGGCAGGAGACCTTTGCTAAAAGGGGAGTAAAATTTACCAGGGAAGATTTTACCAAGCTCTTTGGCACCAGAAATGACTTTATAATCCACAGCGTTATGGGAGAGGAACTCCCCGAAAGAGATGTAAAAATCATAGTACAAGAGAAAGAAGAGGATTTTCGGCGGAAGGCAAAAGGAAGCATCAAGCCTTTTCCTGGTGTAGTGAGGCTGCTGAATGCCATTAAGAATGGGAATTTCAAACTAGGCTTGGTTTCTTCAGCGCCAAAGGAAAATATCGATTTGGTCATTAGCGAGCTTAATCTGGAGGGATTCTTTGATTGCATTGTTTTTGGTCAAGAAGTGCCCGAAAGCAAACCCAACCCCCAGATATATCTTTTAGCCACCGAGAAACTGGAAGTTACACCTAAGGATTGCGTGGCGATTGAAGATTCTCCCCTGGGGGTCAAAGCAGCCAAAAGCGCGGGGATGCAATGCCTAGCCGTAACCAACACACACCCCCAACAAGAGCTAGAGGAGGCTGACAAAATAGTTGACTCTCTAGAAAATGTAGATTTAATCGCCCTACTCATAAATTTTTAGGAAGGAGCCAATTGAGAATGGAGAAGAGTCTAGTGCTTATCAAACCTGATGCCATGCAAAGGGGACTGGCAGGGGAAATCATTTCTCGTCTTGAAAATAAGGGGCTACAAATCGTGGCCATGAAGATGCTGCACATGGATAAAGCTTTGGCCCAACGCCACTATGCCGTTCATAAAGGGAAAACTTTCTTTGACGATTTGGTTAATTTCATTACCTCTAGCCCAATCATCGCCATCGTCTTCCAAGGTAAAAATGCCGTGGAAATAATAAGACAAATGATGGGAGAAACGGACCCTGCTAAAGCGCATAGCGGCACTATTAGAGGTGACTTAGGCATTGATATTGGACATAACCTGGTACATGGCTCTGATTCACTAGAAAATGCCTCACAGGAAATAGCCTTATTCTTCTCAGCAGAAGAAATCTTCAGCTATGACCGTGCGCTCGATGCATGGCTCTATTGAATTCTAACTACCGGGATCGCCTCGTCCCATAATTTATCCAGTTGATAATAATCCCGCTCTAGTTCGGCGAATACGTGAACAATAACAGAACCGAAATCAGCAAGCACCCAACCAGAGTCAGGGGTTCCTTCATTATGATGAGGCATAACACCTTTGCTCTTCAACATTTCGCCTATCCCCTGCCAAATAGCTTCAACATGTCGCTTGGTATCTCCAGTGCAAATAACGAAGTAATCCGCAAACGAACACACAGCTTTGACATCCAGCATGGCGATGTCCCGTGCTTGCTTCTCCGAAGCAAGTTCTGTAGCTAAGCGCGCTATTTCTTCCGCTTCCAGAAAGGCACTAACCCCCTTCAATCTACATAATACCACTTATAGCAAAATTTGACTAATACCATCTTACCATATGTATCTGCTATATCCAGACATAACACACCAGTACAAAGCACAGAACTCAGCAAGCTCAATATGCCACTCCACCTGCAAACTTGACAAGCTGAATTTCTCGATTTGCGCTATATCTGTTATAATATAAAAGAGTTAGGGCTATGCAATCAAGATGGTGGCGCAGTGGGTTTTTTTATCTACTACTTCTAGTAGTGGTAGTAGCTCTTGTATTTGCCTTTATGCCCCGCGAGGGGCCTAAGGAAGTAGGTCTAGCTGAGTTCATCGAGAACGCCAAACAAGGGCAAATTGACACCATCAGGCAAGATGGCGATAGCCTCCTCGGCTTGAAAGATGACACAGTCACAATCAAAGCGGCATTCGTAGGTGGTACCGATGACCTGCGCAATTACCTCGAAGCAGAAGGGGTAACCCTGGGAGCAGCAGGAATAAAAATCGACGTGAAACCTAGCGGCTATGATTGGGGAATGATAGCCCTGAATATCATTCTGCCCATTGTGCTACTTGGGGTATTATTCTACTTTTTCTTCCGTTCAGCCCGTGGCGCTGGTACACAAGCTTTCAATTTCAGTAAAAGCCAGGCACGATTAAGTCTCGAAAACAAGCCCAATGTCACTTTCGCCGATGTCGCTGGAACCGATGAGGCAAAAGAAGAGGTTCAAGAAGTAGTGGAATTCCTTAAGTCCCCTCAGAAATTCCAGGCACTGGGAGGGCGTATACCCCGAGGAGTACTCCTGGTAGGCCCACCGGGAACAGGCAAGACTTTACTAGCCAAAGCTATAGCTGGAGAAGCCAAGGTGCCTTTCTTCTCTATCAGCGGCAGCGAATTTGTAGAGATGTTTGTGGGAGTCGGTGCCGCAAGGGTCAGAGACCTATTTGAACAAGCCAAGCGTAATGCACCATGCCTCGTATTTGTTGACGAAATCGATGCCGTAGGCCGACACCGTGGTGCCGGCTTAGGTGGAGGACACGACGAACGAGAGCAAACCCTGAATCAAATTCTGGCTGAGATGGATGGCTTCGATACCAATGTTAATATCATTGTCATAGCTGCCACCAATCGCCCCGATATCCTCGACCCGGCTCTCCTACGCCCTGGCCGTTTCGACCGCCACATTGTCATCGATCTACCTGATATAAAAGGCCGCCAGGCTATTCTGGAGGTACATGCCAAAGGCAAGCCGCTGGCCAAGGAAGTTAAACTCGAAACAGTAGCTAAGGAAACGCCGGGATTTAGCGGCGCTGACTTAGCTAACCTAATTAATGAAGGGGCCATTCTAGCCGCCCGGCGCAACCGTAAAGATATCACGTTAAAAGAGCTTGAGGATGCTGCCGACCGCACTATAGCCGGACCGGAAAAGAAAAGCCGCATAATAAGCCCCAAGGAGAAGGAAATAATTGCTTTCCACGAAAGTGGCCATGCCTTGACCGCCAGGATGTTGCCCAATGCTGATCCTGTGCATAAGATCTCCATTGTTGCTCGAGGGATGACAGGGGGGTGGACACGCTTTCTGCCAGCTGAAGACCGTTATTTATGGAGTAAGTCTCAGTTTAGTGATAGATTGGCAGTGAGCTTGGGCGGACGTGTTGCCGAGGAAATCACATTCGGGGAAATTACTACCGGTGCCCAAAACGACTTAGAGCAAGCAACTAAACTGGCTAGAAAAATGGTCACTGAGTATGGAATGAGTGAGAAACTAGGCCCCCGCACCTTCGGTCAAAGGCAAGAACTCGTCTTTCTGGGCCGCGAGATCAGCGAACAAAGGGATTATAGCGATAAGGTAGCCCAAGAAATCGATGAAGAGGTGCACAATATTATCCAGCGGGCCTACACTACCACCAAGAAAATCCTGACTGCCAATAAAGCAAAACTAAAACAGCTAGCTGAAGAGCTTATAGCTCGTGAAACTCTAGACGAACCCGAGCTCAATAAAATACTGGAAGGGTTAGCACCACAGCCAACCCCCAGCTAACCCAGCTTCATTACTGCTTCCTCGGATACCTCGCTAACCAGCTATGGAGTCAAGTCGGCTCGTTTCTTGAGCGACAATATCCTCATCTAGCTTGGCAAATAGCGGCTGGGGCTGGCGAAGTTTCTGCCCCGGAGGTAAGACCTGCACTCTCCAACCTATTTCCTGCACACTACCATCAAATCCGAGAAAATAATGAAGCTTCTCAGAGCTGAAAGGAAGGAAGGGATAGAAAACAGTTTTCAATGCTGTCAGCACGGAGAGCACGGTATAAACGGATTTAGCCGAGGTCTCCCGCTCCGTTTTAATCGTCTTCCAAGGAGCTTGTTCATCAAGATAACGATTAGCTTCCTGAGCCAGAGACATAGCCTTCTTGATCGCCCCTTTAAACTCACAACGATAAAGTAACTTGTCCACATCTTCCAAGGTGACCTCAGCCTCATGAAGTAAGCTCTGGCTGTGTTCATCTAGTTCACCAGGTGCAGGCACAGCTCCATCGAAATTACGCTGAGCAAACGTGAGAACACGATGAGCTAAATTGCCATAGGTGGCTACCAGCTCATTGTTATTACGACGAAGAAATTCACGCCAGGAAAAATCGCTGTCCCCTGTATCAGGCATATTTACCGCCAAAGTATACCTCAGGGCATCTGGTTCATATCGCTCCAGATAATCGTGGGCCCAAATCGCCCAACCACGGCTAGTAGAAAGTTTCCTGCCTTCAATAGTTAAAAATTCATTGGCGGGAACATCGTAAGGAAGATTCAGCCCGCCATAACCCATCAACATCGCTGGCCAAATAAGCGTATGGAAAAAGATATTGTCCTTGCCGATGAAATAAAAACTCTTGGCATCATCTTGCCAGAAAGCTTGCCAGGCGGTATCATCCCCCTGCAAATTTGCCCATTCCTTGCTTGCTGCTAAATAACCAATAACTGCCTCAAACCACACATAAATACGTTTATGTTCAAAGCCTGGTTGCGGCACAGTTACTCCCCAATCCAAATCACGAGTAATAGCCCTATCTTTTAATCCTTCATCCAGAAATTTCCATGAGGTGCTAAGCACATTACGCCGCCAATGAGTCTGCTCTTTTATCCAGACACTCAACTTATCCTGGAAAGAAGAAAGGCGCAAAAAGAAATGCTCAGAAGATTCGAAACGAGGTGGAGTGGAACACAGGTAGCAGTGAAGGTCCTTAAGCTCCGATGGATTCAAAGGCTTGCCACACTCATCACATTCATCACCTCTTGCCTTAGTGAAGCCACAATAAGGACAAGTACCTTCCAAATAGCGGTCGGGAAGGGAACGCTGGCACTTAGGGCAATAAGCTTGCAGCATTTTATCTTTGTAGATGTAGCCCTTATCGAGCAAAGCGAGGAATATATCATGAGTAACTTGAGTGTGATTGGGAGTGCCAGTGGTGGTAAATAAATCGAAAGAGATGCCCAATTTTTTCCAGCAGTCAACAAATTGCCCATGATATTTGTTTACTACTTCCTGCGGCGTGGTGGATTCTTGTTCAGCACGAATCGTAATCGGCGCTCCGTGCTGGTCACTACCTGAAACCATCAGAACTTTATTGCCCTTAAGGCGATGATAACGGGCAAAAATATCAGCCGGCAGATAAGCACCAGTGATGTGTCCTAAATGTAGAGGACCATTGGCATAGGGCCAGGCAACACCGATAAAAATACGTTCGCTCAAATTCTATCCCAAAAAGTTGACCTATTGTAAATCATAAATTGTCCCGTGTCATTGCGATGGGCTGAAGCCCTGAAATGACGATTGAAGCGCTCAGTCCTGGGGGAAAAAGGTGATTACTTGCTTTCCCTTCTCCGTCCTGTATGAGATATACCCCTGGCTCAAGCAGCAGTCAACACAAAGACGCTGCTTCTCACCTTCTTCCCCATCGGTTAAAAGATAGCGCTCCCCATATTTAATAAGACGATGACACCCATCACATTCCACCTTTCCTAAAGAAACACAACCTCGGCGCACTTTAGCTCCTTTCCTGAGATTTAATCCAAGCTCGAGTCTTGCCCTCAATAACTAGACTAAACTCTCCTCTGGGCTCGGCGAAATACTCCCTAGCCTGGCTTACCTTGCCCCGGAAAATTTCTTCGTGAACTTTGGTAAGTTCACGGCATACAGATAGTCTTCTATCTCCTAGAACCTCTTCAATATCACTCAATGCCTCTCTAATTCGATGGCGCGTCTCGAAAGCCACTATAGTTCTTGGCTCATCCACTATGGAACTAAGGAGACGCTGCCTCTGTCCCTGACGGCGAGGGAGAAAACCAAGGTAAAGGAATTGGTCGGTCGGCAACCCAGAAACAACTAAAGCCGTAACCACCGCTGAGGCACCAGGAACAGGTACCACAGAAATCCCACGCCCAATTGCAGCAACGATGAGCTCGTAACCAGGATCACTCAGTCCTGGCATACCAGCTTCCGAGACCAGAGCCATATCCTCTTCCTCTAGGTAACCTAATAAATAATCAAGCTTAGCTCTTTTACTATGCTCATGGTAGCTAGTCAACGGAGTTTTTATATCATAGGCATTAAGCAAGCGGCGTGTAGTGCGGGTATCCTCGGCAGCGATAAGCTTCACCTCTCGCAGAAGGCGCAAAGCGCGCAAGGAAATATCCTCCAGATTGCCGATGGGAGTAGCAATGACATAAAGAGCAGGCACGACGTGAAATTATACTTAATAGCTGTAATTTTATCCACTTTCTTGACTTCAGACATCCATGTGGGTATAGTTTATGGCAACTTTTATCAGGTAAAGAAAAATGCCTCATCTTAAATTCAAAAACATGGAACGCGCTTATGGATTCGATGAAGTTGCTCTTGTCCCCGGAGATGTAACTATTAATCCCGACCAAACCAACATAGAGTTCACCTGCGGAAATCATACCTTCTCCATCCCCATTTTAGCCTCAGCCATGGACGCCATCGTTGACCCCGCCTTTGCTATTAAATTTAATAAGCTTGGTGGGCTGGCCGTCCTTAACCTCGAAGGTGTACAGACAAGGTATGAAAAGCCCGATGAGGTCTTGAGCCAAATTACCCAAACTCCTGAGAGTGAAGTCACTTCCTTACTTCAAAAAATTTACTCCCAGCCTATCAAGGAAGACCTCATTAGCAAACACATCGGAGCAATAAAAAAGGCTGGAGCTATCTGCGCAGTATCCATAACTCCAACCAACACCAAACGCCTGGCTCCTATAGCTAAGGATGCAGGAATGGATATTCTCGTGGTGCAATCTACAGTCACCACAGCTCGGCATATCTCCAAGAGCTATCGAGGACTTATCCTACCCGAGCTATGCCAGCAAATGTCCCTGCCCATCATCGTGGGCAATTGTTGCAGCTATAGCGCGGCATTAGAGCTAATGAGGACAGGCATCGATGGCATCCTGGTTGGAGTAGGGCCTGGAGCTGCTTGCACTACCCGGGAAGTAATTGGCGTTGGAGTCCCCCAGATAACTGCTACTTTGGATTGTGCTGCTGCTAGAGAAAGCTATCTCAAAGAAAGTGGTAAATACGTATCAGTGATAACCGACGGAGGTATTCGCACTGGCGGCGATTTATGCAAAGCGTTCGCCGCAGGTGCTGATGCTGTAATGATCGGTTCACCTCTGGCCCAAGCGACAGAGGCCCCGGGAAATGGCTATCACTGGGGCATGTCTCATCCCCATCCAGCATTGCCCAGGGGAACACGTGTTAGAGTTGGCACTATCGCCCCATTGGAGCAAATTCTCCTCGGTCCTACATCCGCCACCGGCGGCACTCAAAACTTGGTTGGCGCCCTGCGCACCAGCATGGGAGTATGCAGCGCTAGAACCATTAAAGAAATGCACAAAGTTAAGATGCTCATTGCTCCCGCCATAAAGACTGAAGGGAAATACTTTCAGGCAACCCAAAATGCCCCTTAACTCTAAAGAAACGCTGAAAGGCAGAACCATACACCAAAGCCAGCTAGAATCAAGGCACAAATGCTAAACACAATCCTTCGTACTTTCTGTGTCCACCACCGCCTTGACTCAAATGTACCTACGGAGAGAAATTCACTCCATGCTAAATCACAGGGCAAATGCACCAGAGTAAACAGAATAATACCAGTAACCCCAAATTTGGCAGCCCCGGTTACGAGAACTATACCCACAGTTGCCCACCATACATAAAAGGCCGGGTTAGTCCCCGTAATCACAATGCCCGTGACTAAAGAGCTGGCTGGTAGACCGCGCACCTCACCAGACGCTTCACCGGTAGCTCGAAACATTCGGAAACCCAGGTAAAGCAGCATTAAGCCGCCTGCAACATATACACCACTTACCACCTGGGGAGAGCCGATGAAATGCCCGAATCCGAAATAAATTGCAGCTATAAGTGGTATCTCGACGACAGCATGCCCTGCTGCAATCAGAGCGCCAGCGTTTCTATCACTATAACCCTTGGCTATGGTAGCCGCAGTGAGCGGCCCAGGTAACATAACGCCAGTAAGAGAAATTCCCGCTGCTGTTAATAAGAATATGCCCAGGCTTGTCTCCATAACTTGCTCGGGGCAAACCCAGATTCAGGCTAAATTTCCTCCTCTTGTTCTTCATCCTCCTCCGTAGCCACCCCACCACCATAATGAGGAAGTATCACCCCTACTTTGCCCCGGCGGCCTCTGGCTCCTCTGGGCAAACCTTCAATCATCTTCTTTAGCTCTGCCAATGCCTTGACCGACTGCGCTGGAGAGACAACTATGCCATCTACCCCAGCTTGCCATAAATTACCGAGCTCGGCGCTCGTGACTGAAGAGGGCAAAGTTATCATAACTGGCTTCTCCAAGAGCTCAACGAACCTTCGATAAACAAGCAGATGCTCCACGGCAACAAAAGAGTCTTCGCCTTCATCACTGACGAGCACGCCGTCTACATCAAGGCTGTTAATGGCTCTCACAAAACCCTGGTCTAATGAAGGCTCTATCTTCAAAATTTTGCCTACCCCCTCCTTGTGCAAGACCGCCGCAGCTACCTTGATATCAAAGACCACAAAGTCACACCCTGAGCCCACAAGCTCTTTTATTTTCTCTTCGCTTACGTCCTTTACAAACACCCCCATGGGAACGTCTCCCACAGCCTCAATCATCTGCCCGACGATTTCGGTGCTAGCGCTCTCGTTCAATATCAGCCCGGCATCTGCATTCACATCAGCCACAACCTTAGCTTCTTTGACCTTTGCCCCAGACAGCCCGGCAATAAGCAATAACACCGAGTCTTTCGATTCGGCAGAGGGATGAAACCCTATGGGTGAAGCCGAAGACTTAGACAAGCTCTGCAGTTTATCAACAAATTTGCTCAAATCTCCTCCTGACCAAATACGAGGATATTGTAGAGAAAATTCGGGTAAAATTCAACGCAACCTTACAATAGCTCCTCAGCGAGGGACTTCATGAAAGCTGGCTTTGTGGGAAATCGGCGGGGATAATTCCCGGACTCTGCTTTGACAAGAAGTAAATTACGCCAGCTCGGCAACACTTAGTTGCATCCTATCCAAGAGCCATCGCATAGCCTTGCTGCCTCAACAGTATCCGGCAGGCAAAAGCGGCTCCAGACCGGCCACTCGACGCTTTGTCGGACGCATTGACAGCCAATGAGCAGGAAGTATAACATGCCAGAATAGTTGATACAGACAAATACTGCCTGAAACAAAAGATAGAAAGGGGTCTAGAATGAAAGGTTTGAAAGATAACGCCGGTGACTATGATGCCAATCGAAAACTCGAGGACTTTTCCGTAGATTTCCTGGCCAATCTGGCAAGAGAATATGCACGGACCTATCTGGCAACGGACGGATTTTGGAACGGCGCGGTCACACAGAGAGTGGGGGCGAAAGAAGCTTTGGACTGCGAGCTGGTGGTCTGGGAGAGAATAGCGGAGTTTGTGATTCCCAGGATTGCCAAATTAACAAACATCAGGCTACCCGTGAAAGACATTTTTGAGGCCGTCAAGCTTTTTCAAATAAATCCACAGAACATTACACCGGATATTTTCAAAATTAGCTACGAGGTCAAAGACAAAAATTGTGCCGTGGGCACTGTAACCTACTGTGCGGCATTGGAAAGGTATGAGAAATCCGCACCAGAGATAATAGAAACCTTGTGCCACAAGGTAGAGGTGGCGGCTGCGGAAGCACAGGTTCGCATCCTTCATCCCAGAATGAAGATGACCCCTCTAAAGCTGCCTCCTCGGAAAAGCCCGGATGAAATTGCCTGCCAGTGGGAGTTTAAAATCGAAGAATAGACTTGCAGCAAGGTTTCAAGATGCCATAGCACAGGCCAGGCTGTGGGGGTGGTTTTTGCTTTGTTGGAGGCGTTGACGGCCAGCGAGCAGACGTCCTAAAATAGCAATTTTCTTGAAGTGGGAAATCCCACAAGAAGCACCAGGGGAAGGAGGTATGGATGAAAAAAGCTATAGCGGCGGTATTATTGGGGGTACTCCTGATATCGGGGTTGTTGGCTGGCTGCGTAGGAGATAGAGTACCCGGTTCCGGTAACCTTACTACCCAGGAATTCGAGCTCAGCGATTTTACCCGTGTTGAGGTGGGAAGCGCCTTCCAGGTTGAGATTGTCCAGGCAGATTCATACCGCGTTAGCGTAACTGCGGACGACAATTTATTTGACTATATCCAGGTCTCTAAAGAGGGCGAAACATTAAAGATAGGTCTCAAGCTACTGCCTTTACGCCCCCTTTTCACCACCTTGAGGGCTGAAATCAGCATGCCCCGGATTTACGACCTGGACCTTTCCGGGGCGACAAAGGGTACCATTTCCGGCTTCAGTTCCACTGAGAATCTCGACATCGAGGTATCCGGAGCAAGCTCCCTGAACCTGGTGGAAATGGCTGCCGGCGATGTCGAATTTGAGCTATCGGGAGCCAGCAGGGCCAGCGGTGACATAACGGCCAGCGGTGACGCCCGGCTTAATTTGTCGGGAGCCAGCAGTGTTCAGTTGCAGGGCTCAGCGGACGACCTGATAATCGATGCCTCCGGGGCCAGCCGTGCAGAGCTGGATAATTTCCCGGTCGAAAACGCGGATGTCGAACTCAGCGGTGCCAGCGGGGCTACGGTAAACCTGGATGGCATATTGGATGCCGACCTGAGCGGCGCTTCAAGACTCAGCTACATCGGCGAGCCCACCATGGGGGATATCGATACATCCGGTGGCTCCACATTGAGCAAAAAATAGAATGATTGGCTTGGGCCATGGGATAACGCAGCTTACGGATACGCAAGGCAAGAGAGGAGAGTGGCTCCAAGGCCACTATCCTTGCTTTGTTATATACACCCGGGAACTGGCGGCTACCTGATTAGCTTCCTCAACGCCCTGCCAGTAGCTTTACGGGCTGTCAAAGCATCGTTCAACCCTACTAACAGGACGTCGGAAAAGCCAAGGGCATAAGGTTATTATCATGTTATTATAAGTAAAATATCTAAAAAGAAGATGACTAGTCATCGAAGGAAGTGACTTACTATGTTGGAACTATTCTTCTTTGTCCTTGGAATTGTGAATAGTGCCTTCTTGATTTTTATCTTTCTCATTCGAAAGAATAGGTTAGCCCTTTTGCAGCGAATCGGGTGGGTGTATTTGCTCTTGGCGATTCCAGCTGTTTATGGAATTTTCTTGGTCTTCCAGGAGCAGAAAGCGGTACAATATAGTATCTTCCTGGGGATTTTCTTGGCATTCTTAGCTCTAGAATGGCTG
>CAZXAJ010000044.1:0-13408 GCA_964638975.1 uncultured Dehalococcoidales bacterium
CCCTTTTCGACCGCTACTCTCACCGGCAGATTGGCCGCCAGGCCGCCATCCACCAGCAGACTGCCCCGGTACGGCCAGGGCGGGAAAAGAGGGGGAATGGCCGAGCTGGCCAGAATGGCCTCCAAAATTGACTCGTCAGGGTCCTCGCCGAAAAGATAGAGACGCCCGCTGTGCAGATCGGCAGCCGTGATATAGAGAGGCAGAGCCAGATGACGAAAAAAGCAGACTCCCTCAGGCGTGTGCGTTCTCAAAAAGGACGCAAAATTCTCGCTCGAATAGAGACTATCCCTATGGGTCGCCAGGTGCCAGGCCACCCTCGACGGCCCACCTGGATACACGTCCTCCTTGGTTACCTGCTCCCAGATCTCTCCCAGCCGATGTGCCCCGGCCGGCGTCGGATCGACGGCCAGAAAGGCAGCATTGAGCGCTCCGGCCGACGTTCCCACCAACATCTCTGGCCGGATGCCTGCCTCCAGCAAAACTTGCAGGGCGCCGACCTGCAGCGCGCCCCGGTTTCCACCACCGCTCAGTACAAAAGCAATCATGGGATACCTCCCTCATCCGGCGCCACCCTGCTGGCTCACACTCCGCAAATGATGCAATCCCACCGCGCCGGCTCCCACGGCAGCCAGGCTCAACAGGCCCATCACAGGGAGGATGCCCCACTGATCGGCCAGGGCGCCGCCCATCAACAGCGAGATCACGGTAGCGGCGTTGCCCAGGGCCAGCTGTGCTGCGATGACCCGCCCCCGCATTTGAGCTGGCGGGCGCTCTTGCAAAACAGTCCGGGCCGGGAGAATGACCAGCGCCAGCGCCAGGCCCACGCCCAGGATGGGCGCCAGGATCGGCAGCAAGCCCACCACCTTTCCCTGGCTGCTCAACGTCGCCAACAAGCCAAGGCTCACCCCCAGGCCGACGAGGCCAAAGTTTATCAAAGCCTGCCGGTTCAACCGTCCTTCCCACCGGCTCATCAGAACCGCGCCCAGCACAAAGCCCACCCCTCCCGGCAGCACCACAAACGGTGCATCCTCCACCCCCAACCCCAGGTGACGGGAGACCAGGCCCGGCAACAGCGACAGCAACACGAGCAGCAAGGCCGCAGCCAGCGTGATCTGAACCACCACCAGGCTCAGCAGGCGATCCTGGGCAATGGTGCGCCAGCCCGCCTGCAAATCCGACCTCAAGGCCGCCCAACCCGGCCATCTTTTTCCTGCCCGGCCCGCCGCCGGCCGGTCTTTAGGCAAGGCTGCCACCAGGGCCATCGCCAACAGGCACAGCAACATGCCGGGCAATCCCATCGCCGGCGCGCCAGCCAGCTTGACGACCAGCGGCCCCAAAAAGACAATACCCATCCCCTCGGCGGCCAACATGCTGAACTGGAACAGCGCGTTGGCCGACATCAGGCGCGCCCGGCCTGCCAGGTCGGGCAGCAAGGCCATCTCGGCCGCCGCGGCAAACTGGGTAAAGGCAGCCCCGGCGGCGTTGACGGCGTAAACAGCGATCAGCGCCAGCCGAGGAGGAAACAACTGAGTGCTACCCCAGAAAAACAGAGCGACCAGCGCCCGTGCCAGGTGACTGACCACGAGCACCCGCGCCCGCCCCCACCGGTCTATGACCGTGCCGGCGATCAGCGAGCCCAGAAAAGCAGGCAGGATCGACGACAGAATCACCACACCAGTCTGCACACTGGAATGGGTCCGCTCTTCGACCAGCGCCACGCCGGCCAGGCTCAGGCCATAGACGACCGCCATCGTACAAAACTGTGCAGCCCACAACCGGCAAAACGATCGATTCTTGAACAACGATCCAGCCCCATCTAGCTCCGCGAACCTTTCCATGCCTTCTCGCCTGCCCTTTCCCCCACTCGACGTGAGTAGCAATCCCCGGTCTCAACAACCTCCCTATCGAACGACTCTGCCCGTCATTTTCCCCCTGGCGCACGGCGGCAAAACATATCTTATCGTCACCCGGCATAGAACGCCACGCCCAACACCCCTGGCCCAGTGTGGGCCCCCATCACCGGCGTCAATGGGGTCACATAAAGCTCGGCGCAGTTGAACTGGTCCTCTATCCTCTGTCTCAACGCCTCGGCTTCCTCGGGCACACCGGCATGGAGAATGCCCACGTGAAGCGGTTGGCCATCGGCCAACTCGGCCATCTGCTGCAACATGAGCGTGATCGCACGGCGCTTGGTGCGGGGTTTGGCAAACACATCCACGTGCCCATTGCCCAGGTAGAGCACCGGCTTGATCTGAAGCATGGTCCCCAACAGCGTGGCCGCCCCGCCGATACGCCCTCCCCGGTACAGGTACTCTAACGTTCCGATGGTAGCGAACAAATTCATCTTTGAAGCCACTTCTGTCGCGCGGGCCACCACCGCCTCCAGGCCGGCGCCAGCGGCAGCGGCACGGGCCGCTTCCAGGGCGACAAACCCCTGGCCCATGGCCGCCGTGTGGCAGTTAATCACCCGAATAGGAACACCATCCACCAGGTGGCTGGCCGCGACCGCTGTGCTATGGGTGGCGCTGAGAGAGGGCGAGAGGTGAACCGACACAATACCGGCCGACTCCCGCTCAAGGGTCGCGTAAAGCCGCACAAAGTCGCCGAGAGAGGGTGAGGAGGTGGTAGGTATGTTCTTGCTGACACGCAGCCACTGATAGACCTCGCCAGGCGTCATGTCAACCCCATCCTGAAAAGCCTGGCCATTCAGGTTCAGCCAGAGGGGCACGACGTGAATATCGAGCTCTTGAGCCAGGTCCTGCGGCACAGTCGCGCTAGAGTCAGTCACAACAGCTATTTTCTTCATGTTCCCACCTCCTGAAAAACTCGCCTTTGGCTATTTGCCACCCTCTCTCCCGTTTCTTCCATTGTTCCGGGACTCGAACCATTTGTTGATCTCGGCCACCAGCGCCGGGACAAACAACAAGGGACCCACAACTGCCCACTCTTGCAGGCCCAGCGGCACGGTGTCAAAAACGGATTGAAGAAAGGGAAAATAGACAACCGCCAAGAGAAGCAGCATCGAAGCGCCGACACTGTACTGCATAAAAGGATTGCCCAAGACACCCAGGCGCAGCAGGGGATACCGCTCCGAGCGGGCGGTATAGGCCCGCAAAAGCTCCGAAGCGGAAAGGGTCACAAAAGCCATCGTCCGCGCCAGGTCATGGCTGCCATTACCTCCCTTTAATCCCATGACAAAGGCTCCCAGCACCGCGGCCGTGATGGCAACCGTCTGGACAGCGATCCCGCGCACCATCGACCGGTTGACCACCGGCTCCTGTGGGGGGCGTGGCGGCCGATCCATGATGTCCGGGTCGCCCTTTTCCAGCCCCAGCGCCAGCGCCGGCAGGCCATCGGTGAGCAGGTTCAGCCACAGCAGTTGGATGGGAGTCAACGGCGCCGGCTGGCCTGCCAGCGCAGCCAGAAAGATGACCATGATCTCGGCCACGTTGCAGGAAAGCAAATAGTAGACAAACTTGCGAATGTTGGAATAGATGACCCGACCCTGTTCGATGGCCGAGACGATGGAGGCATAGTGATCGTCCGTAAGGACCATGTCGGCGACCTCTTTGGAGACGTCAGTGCCGGTGACGCCCATCGCCACGCCGATATCAGCCCGCTTGAGGGCAGGAGCGTCGTTGACCCCGTCTCCCGTCATTGCCACCACGTGACCGCGAGCTTTTAACGCCTCCACAATGCGGACCTTGTGATGGGGACTCACCCGGGCAAAGACGTCCACGTCCTGGATCCGCTCTGCCAATTCCCCATCGGACATCTCATTCAGTTCTGCCCCCGTCACCACCTCCCCGTCCAGCCGCAGGAGAGCAACCTGAGCGGCGATGGCCCGGGCGGTCTCTGGATAGTCGCCGGTAATCATGATCGTGCGTATGCCCGCCTGCCGGGCCTTTTCCACTGCCGGGCGAACCTCCGGGCGAGCCGGGTCGGTCATCGCCACCAGGCCGATGAGCGTCAGGTCCCGCTCGACCGTCTCGGCGTCTAGCAGCGATGCACCCTCCTGCTCCCCTGCCGGTACCTCATCCAGGAAACGGCAGGCTACCGCCAGCACCCGCAGCGCCTCCTGCGCCAGGTCACGGTTGACGTTGTCAATGTGTTGGCGGCGGGCGGGGGTCAACGGTACATCGTGGCCCTCCTCCAGGATACCCTGGCAGAGGGGCAGGATCACGTCCGGTGCACCTTTGACGTACACGACGTAACCGTTGGGGTGATCTCCTTTGACACCCCGGGACCCCCACCCGTCTAGCTGGTGAACAGTGCTCATCCGCTTCCGTTCAGAGTCAAAAGGGATCTCTGCCAGACGCGGCATCCGCGCCTCTATTTCCTCCCGCCACAGTCCCGCCTTGGCCGCGGCCACGACCAACGCCCCTTCCGTAGGGTCGCCTACCATCCGGTAGCCGTCTCCATCTTTTTCAAGACGAGCATCGGAGCACAAGAGCCCCCCGTTCAAAAGCGCCATCGCGTCCGGGCGGGTATCGGGAAAAGCAAGAGTGCCCTCGTTGTCGAACGATCCGGCCGGCTGATACCCCTCCCCCGAGATGTTGAGCCGGAGGTTGGCGGCGTAAAGGCGGACCGCTGTCATCTCGTTCTGCGTGAGGGTGCCCGTCTTGTCGGAACAGATAACAGTAGCCGAGCCCAGCGTCTCCACAGCCGGTAAGCGGCGGATAAGAGCCTGCCGGCGAACCATCTCCCGCATTCCCAGGGCCAGGCAAATGGTGACGATCGCCGGCAAGCCCTCCGGCACGGCAGCGATGGCCAGGCTCACTGCCGTGAGAAAGAGATCGACCACCTGCTGAGCATACCGCTCAAAGTAGAGCGCTACCCCCGAATGCAACACAATTCCCAGGTCGGTGTCCCGTATCAGCGCCACGACAAAGACCAGGCCGCAGACAGCCAGCGATCCCCATCCCAGCCAGCGCCCCAGTTGATCTAGCCGGCGCTGGAGGGGAGTGGGCTCTTGTTCGTAGGATTGGATCATCTCGGCGATACGACCGATCTGGGTCTGCATCCCGGCAGCTGTCACGACGCCCATGCCCCGGCCATAAGTGACGGTACTGCCCATAAAGGCACAGTTGATCCGGTCGCCCAAGGTGGTATCCCAGGGAAGGATCGCCTCTGCCCGTTTCTCCACCGCCCTCGACTCGCCGGTCAGTGAGGCTTCGTCTATGCGGAGGTTGACACTCTCCAGCAGCCGCATGTCGGCAGGAACATAGTTGCCGGCCTCCAAAAAGACAACGTCGCCGGGGACCAGTTCCCGGGCTGGGAGCGTGACGCGGTGGCCGTCCCGCAGGACCCGCGCCTCAGGAGCGGCCATCTTTTTAAGGGCCGCCAGCGCCTCCTCTGCCCGCCGCTCCTGGATCACTCCCAGAAGAGCGTTGAGAATGACGATGGCCAGGATGGCTGCCATCTCTTCGATCTCTCCCAGGACAAAAGAGATGAGCGCAGCAGCGATCAGGATGATGATGAGAAAATTGTTAAACTGATCCAAGAGCATCTGCCAAAAGCCCGGACGGGGTCGCTCGGCCAATTCGTTGGCTCCGAACTCGGCCAGCCTCCGGCAGGCTTTCTCGGTCGTCAATCCTTGTTGCGGGTCGACCTCCAGGTTGATGAGCACCTCCTCCATCGACTGTGCATGCCAGATTGTACGGTCTTCCATGTATCCTCCATGTCGTTACGCACAGATTTGCACCCTGCCCTGGCCGAGATCAAGCCCAATGACAGCAACCCCAGTAAGCCACAAAGGACAAATCCGACGGTCAACGCAAACGCCTGTGCCATTAGCTCAAAAAGGTAACAAACCCAACTATGATGAATACGATTGGCGGCCTTTAAAAAGACTGCCCACGGCATCAAAGAACTCGGGCAAGAATTCGTTAAGCAGGCGCGGCCAACGGACGGCCAACGTAACCAACAAGTAACCGACTACCACCCAACCCAAGATGGGAGACTCTTGAAAAGTCACAACTCCCAGGACCAGGTAGGACACGGCACCTACAGGCCAGGCCAGAGCGCGCGAATGCAGTATCCGCAGACCTACAGCCACCAGCATCAACGCCACACCTACCCAGACTGCCAGGTAACCACTAAAGACCAGGTAAGCTGATACCCCAACCGTGATCAACAGATCGGCCTCGGCATCGTGCTTCCCCACCCAGGTGGTACGGCAATCAGCATCATGGCGGGCCAGGGGGCCGTCCACCAGGTCGGTGAACCAGCAGAGAATGACAATCAAGACAGCGACAGGCAGAGCCCCGGCGCCCCGCGTCGCCCCCAGCACAGCCAGAGAGATACTCAACAACACCCTACTCACGGTCAAAACGTCTGCCAAAGGTTTGGTGTGCCGAAACTTGAGATTCATCGCTTCCTCCTTGTCGTTTTCTCAAAATACTCTTGGCTACTCTTTGCCCTCTACCCGTCTGAGGGATAGCAAGGGCAAACCCAGGTCACGAAGCTTGTTTAGCAGCCCGTACAAGGCAGACTGATCGCGTACGGGCCCGGTCAACAGCGTCTCTCCACCGGGTCGTGGGACAATGTCCAGACCATCAAACCAATCCGACCACTCTTGGCCGAGGAGCCCTTTGACGCTGATTTGATAGATTTCTTGTTTGTCATACTGTGGATCGAGACTCATGCCCCTTGCTTCCTTTAAGCTGTTCGGCCTATCGGATATCATGAAGTCCAACAGTCTGTTCAAATCCTGGTCGCTCAGCCCTGCGCCAGTCCAGGTCTATAGCTTTCAACCTTGAGCCCAGTATAACCATTGGCTGGGTGAATTGTCATCCCCCAAGTAGGTGATGGGATGGGTGATTTGAGGAAACGATAGAGAAGAAAAAACAATCCCCCACCCATCAATAGGTAGGGGATGCAAAAAAGCTCCGTCAGGTTACATTACACTAGTTTCAACTCTCCAGCCCGGTGAACCGCCTCCATTCGCCCGTGGACGTTCAACTTGCCATAGATATGCTTGATGTGAGAACGAACCGTGTTAACGGAAATGACGAGTTCCTCGGCGATCTCGACGCTGGACAAGCTGGTCCTCAAAAGCCACAACACCTCCAACTCGCGTTCGCTGAGTGGATCGATGAGCGGTTGCGGGGGAGCGTGGGTGCAAGCCTCCGGTTTATCAAAGGCCGAAAGCAATTGGCTCACATACTCTGGCACTATACCACGGGAGGCAGCCTGACGCAACAGCCGGGCCATCGGCTCGCCCTCATCTACAAAGACGCGGACATAGCCCTCCGATTCGGCGAGGGTCAGCGCCCGTTCCAGCGCGTCTACTGCCTGGGGAGTATCGCCCTGAGCGTGGAGAGCGAGCGCTTTGACGATCTGAATTTTGATTACGCTCCCATTCAGCCTCTGCTGCTCCGCCGCCGACAGCGGCAACTCGAGTAACACCAGTGCCTCGCCGGTCCGGCCTTGGGCGATCCGCACCTGTGCCAGCATGACATGCTCAAGATCGCGCAGGTAGTAGAGAGAGGGCGCGCTGCTCTCCTGGCTATCCAACCTGCTCGAACCGGCATCCCCCTCCAAGCCACGCTTCTCGACCCAATGCATGGCCGCTTCAAGATTGCCCTGGGCAAGCCAGAGTTGTGTCTGGTATGCGGCCACGAGAATGTCATCCAATTCGGTAGCATCAAATTTAATTGCCACCCGCCACGCCTTTTGGATCGCATCTCGAGCGCCGTCTGCATCCCCTTGCGCCTGCTTGACGCGTGCCAGAGCAATATAACCATCAAGAGATCCGATTTCCACCCACTGTCCGGTGAGTTCGATACCTTTTGTGAGATGGCGCATCGCATCTTCCAGATCGTTCCACTCGCGTAGCAACTCCCCCAAACCCATCAGGGCCATGCCGGCAATGGGCATTGGCCGGCCTTTTTTGTCAACAGCCAATTCCAGAGCGCGTTCGTACAGCTCCCTCGCTTCGCCAAGTTGCCCCTCTACCATGCGCAATTCAGCCAGGTTACACAGCGCCACCACGGCGATCATGATATTGCCGGTCTCCTGACCTATCCTGGCAGCCCTGTCAAAGGCCTGGCCGGCAGCCGCAATGTCACCGCCCACCGAGTAAGAGACGCCCAGGTTCCAGGCGGCCACGCCGCGCAAGAACAGATCCTCCCTGGGCAACTGTTCCAATGCCTGGCGGGATAATTCGGTGGCGCGGGGCATCTGGCCCTGAAAAGTAGCAACCATGGCACGCAGGGCCGCTGCCTTGGCAGGAATGCAATCAGCCCCTCTGTCCGCATCCTGTAGACGGGATTTGACGGCCTCTACCGGGCGGCCGGCCAGCAGCATGGCCCAGGCGTGAAAAAGACAAAGGGAAGATCGGGAGCGCACCACCTCATCGGGCAGCGCATCCACCCAATTCAAAAAGGTGGCGACCTCGCTGCGCATCAAGACCGCCTCTGCAGCGCCTTCGATCAGACGTGCCGCTCGCTCAAAATCTCTTGCAGACAAGGCATACGCGATTGCATCTGCCGCCAACCCATTACGTTCAAGCCACTCACTCGCCCGGCGGTACAAGGTTGGCACAAGGTCCGGTTGTGTCCCTCGGGACACAGTCTGGCCCAGCCGCTGGCGCAACAACTCGGCAAAGAGACGGTGGTAGCGATACCAACGCCGCTCGTTGTCTAACGGCACGATGAACAGATTGGCCCGCTCCAATCTCTCCAACGTCGATTGGCCATCCTCCCGACCGGTGACGGCATCGCACAAGGGACCCGTCAGGCGATCCAATATGGCCGTCTGAAGCAAAAAGGTCTGGATGCTTTCTGTCTGGCGCTGAAGAACCTCTTCGACCAGGTAATCCAGCACATACCAATTGCTGCCGGTAAAAGCCTGGATAAAGCCGGTAGCGTCCTCCCTGCCCTGCATAGAGACCGCTGCCATCTGCAAGCCAGCGATCCAGCCTTCGGTCCGGGAGACCAGGGCGGCGACATTGTCATCTGAAAGCCCCAATCCCATGGCCTGGTTAAGAAACTCGGCAGCTTTGTCAGGGGTAAAGCGCAAGTCGGCAAGGTGCACTTGGCTCAACTGCCCGCGGCCGCGCAGGCGCGCGAGTGGCAGAGGGGGATCCGAGCGGGTGGCGATGACCAGGTGCATCTGGGGCGGGAGATGGTCGAGCAGAAAGGTCAGAGCCCTGTGGACAGGTTGGGCCTCAATGACCTGATAATCATCGAGGACAAGAACATTGGGCCGACTGTGAGGGTGACCGCAAGAGTTGCTCTGGAAAACAGCCGCCATCTCGTTGATCAGGGCCGTCAGAACCGATTCAGCCGGCGGTGGCTGAGGGGATTGAAGCGCACCCAGGGCCTCTTTTCCGATATTCGCTTCAATCGTCTGGAGAGCGGCGATCAAGTAGGCCAAAAAACGACTCGGATCGTTGTCGCCTTCATCCAACGAGACCCAGGCAACAGGCTGCCCCCAGCCACTCACCCACTCGCTCAACAGCGTCGTCTTGCCAAAGCCGGCCGGCGCGGAGATGAGTGTCAACTTGCGATCCAATCCTGCATTCAACCGTTCGATCAAGCGCGGGCGCGATACGAGCTCGGGCCGGAGTGGCGGGGCATAAAGTTTGGTTTGCAGGAGCGGGCTGTCCATTCTTTCCGCACCTTTAGGAGTTAGAGTTACAACCTAGGAGTTAGCCCCATAACTTAGGCGTTAGCCTTATAACTATTATTATACTCTATTCTACCTCTGTTGTCAAGGGTTAAACCATATATCAGTTCTTATGTCACCCCGATCAAAAAACAAAGATCTTGTTCTCTCTGCAATTGACAAAACCGTCGAATTGAATATAATGTCAAATATTCACATTGTGAATATCCAGCAGATGAGTAAAGGATGGCCCCCATGTCTCACGATGCCAGCATCTCGCCCCAGCCAGCCCTGCTGGGCCTGTTGATACCCCGGCCCAAGCACGGCTATGAGCTGTATCAAGAATTTAGCCGTGAACTGAGATTGGTATGGCAGATTGGACGGAGCCAGCTCTACGCCCAACTCAAACAAATGGAAGAGACCGGCCTGGTGACCGTCCAGACCGAGCCTCAGCCCAGTCGCCCGCCGCGCAAGGTCTATCACCTGACTTCCAAGGGCCGTGAGCTCTTTGCAGAGTGGGTTCACAAACCCACACCCTACTTGCGCTACATTCGCGTGGAATTTCTTGCCCGGCTCTATTTCTTCCGCCTGTTATCCCTTCCCGGCCTCGACCAGCTCATCGCTGAGCAAAAGGCCGTTTGCCTGGCCCAGATCAAAAGATTTGACAAAGTCGCCGCCCAAACCGACGACAGCTTTCGACGGTTGGTGCTCGAGTTTCGCCAGGGACAGCTGGAAGCCGTCATCCACTGGCTGGATCGCTGCCTGGAGATTTTGTGCTTGCAAGATTGAGATCAAAAGGAGATCAAAAAGCATGAGACACTCACTGACGTTCATAGCGATCGCAGCCATCCTGTTGACAAGTCTGCTTCTCGGCGCTTGTGGCGGTACGCCCCCGGACCTCCCCGCCCAAAATCCCTCCCCCAAGCCGGTCGAACAGGCCAGCGACATTGTCGTGGTGGACGCCTTGAGACACACCCTCTCGTTCCCCCAGCCGCCCCAGCGCATCGTCGTCGCCGGCAAGAGCTCTCTCACCATCGTCGAAACCTTTTATCTTTTCCCCGAAGCAAAAGAACGCGTGGTCGCCCTGGTGAGCAGCCGGCAAAAGCCGGGCGACTTTCTTGCCTTTGTCGATCCCTCCTTTGATCAGAAAACCTTGCTGGGGGCGGATGCCAGCCCCGAACAGATCGCACCCCTCGATCCCGACGTGGTGGTCATGAGAAGCTTTATGGCAGAGACGCTGGGCAGGACGCTGCAAGAACTAGACATCCCGGTGGTCTATGTGGACCTCGAGACACCGGAGCAGTATTTCAGGGACGTGACCACCCTGGGCCAATTGCTGGGGAACAAGACGCGGGCTGAGGAAATCCAGGCCTTTTACCGCTCCTACCTGGATGACGTCACCCAACCCCTGCAAGGGCTGAGCAAAGAACAAAAACCCCGTGTCCTCGTTCTGCAATACAGCGACATAGGGGGTCAAGTCACCTTTAAAGTCCCATCGGCCTCCTGGATACAGACGGCCGAAGCGGAACTGGCCGGTGGCATCCCCGTCTGGAAAAAAGCTGCGCAAGGAGGTGGCTGGACGGCAGTAAACCTGGAACAGATCGCCGCCTGGGCGCCTGACGTGGTTTTCGTCGTACACTATGGCGCCGACTCGGCCGAAATCGCCGATCGGTTAAAGGCCGATCCCCAATGGCAGGCCCTCGAGGCGGTGAAACAGAATCAGATCTATGGCTTTGCCTCCGACATTTTCAGCTGGGATCAGCCCGAACCGCGTTGGATCCTGGGCGTGACCTGGCTGGCCGGGAAAACCCACCCCGATCGCTTTCCCGATCTGGACATGATGCACAAAGTATCCCGCTTTTTTATAGAGATGTACGGCATGGAAGAAACCTCGACAAAAGCCCACATTTTGCCCCACCTCAAGGGAGACATCGAGTGACCACAGCCCGTCGCCAGGGATCCCAAGAGCACGGCATGATCGCGCGATCCGGACGGCACACCCTGACCGGGATCTTTCAAAAGCACCTGTTCCTGCTCTTGAGCCTCCTCTTTCTGGTGACCTTGGGCCTGTCTCTTTTTGCCGGACGCTACCCCGCTCCCTATTGGCTGTCACCCTCCCACCTCTGGCAGGACGAAATGGCTCGCCAGCTGGTGTTGAACCTGCGCCTGCCCCGCATTCTGGCTGCCTGTTTGCTGGGCATGACCCTTTCGGCCTGTGGCACCGTGCTGCAAATGATCTTTCGCAATCCCCTGGTCGAGCCGGGCTTCCTTGGCATATCACAGGGGGCTGCGTTTGGAGCTGCTTTGAGCATCGTCTATCTAGAGGCCTCCGCCTTGCTCGTGGAAGGATTTGCCGCGCTGTTTGCCTGCCTGGGCCTGGGCCTCTCTTATTTCCTGGCCCGGCGGGTCCGCTATGGCGGCTGGATCTTGCGCCTGATCCTGTCCGGCATCGCTGTCTCTGCCCTGTTCTCCTCCGGCGTGGGCGTGCTCAAATACCTGGCCGATCCTCTCACCCAACTGCCCGACATTGTCTTTTGGATGATGGGGGGATTGTGGGGAGTCACCTGGACCGACTTGCTGTACCTCCTCCCGCCGGTGATCGCCGGCCTGTCCGTTGTCTATTTGATGCGCTGGCGTCTCAACCTGCTCTCTCTGAGCGACGAGACCGCCTTTTCCCTGGGCGCAGCGCCCAGACGCGAACGCCTCCTGGTTCTGGTCGCCGCCGTGACTGCCACCGCCACGGTGGTGTCTGTCGCCGGCATAGTGGGATGGATCGGCCTGCTCATTCCCCACGCCGCCCGCCGGGCGCTGGGGGCGGACGCCCAAAAGGCCCTGCCCGCTTCCATGCTGCTCGGCGCCACCTTTGCCCTGGTCTGCGACGACCTGGCTCGCACCTTGCTGGCCGGCGAGATCCCGCTGGGGATTCTGACCTCGCTGCTCGGAGCCCTTTTGTTTATCGCCATGATGTTGAGCAAAAACATCCGGGTGCAGCGATGAACGCCCCGGCCATCATTTCCCTGTCGGGCCTGTCGTTCAGTTACAATGGTCCCGGGCAACCTGTCCTGCAAGACCTCTCGCTAGAGATCCCGGCAGGGAACATCACGGCCATCCTGGGGCCGAACGGTTCGGGCAAGACCACGCTGCTACGCCTCCTTCTGGGGTTCCTTCGCCCCTGGCAGGGGACAATCCGGTTGGCTGGCCGGCCCCTGAAAAGTTACTCCTGGCAGCAAAGAAGCCAGTTGATCGGGCTCGTGCCCCAGGACGAGCACATTCCCTTTGACTTTTCCACCCTCGAGTACGTCCTCCTGGGCCGCGCGCCTTATCTGGGACCGCTGGAAATGCCCGGCCAAGCCGACCGCCAGATCGCCCTCGAAGCCTTGCGTGCGACCGGCCTGGCGCACCTACAAGACCGGCCGCTGCCGAATTTGAGCAGCGGCGAACGGCAGCTCGCCTCTGTCGCCCGTGCCCTGGCGCAAAAGCCTCGCATCCTCTTGATGGACGAGCCCACCGCTCACCTGGATCTGGGCAACAAAGCCCGCCTTCTGGAGATCATGCGCCACCTATCCACCCAAAAAGTGACGCTGGTGCTGACCACACACGATCCCAACCTGGCCTCGGCAGTCGCCAACCGCGCTGTCCTCATGCGCCACGGCCAGATCCTGGACACCGGCCCGGTCGATTCGGCGCTGACCCCCACCAATCTTTCGGCCACGTACGGCGTACCCGTCCGGGTCTTTCAGATCGAAGGACAACGCGTCATCCTGCTATCTTGATTCGTCAAACTCTTGCCCCACCC
>CAZXAJ010000045.1:0-10264 GCA_964638975.1 uncultured Dehalococcoidales bacterium
CCCTTCACTCTTTTTACTGGATGCTTCGCTGTGTTTTCGGGATCAAGAAAGAAAATGCCCCGATCCCATCCCTATATCACAGGTTCTTAGAATGGGATTTAACCGGTAACCATAGGTTCTTCCGTTGGCTGGAAGGCCTGTTGAACCATTTGTGCCCAAAGAGTGTCGCCGTTTACGCTAGAAAGAAGGAACATGCCCCCTCAGAATAATATCACTTTATCCAATATGGACTTCTTCCAGATAAACACAATAGAAAGGAGGTGGCTTAGCACAAGGGTACTGAACGAACAGATGGGCTTGTATGTTATGCCCCGTAAGGATAGAATTAGGCATTGAAGCATAGGCAAAGCGAAGACAGGTCCAAATAGGGAAGCGCTTGGTGGTGTGGAGAGGTTGGAAGCAAGTAATCAGAAAGGAGATTGACAATGGCTTTACTTTACGAAAAGGAAGACCACGTAGTAGTTATGACTTTGAATCGCCCCGAGGCACTAAATGCCTACGACCCAGAGCAAACCCAGGAGTTCAGCGAGGCTCTGATAAAGTTCCGCGATGACCCTGATGCCTGGGTAGCTATCATCACCGGGGCCGGAGATAAAGCCTTCAGCGCTGGCGCTGACTTGAAAAAGCTTGTCCCGGAATCTCAGGCAAAAGGGACTATTACCACCTTCCCCAATATCATGCGTGGCTTAACAATCCTTAAGCCAATGATTGCCGCTGTTAACGGGATGGCGCTTGGCGGTGGTCTCGAGACTGTCCTGGCTTGTGACATAAGAATTGCCGCTGAAAATGCCGTCTTCGGGACGCCTGAGGTCAGGTGGGGCCTCATCCCCGGCTGGGGAGGAACTCAGCGTCTGCCTCGAATGGTAGCCCGGGCTAAAGCGGCAGAACTACTATTCACCGGTGCCGCCATTGATGCTCAGGAAGCCTACCGGATAGGACTGGTCAACGCTGTGGTCTCCCTTCCCGAACTTGTGCCTACGGCCAAAGAGTGGGCTCGTAGAATCTGCCAGAATGGCCCATTGGCACTCAAGGCAGCCAAAGAGTCGATGATCCGGGGAATTGATATGACACTCGAGGAGGGACTGGAACTGGAGCAGTCAATTGTCGACAAACTCATCATGAGCGAAGATGCCATAGAAGGAGCAAAAGCTTTTGCGGAGAAGCGAAAGCCAGTCTTTAAAGGTAAATAAAATGGATAAACCGCACCGCAAGGTAAGCGCCGAAGAGGCGATAAGAGCCATCAAGCCTGGAGATACAGTATATATAGAAGGGGGCTGTGGTGAGCCCCAGACATTGGTAGAGGCTTTGGTAGAGGACAAGGAAAGGTTGAAGGGCACTCACCTGCTGGATAGCCGAGTCCTCCCTGGCTCTAAATATGCGAAGCTCACTGATTACTTTCATATCATCACCTTCCATGTGAGCTCTGACCTTATAGAAGGTGTCAAGAGCGGCGTAGTTGATTATTTGCCCGCCAGACTGGTACAAATAGCGTCCCTATTTGGCACATCTTTGCCCATTGATGTAGCTCTGGTGCAAGTTTCTCCGCCGGATGAAAAAGGCTACTGTAGTCTGGGAATTGCTGTTGGCTATAACCGTGAGGCGGTCCTCAACGCCAAGATAGCTATCGCTGAAGTGAATGAGCAAATGCCCGCCACTTTTGGCGACAACGCCATCCATATAAGCCAGCTGGATTATCTAGTGGAATGCTCCAGACCTCTCCCCCCCTGGCGCAATCCCAAAATAGGCCCTGCGGAGGAGGCGGTTGCCAAGAATGTGAGCTATCTTATACCCGACGAGGCCACTCTATGCATTGGCATTGGAGCTGTCCCTGAATCTCTGGCCAAAGCTCTGGTAGATAAGCGCCACCTTGGAATACACAGCGGCATGATGGGCGATGGGATGGTCGACCTCATAGAGAGCGGGGTGGTGACCAATGAGCGCAAGAGAATAGACACGGGCAAGACAGTAATCGCTGGGGCATTAGGAGGAGAAAAATTACTTAGTTTTGTCCATAAAAATCCATTGGTAGAGCTACACCCCTATAGCTATACACACGCTATAATGACCGTCCGTCAGATTGAGAATTTTGTCACCGTCCTTTCGGGGCTGGAGGTTGACCTCACCGGGCAACTTAATGCCGAATCAATAGGGGACACCCAAATCAGCGCAGTCGGGGGGCAGGCTGACTGGATAAGGGGAGCCGATTTGTCTCCTGGCGGGAAATCCATCATCGCCTTTGGCTCCACAGTACGGGGCAAGACTTCCCGCATTGTCCCCCGACTTAAGGAAGGAACGATTATCAGTACGCCCCGCTACGATGTTGACTATATTGTCACCGAGTACGGAATAGCTGAACTGAAAGGCAAAACATTGTCCCAGCGTGCAAAAGCCCTTATCTCAATTGCCCACCCTGACTTCCGTGAAGAGCTAGAAAGGGCATGGCGAGGGGAAGATTAGGCTTTCTACTGCAGCCCAGTAAAAAGAGCCTAATCGCAAATAAAACCCGGCCCCAACCATTGATGTCCGATTTAGCTAGAGGGCATACTGAGGAGGCCGTTGCGTTACTTTGCCATAAGGCCAAATAGTCCTTTATAATTAGACCGATTGGGGGATTCCGGGGAAGAGGAAGTTTAATCAGGTGGGCTCCCCCTGCTAAATTGCATAAGCAAGATTTCTTTCTCCCAGGAGGTTAGAATGCCAACTGAAGCAGATGTAAAAGGCCTAGAGTACGTCTTTCACCCCAGTTCGATCGCCTTCCTCGGTGTTTCAAGCAATCCCGCCAATCCTACAGGGGAAACGCTGATTGGTCCTTATCTTGAGCACGAGTTCGCTGGCGGACTTTACCCCATCAATCCCAAGGGTGGAGAATGGAGAGGGCTAAAGATATATCCCAGCCTTAAGGAAATCCCCGGGCCGGTTGATAACGTAATAATATTCCTCGGCGCTCCCACCGTCCCCAAGGTGATGGAAGAATGCGTGGAAAAAGGGGTAAAAGTTACCACCATCTTCTCCGCCGGATTCAGCGAACTGGGGACTGAAGAAGGGAAAAGGCTGGAGGCTGAGACCACGGAAATCGCCAAGAGAGGGGGAGTCAGGATAATAGGACCAAACTGCTTCGGTATATACTGCCCCAAAACGAAGCTGGGGGCCGGTTTGGGATTTCCCAGGGAAAGCGGCAATGTTTGCTTCCTCTCGCAGAGCGGTGCAAGTTTCTTCTACATGGTTCGAGCGGGAGCATCCAGGGGAATTC
This sequence comes from uncultured Dehalococcoidales bacterium, assembly GCA_964638975.1. GTDB lineage: Bacteria > Chloroflexota > Dehalococcoidia > GIF9 > AB-539-J10 > RBG-13-51-36. The sequence continues at coordinate 3,251 of CAZXAJ010000045.1, forward strand.
GCTTTAGCAAGGTAATAAGCTATGGAGATGCCAGCGACCTAAACGAAAGCGATTTCCTGGAATATGTCACCCAAGATTCCGACACCGAGATAATAACAGCCTATCTAGAAGGTGTGAAGGATGGGCCAAGATTTCTAAAGGCGCTTAGGGCGGCTGCAGAGGTAAAGCCGGTTATCGTATACAAGGGAGGATACACTGAAGCTGGAGCAAAGACCGCAGCGTCTCATACAGGCTCTCTGGCGGTGGGAGATGCGATATTAGATGCCATTTTCAAGCAGCTGGGGGTAATCAGAGTTTATAGTATGGATGAACTTATAGACGTTATCCTGCCGTTCCTATATATGTCTCCTCCAAAAGGACGAAGTGTGGGGGTTGTGGGAACCGGGGGCGGAGCCAGCGTTCAGATTGCCGATGAATGTGAAAGGATGGGATTACACGTCCCAAAACTTCCACCAGAGGTGAAGAAGAAGCTAAGTGAAACTACCCCTGAAGCCGGCAGCATCCTGGGAAACCCCTTCGACTCCTCCATGGCCATCCTGGATGCTAATAAGTTTGCCGAGAGCATCAAGCTCATTGCCGGCTGGGAGGGAATCGACCTGATGATATTGCATCGGGGGCTGAGCGTAATGTCCAACCCGGGGTTGACTATGCGCACAGAGGAAAGCCGGAGGGAGACTTATTTGAGTGGTGCCCAGGAATGTGACAAGCCCACAGCCATAGTATTGCACTCGGTAGCTACCACAGCCGAGACCTGGGAAGTGGTTGGAGAGTGGCAGCGGAGATGCAATGAAGTCAAACTTCCGCTTTATCCTTCGCTTGACCGCGCTGCCAATGCCATTAACAAGTTCATCAGGTACCATGAACAGCGCACGAAAAGGAAAGCTTTCGAAGGCAAAAAAAGCAGTTAAAGACCAGGGAGGACCAAGGATAGTTAATAGGTTCAGCTTCACCACTGGTGAGAGTTGCCAAAACTACAGGAATTTGACATTCTGGAGTGGCTTCCATATAGTTCAATTTGGGACAAAGTCTCGAAGATATAAAATAGGGGCTAAAATCATAGCTACCCCAATCTGCAAGTCTGAGCAATTGATATGTGCCACCCGGGAGGAAAGCAGGTGATAACTGCTGGCGTGGACATCGGGGCGGAAACTGCAAAGGTAGTCATCCTCAAGGATAGTCAAGTCTTGGCATATAGCGTGGTGCTGGTTGGCATTGATATGAAACAGTCAACCGAGCAGGCGCTAGGGGAAGCTTTACACAAAGCTGGAATAACAATCGATGACGTAAAGCACATTACAGCTACCGGGACTGGTAGAAAACACACTTCCCTTGCTCATGACCAAGTTAGCGAGGTGATTGCCGACGCCAAAGGAGCAGCCTGGCTCTTCCCTACCGTGAGGACAATAATTGATGTAGGTGCTGAGGAAAGCCGGGGCATAAAGTGTGATGCCGAGGGAAAGGTCCTGGACTTTGCCAGGAATGAGAAGTGCGCTGCTGGCACCGGCACCTTCGTTGAGGCTATGGCCAAGGCCTTGGAGGTAAAGGTGGAGGAGATGGGTGAGCTATCGCTTCTCTCGCAGAAAGAAATCCCCATAAACGTCACCTGTGTTATTTTCGCCGAGTCAGAGGTGGTATCGCTTATCCATAGTGGAGCAAACAAAGTCGATATTGCCCAGGCAATACATAATGCCATAGCCACCAGGACCGTCTCCATGGTGCGCAGAGTCGGGATAGAAAAGGATGCGGTTTTCATCGGCGGGGTTGCCAAGAACGTGGGAGTTGCTGCTCTGCTAGGGAAGCACCTGGGAATCGAGCCTTTAATCCCCCAGAATCCACAAATCGCGGGGGCCCTCGGGGCAGCTCTTATCGCCAGGGAGAAGGAATAAGATGACAGCAGTAAATGTCGGATGGAGAGAGTATTCCTGGAAAGCACCGGACAAGGACTGGACCAAGGCGAAAATCATCACGGCTGGGGTGGATGTAGGCTCGGTTAGCTCACAAGCGCTGGTTCTCACCGACAACGAAATCTTTTGTTATGGCAATGCTTATACGGGCTCAAGCAGCCCCTCCAGCGCCATTAAGGCGATAAATATGGCGCTGGAGGGAACAGGCATGAAGCTGGAAGCCATCCAGTTCACCGTGGGAACAGGCTACGGACGAGTAAATGTCCCCTTTGCCAATAAGACGATAACCGAGATCTCATGCCACGCCAGAGGAGCACATTGGTTGCTGCCCTCGGTCAGAACCATCCTTGATATGGGTGGTCAAGACTGCAAGGCAATCCGTTGCAATGAGACAGGCAAGGTGACACAGTTTGTAATGAACGACAAGTGTGCTGCCGGCTCTGGCAGGTCCATGGAGGTTCTGGGCGAGTTGTTGTCCGTGCCCGTGGAAGATATCGGACCAAGGTCGCTGGATATTACAGGGGAACCACCCAAGGTAAGCAGCACCTGTGTGGTCTTTGCTAAATCCGAGGCTTTAAGCTTGCTGCGGGCTGGGGTGCCGATCAATGAGGTCATCGCTGCCTATTGTGATGCTTTAGCCCACAGGGTATATACTTTGGTCAGCCGCATTGGGATGGAAGAGGACTTCATGATCTCGGGAGGTATTGCCAAGAACCTAGGCGTGGTCCGAAGAGTGGAAAAGCTCTTTGGCGTCAAGGCTCATATAAGCTTCGAGCCCCAGATTGTGGGCGCTTTGGGGGCTGCCACCTTCGCCAATGACATTCTGGAGAAATCAACTAAGGCCTGAGAAGAAAGATGTTTGATTGGCTCTTGAACAGGCAGATATTGACCCTACCCTATATTGCAAACTATGGATACACCGATGCCTCAGGCGATTACTACATAACGATAGATAGCGAGAAGTGTGATGGCTGTGGTAACTGCGTGGATGCCTGTCCCGAGAAGGTATTTGAAATAATAACCGATGATTATGACAACCTAGTGGCCAAAGTACGGAACGAGGTTGTCAGAAACCTGAAATATATCTGCGGTCCGTGCAAGCCTGTCAGCGGAGCTAGAGAGTTAAAATGCCTGGGGAGCTGTGAAAAGGGGGCAATCAGCCACTCGTGGTAGCTTTTTCTTGTTCCCCCAAGAGTCGTGCATCCCCTGGGCACAATTCACCTTTGCATACCAGAACATACTCAGCCTACTAACGTGTTTACGGCCGTGATACACAAAAATAGGGCTCGCCCGAGAATAAAGGAGCGAACACAATAGATTTGCTTGGAGATAAACCTTTGATAGAATTTCAGGTAATGCTAAAATAGCGCAAAGGAGGTTCCGAATGGCAGAGTTAGAAGATTTAAGTGGTCCGTTTAATCCTGACCTAAAATTTGAGGATTTCTCCAAAAGTTTTCTCCTTAAAATAATGAAGGCCTGGCAGCAGGCCTGGCTTATAATGGAGGGGTCCTGGTACGATGCAGTCAAGGAGAAATGTGGCGGTGAGGTAGCCGACGCCTGCAATCTGAAGGCCTGGTTATCAATAGGTGAGCGAGTAAACCCCAGATTCGCTAAGATAGCAAATATTCAGCTAAATACGGTCCTTGATTCGCTGAAGGCCTGCCAGTTGCCCCTGGACAATACTACTGGAGGCATATTCACTACTGAGTATAAAATCATAAACCCCAATCACGTCATAGCCACTGTAAGGAAGTGCCTTTCGCTCGAGTACTTTGAGAGGGAAGCTCCCGAGAGGATTATTCCGATGTGTCATGAAATAGAGCCGTTAATCTTTGCAAAGTACCTCATCAACCCCAAAATTAAGGTAACAGCTCTAAAGTTGCCTCCCCGGAAGAGTCCAGATGAAATTGCCTGCCAGTGGGAGTATAAGATCGAAGAGTAGGTCGGGACACAAAGCTTAAACCAGAAGCAAGGAAGGGTGAAAATGAATCTTTGCTTCCTCTTCATGTGCTGGTCATAACAGCTTTTACTGTAGACTCTATCAACGTGTTGACATATGTGATACACTAAACAATAGAAGTCGTCCCCGAATTTCTGGGGTATACTGGGGTGGAAGATGAATACAGGGCACTGGAATCGCTGTTTTACGGTGGTTGCTGGTGCCCTTTCCCTGCTGAGAGTACGCAAGCTGAGCAAAACGGGAAATGCGCCATATAGAGGATTTGGCGTGAGGAGGATTACATGAAGAAGCTGGGGATTATCTTTACTGTATGTCTTTTCTTGACCTCTCTGATTATAGGAGTTGCGGTTCCAGGTGGAATATTTCAGGCGCCGAGTGCTCTCGCTCAAGAGTTAGATGCAAGCCACAAGATTAGCAGTCTGCTTAAGCTTCAGTTAGAAGCGAAACTGCGCGCTGTCGAGGCAGGTGGGGTGGGAGCCGCATTAGAAGACTCGCTACAAGCGGGCCGTGTCGATATCCTGCGGTCATCGGGCATTAGGCTGGACGACATCGATAGGCAGAGGATATTCATTCACTTCTACCAAGAGCCAACTCATTCACAAATAGAGGAGCTTGAGGCTATGGGTATCACTCCATATCTGGACTCCTGGATACCACCGGTAGGGGCTCACCCCACCGGCTTTATTATAGCCGATATGCCTATAGACAGGCTGGGGGATTTGGCGAGCAAGGAGTATGTGATCAGCTTGGATACGGCCGAGCGCACGCTTGAGCCCGAGAACGACCTAGCCACCCAAAAGACAAATGCCGATGACGTGTGGGGCCTGGGCTATGACGGGACAGGCGTAACGATAGCTGTGCTGGACACTGGATTAGACACGACCCACCCGGATATTCCAACGCCGGTTGTTGGCAAAGATTATTCTAACTACCCAACACTGAGCAGTGACATCGCCAACACCTATACCGGTCACGGCACCCATGTAACTGGCAGTGCCCTGGGCCGGGGCACTCAATCCAGTGGGGTGTATAAAGGCTCTGCGCCGGATGCAGACTTGATATTCCTCAAGATCTCAGGTGGAAGCCTAGCCTGGTACGATGCTGCCATAAAAGCCATCCACGATGCCGTGGATCTTTACGGCGCCGATATCATAACCTTGAGCTTTGGTCAGTGGTTCGATCATCACGACGGGACGTCCGAGATCGCCCAGGCTGTTGATTACGCCGTGAGCCAAGGGGCACTTTTCTTCAAATCGGCAGGTAACAGGGCCAATTATGACCAGCACTACTCAGGCACGGTTGCTGCTTTTAGCTCCACTGATTATATACAAATCAATGTCACTGGAGCTGGTGCAACTGATACCATCCTCTGGTTTAATTTGGTGTGGTACGATGGTTTAGGAACAAATAATGTCCTTAACGGACAGTTCTACGACTCCGGTCACAATTCCCTATCTACAATTAATGATACCCAGAGTGAAAGCACCCGAGGCACCGAAGCCAGATTGTGTTACTACGGACCTTCGCAAGGTTCCCATTACGCGGTTTCTTCAGGAACTTACTACATAAAGATCACCAACAACTCAGCCGTTTCGCAAGATTTTCACATTTATGTATGGGTGGCAGGAGCTGGTTCGGTAACATTCCAAAATCCAGACCCCGATTATACGCTTACGTCTCCCGCTGACGCCGATAGTGCTATCGCCGTTGGTGCCTACACCACCAGAAAATACTGGTGGGATTACAAGAATGGCCCCAGCCCTACTGGATGGAGTTACACTTCTGGTGAAACAGTTGACCAGATATGCAGCTTCAGCAGCCGGGGACCGAGGGTTGACACCGGCGCACCACCCAAGCCCAATATCGTCGCCCCGGGCAGCGCCATTATTTCCTGTCGAGACGACGATATATTGCCTCTACCGCCGAGTGGTGAACCTGCTTCTACTTATGCCCCTTTTGTCGATAATGATGGGCCAAATGAATATAGCGCCACAAAAAACGATGGCACCGGCCCGGCGGACTACTATGTAATGAGTGGTACCTCCATGGCTTCACCCCATGCCGCCGGCATAGCCGCCCTGATTCTGGATAAGAACCCAGGCTTGACACCGGCTCAAGTAAAGGATGCCCTCGAGTCCACCGCCACTGATAAGGGAGCATCAGGTTGGGATACGATATACGGCTGGGGGCTCATAGACGCCCAAGCTACCATCCAGGCAGTTATTAATCCTCCTACGGTGACCACCAACGCTGCCACCCTGGTGGAGGAGACCACGGCCACCATTAACGGGGTAGTGAGCGACGACGGCGGTGAAGCATGCGAGTACCGCTTCCAGTATGACACGGAATCGGGGGCACCTTACGCCTACCATACAAGCTGGAAGGGAAGCAAGACCACCGGGCAGTCCTTCAGCAAGTCTATTAGCAGCCTTTCCAAGGGGACCAAGTATTACTTCAGAGCCCAGGCCAGGAACAGCGCCGGGACCGGCAGCGGCTACGAGTTGACTTTCCTGACCAAGCCCGATGAGCCTACCGGCTTCAGCGCCACCACCTCCGGCACCACCCAGATAGATTTGTCCTGGACTAAAGGCGATGGAGCCCAGCAGACAAGGATACAGAGAAAGCAGGGCAGCTACCCAACCGATAGAAACGATGGCACCCAGGTATATTTTGATACGGGTACCAGCACACCGGATACGGGACTGACTCCAGGCACAACCTATTACTACCGGGCGTGGTCATATGCCTCAGGCAGCGAGCAGTGGTCCGATGACTGCGCTCAGGACTCAGCCACCACGACATCGGGGATAACTTTGCCCACGGTAACTACCAACGCTGCCACCCTGGTGGAAGAAACAATGGCCGCCCTGAACGGGACGGTAAGCGACGATGGCGGTGAAGCCTGCCAGTACCGCTTCCAGTATGACACGGACTCCGGGGAACCTTACGCTTACAACACCACATGGACAGGCAATAGAACTAGCGGCCAGTCCTTCAGCGAGTCTATTACCAGCCTCAGTAAGGGGACCAAGTACTACTTCAGGGCTCAGGCCAGGAACAGTGCCGGGACGGGCAGCGGCTCCGAGCAGAGTTTTCTGACCAAGCCTGATGCGCCCACCAGCTTTAACGCCAGTACAGTCAACAGCACCC
>CAZXAJ010000046.1:0-9217 GCA_964638975.1 uncultured Dehalococcoidales bacterium
CCCCAGGCCTGGCAAATAGCTGAAGGGGGTCAGTTGATTATCGTGGCTGTGCTGGATACCGGTATCGATGAAGATAACCAGGAGCTGGCCCATAAGCTGGTGGCTGAGGTCAATTTCACCGGTAGCCCGACAAGCGATGACCTCTACGGGCACGGGACCCATATGGCCGGCACCATCGCCGCCATCGCTCCGGAATGTCGGTTAATGAACGTGAAAGTGGCTGATGATGCCGGAAGATGTGAGGCATCGGTGGTGGCCAGGGGCATCATATGGGCGGTAGACCGTGGGGCCAGGGTTATCAACATAAGCCTCTGCATGAAGTCATCGCCAGATTTGGAAGAGGCGGTAGACTACGCATGGAGCCAGGGGACGCTAATCATAGCGGCGGCGGGAAACACAGGCAGGTCAACACCCGCCTATCCTGCTTATTACGCCAATTGCCTTGCCGTGGCCGGTACTGATGAAAACGATTCCTTAGCTTTGCTATCCACCCACGGCGACTGGGTGGATGTGGCCGCCCCGGGCTCTAACATCTACTCTGAAGTGCCTCAGGACCACTATGGCTATAAGAGTGGCACATCGCCAGCCGTGGCCCATGTCTCGGGTGCGGCTGCCCTGGTTTTCACTGTAGCTGAGGATAGCAATGGCAGCGGCACGGTTAACGATGAAGTTCGGCAGGCTATCGAAAATAGTTGCGATTCCATCATTGCCGATGGCGTGGGGAGCGGGCGCATCAACGCCTTCCAGGCGGTGATGGAGACAATATCTTCGAATTAAGTTCCTTTTCACATGTGGCGACGTAAACATTGCTTGTAGGGAAGCTACAGGCAAATTCCAAGCACGAAGTCCTAAATTCTAAACAATATCAAAGCACCAATGACCAAAATCTAAAGCAGAATGAGTTTTGGTATTTAAATTTGGAGTTTAGAAATTAGGATTTAGAGCTTAGACATCAGGATTTTGCGTGGGGATTGCTGTGGATTTTATGCTGAAACCATGCGGAGGTTATGACTCATTCCCCCCATTCCCACCGTTTTCCTCCAGATTAGCCCGCAGGGCCTTCCTGGCTCGGGACAGCAATCCCTCAACCGACTTTGGCGAGCGGCCCATAGCCTGACTTATCTCGAGCACTGGCATATCTTCCAGGTATTTCAACACCAGCACTTCTTGATAATCATCCGGCAACTCAGCCAAAGCTTCTTGTACCGCCTGGCTAGTCTCTTCGGACTCCATTACACTGAGGGCCGCCGGCTCACTGCCCCCGGTTCGCTCTAGCTTCGCAGCATCAAAACTGGGGGGCGATTCCCTGGGTTTGGGCTCGCGTGCCTGGCGACGGTGAAAGTCATTTATCTTGTGAAATGCTATGCTGTACAGCCAGGTATAAAGCTGGCTGTCACCACGAAATCTATCCACTGCACCCAGGGCAGCGAGGAATATTTCCTGAACCAGGTCCTCAGCTAAGGCCTGGTCTCTGCCTACGTGTTCAAATACCAGAGAGTAGAGCCTGTTCCTGTACATATTATAGAATTGTTCTACGGCTGAGCTGTCGCCCGAGCGCAGCTTATCAACCAGCTCACTTTCATAGGTCCGTGAGGTGGAACGGGTTATTCTCATATTGCCCCCTGTCTGTTGCGTCGCGGCGGCGCAGCATCTTTAACATAGCAGCTAGCCAGGTTTCTGAGAATCACCCATTAGTACTGTTTCACACCAGAAATTAGTACTATGTCGCTATAGAGGCGGGCCTGCACACCGGTACAGGCATCACCCCGTCATTGCAAAACGAAGGGCCGGGGAATGGTGGGCTTACGCTTTCCAGGGGGTAGCGAGCACAATCTCTTCACCCTCACCCTGACCCCATCACTTCGAGGGAGAGGATAGATGAGATAAGAAATTCCTCTCCCGTCGCGGGAGAGGACTAAGGTGAGGGAAAAAGCCAGCCGCCCCATCTCCCTTCAAGGGGAAGGATTTCTCTATATTAACTCACGCGATTCACTGTGGATTTCGGATTGACAATGAAGCTTGACAGTCATTTGAGCTTGGCTTTGCGCCTGAAGTAATAATAAGCACCGTAGCCAAGGAGCATTATGCCCACGGCAATCCCGGCAATGAGGCCTGCGTTGAGCTTACCTACGCCACTCGTGGACACCAGCAGGCGAACATACAACTCTACAGTCAGCAGGTCACTGGACTCGAGCGCCACTCCCAGCCATATTTCCCAGTCCTTGCCTGCCCATTCAGTGTCCGATGGTATGCTCACTGTCACCTCTACCTTGGCCTCAGACTTAGCTGCCACCTCGATTTTTTGAGGAGAAAAGCTTACCCAGCTAGCATCGGGAAATTCGGCTCTTCCCGCCCTTCTTTCCTCTTCCCGAGGGTAAAAGGCAGCAAGGGCAAAGACATGAGGTTCTTCATCTTTATTGTTGATGGTGAGGTTGAATCCGGCTTCCTCGCCGGGAGACAGGTTGTCCATTCTTACCTCGGCCGGAGAGACACCGAAGCCCTGAGCCAGAGTCAAAGAAGGCAAAAAGATAACCAGTAAAGCGGCGATAAGCCCAGCCAATTTATAGTTGACCGCAAAATTCCTGATAATTCACCTCCACCACTTCAGAAATCCTAAACAATGTCTTACGAAACGCTAAATCATAATTTCTAAACTCCAGACAAATCCAAAATCCCAAATTTCAATACCAAGACTCTTTTTGTTCCAGATCTTGGTCATTAGCGCTTTGAATTTGTTTAGCACTTCGTATTTAGTGCTTGGGATTTTCCTCTAAGTTCTCCCATTAAGGGAGAGGAATTATGCAAAATTACGCAGAGGACTATAATATGCCGCCGCATCAGGCAGCCACTGCACTTATGGTAATTTGAGTTTCCATCTCCCTCCCACCAACGAAATAGGTGGGCGTTAGCAACCTCAGGCCAAACTGCTTGGTATCTCCTGGATCCAGGCTTGAGCCATCAGAATAAGGCCAAAACTCGCTTTCCGTCTTGGTGATAGGCACATAGCCTCGTGTGGTGTCACCAGATATGCGAAACCATAACCCATATATGTCTTCGCCATTACTACCAACGCTGCTCAGCGTCCACTTATATGCGCCGGGATTATCAATCCATTCGGCATCTTCACCTACAATAAAGGTCTCCACGGCACAATTGCCCGTTACATTCAGCGTGCACCACTCTATCGGCGGGCTGGTCTTATACTCCGTGTCGGAAGTTACCTCTCCCAGCGGCCATTGTGTTTTATCCAGAGTAATGGAAATCTCGTCAACTACACCTATCATGGTGATGGTGATGCTAGCGCTATCTGCGGCTAGGGCTGGGCAACAAGAGGACAAAGCCAGGATAATGGCTAACAGAAAACTGGTAATTCCTACTCTCATCTTCCCTACCCCTCCAAGTCTGATGAAACCTTGCTCACACCGCAGTGTTCCGCAAGTGTCTCAAAGGGCTCCTCTCCTGGAAATAGAGAGGTTCGGTGAGTTAAGTCCCCCTTTCCCCTACACTCCTTTCGCCTCTTAAGAAGGTCTCACAAGATACTGTGGTTTAGAATATAATACATCGCCGTTTACCAGGTCAAGGACTTTCGTACCAGGGCGTCTTGATTTGACCGTCTTCCGTAGCCAGTGCTAAACTAATTTCGGGCAGCGTAGCTCAGGGGTAGAGCAGAGGACTCATAAGCCTTTGGTCGCTGGTTCAAATCCAGCCGCTGCCACTTTTGACGTTTGACTTCTTGAGAGCCCGCGGACTTTTGCTTAACAATTTGCTTAACTCTTGTCACTTTGTCCCCCTTTGCCCTCTTGTTCTGGACTTGTCCCTAGATATTTGAGCACCTTCTGCTTCACCTTCTTGCCTTCCCGCTTGTTTTCCACAAGGTAGTAGTAGACCTTGTTGCCAAATCGCTTTGTTCTGATGAATGCCATCTTTATATATTGTAGTGCCTAATTAAGATATTGTCAAGATTTCTGAGCCTCGGTCAGGCAAGATAGCCATGCAAAAGGGATTTGGAGCTAACTATAAGAACTCAGAAGACAATCACAGCAAGGGATTTCAGGAAGGTGATACATTTATATACCCTGGCACAAAAACCCTGATTCTGCAAAGCTCGCAAAATGATGTTTTGCCGTTCTTGCAGTCCCTAATTTCTGGATTGTGGGGACAAAGCCTGCCGCCATATCTTAACCTTTCAGTAAGCATGGGATTTGACCAGAAGGTAAGCCTCCCGCAGTTAACACAGTGACTGAACCATTTGGAGTCTTTACCCTCAAAGACAGGGGACCTGGCTCCGCAGGGACAATCGAGATAGAGGTCAGTCTTTGTTTTCTTTGCCATCAAACATCTAGTCTATAACTCAATCCATTAGTCTATCTATAACTTTGGCTGAATATAGAAGACATCAACCACTAAGGGCATATTTTAGTTTCTGTTCTAAGGGAACACCAGGGTGCTTTTCCAGGACTTGTCTTGCTTTGTCTTCGGCTTCTGTCTTATTCCATCCGAGGCTTCTAAGAGCTTCAACCATTTCCTCATAGCTTCCACTGCCGAGCTTGGGCATCTCTGGAGAAGGAAGCTCCTTGGTAAACTTCTCCATCAAAGAGCAACTCACAGGGTCGAGCAGGCCCTCAAAGCCCTTGCCTTTATCCTTTAGTGCCCAAAGAAAGCCAAGGAAAGCATCGGGGATTTTCCAGTCCCTACCTAGAAAGTCATAGACGCCATAGCTGGGGGTTCTCTCTATGACGATTGCATTATCAAGGTCTATCTCATTGTGCTCAAGAGCGTTTAGAAGCGGCTCAATGAGACTTAGCGGGCATTCAAACCTATCTGCTTTAGGTATTAGCTTGCCATACCAAGACAGGTCATAATCACTGGTAGTGTCGCAAGCAACATAGTAGAGGTCTATCTCACAGGCAAAATGGGCTATGCCTCGCCTAACCAGCCTTAATCTGAGGACGCCCACATACCAAAGCCTGCTCGGACATAAGTCGTGCTCAATCTCCCTCTCTAACCGCTTTGTGTCCTTCCTCACCTTCTCCCCAAGTTCATCCTGCTCCAAGGTAATAGCAGGATAGTTGCACCAGAGGACTTTTCTCGGGTCAACCCTCATACCGATGCCCTGAAGGACTGCCTGCACAGCATCCTCATAAGTATCTATACTATCTGTGTCTGCCCACTGTGCCATAGGATTAACCACAACGGCTATGGTAGAAATCCTTGAATCCTTCCCTAACCAGGCTCCTTGTCCAGCCTGTCAATGGCTCCCCACACTTACAGCAAGGTATGTCCTTGAATACTTTCAATGGCTGTAGTTCATCTTGTTGAGCTTTGACTTGCGCTTTAAGACTCTGATTTTGCTGCCTGAGCCTAGCTACTTCCCTCTCTAGCTCCTTCTCCCTTGGCGTCTTCCACTCCTTATCAAGCCAGAAGGCAGTGGCATCATGATAAAGCTGGATTTGATTTTCCATATATCTATTTTATCTCTGAAGTGCAAGGGCAGGCAAAAGCAGCTTTGTGAAACGATTCACTAGCTAACGGTTCGTGCCATAACTATCGCTCGCCTAGATGTTTATAGGCATCCTTGACAAGTTGACTCAACCTTTCCGTTACTTCCTCAGACCCACCACACTCCCCCAATTCCCGCAAGACTTCTTCCCCGACCTCAACCACCAGTCTATACAACTTGTTGAGACGTTGTTCTGCGTTCCTTGCATCACGCTCCGCTGAGATTCCCCACCACTGATGGCTCATCTTGTCCTCATCTCACCTAAATTTTATCGCAAAATAGAAATGTTGCCTAGCGAAGAACAGGGTGTACGTCATGAGTTAGGCACGCCTCATAGCTTAGCTCGCTTCTCAAGCCACTCCAAGACCTGCGTTGCCAGGTAAACCCGATGCCTCTGGTCCAGATAAACACAGGGAAATTGTTTTTCCCTACGAAGCACGTCTAGCGTTTCTCGTGGTATGCCGAGGGTTTCTAACAGGGCGGGCTCGGAGTAGACGAGCTGCTCTAGGGGTAGGTTTGGATACCCGCTCATTTTCTTTTTCCTTTGCTGCTAATATTTCAACAAGGATAGCTCTCCTTCTCGGGTGCACATCCTCGGGTATTGGCTTATCACCTTTTAGGATGGGCACAATCTCAGATTCCCTGCCCAGACAGATAGGCATGAAGTCGGCGTAGTCATCATCAACCAATATCCGCTCTGTCGCCCAGCACCAGGCATAGTAGTCAACGAAGACCTCATCAAGCCAGTAGCTTCTCCTTGTTGGTTTTGCCTTTTCTTCTGTCATACTTCTAAACCTCTCTATTTCCTTTAATAGAGCGCTACACGCTACACCATATATAGAAAATATGGTGTAGCGCGGGTAGTGTGGTACATGTAGCGCTACACTGTAGCGTTGTAGCGGTCATATCTCTCATACTAATAACCATTTGTCTTTACACCCCAAGCGTTGCCGACCTTGACGAACTCATTCTTATACCTGGACAGTATTCCTCTGATTGAGCTCTCGGTCGTCTCCAACTCCTCGGCTAACTCTTTGGTCGACATCTTCCCCCCTTCAAGCAAGGCGGACCTGATTCGGTCCTTCAGTGGCAATTCCTTGGACAACTCTGGTATTCTTTCCACCGCTACTTGAGAGACTTCGGTTTTGGTTTCACCGAAGTCGAGCCTATATCCCAATGGCTTTATGAGCTTCCCCACATTCATCTTTCTATGCATTAGGGCCACATTGATGAAGTCTTCTCCTGGCTCCTGGTTTTTCTTCATCTCAAAAAGGTTTCTGACAGCATTTACCTTGTATACGCTTCCGAACGGTGTCCCAGCGACGCCTGCCTTAGCAACATGGTCGATGCAGAGTGCTGTTGTCTTGAGGGAGCGAATAGCAGTGAAAAGTCTCAAGGTTACCTCGGCACTTTCTGGCTCACCACCAGCAGCCACACCAATGGAATCTACAATTAGTAGCTCTATGTTTTGCTCGGCAATTATTCGGCGTATCTCTGGGACTTCCTCATAGAGTGCGTTGCTTGACAGCCGATAGCTGATTGTCTCATCAGATGTTATTCCCAACCCCTCTTTAAGATTCAGTATTCTTTCATTTATTTCCTCTGCACATGTCTCATAATCGAGGTAAAGAACATTCCCTTTCATTGGTATTAGACCCAGGGCCGCATGGCCCAGTTGCACCAGAAGGGCACAAAATAGGGCAAAATAGGACTTTCCTATTCCCCCAGCACCGTAGATGAGGTTAGTTGCCTTCTCTAAGATAAACGGTTTGAGCGTGTAACTTGGTTCACCCCTTCGGGGCATATTACCCACTTCTATCACAGGTTCACCAGTGCGAAGCTGCTTCAGGAAAGTCAGGCATAGAGTTTCAAGTATCGGCTCAATGTTGGATATTTGAGGTTTCAGAGTTCGTGCAAGGTCTAACCTCGCTTTCGGCGATGTAAAGTTGAACCTGGATTGCCAGATGTGGTCCATCTGCGGGTAGGTTTCGATGGTTAACTCGGCGGTGACCGCTCTCTTGCCATCGTCAACCCTGTCGACGGTGATGAGTATGCCATCAGCGCCCCATTTGAAGATGTACGGGACATTATCGCTGACTATGGTTGGTTCTCTGGTTTGCATCTTGCCTCCCCGAGTTTAATCTTCTTAGCTCACGCTGAAGGTCTAGGAGATTCGGCACGAGTGGATTGGTTAGCCCTTGCTGCTCATAGTATTGAGCCCAAGTATCAGAGCAAGGGAAATCAATCACACCACCAGGAATATAGCCGCGGTTTTCTTTGTCTCGATTCATCACTTCCTCGTTCGGGCCCAGTAGCGGCGGTGCGCGAGTTCTCTCTGTTGCCTTTGCCTAACTTTGCCTGGAGACAAATGGATTGTGCCATCCTCCTTGAGCGCCCTGAGAGACCGAGTTATGGTCTCAGGTGAGGTTGCTCCACAGAACCAGTCAACAAATGGGATGTATTTGTCGCCTAATACCAAACTTAGCCCTTCGTAGACATCCCAGAAAGTGAGGATTACTCTTTTTTCGGACCTGAAAGCCTTCGGATTTTGCGAATGAAGTTCTTTCAATTTCCCTTGGCAATCACCTATGACCTTATATCCAAGGAATGCTAATTGTTTTGGAAGCATAAGCAACTCCTTGTTAGATTGACAGCACAAGGGTGCCCGCCCCATAATAAACATTGGCAGAGCAAACGGTTCGACCTGTCCGTCAACCTTGTGCTGCCTGTGCCCTGTCCTTAGCAGGGCACTTCTTTTATTACCTATTCATTCTAGCTGCCTGTAGCACCCGTTCCCTTCTGACGTTCAATAATTACCTTTCCGTCTGTCGTAACCCTGAGCTTATCTCCAGGCTGAACATTTGCCCAGAGTAACCAAGGTTTGGGGATTGCGATGAAGCAGCTGTTCCCGACCTTTACGAGCTTCCGATAGGTGATGTTGGCCATATGTTCAACTTTTAGTTTAAACGTGCCATAATATTCGTGCAATGACATGGAGCCAGCGAGGGCGGCTGCTGCAAAAAGAGGCAAAAAGTAACATCTTGGCATCCTGGCTTTTGCTTGGCAAAGACAAACTACAACAAAAACGATTCTTCAAAAAATGGCCAGAAAATTAACGCCTGTTGACAGAAAGAAACTGCTCAAACAGTATGAGGACGGCGTCCCCAAGGACCAACTCAAGAAGAACTACGACATTCTTGACAATAGAACGCTTAAAAAGCACCTCTTACTGGCAGACCAAGAGCGCGAGGTGCAATTAGCAAAAAGGGGCGTTCTGAAAGACCGCCTGGCACTTCATTTTGACGAGATTGAAAGGTGCATTCAGGAGTGGAAAGATGACATTCTGGTTCCCCCCATTTCTCAAATCCGTTCAGAGACAACCTTCATAATTCATTCGGAGAACAAACCTCTCTTCGCATCCCTACATGAGCACCTACCATTTGGGACATTGTGGGATAGTTATGATATCTGGAAAGACAGATATACGAAATATATTAGTGCATGCCAGAGGTTGCGGAGCGAAATTGCAGGAGCTTGGAAAATCAATAAGGAAATAAAACTGAATCCCGATTTCGCACAGCCAATACTAGAAAGGCTGGCTCGAGAAGCCAGGAAGAAGTTCCAATATAAAATCATTTTGTGCGAGGGTCACGCCGATAACTTATTTGACCTTAGATACCAAGCATTGGTTGTTGACGGTTATGATGACCTTACCCC
>CAZXAJ010000047.1:0-7890 GCA_964638975.1 uncultured Dehalococcoidales bacterium
TGAGGCAGCTTCAACAGTGATGTAACCCTCCTAACCTGGATTTCCCCTATCAAACGGAGGGGATACAGGCAGCTTTGTATGATAAAATGACTTCAAAGACTAACACTGTTGACCAGAAAGGAGAAAAATAATGAAGGCACTGGTAGTAGGCGGGACAGGTTCTACGGGTCCCTACATAATAGATGGGCTTCTAAAGAGAGGCTACGAAGTGACCATGCTTCACCGCGGAGTACATGAAATTGAGTTACCCCAGGAAGTAGAGCATCTCCACGCCGACCCTCACTGGCCGGAGAATCTGAAGGAAGCTCTGGAGGGGAAGAGCTTTGATTTGGTAGTGTCGATTTACGGCAGGTTGAGGCTCATAGCTGAGGCTATCAAGAGTCGGACTCCCCGCCTAATCTCAGTTGGGGGAGCACTTGCTGTATATAAAGGGTGGTTGAGAGTCACCGAAACCCAGCCATGGTACCAAATGGAAGAATCTCGGGTACCTGTGAAGGAGGACGACGACCTAGCAACAGCTCCGGGAGTTGACCACTTCACCGAGCGGGTAAGAGAGGCAGAACGAGTGGTAATGCAGGCTCACCAAGAGGGTCATTACAACGCTACACATTTCCGCTATCCCATAGTTTATGGCCCTCGTCATATTGGCCCAGCGGAGTGGTGTATTGTACGCCGGATACGCGATGGAAGAAGGCAAATCATCGTGCCCGGCGGAGGAATGACCTTGCTATCCAAAGGGTTCGCGGAAAATATAGCTCATGGCATGATGCTCGCTATTGATAATCCCGCGGCATCCGCGGGTCAGATATACAATATATGTGACGAGAGAGTACTCAGCAACCGCGAGTGGATAAGACTCATTGACCAGGTGATGAACCACGAGTTCGAATTCATAGAAATACCCTTTGAAGTCCTTCCCAGCGGCTTCCACGCTGCTCCTACCCAGACTTTATTTCCCTATCACCGGGTAATGGATATCACCAAGATAAAAGAACAGCTCGGATATCATGACATAGTATCTACGGAGAGAGCCATGGAATTGACGGTGAAGTGGTATCTGGAAAATCCGCTACCACCTGGTGGTGATTTGGAGAAAAACATAGGGGACCCATTTGACTATGCCGCGGAGGACCAATTTATTCAGATATATACCACGGCCAGGGATCAACTTCGACAACAGCTTGCGCAAGGCCCGGACACTGGGACTGTATGGAGACACCCCTATGCACATCCCCAGAAACGCGGCGACCTGAAATGAATGAAATGCTTGACCTTAACGAACTGGGCTCACGGCAGACCATAGTTCAAAGCCTCTTGTAATTAGATAAAGGTTCGTGATATAACTCCGCCTAAGTCCATTAGAGGAGGTGTAAGAAAGATGAGAAATAGGATTGTGAAGGGAAAGTGGCTGGGGATCCTGGCAATAGCATTGACAGCGCTGCTTCTGATTGCTGCCTGTGCTCCTACGCCGACAATCCCGCCTTTGGGAGAGACAAAAGTGGTGGAAATTGGCGACCTTACTCCCCTTACTGGCGGTGCCGCTTCCGCTGAACAACCGTGCCATCAAGGCAGGTTGGATTATGTCAGATACTTCAATGAGGAGAAAGGCATTCCCGGGGTGACCATCAAGGTCGTGTGGGTAGACATGGGACGAGAAATGGGCAGGTTCATAAGCGGCTATCGTGTGCTCGTTGACCGCGAGGTCCCACTTATTTTTTCCAATGACACTACCTCGTTAGAAACGCTCAGGTCAAATTTTGAAAAGGACCAGATACCGTTTCTTGCAGGAACCACGACAGGGCCTGCAGTTTACCCCCCGGGTTGGATTTATTGTGCCACGTCAACTTTTGGCGAGGCAACTACAGCTGTATTCGACTATTTTATGGAAAACTGGAAAGAGGAAAGACCCCCCAGGTTGCAATTTTTCAGCTCAGATTCTCCATTCGGGAGAGGCCCTGCAGAGGAAGGTTCAAAATACGCTGAAAGCATAGGCTTTGAAGTGCTGCCAATCGAACTCGCCGGTTATGTGGTCATAGATGCTACTCCACAATTGCTAAGGATACAAGAGCGTGAGGCAGATTTGGTTTACATTCAAAACATTATTCCGGCAGCCGGGCCAATCATGAGGGATGTCGAGAGGCTAGGACTTCAAGAGAAGATGCAGTTTGCTGGTAATGAATATGCCGTGGGAGAAACGCTGATCAGGATGGCTCCAGTTGCTGTTGAAGGTTTTCTTACTCCAAAGGGCATGCCCTGGTTTGACGAGACAGAAATTCCAGGCGTAAAGACGATGGTAGATAGACAACTAGAGTACCACGGGAAAGTGCAGGAGCTCCCTGAATACGCAGGCGGTTGGGTCTATGGAGCCATACTATGTGAAGCTACCAAGCGGGCTCTCGAAGATGTAGGTTATGAAAACCTCGATGGTCCTGCGGTGAAAAGAGCTTTTGAAACCATGAAGGACTTCGATGTTGATGGAATGGTGACAATTACCTATGGCCCTGAGCGCCGCAGGGGCTCCCGCAGCTTTGCAGCGTATCAAGTACAGGGCGGGAAGCTAGTTCGTGTGTCCGACTGGAGAGACGTTCCGATACTTGTGCCCTAGAAGGGGCAAGGCATTACTACTGGGGAGATTTCATCCACAGTGGTGAGATTAGGGGCTTGTTGAGTCATTACTAGGTAATCAGTTGAAAGATCACGACAACGTGAGGTCTAAGACGGAATCACAGAGAAAAAACGACGTTTCGGCATTCTTTGAGCCCCGGGCCGTGGCAGTCTTCGGCTCACTAAAGGATGATGGCGGGCCTGGCTATGGCGCAATAAAGAACATGCTCGACTTCGGGTTTACAGGGAAGATCTATCCTGTCAACCCCTCCCAGGGCGAGGTTCTCGGATTGACAGCCTATTCCAGCCTAGCCGAGGTGACGGGACCAGTAGACCTCGCCATGGTGATAATACCCCCAGCGGCCGTGCCTGGGATCATCGAGCAGTGTGCACAGAAGGACATAAAGGCTGTTATCATCGGGACTGAGGGCTTTGCCGAGGCAAGCGAAGACGGGGCTATACTCCAGCACCAGGTGGTGAACATCGCCCACCGCAGTGGTCTGCGTATCATCGGCCCGAATACCATCGGCGTCCTTAACACCGCCAATGGTCTGGCCACCGTTCCCTATCCCATTCGCTACAAAGAGTTCCTGAAGGGCGGCATAGCCTACTGTGGCCATAGCGGCCTTATCAGTGCCCACTCGCACCCGATTGGACCCCATGCCTATCCCTTAAGCAAGTTATGCGACTTCGGCAACAAGTGCGACGTCAATGAAGTTGACCTCTTGAACTACCTGTCAGATGATCCCCAGACAAAGGTAATCGTTATGCACCTGGAGGATGTGAAGGATGGCCGGAAGTTCCTGGCAACTGCCCGCAAGGCAGTTGCCAGGAAGCCAGTGTTGATTTTCAAGCCAGGCCGGAGCGAGGCTGGAGCCAGGGCCGCTGCCTCTCACACCAGCTCACTTGCCGGAGACGATAGAGTCTATGATGGTGCATTCAAGCAAGCCGGGGTCCTGCGGCTAAGCAGTTGGCGGGACTTCTGGGAGATACCCAGAGTCTTCGCATCTCAACCATTGCCTAGGGGCAACCGGATAGCCGTGATTGGTCTAAGTGGTGGGGGAGGAGTAGTAGCAGCTGACGCAGCAGTTGACGCCGGACTGGCCATTGCTACCTTCACCGACGAGACAGTCAGCAAACTGGCAAAGCTGTCTCCTCGGATGTCCAGTAACCCCGTTGATCTTGGGCCACCAGCCACCGTGGCCGCGGATCCTTTAGGTCTCAGCGAGGAGGCAATATCTCTGGTACTGGCCGATGAGGCAGTGGACTGTGCTGCCCTTGTGATGCACAGCGGTTTGGGAGGAGCAGCAGCACGTATTGTAGAGATGCTTTGCCGGATGAACGAGAATACGCCCAAGCCTATCACCGTGTGGCTAGATGGGCCACTGCCATCTGCAACGGAGGAACTTTATCGTCAACTAGCATCAAGGGGTGTGGCAACATACCTTGACCTGGAAACCTCTATCAAGGCCTTGGGCGTCGCCGTGGCCTACTCCAGGATTAAATCAGGCTTTGCTCAGCAAATCACTTAGCACAGTGGTCGACTTCAGAAAAAGCCAGCCTTTCTGCCCAGAATTTAGCTGACTATCTTTGTTAGTCCCTCCGAGTAAGGCTCCCATAGTATGCCTTTTTCGGTGATGATGGCAGATATATAGTTATGGGGAGTTACATCGAAGGCAGGATTGGCTGCCTTGATGCCTTCCGGTGCAATCGGCACTCCCTGGATGTGGCTTACCTCTCCAGGATTTCGCTCCTCAATTGGAATTTCAGCTCCTGAGCTTAAGGAGAGGTCAATAGTGCTTGCAGGAGCAGCGACATAAAAGGGGATCCCATTTTCTTTGGCCAGCACTGCCAGGGTATAGGTGCCAATTTTGTTGGCGACATCTCCATTGGCTGCAATCCTATCGGCACCAACAATGACACAGTCTATCTTCTCCTGATGCATAAAATAACCAGCCATGGAATCGGTAATCAATGTCACAGGGATACCCGCCTGCACTAGCTCCCAGGTAGTAAGCCTGGCTCCCTGGAGGAGAGGGCGGGTTTCAGTGGCGAATACGCTTACTTCCCTTCCCTGTTCTTTAGCAGCTCTGATTACACCCAGGGCAGTACCATAACCAGCGGTGGCCAAGGGGCCAGCGTTACAATGAGTAAGCACGGTGAAACCATCTTTGACAAGCTCAGCTCCTAGCTGGCTAAGCTGCATGGTCGCCGTTATTTCCCCCTGATGAATATGTTTTGCTTCATTGACAAGCGCTCTCTTTATTTCAGCGACGTCATCCCCCCTGACAGCTTTCTTCATCCTGTCGATGGCTTGAAAAAGGTTGACTGCAGTGGGTCTAGAAGTAGCAAAAGTCTGCATAACCTGATTCAATTGGACGAGAAATTCATCCCTGTTTGCCGTCTTAATACCCAATGCCCCCAGAGCTATGCCATAGGCAGCAGCGATCCCGATGGCTGGTGCCCCGCGAACTCGCATTTCCTTAATAGCCAGAACTACATCATGGTGATTGTCCAGGTCAACAAAGATTTGCTCCCAAGGAAGCCTGCTCTGGTCTAGTATCCTTAGATTGCCATCAAGCCATTCTATTGCTTTAGCTGTCATTACTTAATAGTATAATCCAAAGAATGGAAATAAAGGAAGCAATTGACCAGATAGATTCCTGTAACGAGTGTGACGCCTGCCTTGACGTTTGTCAGACTTATGAAGTGACCCAGAATGCGGCATTTTCCCCTACAGGCAGTCTGCGGGCAGCCAAGAATATGTTTCAAGGAAACGAACTCATTGCAGAGGCAGTAGATAGCATCTATAGCTGTTTGAAATGCGCTCGCTGCAACGTTGTATGTCCCCTGGGAATAGATATTATGGGGATAGTGCGAAAGGCCCAGGTTTATTTAGTCAGCCGGGGAATAGGACCTCTGGAGAGGCCCCAGCATATAATGGAGGGAATTCAATCGCTGGGCAATGCGGTCAACGGCGATCCTACCAAGCGATGGGATTGGTTACCGGAGGAGTTTCCCCAAAGAGAATCGGATGCCTTACTCTATGTAGGTTGCGCCGCTTGCTTCCTAGCTCCATAAGCTGCCATATCTTCATATCTGTTGCTTAAAGAACTGGGATTTGATTTTACGATGTTGAAAGACGAAGGTTGTTGTGGAGACTACTATTACAATATGGGAAGGACAGATTTAGCTCAAGAGAAGTTCCGAGAGAATGCGGAGAAATTTGAGCGAATAATCGCTCTTACCACACAGCTAGAAGATGACAGAAGCGGAGAATATCAAAAGGGCCGACAATGAATTGATAATATCGAGGAATCATGCTATCCTTATCAAGTTAATCCTTCGCAGGAGGCAAGTGTGGCTAGGGTTTATTTCATAGATGTTACCAATCGCGACGGCGTTCAAACTGCGCATCTCGGTCTATCCAAGCTGGAAAAGACCATGATAAATATATACCTCAATGAGATGGGTGTCTTCCAGTCTGAATTTGGTTTCCCTACGACGAGACATGAATCGCTGTACCTGCAGGCAAACTTGGAATTAGCCGACATGGGCGTCCTGCAACCCATTCGTTTAGAGGGGTGGATAAGAGCAGTCGCCACCGATGTGGAAAAAGCCTTCAAGCTTGTCCCAAATATCAAACACCTCAACCTCTCTATTTCCACGTCAGACCAAATGATCAGAGGCAAATTTAAGGGCACAAAGAGCCGAGAAGATATCATAAGCATGATGGTCGATGCTGTGGAAGCCGCTCAAGCACATGGAGCTGAAAGTGTAGGCGTAAATGCTGAGGATGCCTCCAGAACAGATATAGTCTCGCTGGTTAGATTCGCCTCAGCAGCCAAGGAGCACGGGGCTCAACGCCTTAGGTATTGCGATACCCTTGGCTATGACAATCCATTTACCATTTACGAGAGCACCAAGGCGCTAGCGGAGAATGTCGGAATGCCCATTGAGCTCCACTGCCACGGCGACTTAGGAATGGCTGTGGCTAATTCCATTGCCGGGGCTAAAGGAGCTATAGACGGGAGGCAGGACGCCTATATCAACACCACAATCAACGGTATTGGAGAGAGAGCTGGTAATGCTGACCTTGTAGCCACAGTTCTAGCTATCACAAAATCTAAGGGATTTGCTCAAGAGTATCAACTGGAAACGCCCATAGACCTGACAAAGGCCTGGAAAATAAGCAGATTTGCCAGCTATGCATTTGGAGTCCCCATCCCCTTAAACCAGCCTGGCGTCGGAGCCAACGCCTTTGCTCATAGTTCTGGTATTCACGCTGACGGTGTACTGAAAGACCCCGAGAACTACGAGCTATACAGCTTCGACGAAGTAGGTAGAGGTGAACCGGAGCTTGTAGAGACCGGCAGAGAGATATGCTCAGGAGAATATGGCGGGATATCTGGCTTCAAGCACCTAATGGGCCAGATGGCGATATCGTTTGAGGATAGTGCGCAAGCTGAAGAGATTCTGGAATTAGTAAGGTATGCTAACGTGGAAGCGCAGAAACCACTAGTCGAGGATGAACTGCTCTTTATTGCCAAATATCCCAAAATTGCGAAGAAACTATTGACTCTTATGCTGCCAGAATAAGCTATCCTTAACACCAGTATTTTTCCTGCTTGGTAATATAGCTAATTTCGGGTGTAACTCATCAGTAGGAAGAACCGCACTAGTTCATTAACAACCTCTGGAACCTAGTTGAGCTGCCAATTTCACACAAGCCACCTCAACAATTCAACCTTTATTTGGCCATCATCACGCTGCTGATGGCAACCGAGCGCGCTCGTTATGGCATCCAGTAAGTCAACCCGACGGTAATTAGCACAGAGGAGAACACTGCCCCCAAGAAGATCAAGATGACAATAAGCAAGAATTCCGGGGAACGAATAATTTTCCTCGGTAGCGCTTCTTCTGCTTTCTTAACGGCTTCCTCCGCAGCTTCTTGAGCTATTTCTGCTGCTTCCTTAGCCTTGAAGCCAATCGCCTCGGCTGCCTCTTTGGCCTTACTTGCCGCTTCCTCGGCTCTCACCCCTGCCTGCATAGCAGCCTTCTTGGCATCCTCAGCCTTTTTAGCCGCTTCCTCCCCCACGGCCTTCATTGCCGCCTCGGTTGCCTCTTTGGCCTTCCCTGCCGCCTCTTCGGCTCTCACCCCTGCCTCCACAGCAGCCTTCTTGGCCTCCTCGGCTTTGGCGGCGGTCTCCTCCATGGCGGCCTTCATTGCCGCCTCGGCTGCTGCTTGAGCCCGTTTCGCTGCCTCTTCGGCGCGTGCAGCCGCCT
>CAZXAJ010000048.1:0-7315 GCA_964638975.1 uncultured Dehalococcoidales bacterium
ACTGTTAAAGCTCACCTGACCAGTGTTTTCAATAAATTGAATGTTGCCTCACGCAGCGAGGCAATAGTCAAAGGATTACAATGGGGATTAGTTACCTTAGAGAATACCGAGGACGAATCCCAGGTCTAAGAAACCTGCACCTCTGGATTATAATTATCCTGTTCATTATCCTAACCCTCTCTCATTTTACCCAGTTCGTAACTCAACTACCTTTACTGGGCGGGCTCTCGCTGCCTGCAGCTCTAGAGCTTTCAAGACACAGTCTGGAACGATTTCTTTACCTCCTGTTGGTGTTATATGCTGGCTGGACACTGGGGATAATCGGTGGGGGCGCACTATTGCTATCAAGCACGGTGGCAATGTTAGCTCGCGCCTTTTTGATTTCTCCCAATTTCAGAGATGCTCTCCTGGAAAGTCTCGCTAGCCTCGTTATTGGCGCCTTGGCCATTACACTTATGGAAGCCTACCATCAGAATAAGCAGCGGCAAGAGAGATTAGAAAAAGCTATGAAGGATCTGGAATCATCGCGGCGAACCCTTGATGACTTATTTGCCAACGCCAGTGATGCCATCTGGGTCCATGATATAGAGGGCAACATAATCTTCAGTAATAAAGCTTGCGAAAAACTTACCGGCTACTCGGTTTCAGAATTAACCGGCAAAAATGTCTGTGAGTTTCTTGCCCCAGAGTCGTTAACTTTAGCGAGACAGGTGAAAGATACGCTACTGAGAGGCGAAGCTATGGAACATCGCTATGAGCAGCGACTAATCAAAAAGGATGGCTCCGAAGCAATCATGCAATTAGCCACCCGTCTTATTATTAGTGATGGCAAGCCTCAAGCTTTTCAGAACATGGCCCATGACATAACTGAGGAGAGAAAATTACAGGATAATCTGCAATTCTATCTCAGGCAGGTTCTACAAGCCCAGGAAGAAGAACGAAAACGCCTAGCTCGTGAACTTCATGACGATACCTCTCAGCAAATATTGCTTTTGACGCATGGCGTAGATGATTTTGCCTCTAAGGCCGACACCTACTTGCCCCAAGAGCTGGGCAATGAGTTAGGGAGATTATATGAACTGTCTCAGCAAATCTACCAGGGCATTAAGCGCTATGCTCAGGCTCTGAGACCAGGTATTCTGGATGACTTAGGTTTACTACCAGCTCTCAAATGGCTGGCTCAGGAAATGAACAATCTTGCTGGAATCGAAGTTCAGGTCAAAACAGATACCATTCCACCACTCCCTCCAGAAACACAATTAGTTTTGTTCCGCATTGCTCAGGAAGCTCTAAATAATGTTCACCGACATTCTGGAGCATCTGAAGCCAGTATCACTGTGGAGTGCCAGAAAGCTGAGGTCAGAGTGACCATTAGCGATAACGGCAAGGGCTTTGAGCTTCCCCGGCAGCTAAGTGATTTTGCCGGTCAAGGGAAGTTGGGGCTTACCGGTATGGCGGAACGAGCCCGGCTAATAAGTGGGGAACTTGAAGTTAGTTCCCAAGTAGGAAAAGGAACCAAAATAATAGTTAAGGCGCCAACTAAGCTTTATAATTAGGGCAATAGTTAGAGCGGCCCAAGAGATTGCTTCCCTTTCGCTATGCTTGAGGCTTCAGCTCAGTGCCATGCCATCTATCGTAAAATGCTTACAGTTTCTCCACCTTAACTGCTGAGACTTTGAATTCAGGAATTTTAGATACCGGGTCGAGCTTGGGATTGGTGAGGATATTGGCAGCACTTTCAGCGAAATGGAAAGTCATGAACACTAATCCAAGTGGTAATGCCTCAGTTACTTTGGCTTTAGCGATAACTTCACCACGCCGGGAGCTGATTTTAACCTTGTCACCTTGAGCTATGCCAAGTTGCGAAGCATCCTCAGGGCTGATTTCCACCACGCCTTCAGGCTCTATAACATTAAGCCCAGCTACCTTGCGGGTCATTGTCCCAGTGTGGAAATGATACAAGCTGCGCCCTGTAGTGAGAATCAGAGGATAGTTCTCATCTGGCATCTCCCCTGGAGGAATATATTCTAATGGGATAAATCTGCCTTTCCCCCTGACAAAAATATTCGTGTGTAGTATCGGTGTGCCTGGATGGTCATCAATAGGACAAGGCCACTGGAGTCCTCCATTCTCTAATCTCTGGTAACTTATCCCACCATAGCTAGGAGTAAGATTGCGAATTTCATCCATTATGTCAGCCGGGTGTCTGAAGTCAAAGCCTTTGGCTCCTAACTTTTTGGCTATCTGGCAGACAATCCACCAATCAGGCTTGGAATCGCCGATTGGCTCGATAACTTTCCTCACTCGCTGTACCCGGCGGTCAGTGTTAGTGAAAGTGCCATCCTTTTCGGCGAAGCTTGCCGCTGGCAAGACGACATGAGCAAACTTCGCTGTCTCGGAAAGAAATATATCCTGAACCACAAAAAACTCAAGCCGAGACAGTGCTTCCCGCACATGCTGGGCATCGGGGTCGCTCAATGCCGGGTTCTCGCCAACCAGATATAGAGCCTTTATCTCTTTGCGGTAGGCGGCTTCAAGCATCTCAACCAGGGTCAACCCTGGAGATAAGGGTAATGAGCATGCCCAACTAATCCCAAACTTATCTTTAAGGCCCGAAGGTAATAAGCACCCCCAGGCAGTTTCAAACTTTTCTCTGATAGCTGGATCGCTTACTGCCTGATAGCCAGGATAGACGTTAGGTAAGGCACCCATATCACAGGCACCCTGCACATTGTTCTGCCCTCTGAGAGGATTGACCCCGGTTGACGGCTTGCCCACATTTCCGGTGAGCATTGCCAGGTTGGCGGTAGCCAGCACATTGTCAGTGCCATGAGAATGCTGCGTAATGCCCATGGAATAGAGGATGGTGGCAGGGCTATTGCTAGCGAACATACGAGCACCTTCTACTATCTTGTCCTGCGGTACATTAGTGATACGCTCAACAGAATCAAGGTCAAAGTCCTTCAGCGACTCCTTGAAAGCCTCGAAGTTCTCACATCTATTCTCGATAAAGGCCGAGTCCAATAGTCCCTCATCCACTATAACACGCATCATCCCCATAAGCAGGGCGACATCTGTGCCAGGGTTATGCTGAAGCCAGAGGCTGGCGAAGCGGCAAAGGTCGATCTCCCGGGGGTTAGCCACGATTAGCTTGCCTCCATTATTTACTGCTCTTTTCATCTCAAGCCCAATCACAGGGTGGTCTTCTGTAGTATTAGTGCCAATAGCCAAAATACAAGCGGCATCGCCAATCTCGTTGATGGAATTAGTCATAGCTCCACTACCAAAGCTTTGCACCAGACCGGCTACAGTGGGGGCATGACATAGCCGGGCGCAATGATCAACATTGTTGGTGCCCAGCACTGCCCGGGCAAGTTTTTGCATTACATAGTTCTCCTCATTGGTGCACTTGGCTGAGGCAATAACGCCTACTTCATCCGGCGTATAATCTCTCAATTTCCTGGCCACTAGCTCCAGCGCTTCGTCCCAGGACACCTTCTCTAACTCCCCATTCTTTCTTATCAAGGGAGTGGTCAACCTCTCAGGGTGGTGGACGAACTCAGCGATACCAAACCGGCCTTTGACACATGCCTGCCCATGATTAGCTGCGCCATCTGGATCAGGGATGGAAACCATTATCCTTTCATCCTTGACCTCGATCTTTAGCTGACAACCAACACCACAATAGGGACAAATTGTTGTAACTACACGGTCGGGCTTAGCAATCCCGCGGGTAGCCAAATCAGTGAGGGCACCTGTGGGACAAGAATCAACACAGGCACCGCAAAACTCGCAACCAACCTCACGAAGCGTTCGGCCTTCTAACGGAGCAATAACGTGACACTGGAGGCAGCGTTGAGCTTCAGCAATCGCTGTCTCCCAAGTTATAGCATGCTCCACCTCGGCAAGACCTTTAACACGTGTTTCAGGTGGAAGGTGGGATAGCTTAGCCAATCTTTCCCCCATAGTTACATCTTCTAACCAATTCATTGCCTCCTCAGCAGGCACAAGATGCTCTGTGATATCTCCCCTGCCGCCAAGATAGCGGTCGATAGACTGAGCTGCCTGTCTTCCCGCTGCAATAGCATTGATGACCAAAGCTGGCCCACTCACACAATCGCCTCCAGCAAAGACGCCCTCTCGACTCGTGCTTAGGTCTTCATTGACCTTCAGTACATTTCCTCGCCCTACTTCGATCTGAAAGTCTGCTGGGACATCTGGTCGTTCGCCAATGGCAGCAATCAAAGTATCAAGCCCGGCAGTGAACTCGCTTCCCTTAATAGGGACAGGGCGGCGTCTGCCGCTAGCATCGGGTTCCCCTAACTCCATGCGGACCAACTCCAACTTCAAGTTGTCGTTTTCCTTGTGAACCCTCGTGGGAGTCATCAAAAACACAATCTCAATTCCCTCCTCCAACGCATGTTCTACCTCCATTGGCTCAGCAGGCATTTCGTTCCGCGTTCTGCGATAGAAAATGGTAACCCTCCCAGCACCAAGCCGTAGCGCAGCACGAGCAGAATCTATGGCAACATTTCCCCCACCAATCACTCCTACCCTCTTTCCTACCTCTACCTGCTCTCCTAGATTAAACCGGCGAAGGAAATCCACGCACCCGATTACCCCAGGCAAATCTTCTCCCTCAACACCCAGCTTCATTTCCTCATGAGCGCCGATGGCAAGAAAGACCGCCTGGTATCCCTGCTCAAAAAGGGAATCCACGGACTCGACTCGAGTGTTCAATCTGATTTCCACGCCTGTCTTCTCAATCTCCTGAATTTCACTACGAAGTATATCTCTAGGAAGGCGATATTCGGGGATTCCCACCCTCATCATTCCACCCGGCTCTGGGAGAGTTTCAAATACGGTTACCCCATGCCCCAGCTTGGCCAAATAGTAAGCACAAGTGAGACCTGCTGGTCCCGCCCCTACTACTGCTATGCTCTTGCCAGTGGCAGGAAGGTGCTTTGCTTGCTTTTTCCAGCTATCATCACCATTATCAGCTGCAAAGCGCTTGAGAATTCTTATGTGTAATGCTTTATCCACATCCTGGCCACGTCGACATTCCTCTTGACACGGGGCAGCACATACTCTACCTAATACAGCAGGAAAAGGAACCTTCTCCCTTATCACTGCTAAGGCCGCGCTTGGTCTCCCTCTTGCAATAAGACGAATATAACGAGGAATGTCTATACCCGCAGGGCAAGCTTTGTAACACGGAAAGGCAATCTCAATTACGCCATTGCCTCTTATCTCGTCACAGACCCGAAGGCAGCGATAACATAAAATACAAAAACTAGGATTACGAACGAAGAATGGATTATCCTCTAAAAGAGGTAGAGACCTGGAAACACGAACGGGTATTTCTTCCAAACCGATATAGCCAATGGCTTCTTGGAGCTTGCATTCTCCTTTCTCAAAGCAGATATCTGTGGGTTGCCTACTCAAAATAGCAAGCATATGCTTCCGCCGTAGCTCTTGTATCTCCGGTGTCTCCGTTTTAACTACCATCCCTTCAATGGCAGCAGTAATACAGGAAAGGACGACGTTACCATTTACTTCCACTATGCAAAGCTGACAAGCTTGGTCAGGCATTACCTCGGGTAGCGGTTTTAGGCCGGGATAGTAACAAAGGCTGGGAATGTAAATTCCTGCGTTTCTGGCAGCCTCCAATATCGTCTGCCCTTGCCTGGCTTCTATATCCTCACCATCAACATTTAATGTAATTATGCCTTCTTCAGCCATTGCTTATTCCTTTCTTACCAAACGCTAGCCACATTATGTAAGCTTGACCCTGAATAAAGTAAAGACGAGAAGCCTAAAGTCTGAAATAGTTGCCTTCAAAGCACCGGCCAACCGATTTCCACAAAGTACCCCAGGGGATGGACTGTATCATAGATAGGGACGCCAACGCAAGCAGAGACATCGAGCTTGTTCATTTCAGTCAAAGGCGTAGCGAAGTGGGCATTAGGTTAACTAGAAGAGATATCTTTAACTAACTTCCAAGCGATGGTTTCACAAAGCACAGTCACATCCTCGGTGGAGAGGTAGTCGGAAATATTAGCATCAAACAATATGCTCCCACTGGGAGCAAACTCCTCATCACCTCTCCACAGGGCAAAGGTTATAGGCACATGGTTGAAAGCATTAATGGTTACAGATACATCCCCATAATCTGCTTTATAGCCGCCAAACCTTGCCCCGATGTCTATCAGCAGCTCGGGCTCCTTGCCAAAGTGCTTTACAAAAGGGGTTATGGCCCTTTGGGAAAATGCCGGGAAATAGCTAACACCTCCCGGCAGCTGTTTATATGTGACCAATATACCAGTAGCGGGGGTGCCTTCTGCCAAAGTGAAATAGTGAAGTATCAGGATTTTGTCCTTTAACGGAACTTCCACTTTGCTATCCTCTGACGAAATTTCGACATCGGGAAGGGTAATGTGGTATGGCTGATTCAGATAATCAATGACTAGCTTATTGGGCCCTATATACCGCGCACCGCTTTTACGGCATTGCTCTTCTATATCACCGATTTTGGCCAATTGCTCACGAGCGAGCTTGTAGGGAAGCTCAAAACCCTGCTCCCGGGAACCATGTGATGAAGAACCTCGGTTTTTCATTATGGTGCAAATTTGGGGCGGGGCAAAAGACCTGCTGCCTCCACTATCTCGGGCACAGCTTCCTCCCACTCGATAGCCATGATATGAACACCCGCGACACCCTCTATTTCACGCACTTGATTGATAATGTCAATGCAGACCTGAATACCTTCCTTAGATACTTGCTCCTTAGGCACTCCTTGGAGCCGCTCAACAACGCTGTCAGGCACATCCATTCCAGGAACCTTGTTTTTCATATATTTCGCGGCACCCACCGATTTTATAGGAGCGACGCCAGCGAGTATCTTAACTTTCTCATGCAATCCCCTGTCACGCACCCCTTTCATCCATTCGGCGAACTTATCCACGTTGTAAACAATTTGCGTCTGGATAAAATCTGCCCCGGCTGACGCTTTCTTAGCAAGACGCGCCACCCTGAACTCGAAGGGGTCAGCAAAAGGATTGGCAGCAGCTCCGATGAAGACATGGGGCTCGACTGCCATCTCCTCGCCACACTGAAACTTTCTCTCGTCTCGCATATCTTTCACCATCTTAACCAGTTGAATAGAATCAAGATCATAGACACCTTTGGCCATAGGATGATTGCCGAATTTCTGGTGGTCGCCCGTTAGACAAAGCATATTATTTATGCCCAGTGCTGCTATACCTAACACATCCATCTGAAGGGCAATGCGATTTCGGTCGCGACAGGTCATCTG
>CAZXAJ010000049.1:0-7297 GCA_964638975.1 uncultured Dehalococcoidales bacterium
AGGATAAAATCTGGGGCGAACACGGTCCATCGCGGAAAGCCCAGGCTTTGTCGCAGACGCCACATCTGAGACAGCCGGATGGCGGACAGGGAGGAGTGCTGGCGCCACTCTGGGCGCGTGTCCAATCCCAGGCCAGGTAATTCTGGCTGACGCCGGTATCCACAACCTGCCAGGGCAGCCGCTCGTCGGGAGCCCGTTCGCAGAGATACTCTTTGGCAGTGAGACCCTCGTCGCGCAGGACACGGCGCCAGCCAGACAAGGAGGGCCTGCCAGACAAGCGGGCCAGGACGCGGGCCAGCCGCCGATCTCCTCTGGCCAGAACGCCCTGGACGGTCGCCCAGGCGAGGCTATCAGCCCGCACGCCGATCCCACGCGGCTCCAACGTACGGCGGAGCATGCGCAACCGCTCCTCAAGCACCCCGAGCGGCGCCATGGCCACACGCTGGAAAGGCGTGTGGGCCTTGGGCACATAAGGAGTGGCGTCTATGACCACGCGGCCACGAAAGTGGGCCTTGATCCGCAAGGCGAGGTCGGCAATCGCCACCACGTCCTCTTTTGTCTCGGTGGGCTGGCCGATCATAAAGTAGAGTTTGAGCTGGTGAAAGCCGTGACGGGCAGCCAGGCTAGCAGCGCGCAACACATCGTCTTCAGTCAGAGTCTTGTTGATAAAACGTCGCAGCCGCTCCGAGCCGGCCTCGGGGGCCATCGTCAGGGTGCGTGTGCCGCTCTCGGCCAGGGCACGGAGCAATGGCTCTGAGACAGGATCCACCCGCATAGACGAGACTGACAACCGGGCGCCCATGCGGCGTAGTTCGGTGGCCAGTTCGTCAATCTGCGAATGGTCCGACACAGCAGCACTGACCAGCCCCAGCCTGTCGCAGCGTTCCAGCCCGCGCGCTGCTTCTCGCAATACTCCCTCGAGGCTCACCTCACGGGGAGGGCGATAGGTGTATCCGGCAAGGCAAAAGCGGCACCCCCGCCCGCAGCCCCGTCCGATCTCGATGAGAAATCGATCGCCAAACTCGGTATCAGGGGTCAAGATGGCAGTGGTGGCAGGTTGGGCATCGAGGTTGCGCAGCCATTGGCGGGGAATGGGGGACAAAGGTGGACGAAGGGTAGGAATGTAAAGGCCGGGAAGGCGGGATAGGGCCTCCAGGAGGGCAGAGCGGTCGATGTGGATAGCCTCATGGAGGAGATCGAGAAGAGGGGGAAAGATGACTTCACCTTCGCCGATCGCAATGGCGTCAAAAAAGGGAGCCAGAGGCTCTGGGTTGGCGGTGACGGCCGGGCCTCCAGCAATGAGGAGGGGATGTCCCTCGTCGCGATCCTCGGCCCACAGCGGCAGGCCAGCCTGGTGTAGCATGGTCACCAGGTTGAAATAGTCCATCTCGAAAGAGAAAGAAAAGCCGAGCACGGCAAAATCACGGACGTCACGGCCCGATTCTAGCGAGCAGAGAGGACCGGCCTCTGCACCACTGCCGTTCCAAAAAACACGCTCGCAGACCACGTCGGGCCGGGCGTTGAGCAGGCGGTACAGGGCATGGATGGCCAGGCTGGACATGCCCAGGTAAAAAGTGTTCGGGAAGGCCAACGCCACCGGCAGCCGGCCGCCCCAATCTTTGTAAATAGTTCCCGTTTCACGTTTCAACAAATTCCAGTTATCCAAAAGATCACCCTAGCGGCAGGCGCGTGCCACATTTGCCACAAAATTTTCTGCCGGCGTGGCTCTCGCGACCGCAGTTGGGACAGACGACGACATCGGGTTTTTCACGGGGGACACCGCATTTGCCGCAGAACTTGCGACCAGGAGGGAGAGGATTGCCACAATTCCAACAAAGCACTGTCAACTTTTCCCTCGCCTGCGTGAGCAATTCGGCGGTGTTGCGGTAGGCCTCGTTCTCGGAGACGATCTCTTTAAGCAGACTGGCCGCCCCAGCCCAATCATTCAAAGCAATGGCCGCCTGGGCACGGCTGTACCGTTGGGCCAACGCAGCCTCAGCGTCGAGTCCCTCCTCCGCACGCTCGAGCAGTGTTGCCAGGTCTTTGTAGGTTGGCTCTAGCGCTTCCAGTTGATGAAGCGTCGTCAGTGCAGCAGCCCACTTGCGGCCCACGAGAGCGGTCATCGCCTGACGATAGAGGTCTTCCAGGTGACGATGCTTTTGCAGCAACGTGTCCACACCACGATAGCCAGGGCTCAGTTTCTGAATGCGATCCAGCAAGTCAAGAACGCGATCCCATTGGCGGGCGGCCTGGGCCTCTTGCGCCTGAGCGTAGAGCTTTTCCAACGTCTGCGCCTTGGCCTGGGCCGTGCGGATAGCCGTGATGCGCTGGCCCACATCGCGGTAGCCGGAACCGGCGGTCGACTGCAGAGCCTGGAACCCAGCCAGGGCATCGTCCCATCGTTCGGCGTTGAGGGCCTGCAAAGCACGTTGGTACTGGCCGGCCCACTCGCCCTGTCGTTGCGCCTCAGACAGATGGGCCTGGACAGTAGCATAGTTGGGATCATCGGCCGGCACCTTGCCCAGCCACTCGATGGCCGCGCTCCAGTCCTCCTCCTCGACGGCCAACAGCCCTCGCTCGTAGGGCGTCGCAGGCGGGGGTTGTGTAGGGGTCCTGGCGGCGACCGTCATGATGCCACCAAATATCTCGTAAAAGTCCTCGATGAGCCGATCTGGCCGTTTGACCTGACCGGTCTGATAGCTGAGGTATTCGATATCGCGCTCGCGGGCGCTCTCGTTGAGAAAAAGCACGTCGCCCTGCGAGACGATCATCAAAGGATGGAGGCTGAGCTCCGGCACATCCTGATCACGGCGACAGAGGTAGAGTTGCTCCTCGATTTTATAATCGGCGGGGCCTTTTGCCACGTAAGCGTTTTTCATGCGCGTGGGCGGAGTGCTGCCCATAAAGCTCACCAACTCGTGAGCGTATTTGCCCCGACGCAACCGCACATCCTCGATATAGACCAGGCGGTGCTCGCGCAGGAAAAAGAGTTGCCCCAGCATCTCTTCCAATCCTTCAAAAAACGGCACAACCAGCGGCTCGCACTGAACGCGGTTCAACGCGCCATGCCCTACGGTTTTGTTACG
The DNA here is from genome assembly GCA_964638975.1 of uncultured Dehalococcoidales bacterium. Lineage (GTDB taxonomy): Bacteria > Chloroflexota > Dehalococcoidia > GIF9 > AB-539-J10 > RBG-13-51-36. Next base: position 3,087 of record CAZXAJ010000049.1, read on the forward strand.
ATAGTTAATAACCAGGTCACAGAACTGGCGCAGCGAAATAGAAGTCAGGCGACTGTCGTTCCGTCCTTGCAAGAAATTGCGCAGCGTGTTATAGGCGTGGCAAAGAGCCGGGCGCTCCTTGCTTTTTTGAAAGTATGTCTCGTATATCTCGGGGATGAAAAGCGCATCACGCTTGCCAGCCCGGTCATAGTAAGTGAGGACCTCACGCAGAAAGCCGTTCCACTGGCCCAGTGAGGGGCGCGACAGGCCGCGCAGCACCCGGTTCACTTTGTCGTCGTCGCCCGCCTGCCGCACATATTGGGCGATGGCGATGGAGGCCAGATATTTGAGCGTGACCTCGAACAGCTTGAGGCACTGATCGTGAGCGGCCATCACCTCACGGGCGTTGTCGGCGTTGTGATAAGTCAGGGCAATAGGATAGGGATATCGATAGAGGATATCGGTCTTGGTATCCATCTCTCCTCCGAAAAAGTGAAACGTTAATGTCAAACGTGAGGCGCAAAACGCCCTCAAGCATCACGGCCTGGAGACCCAATGCCGGTTCGATCCGCATTCAAGACACCTAGAGCCTCTTGCGCAGCCTGCTTTAACGGCTCATTGGCCAGGCGAGTGGCAATCTGGTGAGTCTTTTGCCACCACTGACGGGCAGCCTCGACCTCGCCCCGGGCCTGGGCCAGTTGAGCGGCTTCATGAGCGCCCATGAGCCGCTCATAGTCCTCGCTCTGCTCCAGGCGAGGAAGAACCTTGTCTAACCAAACCCTGGCCTCGTCCAGGTTACCGGAAAGTCGCTCCAGCCAGGCACGGACACGCCCGGCTTCCGGCTCCATCCAGGTACCCTGAAGAAACGCCTGGGCCTGCTCGAGGTGAGGGCGCGCATCGACGGGGCAGCCACGATGCAACGCCAGGCGGGCCAGGCCGAGATGGGTATAGCCCAGGCTGCGTTTCCGCACGCGCGCGTCCGGGATCTGCCCGGCGAGACTCATGGCTTCGGCCAAGGCCGTCTCGGCCGAGTCCAACTCGCCCGCCAGGCATCGAGCTTCGGCCAATGAGTTGAGCAACTGCTGGATCCAAGCCACGTTGGCTTGTGCCCCCTCTCGCAAAATGTCCAGGTCTTTCTGATAGTACTCGGCGGCCCGTTCAGCCCGCCACTGGCGGTGATAGAGCCGTCCCAGACCGCCGTACGTCATGGCCAGGCCGGGCTTGTCGCCCAGAAGGCGCTTGATCGCTTCCGAGCTCTCGAAAGCGGCCACCGCTTTGTCCCACTGATTAAAACGCACATAGGTCTCGGCCAGGGTGTTCAGGATCCTGGCCTCCTGATAAGGCTGCCTGGTGCGCTGCTGTGCGATCTCGAGCGCCTGTTTGAGATAGTCTACTGCCTCCGGCCTTTCCTGGCGGCCGAGAGAGATGCCCAGGTAATGATAACCCTCGGCCAGGGCCGAATAGTCGCCAGACGCCTCGGCCAGAGCAATGCCCTGGCGAAGCCATTCTTCCGCTTCGGCCCAACGACGTTGCAGGCGAATGAGATTACCCAGTCCAAGGTAGACCAACGCCAGGTCATCGTCAAAGCCCATCTCTTTGCTGGCAACGATGTAAGCCTGGAAATGCTCGATGGCCCGGCTCCAGTTTTTTTGTGCGGTGTAAAGCGTACCCAGGTAATAATCAACCCGTGCCTGGCCGCGCCGATCTTGTAGATGGGTATAGAGGGCAGCACTCTGCTCAAAGAATTCCATGGCCCGCGCGAAATCGCCCTGTTTAAAGTGCAGCCAACCCAGGCTGCCCAGAAACTCGGCCCTGCGCGTTTCATCGTCACCAGCCAGCGGGAGGGCATCTTGCAGGTAGCGGATGGCCTGTGACCATTCACCAGCCTGCTCGGCAGCAAAGGCCGCAGCGCTGAGGAGACTCAGCCGCCGCTTTAGCCATTCATCGGCCGGCCGCAGATGATCCAATGCTTCCAATCCCAATACACAAGCCTGTAACGCCTCAGGATAAGCTGCCTCGCGCATCAGGACCTCGGCAGCACGGACAGCCTGATCCAGTGCAGCAACATAGTCACGGCCCTGGAAAAAGTGCCGGGCCAGTGGGCCGGGCGGCGCGTCAGGATCGGCCTGCTGCCAGGCCTGGGCGATCCGCAGGTGGTCGCGCCTTGCCAGCGGCGCGGCGACCGAGTGATAAAGATAAACGTGCAAATAGTCCGACGTGAACTGGAGGAATTCGTCATCTCTGGCAAAAGTCAGCACCCGGCCCTCTCGCGCCAACCGGGTCAAGATCTCTAAAATTTGACGCTCGTTGAGCCCCAGATAATCCTGAAGGGGGGCCTCGGTCAGAGGAGCCAGCGGAAAACGCCGTCCCAGAGCAGCGGCACATTCCAGCAGCGAGAGCGTTGGCGGGGGGTAGCGTTCCAGGTAGCGGTGGGCGACAGCGCTCACCATCCTCGCGGCAGATGCGGCCAGCGACGGTTCGCCCTCTGCAGGTGTGTCCAACAAAAGGCCATCGCCCTCTTGCAACAAGGACACGATCTCGACGACGAGGCCCGGTAAGCCATGGCTAAACTCGAGGATGCGGGTCAGGCGATCCGGCGGCAGTGGCAGGTCGGGCGAAAGGCTCTCCACCAGCGCGCGTGCCTGTTCGCGGCTGAACGCGGCCAACGGCAGAATCTTGCCCAGGTTGTGAAGGGCTGCTGGGAGGGTCCTGACAGCCATTGTAGGCTGCCAGGCGCCAACAAAAAGGATCCGGGCGTCAGCCAGCCGTGTAAGCAGATAACCCACCAAGCCAAGGGAGGTCTCGGCAGCGTGTTGCAGGTCGTCGAGACTCAATAAAACAGGGCGCTTGCGGCGGCGGGCGATCTGCTCAAAGACGTGGCGGACGAACTCAAAATTGCGATTGAGCAACTCTTCGCCCTGCAAGGAACGACGGCGGGCGTCTATGACCCGTTTGCCCACCAGTCCCAGCGCAGCCACGACGCCCAGGCCAGGGATGTCGGTTACAGCCGAGAGAATGTCGTCTAGCGGCAGCGAATCGACAATGCTGGTCACGCTTCGGTCGTTGGCAAGACGGCCCTGGGCATCAAAGCACAAGCCCAGCATGGTCAAAAAGGGGCCATAAGGATTGTCGGCAGTCGCTTCATCACAGCTACCGCTCAACACCACCCAACCAGCAGCCTCGGCTTGAGCCTGAAAGACACGCAGCAGGGCTGTTTTGCCCACACCTTCCTCGCCGGTGAGAATCAGAGCTGCCCTTTCGCCGGCCGATACTTGTGCCATCAACTTCTGAAAAAGCGCCAATTCGCGGTCGCGCCCAACCAATAGCTTGCCATCTGTCTGCATCATTTCACATCCATCGGGATTTGGTCCATAAAAACTCGATGGTACCCATTATACTTTGACCCCAGAGGCAAGTCAAGGGAGGTACACATCCATTGTTCTCTTGGATTTATATCAAAACCTCCCCCGATGCCTATTGCATCGGGGGAGGTTAGGCACTGAACAGGTGATTCGCTTTGTCTCCATCATCCAGAATCTATCGCAGGATCACTCAACAAACAGCCAAGGTAACCCTGATTCGCCAGCGACAGACTTGAGCAACACACCCTATCTGTGCCAGATTTCTAGAGGGCGCACATAGAGAGAGCTGACCAGGGCGCCGTAGCCGGTTCGCCTTCGCACTTCATTCTCGTCAACTACTTTGACGTCGAGCTCATAGCACGATGCGTTGGCCTTGGGACAGTCAAAGCGCCCGCACGCCTCGGCCAGCGCCGAACCCACCGAGGCCACGACAGACGACAGCGCAGCACTCTTTCGACTCACCTTGGCGATCAGGTTAAAGCCAGGCGACAGGTTAGGACGACCAAGGACGGAGCCATCCACGCTGGTTGCATAGTCGGGTTCATAGGTATAGACGGCTTCAACGGTGCCATCCACCGAGCCCAGGTATTCTGCCACGCCTTGAGCCAGGGCATAGCGCAGGTATTCACAAACGCAACAATCCCCCTCCCGCAGGGCTTCTCTGGCCTGTTCCTTGCCGTGCAGCCCCGATTTTTCGGCGCAAAACTCGAGAGCCTCTTCCATCATCCTGGTCACAATGGCATTGTCAAACCTAACTGCCGACATCTCTTCCCTCCTGTCTATAGAGTCGCTCTTTACCTAATTTCTGGTCAACTGGCCTGCCCGTTCTCCCACCAGGGCATCCGTTTCTCATACCCGATCAGCTTTAAC
>CAZXAJ010000050.1:0-6921 GCA_964638975.1 uncultured Dehalococcoidales bacterium
TGAACCTTGGCCGGACCCTTTGCCCATTCATGCGCTTGATGCGGGGCTAGCCACTGTGAACCCCCCAATTTCCTAAATCGGGCCACCGCAGGGCCGGCAGGCAATCAAATTGACGGGGCAGCTCTAGCTCCCCAACGGATTGTGCACCCCACCGGAACCCGTCAGGCTTTATTCTAACCCGGTTGGAGGGTCTGCCTGAAGATAATACATGACGGAATGTGCAGGCAGAATTGGGGCGATGGCCTACCACTCAGGGGGTTGCCTCAAAAGCTAGGCAGGATGGGGGAAACTAACCGGCTGGTGATGATATTGCAGTATTAGATACTTTTCAGTATAATCACCCTGGAGGTGATAGAAGTGAAATACAGCAATGGCAAGAGCCGCTTTACCCTTGATATGACTCCTGAATTACGAACACGCCTTAAGATCGCTGCTGCTCGCAAGGGCGTCACTATGCGTAAGTACTCTCTTTCGGCTATCGAGCAGCAGCTTGAGAGAGAAGAGGTTGGAGTGCTTGCTTCCGGTACCTTCAACCGGGAGACCGTAGGGAAGGCGAGGGAGCTTCAGAAGTCGGTTTTCGGAAAGCGCAAGCTCGCCGATGAGTCAGTAGAGTTGATTCGCCAAGCTCGAGAGGAATGGATAAGCCAGTTGTGAACGGTTATGTAGTAGTAGATGCCAGCCTAGCGATAAAGTGGGTACTGAAGGAGCCCTATGCAGAAGAGGCCTTGGCTCTGGCGAGTGGGTGGGCTTCCACAGGGACTAAGCCAGTAGCGCCGTGTCTCCTGCTCGTAGAAGCTACCAATGTCCTACACCGCCGGGTGGTGAAGGGGCACATTTCCCCATCTCAAGCAAAGCATTTGCTGGCTGGACTCCTCAACATGGGCATCGAGGTCAGGGAAAGCCCGCAGATCCACCTTAGGGCCCTGGAACTAGCCCAGGAGCTACAAACGCCGGCTGTTTATGATACCCACTACTTAGCTCTGGCTGACATCTTAGGATGCGACCTTTGGACCGCTGATGAGCGGTTTTTTAATTCGGTCAAGGAGCAACAACCACGAGTAAAGTGGCTGGGCGGCTATGTGGGACCTAGACAGCGTCAGTAGCACAACGAGATATAGTCGGAGGCCGATTGGGGATAGAGAATGGTAGCCGACTTCCCGATAGGGCAAAAGATAAAACTGCTAGGTCATTTTAACGAGCCCGTGCTGTTGGAGGCCGTGCGGCCCCTGGGTAGTGGCTATGAGTGCCGTGTTCGCCTCGCCGATGGCAGTCTTGAAGAGACTGTCATTACTCACGAAGAGGCTCAAACTTTATTGTCCTTAACAGTACCAATTGTCCCCCCTGCTTCAGTCGTTGACCCCGAAAAGTTGCGGCTACTTGTTGAGTCTGCTCGTATTCGCCTAGCATACGCCTATGACCGCCACTTTGCGGTCAGCCTTTCGGGAATTCGCACTCTACCACATCAAATGGAAGCAGTCTATCAGAAGATGCTACCACAGCCAAGGTTACGATTCCTTCTGGCAGACGACCCAGGGGCAGGGAAAACCATCATGGCAGGACTCCTTCTTAAGGAGATGCGCCTGAGGGAAGCGGTAGACCGCATTCTCATCCTGTGCCCGGCCCCGCTCACTATCCAATGGCAGGATGAACTCCTACGGTGGTTTGGTGAGCCCTTTGACATCATATTCTCAGCCGTTGACCAACAGCAATTGGTAAACCCATGGCAGAGGTCATCGCGGGTAATTGCATCTCTGGACTATGCTAAACAAGCAGAGGTAAGGGAGAGGGTCTGGCAGCAAAGATGGGACCTGGTCATCATCGACGAGGCCCACAAGTGCTCAGCATATACGAAGCAAAGAACCAATCGTGGTTCGGAAGTCGAGGAGACCAAACGCTACCAGCTTGCCAAACGACTAACAGCCTATGCAGACCATATTTTACTACTAACAGCTACACCGCATCACGGTGACGAGGATCGCTTTGCGCATTTTCTACGGCTTCTGGATCCAGACGTGTTCCCGGAGCCGCATCGGGTAGGTCAGCAAGCTGCCGATATCAGGCATCGCATTTTCCAACTGGGAGCGGACTGTCCATGGGCTCTCAGGCGGTTAAAAGAGGACCTGAGGGACCTTCAAGGTAGACGGCTCTTTCCTGACCGCCATACTTATACTGTGACTTTTGCATTGAACTCCGAGGAGTATGGGCTGTACAAACTGGTCACGGAGTACATTAACCGCTTCCTGTCTCAGGCAACAGGCGCCCGAAAACAGAGTGCTGCTTTAGCTCGTACAGTATTTCAGAGAAGGCTTGCTAGTTCGGCGCAAGCTATCTATGAGTCGTTACGAAGGCGACTGAAAAAGCAAGAGGACTTGCTCGAGGAATTAATTACGTTGCCCCCTGCACAACGGGCCAAACGACTAGCTCAACTGCAAGGGCGTCTTGTTGATGCAGAACTGGATGAAGACGACTTAGATGAAAATCAAGAGGACACCCTTGTTGACGAGTTCACTACGGCTGTCGAAGTCGACCAACTTACAAGTGAAGTCAGCACTCTAAAAGACCTTGTGGAAGTAGCTCGTCGCGTCAGAGACCTAGCCTCAGATAGCAAATTAGCTGCTTTGAGAGAGTGCCTTAACCGAGCTCAGTTCGATGAGCTTAAGGATGGTCGAGGCAAGCTCATAGTTTTTTCGGAGCACAGAGCAACGGTCGGTTATCTACGTGAACACCTCGGTCGCTGGGGTTATACCACCTGTGAAATTCATGGGAGCATGAACCCCCACGAGCGCAAGAAAGCTCAGGAAGAATTCCGCACTGCTGTCCAGATTTGCGTTGCAACTGAGGCTGCGGGCGAAGGCATCAATCTTCAATTCTGCCATCTCCTCATAAACTACGATATGCCATGGAATCCCACCCGGCTTGAACAACGACTCGGACGCATCCATCGGATTGGTCAGGAACGGGATGTACACGCCTTCAACTTTGTGGCCACCGAATCCGAGGATGGACAACCCGTAATCGAGGGGCGTATCCTGCATCGTTTACTAGAGAAGCTGGACCAGATGCGGACTGCCTTGGGCAACCGGGTATTTGATGTTATCGGAGAAATCCTCTCGCTAAACGATGTAAATCTAGCGGAGATGTTGCGCAACTGTGCCTATGACCCTCGGCGGCTGGATGAGTATATCGACCAGATTGACCGCATAGACCCTGCGAAACTGAAAGAGTATGAAGAGGCCACCGGTATAGCTCTCGCCAGGGCTAATGTGGACTTCTCAGCCTTCCAGGCCGCCAACTACGAGGCTGAGGAACGCCGTCTGATGCCGAAATATGTAGAGAGGCAATTTGAACTTGCCGCCAGGGAAGTGAGCCTGCGCTTAGAAGGTCGTGTCGACGGATTGTGGCGGGTCGAGCATGTGCCCGCAGACCTTCGTTCGGAGAAATTAGGAGCGGTGCAGCGACTTGGCAAGCCGGAAGTCAGCTACCGAAAAATTACATTTCACAAGGAACACCTTGACCAAGATGCTCATTTAGACGCCATCCTTGTTGGCCCCGGACACCCTCTCTACGCCACGGTGGACGAGAGATTGAACAAGTTATTAGCACCACTACTCGGGCAGACCGCGTTCTACGTCGACCCTTCGGTATCATCTCCCTATATTCTCCACTTCTTCGAGATATCGCTCCGCGGACAGAACTCCCGAGGGGAGACTGCCACCCTTCACGCCGAAGTCGTTGCCGTGAGGGATGAAGAGGGAAAGTTAGAGATTATTCCTCCGGATATCCTTCTCAATCTTCCCGGTTACAAGGGTGGCATCTTGTCTCCTTTCCGTGTCCAGACAGATGCAGCAGCGGACTTTTTGAAAAGTGCTTATCAGCTTGAGGTCCGTCAGCGAGTACAGAATGACAGGAACCGTTTCGCAGACATTTGCCGAGACTACCTCCAACGCTCATTTGACGCACGCATTCGGGCGGCCCAAGACCGGGTAATGTCGTTACGTGGCCGAGAGCGCGAGAGCCCTGAGTTTGCTTTGGCTCGGCAACGGGCTGAGCAGGATCTGGCTGACCTGGAGAGAACACAGAAGGAACGACTTGAATCGTTGAACCGTCTGGCTATCTGTCGGCCTGGGCCGGTTCGGCATCTGGCTACAGCTATCGTATTAAATCCTGCTCAAGCACAGGACCCTCAGTTGCAGTCGGTGCTTGAGGAGATGGATCCCAATATCCGCCGTCAGAGTGAGCAAGCAGCCGAGGATTACGTAATTAATCATGAGGTATCTCAAGGTAGGGAGTGTGAGCGCGTTGGTCACCTCAAACTGGGTTTTGATATTCGCAGCCGGGGTCATGCCGACCCCGCGACGGGGAGATATGAGGTACGACGAATTGAAGTTAAGGGACGTGCCAAAGGTCAACCCATACGCCTTACCACAAATGAATGGTACAAGGCAGAGCAGTTGGCTGATACTTACTGGCTCTATGTTGTGTGGAACCCTCTATCGTCCACGCCGGAACTTCATGTTATCCAGAACCCTGTCAAGGTGCTCGACCATGCTAAGCGAGAGGTGTTAGCAACAAGATTCTTTGAGATTCGTGGAGATGCTATTGAAGCAGCATCAAGATTTCGAGGTCTTCGATTATAAGAGTTTGTGAGGATAGATGTCATGCCGATAACTGCGCAGCAAATACAGATAGCAGAACAGCAGCAGTTTCAGGCTGCCAGGGATATGAATCCTAGGGTCAGAGTCATAGCCGGTCCAGGAACAGGCAAGTCTCGCTGCATTGAGGAGAGGGTAAACTTCCTGCTATCTCAAGGAGTGTTGCCAAGAGAGATCTTTGTCATTTCATTTACTCGAGCCACGGCAAGAGACCTGAAACAACGAATAATCAGGTATTGCACGCAATACGGTATGGGCCAAGGCGCTGTAGGCGTCAATATTTCAACCATGCATGCACTAGCGCTCCGTACTCTTAGAAGCGCAAACCTATTACAGGGTTTCCCTGCCGACCCCACGATTTTGGATGACTGGGAGCAAGAGAACGTTTTCGACGCTGAGTTCACTCAGAGAACAAACGTTACTAACGCAAGGGCGAGTGAAATACGCCGGGCATACGACGCACACTGGCAAACCCTCCAAGCACTACAACTTTACGCTTCGCCCCCAGTCTCTGGGACTGAGCAGCAGTCCTTTGAAACCTTCAATTCCGCTACTAAATTAATCTATTCCTGCGTCCTCCCTGGCGAGGTCGTTCGGCTATGCGTAGACCAGATGCGCATGGGTAACATCGATCCCGGACACCTGCCGGGGATTAGGCATCTAATAGTAGATGAATACCAAGACCTTAATGAATGTGATCAGGAGTTCGTTCAAAGAATTGCCGACGCTGGTGCCAATCTCTTTGTGGCGGGAGATGATGACCAGAGTATCTACTCCTTCCGTTATGCTGCGCCTATCGGCATTCAGCGATTTACAACAACCTATCCTGCGGCATCGTCCCATCAACTACAACATTGCTTTCGGTGCACCCCTGCAGTGTTAAGTGCTGCGTCCTCGTTGATGGCTACAGCCGTCAATCGGTTGCCTAAGGTATTGCAGTCTATGTATGCCTCAGCCCAACCCCCTGTGCAAGGGTCGTTTCACGTTTGGAGATTTGCGACAGGAGCCGAAGAAGCCAGCGCGATTGCTCAATCCTGCCACGCCCTCATTGCGGCTGGACTGGCGCCGAAGGATATTCTTATTCTTCTGTGTAATACACGTGTACAACTCCCGTCACTTATTCAGGAACTTGGGACTCTTGGGCTGCCGTTCGAAAGACCGAGAGGAGGATGGATGCTCGACTCATCCATGGCCAGGCTGGTGTTCTCGCTTCTCAGATTGTTGAAAGACCCCCAGGATTATGTGGCTCATAGGATAGTCCTGGGTCTTCAGCACGGGGTAGGTGTCAGGACGTGCGCGAATATAGCTGGCAAAATAGTATCAGCTAATCTCAATTTCCGTGACTTGTTCTACGTGGTTTACCCAAGAGGCGTGTTTTCGACGCGAGAGGATCGGGCGGTTCAGAATACTGCGACCGTCGTTCAGCAAGTGTCGACTTGGGCTTTCTCTGATACGATTCAATCAAGAGCGACTGATATCGCTGGTATCGTATCTAGCACCTTCAATGCTCCTGGAAGCCAGGCGGGGCAGGCAGCGCTGATGGAATGGCAAACGCTGGCCACTCTGCTTCCTTCTGGAATGAATCTAGATGAGTTACTCAGCTACCTGTGGTCAGATACGGAAGCTGGACAGCTACAGATACTTGATGCCGTTGCTTCTAGACTTGGCCTGACGAGCTCTACACAGAATCCGGCTCAACGAATTCGGATCCTTACTATGCATGGTGCGAAAGGTTTAGATGGCTGTGTTGTGTTTATCCCAGGATTGGAACAAGGCCTTATGCCAAATCTACGAGCTCTTCAAGCCACAGGACTGATGGAGGAACAGCGTCGTCTTCTCTATGTCTCAATTGCCAGGACACGTGCCGCCTGCATTCTAAACCTAGCCCGGACGAGAATAGGCCAGCAGGCGTTTGCACTAGCAAGTGGGCCTCGAGTGAACCTGCCACCATCACCATTTCTGAATAACATTGGAATCCCACCTCAAAATCGCACGGGGCCTTTTACACTATCAGAGGTGAGCACAATCATGGCCCACTGTACCAACCTTTGAAGAGTCAAGAATGACCAATAATAATGACCGCCGACTAATTGAAGACTATCTACCTATCAAGGCCATCAGCGCTGAGGCTTCTAGGGAAAAGAGCGTGCGCAAGGGGCACATCTCCACCCTGCACCTCTGGTGGGCAAGGCGCCCACTAGTAGCCTGTCGCGCAGCTGCGTATTTCGGACCAAATCGGCCGCCTTCACGGAGCAAACCGGCCACCCTG
>CAZXAJ010000051.1:0-6718 GCA_964638975.1 uncultured Dehalococcoidales bacterium
GCGATCCCGCAGATCACGGGGCCTTGCTCTTGACTTTCAAGACAGTTGCTTTTTCCCGAAACTTGATTCACGGGTATGGCTTGAGCCTCGTTCGCAACTGTCAACTGAGTTCGAACTGAACAAAATGGCTTTTTGTGCGATCCCATGAACCTATCTCCCAGAATGATTCTTCAAATCTGAAATTGGCACAAGGCAAAGCTATTTTTGGGATGGGTAAACCAGAAATAATGTGGAATTCGATGGTTGACGCCTAGAGAAATAGCGAGTTCGGTGAGGACGCTGGTAATAGCATCATTGATGCTCTGACTCTCAAAAAACTACCAACAAACCACTACAACAGTCAGCTTTTAAACCTACTATACATGTCACACAGTTAAAACTATTCAAAGCCAAATTTCTTCACTCACCAACCTCACTCTCGATCTCAAGCGTTTATTCACTTCCCCATCACCCTCAAACACTTCTTACAAGTTACCTTCTTGGGGTCGGTAGTGACTGATGACGGCGCTGTCGAGACGTACCACCGGTGTGATTTAGTGCAGGCCATCATCCCTTTCAGCTTCTCCCCATAAAGCTCTCCCGCATCGTAGTGTATCTTCATTGGGGTCATCCTGTAACCTCCGTGCTGCATACCGCTTGCAGCATTATAAGTCTCGCAGTAGAATACCTCAAGAATTACTGTAAATTTGATGGCCAACCTGATTTACTGCAAGAGGAGGGGGATAATATGACTACTACAAAGTTAGGAGAACGTTATTCCTTTGAAGATGCTCAAGCAATTATCGCTAAATTCGAAGAATATTCCTTTGATGACTTTCATGGGTTATTTAGTGAAGGCAAGACACCATCCTTCGATGAGATTGAAGGTGATACAGCAGGAAGCTTCCTAACTTTGAATCCTGAGGCTGGGTTGTGGAGGAAATTGGCCTTGGCCGCTACTTTTGATAATCCTCTGGCTCGCTGGACAGGGAAGAGATTCATCACTCAGTTCGAAAAAGAGAAGACGGGTAGAGGGATCAACCTGTTTCGGAATCGCATCTTCACTCAGCGATTCGGAGTGAATACCTCTATCGATGATTCACTATTTGACCTCAAACCTTGTCTCGTAGTAACCTATCCCCATTTTCCTTCAAGTGTTTTCGGTCTGCGTGATGAGCTGAGAAGGATTGATGATGGTGTTTTTCTTGGCCAAGGGCATCATAGACTTCCATGGGGTAAGGGGTACTCGCTTCAGGGGTATTTCATCCTTTGCGCTTTGAACAGGTCAGGGTAAGGAATGGTCAGCATCAGTTAATCCTAAAACTGCTCTATAGTGTCTTACACTGTCCTCAAACGTGACTGACCTTGTATATCTTTGCACCATCTCTAGCGATTTCCACCTACCAAAGCATCTTTCCATCAGTAGGACAATGGTACAAAAGTAAGGTGTAGGTGAGTAATATCAGGTGATTGTCATTGTCATATATTGTAGCTACTCTGAATACACCTTCATTAGCAGATAGCATAAGATGGGTGCTTCGGAGATGGATCTGGACGTCGATTTCTATAGGGCTCAAGACAATCAAATCCTCCTTACCGTAAGAGGTCCGGCTCAAGGCCTGGTAAGATTCCCGGACTTGAATACGTTGATTACCTTCCTGATAGATTGCCAGGTGATTCTCGGGAGTTTTGAGGAAGCCGTCGCGCTCAACAGCTCTATGATACCTGATTGCATATTGAAAGCTTTCAAAGAAGACACCGATGACAACAGTGCTTTATAGTACCCTATGCGGTAACTTGATCAAGGATACGTAGGGGAAGAAGCTTACCTTTAGTAGTCCAATTTAGACCTTAAATCATCAGTAACCTTCGCAGTTAGGTTATCCCTCAAGAGATATTTAATGTCAACGTAGGATTTATGCCTATCCAAATCGGAATTGATACCCTTGCGGCGTTGTATATCTCGTAGTAGAATATCTTAATAAATATGTTTTCTTGGCAGATGTTAAGATAATTGCGGATGCCTTTGGCTGAGGAGAACAAACATTAAAGGACAATTGGCATGGGTCATAGTGGCTGCGAGCATATTGTCCATTATAGGGCTTTTCATCACTATTATTGGAATGGCGGTAAGTAAGACGTGCATCGGAGTTGGTGTTGCCTTCATGATTATCGGTATACCGATTCTAATTGCAGGAGCAGCATGGAGGTTGGTAAGAGGACAATGACAGAAGCGATTCTAAGACTAAGGCCAGCAGCGGATTTATAGATTAGTACAAAAGGGGACATTATGCGAAAGCTATCGATTGTGTTGACCCTAATGTTGTTGCTAGCGCTTGTCATCGCAGCAGTAGCCTGTGACGGAGCGGAGGTTACTCCAACGGTGACACCGACACCAGCATCTACACCCACCCCGATACCAACGTCAACCCCCACACCTGTGCCGACGCTTACAGCTACTCCAACGACTACGCCACCCCCCACAGCCTCCACTGCACCTTTAGGCCCAGTCATTGGTTCCTATAACCATGTTCTCCTATACAATCTTAGCGCCGCTCACCATACAACTGCTATAAATTCATTGCAGGAGAAAGGATACACTGTACACCCGTTGGAGGGCTACGAACAGCTAAACGAGAAAGTCCTGGCAGAATATGGAACACTAATCGTCAGAAGTTCTTATCTGTCGATAAATGAGTTGCCACTGCTGGAAGATTGGGTCAAAGCAGGGGGAGGCGCATTATTTTTAGTTGAGACAGGCCTTCGTATCGTGACTACTACCAACTACATACTCTTACCGCTCTGCGGCATAGTGGTGAACAACGACAACGTCAATGACCTTGTGAATAAGTTCCTTTATGGCCGGCAGAGTGGCATCTGCACTACGGCAGTAGCTGAACATCCAACAACACAGAACATCTCCGAATTAGCGTTCTCGACCTTAGATTGGCTGCCGTCCCTGACTATAACCAGCCATGCAGCAGAAGTTGTGGTACAGGGAGAACGGAATGCCTACAGCATCCACTATGCTCAGGATCCTCCGCTTGCGGCGGCAGCCCAGTGCAGTGCAGGTCGTGTTGTCGTTGTCTCTGGAGCACAGCCTTTCTCAACGGATATGATAGCCCTCAGTGACAACCAGCTGTTTCTGATAAATATCATCGATTGGCTTGCTCACAGAGACTCAGACCAATGACAACCGAGAACCACAGTTCAATACGACTAATCGCCAAATCAATCTTGTTCCTCCTTGCCCTTTTCGTATTCACCAGAGTAATCCACGAAGCCGCCCACCTGATCGCCGCTAAAGCAATAGGCGTGACCATAGCATCGTTCACATGGTTTGACTCCCAATACCTGGCACCTACCTTCGTTACAGCAGGCACGGAAAGCAAGCTGGCGTGGACGGTAGTGGGCTGCGCTGGTGGATTCGTTGCCGGAACAGCGCTGATGGGGATCGTAGCTGTGAAGATGCGATGGTTCAGAGCGTCGTTCTTCCAATGGATGGCGGGCTTGTGGATGTTTACCTGGGGAGCTTCGCAGATTTCAGTGGGATTTCTTGAAGGTTTCGCCAACGACATCTATCTGACTGGCGCTACGGATTTGTTCTCGTGGGCTAACGGCGTGATGCTTGCTATGGGGCTTATTGGAACTGCTGTCTATATGGTATGGTCGCCTGAGGGACTACGGAGGGAAGTATTTAGTTCACCAATATAATAGCCAAAGAGAGGAGGTGACTTACGAGCGTTCTCCTTCGAAACCCATTGCTGGGATGGGTAAGACAAGCTTTCATGTGTGTCTTCATAGCCGCGGTGGCGACCATTCTTCTGGGTGCCGTCGCTATCGCTGTTCTCATCCTTCAGCACCTCTATGTCCAATGCTTCTGGAGCTTCCCCTGGCAATAAAGACTCCCGGTAAGGGAGACGGCGTATCATCATGTGGAGAGCACTCAAAGAGATTCGCGACGATGATGGAGGCATAAGACGCAACGTATCCTCTGTCTTATAATCGCAATAAGCCTTTCCTGTGGCCTTCTTGGCTTGGAAGCTTGTCGCCCTTGGGAGCCGCAGAATGCTCTGGTGTCTGATGCCGTCCAGCGTATGGAAGACTACTTGATGGCGGGGTATGATCCAGACCTCGGCTTAATTGGAGAAAGCCCTAACTCTAATCCAAATGTCTACTGGTTATATTCTGACAACTATCTTGCCTACCTGGCATTAATGAAAACAGCGCCTGAAACATCCGCAAGCATTGCCCGAGCAATGGAAGGCTACTCCTTTCGGCCTTTGGAGAGGTGGCACGTTCTATCCGGAGAAGTAGTGTGGGATGCCCTGTTCGCATGGGGTTCTAAAGATGTTGGCATAACCGATAGAGTAAGGGCCGAAACCTCTAGCCCGGCGCTTAACATGGAAGATTGGCAAGAGTACGCGGACCGCCTTTTATTGGCCGCTATCAATGCCTTTAATCGTGGTGATACAAACGAGGCTTCTGATCTATTTGTAAGAGCGCAAGAGATGTTCGACGACCTGGGCTTCCAGGATAAGGCATTCGTGGAGCAGGGTTATTATGACACTTACAAGCTGGCCCTGTATGTGATTGCGGGTAGCAGCCTTGGTATGTCCGCGCCCGAAAGACAGAGCGTGATTGAGCTCATGTTGTCTCTTCAGGAGAACGATCCCGCTTCCAACCGTTACGGCGGAGTTTATACTGAATACGATGATAACCTGAAACCGCTCCCGCATACGGATACTAATACGGAGACCACTTCCCTTACGATACTGGCTTTACTAGCGAAATAAATTCAGTAGAAAAAGATGTTCAGACCAATTAAGACAATATGGCGTTACATAAGAGACTCCAAACTGCGATGGATTCTGCTTGTCCTCGGTTTCCCAGGTCTCTGGCTGTTGATTATATTCATAGACACAGGAGAGAGATTCTATAAAGGATTAAAGGGGACGATTTGAAAGAAAAAATCGATAGTGAATAACCCCGCAGCAAGCTGCGGGGCATTCTCGCTAGATTTTGGTAAAATAGAGCTTATCGAGAGATCAGCGATTGGGTCTGCTGTCTATATAAGGTGGTTGCCCGAGGGACTATTTTGTAATTACACTCTGCACGGCCATCCATCTAACCGGGTCTTAACGGGCTGACCGATAATGCTGCTGCACATTCAGATTTCCTAATAGTTGTCAATAGTCAGTATTTGACCTCCTGAACCTTCTCGGTTAGAGTTATTATCGGGAGACGGCTTCAACTTGTACAGGTTGAGGAGCTTTGCCTGCCTCGTTTGTCCTGTAAGTCGCTGTCTCCCTATCTTTGCAGACTTTGGGGTTACGCCGCCTTCTCTCTCGCCGGATATCCTCTGACACGTGGTATTTCGAGAGGACCAGTCTCCTGGCCTCGTCCTTGCTGATGGGGTTACCCTCAACATCTCTCAGCTCATACGGGCTGTCCTCTTTAAGCACTCTCAGCACCCTGGCTCCCAGATGACTCATCACCGCTCCCATCGCTTGTCTATGGTTCTTACCGTGGTAGACCATCTCGCGATGGTAGACAGCAGCAAGCTGCGGATCCCACCGACGGCCTATGTCCCCTGCCTGGTAGAGAGCCATCCTCATGATGGATGGCCCGGCTTTGGTCATCCGCAGCCCCTTGGCTTGTACATCGGAGGATTGCCTGGCTCCCGGTACTACCCCCTCCCAATTGGCAAAAGCGGATTGATTGTGGAAACGTGCCGGGTCACCCACCGTCGCAAGAAAGATCGGCGCCGTATGTTCTCCCACACCCGGTATGGTGCGCAGGTTGTCCGAGTGGTGGAGTTTCCGGTAGAGTTCCGCAATACGACGCGCCAGGGCTTCAGACTCAAACTCATCCGCTTCCAGCATCCGTAACTCCCGAGCTATCTCATCCTGGAGGTTCATGAAAAATTCCTCGTTGACTGTTCCAGCTGGCTCAGATAGCTCACATACAGCAGCCAAGTTCTGACATGCCCAAAAAACCAACTTGGTCTGCGTACTGCTCCATTTGCTCCGGGGGCTGGCTTTGCTCAGGAAGGCATGGAGAGACTCCTCACCGTCCCTAACTACGACAAAGGGGTTAAGCCGGGACCTCAGGAAAGCCCTGACCGGAGATGACCAGACGTCATTAAAAGCTCGACGCACACCGGGCAGGTATCCGTCAACGATGGCAGAAATCCTAACCTTACGACCAGTGATATCCTGTTCTATCCGCTTCCGTTGGCGTGTAAGCCGTTGCAGAGCATGGATTTCGGCGGGAGGTAAGTAAATCTCATTAAGTTGTTCCGGGTCGATGAAAGGCATTTTGGCCAGGGTAAGGGCATCGAGACGATCACTCTTGACCGGCCCTCGCAGATACCGCCGCAGGGCGGCCACTTTCTGCGTCTTGGCTTTCACCAACCGGCAATCAGGATGGCGAGATCGCAAGTAGACAGCCACCATCAACCAGGGCAAGCCTGCGGGTTCAAGGACTATGATGGGATTGGCGCCTTCCCGGAAAACGCGCTCTTCCAGGGTGGCCAGTCCCTCCGGCGTGGTCTGAAAGCTGAAGCTATCACAGGGTTGCGCTCTCTCATCCAGACAGCGCGCCCTGTGTCGCCCCTGGTGTAAGTCAATACCTACACTACGGATCATCTTGGGTCCCTCCTTAAGTAAATTCGGGTTCGGTTGAACCTTGGCCGGACCCTTTGCCCATTCATGCGCTTGATGCGGGGCTAGCCACT
>CAZXAJ010000052.1:0-6618 GCA_964638975.1 uncultured Dehalococcoidales bacterium
GTGCCGCCGACCTCCTGGCTCAGGCTGAACATGACCCCCTGGCTTCAGTAATTTTGATTACCACTTCGGCTGACTTGGCTGAACGAGTAGACAAGGAAATTGAGATACAATTGGGAAAATTAAAACGGCGTTCTACCGCTAGGACAGCTATTGATACAGGGATGCTTGTGCTTGTTGACGACATGGCCCAAGCAGTGGAGCTGGTCAATCTCTTCGCTCCTGAGCACCTCTCCCTTATGGCATCCGATGCTTCAACTTTAATCCCCAAAATTCACAATGCCGGCTGTATTTTCATAGGCGAGAATTCGCCTGTCGCTTTAGGTGATTATGTTGCTGGTCCCAGCCACGTATTACCTACCGGGGGCAGTGCTCGCTTCGGTTCTCCTCTGGGTGTTACAGACTTCCTGAAGGTTACCAATATCATCGCCCTAGACGAGCCCGCCATGCGTGAGTTGAGCCAAGCTGCTGCGGTAATAGCCAGGGCTGAGGGGCTTGATGCCCACGCCCAGGCAATAGAAATCAGGAATGCTAAACGAACGTAAAAGAGCAAAACAGTGATAAATACTAAGCACGAAATCCCAAACTTTAAACAAATACAAAGCACTAATGACCAAAATTCGAAACAAGTTTTGATATTTCAATTCAGGTATTTGGATTTGTTTAGGATTTAGTGCTTGGAATTTAGGATTTCCTGTTGTGGACATAAAAAAACTTATAAGGCCCGAGCTCGTAACCATGGAGAGCTACACCCCTGTCGAGCCTACGGAAGTTTTGAGCCAACGAGCCGAATTGCCCGCGGATAAAGTAGTAAAGCTCGATGGCAACGAGAATCCCTATGGCTGCTCTCCCAAAGTCTATCAAGCTTTAGCCACTTATCCCTACTACCATAATTACCCCGACCCGGAGCAAAGAGAGCTACGGAAGGCTTTAGAGAAATATACTGGCCTGGACCGCCAGTACATTGTTTGCGGCATGGGCAGCGATGAACTGATCGACCTTATTCTCAGGCTTTTCCTCAAGCCCGGAGACGAAGTTATCAACTGTCCACCGACATTCGGTATGTACCCCTTTAGCACCGATGTTTGTGGAGGCAGGGTGGTTGATGTGTCCAGAGACGAAGATTTTGCCCTTGATATGGCCGGTATAAGGAGGGCATTGACCAAGAGAACAAAGGCCATCTTTGTTGCCTCGCCTAATAATCCCACAGGCACCACCACCACTGATAAGGAAATTTTAGAGCTCATTGAGGCTGAAAAAATTGTTGTCGTGGACGAAGCCTATTTTGAATTCAGCAATATAACCGTGGCTAATTTAGTGCCCGCTTATCCCAACCTGATAGTCTTGCGTACCTTCAGCAAATGGGCCGGGCTGGCTGGCTTGAGAATAGGCTACGGCATTTTCCCGGTAGAAATTGCCGGTCACCTGATGAAGATTAAACAGCCCTATAATGCCAATGTCGCAGCCCAAGCTGCGGTGCTAGCTTCTTTGGCAGATATAGAGTATCTTCTTAGTAATGTTAACAAGCTAGTCATTGAACGGGAACGCTTATTCGGCAAACTGAAAGAACTCGATTGGCTAACGCCTTACCCTTCCCAGGGAAACTTTATCCTCTGTTCTCTGCCCAAAGGAAAGGCCAAAGAGACCTGGCGTCAATTGCAGAAAAGGGGCATCTCCGTTCGCTATTTCGATACTCCTAGATTGAAAGACTGCCTGCGAATTAGCGTGGGCAGACCCGAGGATACCGACGCCGTGATTAAGGTTTTGAAGGAGGTTAAACATGGCTGAAAGAAAAGCAACAGTTACCCGTGAAACTGCTGAGACAAATGTCAGGGTGGCCCTCAACCTTGATGGCAATGGACAATTTGAAATCACCACTGGCATGAGAATGTTCGACCATCTACTCACCCAGCTAGCCCAACATGGAATATTCGACATAAAAATATCGGCCTCAGGCCCCGACCAGCACCACGTAATCGAGGATGTGGCTATCGCCCTGGGTAAAGCTTTTAACCAGGCACTGGGAGATAAACAGGGCATCACCCGCATGGCACACGCTGTCGTGCCTATGGATGAAGCTCTGGCAGTGGTGGCTGTGGATATTGGAGGCAGGGTTTACAGCGTGGTCGAGGCAGTCTTCAACGAAGCTACCATAGGTGATATGGACGCTGATTTAGTCCGACATTTCCTGGTCTCCCTTGCCTCCGAAGCTAAAATTAACCTCCACGCCAAAGTGCTCAGCGGCATCAACGACCACCACAAAGCGGAAGCCCTGTTCAAGGCCCTCGGCCGAGCCCTGGACTCAGCCACCCGGATTGACGAGCGCATCCTAGGCCGGGTTCCCAGCACTAAAGAAATTATTGAGAGCTAGAAACTGCTATAAATTCAGTTCTAAGTCTCTGAACGAGCACAGCAGCTATACAGCAGGCTCCATTGTGTTTAAAATAATATAGAGTCGGTCTATGTAGATAGCGTAAAAGCAACGGAGGTAGCAAATGTCTGAATTGAGTTGGGCCACCGTAGTCAGTTGGTTGATAGACCATGGCATCCGCATCCTTATTATAGTAGTAGTGGGAGCTGTGCTGTGGTTCGCCTTAGGTAAAGTTCTCCCGCCTTTTGTGCACCGTGCCGTAGCCCGAAACAGGTATAAGGAAAGCAAAGAAGGGATACAGAAAAGAACAGATACCCTTCTATCCATCTTTAAGGGAACAGGACGGGTAATCATTGTCATAGTGGGTGTCATGATGGTCCTATCTGAGGTAGGAGTACCCATTGCACCAGTTCTGGCTGGGTTCGGCATCGCCGGCATAGCCATCGGCTTCGGCGCTCAGTACCTGGTACGAGACCTCATTGCTGGCATCTTCATCATAATGGAGAACCAATACAGGGTGGGTGATGTAGCCAGGATAGCCGATACCACTGGGGTGGTAGAGGAAATAAGCGTGAGGAAAACAGTGCTCCGTGATTTGGATGGCATAGTATACCACATACCCAATGGTGAGATCAGGGTAGCCAGCAACTTCACTAGACACTTCGCCAGGGTCAATCTCGATGTCTCGGTAGCTTATGGCACTGACCTCGACCACGCCATAAGCGTGATAAATCGCGTAGGGCAGGAGATCGCTGAAGCTGAGAACTGGCGCGAGGTGATTAAGAGTCCTCCCCAGGTGCTGAGGGTTAATAATCTGGGCGACTCCGGAATAGATATCAAGATTTTAGGAGATGTTAAGCCTATGCAGCAGTGGGCAGTTATGGGAGAGCTCAGGCTTCGCATCAAGAAAGCCTTTGATGCTGAGGGCATAGAAATACCCTGGCCCCACACTAAGGTATATTTTGGTAATCCCTTACCAGATTCTCATAGGAAAGAGGACTAGCCGCAGGAAGTTCAAAAAGGAGCAGACGCACACCGAGTATCGTGAAATAGCTGCTCACTATTCTTCATAAGTGACCGTAAGCGTAACTAAGCCCCACTCAATATAATCAACTAGATGGTTACCATTAGTTTTAAATGCCCAGCTAGCTTCAAACTGTATGTGGATAACGATTCCGGGGCCAAGGACGGCACTATCTACTTGAGGGGTTACATCTACAACCGTCGGTGGCTCCCACATGACCTGAAGTGCCTTAGTTAACTGTTCCCGGTCTATGTTATAATCCGGCAATTCTCCTTGTTCACCACGAACGCGATATAGCTTTAAACCGCCAAGCCCTACCCCTGTTTCCTTGGAAAAGGGGTCACCAAACACATTATTTGTAGTGAAATTGAGCTTGGCATCTTTTACTTTGCTACCCTGCAACTGGGTAATATCAAAGCTAAAGAAAGCGCGGTAGCCTTCATTGTCTTCATTATCCCCAGCTTTGAGATGTAAGGTGTCCTTCTGCGCTTCGGAGGTTACAGTGCCGCTTTCGCTAGCCAGTGGACTTAAAGTTACCGTCTTTTGAGCTACACCTACAGTGACTGACACCTGCTCCGCATTTTGCCCGCCCTTGCCATCGCTAACCGTAACGGTAATGGTGGACTCCCCTGCCGTGTCCGGCGCAACCCAGGTGACGATGTCACCCTCCCCGGTAATGCTGCCAGCGCTAGCCTTCCAGAGATATGTAAGCGCTTCGCCGTCCGGGTCTGAGGCCACACAAGTAATGGTCGATTTGCCCTGGGGCGAAACCACAGACGGGTCAGCAACCAGACTTAAAATCTGTGGGTCCTGGTTACTTACTACACTTATCGTTACAGAGGCAAATGCGCTACCACCTTTGCCATCCTCAACTGTGACTGTGACCTCGTAATCCCCTAAATGCTCCGAAGCCACCCAAGAGACTACAGGCCCAGTCCCGCTGAACTTGCCACCAGTGGTTGACCACCCATAGCTTACAGAATCGCCATCCGGGTCTGAGGCCTCACAGCGGATCTCGATGATACTTTGAGAGCCGACGCTTGAGGGAGGAACTTGCACCCGCTCGGGCGTCAGACTCGTGATTACCGGTGGCTGATTACCACCTGGCCCTGGTGTCGGCGTTGGTTCCACACCGGGGCCACAGGCACTACCTGCAACGGCCATCACCAATATAACCAGGATTACTCCAAGTTTTGTCTTAAATCTATCCATTTTGTTTACCCTCTCCTTCCCGAATATACCATATAATTATATGCAACTTGGATGCATTCTTCAATAGGAAATTAGTTTACAAAAAGCAAGGCGCCATAAGCCAAATTTTGATGCAGAGGCCTGGACCCAAAGATACGCAAACTCAACAAACATGCTATACTTACCTGGCCCTAAAGTGTCACCCGAATAGATATGAGAATCTGCCTTCTGACCTACAGGGGGAATCCCTATAGCGGTGGGCAAGGTATTTATGTTTACTACCTAGCGCGTGAGTTCCAGCGGATGGGGCACGAGGTAGAGGTAATAGCCAGTCCACCCTTCCCTGAAATAAGCGAAGGAGTAATCCTGCATCGCCTCAAAAGCTTGAGCGTGTATCATCCAGAAAGCTCTCTGCGAACCAATCTCCCCAAAGTACGGAACCCTATAGACTTGTATGAAGTAGGCGCCACCCGCCAGGGAATGTTTGTCGAGCCTTTGACATTTAGCCTCAGAGCTTATGCCAAGATAAAAGAGCTTTGTAAACAGCGACGCTTTGACATTATTCATGACAATCAAAGCCTTGGCTACGGACTTCTTTTGATGAAAAGGTTAAATATACCAGTAATAGCTACCATACACCATCCGCTCCCCATAGATAGGGAGGCTGACCTGGAACAGGCCAATGGGTTGAGAGAGAGGTGGAGGATCCGAAAATTCTATTCCTTCATCCGAATGCAAGCTTTTGTATCTCGGCGCCTTGAACGAATAATCACAGTATCTCAAAGCGCTGCCGGAAAAACAGAACATTTCTTCAAAGTGCCCGCTGACAAATTGAGAGTGGTCTACAATGGCATAGATACCCAATTTCACAGTATAAACGATAAGGCAAGCCGAAAACGGGATGGTCTGATTATGGTGGGCAATACTGACGATAGAAAGAAGGGGGTACTTTATCTTCTGAAAGCATTACAATTACTGGAAAAAGACGGGATAAAGCTAACCATTGTAGATGACGCAGAGCGGCACTCCACGTATACAGATGATGTAGGGCCACTGCCTTCATATGGCCTGAAGTTGGTAAGAAAGCTCGATTTAGATGGGCTGGTAAGGTTTACCGGGCGGCTGACACGCGAGGAGTTGGTACAATATTACTCCGCAGCCCAAATAGCAGTAGTGCCCTCCCTTTATGAAGGCTTCGGGCTACCTGCCGCTGAGGCCATGGCTTGCGGCACTCCCGTTATAGCCAGCACTGGCGGGGCTCTGCCTGAGGTAGTAGGCGATGCAGGTATGCTAGTGCCTTCAGGAAGAGCTGATGCCCTAGCTGCGGCAATCAAGCAATTGCTCAACGATGAACAGGCACAACAGCGGATGAGGGAGGCAGGGAGGAAAAGAGTGGAAGACAAATTCAATTGGGAGCAAGCTGCCAGAAAAACACTTGAAGTATACCAAGAGGTGATTACAGAATGATTACCGTAGAACTCGGCCTTTTGGGTGTCAAAGATGGGGACCTCATTTTAGATGCCGGTTGTGGTAATGGAAGACACTCTTGGGAAGCATATAAGCAAAATCATTCTTCCATCGTCGCCTTTGATATCGATACAGAGTGTATCAAAAAGAACAAGTACGTCTTAGATGGATTAAAAGAGCAAAAGAACTTCAAAGGCACATATAATCTAATCATAGCGGATGTGACAAAATTACCGTTCAAGAATGGCAGCTTTGACAAAATCATTTGTTCCGAGGTTCTGGAGCACATCCCAGAAGATAAGAGCGCGGTTGGGGAATTGGTCAGGGTATTAAGCAACGACGGCGCTATCGGGATTAGCGTGCCTCATTACTTTGCTGAAACCATCTGTTGGAAGTTATCAGGAGATTATTATGGTTTCCCCGGTGGGCATATCAGGAAATACAAGACTCGGCAACTCCTCAGTCTTGTGGATACCACTGGCTTATCTGTTCATACTATTCGCCACAAACATTCCCTTCACTCTTTTTACTGGATGCTTCGCTGTGTTTTCGGGATCAAGAAAGAAAA
>CAZXAJ010000053.1:0-5750 GCA_964638975.1 uncultured Dehalococcoidales bacterium
GCACCCAGTTTCCACTTTGACTAGTTTCCATCATAACTAAACCAAGATACAAGGTCCGCCAAAAGCCAAAGCTAAGCGCCAGCTTGAACATGTGGGCTGACTAAGGAACAATGCTTAGCCTGTTATAAGCACTAATATGTCTCTAAGCGTTTTACTCTACTCGCATAATTAGCTTGAGGTACCCCATACAGTTAGAGTATCTGCTGTCTTCATGCTTATCCAGTAACCTTTGCAATCAACCATTTCCGTCAGGTCACCGCCCCACACGGGGGCCCATGATGTCCAGGGATTACCCGGGTTGCTCAGGTCGTAGTTCCAGACTGTCTTAACGTTGTTCATAATGCCAGCAAGGATAACCTCGATGTCTGTGTTAGCAGGAACGAGCGGTAGGCCGATAAGGTTCCAGCCTTCGTTTAGGAGAATGTCTCTATGCCCTAAAGTGATCTCGGTGGTATCTACAACCAAGTCCATATCAGCGGTGAAAGCACCCTGCTCAAAAGTGGCGGTACCACCCAGATACCAGTTGCCCCCAACCTGTACTAAGAACTCAACTGTCTCGCCATCGATACCGCCTTCTTTTTGGGGCGTATCCGAGTCATCCCCAGGTACATAGAACGGTGTAAAAGGATAGCCATACCTGCCCTGATTATCTGTTAGCCCAGAGGCATACTCGACTCCGTCTATTCGCGCCGAGACTTCAGTCCCTTCGGAAGCAGGCAAACTATCGATGTAAACATAACCTGCGAAGCGATGGGGAATCACTGGAACATTACGGTTACCAAATATCAAGCCGTGATTACCCTCAACACGAAGTATATCTGCTGTCTTCATGGCGATCCAGTAACCTTTGCAGTCAACCATTTCCGTCAGGTCACCGCCCCACACTGGAGCCCATGATGTCCAAGGGTTACCCGGGTTGCTCAAGTCATAGTTCCAGACTGTCTTGACATTATCCATGATGCCAGCAAGGATAACTTCAATGTCCGAGTCGGCTGGAACAATTGGCAACGATATAAGATTCCAACCCTGATTAAGGGGAACATCCCGATAACCTACAGGCGCAGGCGTTGGAGTGGGAGGTGGTGCCGGTGGTGGCGATGTGGAAGGTTTTGGTGAAGGGGTTGGTATAGGTGTTGGTGCTGGCGTGGATGTTGGTGCCGGCGTTAGCGTGGGCATAGGGGTGGCCTCGGGGCCGATAGCTAGATCTAGCTCAGTAGCCGCACCGGAGATAAAAGTGGCAGTTCCACCCGCATACCAGTTGCCACCAAACTGCACTAAGAACTCAACTGTCTCACCATCGATACCGCCTTCCTTTTCGGGCGTATGCGGGGCATCCGCAGGTACACGGAACAGATCCGGGTCACCGTAGCCGTACCGCCCGTCAACATCCGTAACCCCCGATTCATATTCCTCGCCGTCTATCCATGCTGAAACTTCAGTCCCCGCGGGAGCCGTTGCGCCGTTGATAGTAACATATCCCCTGAACCAGTGGGGAAGAGGTTTCGGCCCTACTAAAACTGAAACAGGTCCATATATATTGTTACCCTCGTTGGACTCCACAACGAACTGATCAGTATCAACTTGGGCCCAGAGGTTATGTTCACCAGAAGTGTGGTAGATGATTGGTGTGAGAACGGGGAATGTTTTTGTCACGCTTTCACCAGCGGTGAGGCCTCCTACAACTTCATACCAGTCATCCCCTATGACACCAGGAAGCGGGGGGGAATCGAGATCAGCATAGAAGTCCACATATAAAAACAGTTCACCAGTATCCCCCATTCCTTGGTTCTCAATGGTCACTGAATAATTTATTGCCTGGTCCGTATAGCCATAAATCGGATCTGGAGTTACATCAGTGATGACCAAGTCAGGTAAAAAAGTAGATGTAGGCGTTGGCGTGAGCGGAGGTGGCGGTGGTGGAGGCGGAGGTGGTATGTATGGTGTCGGTGTCAGCGTTGGGATGGGTATAGGTGTGGGTGTAGGTGTAGGTGTAGGTGTAGGCATACCGATGTCGGTCTGCCACACAATCTCGCTGCCAGCCTCGATGCACATCTCCGGTATTGCCAAGCCTGGCTCCATTTCAGGATACCCGCACTCGTCATAGCCTGCGGGGGTTATGGTGATGGTGCTCTCGCAGGCCTGCTTGCAGTGCACAATGAACTGTCCCTCGTAGGGGTCGTCAGTGCCCCAGCCGATTATGGTGCCGATGTACTGGGTGTATCCACCCTCACCCGCGGCAATGCGGATACTGCCCTCGGGGAACACAGACAGCGTCGCGGTGACCTCCCAGGCATCCGCCTGGCCGGTGTTCTCTATGGTATAGGGCACGACGAACTCATCGCATACCCAGACCACGGGAGTCATCTCGCCGATGGTCGCCACGAGGTGCGCCGCTGGGTACTGAATAATGGTTACTACTTCTTCGTTGTTAGGGAACGCTGTTCCCTCGGGAGAGCTCGTTTCTACAAATACTTGTATCGTTTCATACGTACCAGAGCAACCCGCCTGGCCAGTACCGTCGCAGTGCAGCGTCCAGGAGACCGTTTCCTCGTCATACTGCTCCATGTCGCCCAAATTTCTCCAGTTCACATCGTCAACCAGCGAGGTATGATCCCCAGGGTATATGTACGCATATACTTCCTCGGCGGTAAGGTCGCCAATGTTGACCACACTAGCAATCACATCGAAATCCTGGCCAGAAGGAACGTCTGTGCCGAAAACTGGCGAAAGGATAGTCACCATTATGTCTGCGTAACCCATCGGTGTAGGCGTGGGTGTTGGGGTTGGTGTAGGCGTTGGAGTAGGTGACGGTTCTGGGCTTCCTTCCGGATTCCACTCCACCTTATCGACCCAGCCAGTGTCTTCGCCCTGACTGTATATGACATCTTTGAAATACCGCCATTCAAGAGCATGCGTTCCCGAACCAACAATCTCAACAACTACTTCCCTCCAATCTTTGCCACCGCTTATGCTGGAGGTATGAGACCCCGTTTCGTCCTCATAGGTAAACTCCAGGAAGTCCCAGTTCGCTTCCGATGAGACCTTCCACCAGAACGAAATGGTACCGGGCCCGGTGACAGTTGTCCGCAGCCACGTCTCCTGATTGTGAGTTATCGCACCGCTCTGTGCGGCGTCGCCGCCGTAGTAGCTGGTCTCAGTCTGCCCGAACCAGTCCGCGTCCCCACCGGTGGCCCATTCGAGGTCAGTGTTGTCCAAGGCTTCCCCCAGTTCCGATGAAGGCGGTTGTGTCGGGCTCGGCGTGGGTGTTGGCGTAGGCGTAGGAGTCGGTGTTGGCGTAGGCGTCGGTATTGGTGCTGGCGTAGGTGTCGGACTCGGCGTGGGTATCGGTGTGGGCGTTGGCGTTATTGAGGGTGTTGGAGTCGTCGCGGGTGTAGGCGTAGGCACTGGCGTTGGTGTAGGCGTAACAGAAACAATAGACGTGACTACTAAGTTATCGAATGCCACCTCACTATAGCCTTCTGCCAACGAAGTTACTCCCAAGCCAATATATCCATTGCTGAAAGTGTTGTCATTGACCTCCACTAGTAAATGCCCGTTGGCGTTTAAGCGGAGGGTATTCCCCTCGCATTCTACATGCATTAGGTTGGTCACATCCCATCCCTCTTGTATATAACCCGACCATGTCGGTGGACCTGAGAGACTAGTTCGTTCACCGTTATGCCACAGGCTTATAGCATAGTACCCATCGGCACTGATGCCGAAATTGTAGTAGTTGTTATCATCGACGCATCGGCAAAATACTTGATGCCAGTTATCGTCAGTCCCTGCCACTAGCTTCGTTTCCACTTCGAGGGCAAAGTCACTGAAATACTGATACAAGTCAGAGTAGGTGCAACTACCGATGGATGTATAATCTTCTATGTGAAGCCAACCATCCTGATAATCAACCCAACCTCCTGTGTAGCTGCCTGTTGTCCAACCACTCAACGGATCGCTGAAGTCATCAAAGAATAATACTCCTCCCATCGGTGTCGGTGTCGGAGTGTGTGAAGGTGTCTGTGTAGGCGCGGGTGTTGGTGTTGGTGTAGGCGTCGGCGTAGGTGTAGGCATCGGCGTAGGCGTAGGCGTAAGCGCTGGTGTCGGGGTCGGCGTTGGAGTAGGCGGGGGGCTAGGACTACCCAAATTGAGCCTACCTGAACCGTAGAGATTGTCCTTACCTGTATATCCAAGGTCAGTTGCCCGCCCTTCCAGAAGGGCCTGTATTTCATCTGGCGTGTATGAAGGGTAGGCGTCTTTCACCAGAACCGCTGCACCTGCGACGTGGGGAGCAGAAGCGGAGGTGCCAGAGAAGCCCCAGAGGCCATAAACCTCTGTGCTAACACCATCAGGGGCTACTATATCGGGCTTCACCCTCCCATCCATAGTGGGACCCTGTGAACTGAAGCTTTCCAAATAATCGGGGTCATACCATGGCACTGCACCTACTGTCATTGCATCCGGGGAATCAGCAGGCACACAAACACTACCCGAAGCTACCTGATACTGTAAATCATAATAAATTGTGAACAGATGAAACTCAGACGTTCCAACAGCCGACCAACGCTTTATTGCTACGTGGTAATTCCCTCCAAAGGAAAGACAGCTTAAAGATTCAACGGGGTCATCATTGCCATCCTGCGGGTCTTCGGATCTTGCGACCTCGTACAACAAACCATCTATTTCCTCATAAAGATAAAGGTCATAATCATTACCGGAATAACCCCACGAATCGTCCCATCTCAGGTAGACCTTAATCACATCGAAGATGTATGTATCATCTATGTTATTAGTTTCGTCACCCATACTGAATTCGAGCCAGTTGTCGCTATCCGTGTCCTGCCAATCACCCTGCCAGTGGCTCTGAGCACTGTTGCCAGCGGCTTGGACCCAAATAATGCCGGAAGCTCTCGCATCGGTGACTATATCACAGAAATAGCCAGTGCCGTCGCCAGGGCCCCCGATAGGAGAACCCATAGAGCAAGAGATAACATCAACTCCTTGCCTTATTAGCCAGTCAACCGCATTGCCAAAGTCGATTTCATCATCAAAATTAGTCAGATAGAAATCAGCAGCAGGTGCGATATCATAGACTATTTCAGCGCAGGCGGTACCGTGATTACTTGTTCCCTCGGTTCCACCGCTGCCAAACCATTGCGTGGTTACGGAGGCTGGCAGTTCGCTGCCTAAAAGCACGGTATAGCCTTTGAAACCACCATCGAGGATACCTACTTTCACCCCGGCTCCAGTGTAGCCGTAAGTATGCCAATCATCAGCGTTGATGAGTCCCATGCCCTCGCTAACAACAAGTGGCACTGGCCTCTGGGGCAGACGAACAAAGCTGACAGCCGGACTCTCAGCAAGGTCAATGAGAGCAGATACGGGAGCCAGAACGCGCACTAAATTCTCGTAACTCGCCTCAATATCAGCACCCAGGGCCACCGCTGCAATGCAGGCATTATCAAGCTCTCCCGGGAAAGCCTCGATGGTCACCGTCACCAAGTTGTCTACAAAATCAATGTTTCTCTGTTGGGCAAATGCCTCAGTTGCTATCGGCCCATTCTTATGCTCAGAAAACAACTGCTGCAAAGCTGAGTCAAGTTTGGGGTGAACTTTCAGCGGCTTTTCTAAAGGCGGTAAATTGGTAACGTGTCCATCTTCAACGAATGCTGAGCCACCGGAAAACGACAAGCCAGCAAGTATGCGTATTTCGGACCAAATCGGCCGCCTTCACGGAGCAAACCGGCCACCCT
>CAZXAJ010000054.1:0-5701 GCA_964638975.1 uncultured Dehalococcoidales bacterium
GTGCCTACCCGGGCCACGTATTCATAGTCGAGAGCAATCTCTTCCTCGAAACTCGAGGTGCGTCCTTTGTGCGCTTGTTGCAGCCCTACCAGGCCGGCCCGTGTCAGACGTTTGCGCACGTTTCCCTCGGCCAGTTCGCGTTCGTACTCAAAGGGAGCTGGCGGCCTTGGGCCAACAAAGCTCATCTCTCCCCGCAGGATGTTGAAAAGCTGCGGCAGCTCATCCAGGTACCAGCGTCGTAGATAGCGCTCTACTCGTGTGTGGCCCTGGTTCTCTCGTTCCAGGTATTTGACGGTCAGACCGCGCTGGCGGGCCTCCTCGATGGCGACTACCTGCATGGTACGAAGCTTGTACAGGGAGAAGGGATCTTGAGCCGAGATGCGTGTCTCCCGGTGGAAAATGGGGCCTCTGTCCTCGACCCAGAGCAGCCCGTCTATCGCAATGGCGAGGGCCGCCAATCCAAGAAGCGGCATGGTTGCCAGCAAGCCGGCGGCTGCCAGCGTCTTGTCGAAGGCGGCTTTTAGGGGATCTATGCCGACCGGTGGTGGGATGTCAGTTGGGCCTGGCATTGCGTCCTTTCTTTAGGTGGCTTCAAAGTGAAACCTTTGCTGAAATCGCCGCAGCAATTTGACGATGGGTGCGGCAAAAAACAACAACAACAGCCCATTGCCTCCCGCGCGCGCCAGATCCCACCAGAGGGAGGTGAGGGCGTAAAAGGCAGTGTATCGCTTTAGCGTTTCTAGCAGGCCGATCCCTGGCTGCCAGTACAGGCTCTCTTCGCCGGGCGTAAAGATGTAGGGCCAGAACCAGAGGTTCATGATCGCGCCAAAGAAAAAGCCCCAGACCAGTCCCCAAGCGGCCAGCATGGCCACTTCAGCTCCCCGCCAGCGACGCAGGTCCGGCAGCCAGCCAGAAGTGAGGCCCACCCAGCCGGCAGCGAACATCTGGTAGGGCATCCACGGCCCCACACCGCCGCCGATCAGGGCCGACACGAGCAGCGACAACGCGCCCAGCAGAAAGCCAAACGTGGAGCCGTAGACATAGCCAACCAGCACGGGCAGGAAAAAGAGGGCGGAAAAGCCGGCTGGGCCGGGCACGGCTCGCAGCACGGCGTTGATGGCAGTGAGGATCCCCAGCGCGGCTACCATCTTGGAATTAAAGTGGCGCGATTCCAGGTTGCCCAGCACTGCCCCCAGACAGAACAAGATCAGCAGCCCAAAGATGAACGGCGCGTCGCTGCCGTGCGAGATCCCGCCGCCCGCGCTTTGCGCAGGTGGTTGATAGAAAGGGTATAGAAACGAGATCGCGCCGATGAGGCTGGCCACGCCAAGAATGAGAGTGTTTAGCAAACGTTTCATGCCAATTTTTTAGCCCGATCTACAGCTTGCCAGTACGTCTTTTACGGTCAGGAAACGTACGTCCCGGAACAGCTTGTTCACTTGTGAGGCAAAGACCAGCGAGTCGGTCATGACCTCGCGGGTCGAGCCGTCTACGACCACCTGACCGTCACCCAACAAGATCACCCGGTCGGCGCAGGTGGCCACAAGTTCTACGTCGTGGGTGGCCATGATCACGGTGCGCCCTCGTGTCTTTTCCCTTTGCAGAAAGGCAACGAGGGCTTTTTTTTGCCGGTAGTCCAGCCCCCGCGTTGGCTCGTCCAGCAAAATGATCTCAGGATCGGCGACCAGGACGGCGGCCAGGGCGGCTCGCTGTTGTTCGCCAACGCTCAGGTCGCGGGGGTAACGCTCGGTGTGGGTGGTCAGGTCCAGGGTCTCCAGCAATGACTCGTAGCCGCCCAGCGCCATACCCCGGCTGCGCCGGGTAAAGTCGAGTTCCTGCCGCACTGTGTCGGCAAAGAGAAGCGCGCCCGGGTTCTGTGGCACATAGCCCACGTGGGCGATGAGGGCCTGCTGGTCGGTCCGGCGCGTGTCAAGATCCATCACTTTGACCTGCCCTTGCTTTGGTTTTAGCAGGCCGATGATCTGCTTGAGCAGTGTCGTCTTGCCCGCGCCATTGCGTCCCATGAGAGCCACAAACTCCCCTGGCGCGATGTCCAGGCTGACACCCTTGAGGGCCTCGTGGCCATTGTAGGCGTACCACACGTCGCAGAGTTGGATGGAGGGGGAGGAAGAGGGTGGGGTGGGGGGGGGGACAGTTGGCTGGTTGGTTGATTGATCGGGTGACCGGAGGGTTCTTTCGAATTTGCGGGCGTGGGGACGGGCTTCTTTGAGGGTGAGAGGGAGGGGTTGCCAGCCCAGGGCTTTGCCCAGCGAGACCAGCGGTGGGGTGAGCTCCACCTGGTCGAGAACATCGCGGGGCTCGCCCAAGAGCGGCGGCCGGCTGTTGCCTGAGAGATACAAGACGCGGTCGGCGTACTGAACCACGCGCTCCAACCGGTGTTCGGAAAGGATGATGGTCAGGCCCAGATCGTGATTCAGGCGCACCAGTGCGTCTAGCACCTGCTCGGCCGCCTGGGGGTCAAGTTGTGAGGTTGGCTCGTCCAGCACCAGTACCTGAGGTTGGAGTGTCAATACGGCGGCAATGGCTACCCGTTGTTTCTCGCCGCCCGAGAGGGTGCTCACCCGCCGGCTTCGGAGGTGGGCGATGTCGAGTTGATCGAGTACTTCTTCCACGCGCTTGCGCATGGTGGCTTGCGGGATAGCGTGGTTCTCCAGGGCAAAGACCAGCTCATCCTCGACGGCATCCACGACGAACTGGGCCTCGGGATCCTGGAACACAAAGCCGACGTAGCGGCTCATGCGGCGTGGCTCGGCAGCCACCGGATCCTGGCCGCAGACGCGCACCTGCCCGGCAAACTGTCCGCCGTAAAAGTGAGGCACCAGCCCGTTAAGGCAGCGCAGCAGCGTGGACTTGCCGCTGCCCGACGGGCCGATGACCAGGAGGAATTCTCCTTCCTCTACAGTCAGTGAGAGGTCATGCAGCACGGGAAGCGCGCTCTCTGGATAGCGATAGGTGACGTTTTGTAATTCAATCATGGCTCTTTCCCAATGATAACGCTGGCACGGCAACCAATAGCGTGAGCAATCCCAGCCCCAGGTTAAAGTCCGGCCAGATGGAAGCAGGCGAGTAAGGTGAGTAACTCAGCCAGGACGGCGCCGCCAGCCGGGCAGCCAGCAGTCCCCCGCCCAGCGCCAGGCTGACCAGGGCCAGAGCTGTGTCGCGCCGTCGCCAGATGTCCCGGCGGTAGCGGGTGCGCGCCACGCGGCGGCCTAGCTGCCAAAAGACATAAATCAACAAGCCGATGCCTCCTCCGATCAATGCCAGGCCGATCTCTTGCGTCGTTGCAAAGTAGGCATACCAAAAGGCGCCGGCCAGGACCAGCAACAGCGCGGCCAAAGTGCCGATCTTGGTCAACAACTCTTTGCGGGGCGAAACGTCTTGCACGTTGCCACCAAACCCCCGGGCTTCCATGCTCTCTGCCAGTCCGACGGCTCGCTCCAGTCCGCCGGTGAGCAAGGGTACAAAGAGAGGGAGTAGATCTCGGAGACCACGGAAGCGATGCCCGCGGATCGTCTGGGCCTCGCGGATCTCTTTTCCGGCGACCATCATCTGGGGGACAAACGTCACAGCAATGGAGGTGATGACGCCCACGTGGTACAGAAAGGCCGGCGTGAGCCGCAGCAGGCGGTAGTGGTCTACGCCAGCGTTAAAGGTGGCGAAAATCAGCAGCAACGTAAAGAGTTTGAGGCCGTTGATCAGGCCCTGGAGAATAGCCTCCAGCGTGACGATACCGCCGATGAGCGGCCAGCGGTCGGGTAGGCTAAAGAGCACGGTTTGCCCGGTGTGGACGCTCAGGGCATTAAAGGGCACGGTAAAAGCCCAGATGAACAATGCCAGCTTGATCAGAGATCCCCACATGGCCGCCTCGGGCGAGATCTGTCGCACGGTTTGAAAAACCAGCCAGGCTCCGGCCATTGTCAGGGCCAGGTAGAACGGGTGCTGCGTCAGCAGCGGAACCATCGCCGAGGCTGCGAGCCACAGCACCCAGGCCACCACGTGGAACACAATCACACTCCTTTTCGCCGCCGCCAGACGGTCAATACGATCAGACCCATGGCAGCCAGCACACCGGCGAGGCCGGTATAGCGATCGGGTGGGGGAGGCGGGGTGGCCTCGGGATTTTTCGAGACCGTCGATTCCCCCGAGATGTTGGGAACGTATACTCGCGCAGCGGTTGTGGCTGTGGGTGAGGCGGCAGGGCGTGTGACGGCGGTTGGCTGCACGAGAGGCGAGGCCGATGTGGTGGCTGTCGGCAATGGCGAGGGGGTAATGGCCGGTTGGGCTGCCGGCGTATCGAGCGGTGACACAAAGGGCAGGGCGGTGGCCTTGGGCGTTTCAACCGCAGCCTGACAGATCTCGTCCAGCGAGACCTGCGGCGGCGGGTTGTGGCCGTCACCCCAGATCCAGCCATCTATATCGCCGTCACTCAGGCGGCGGTCGCTGGCGCCCACTGGCGAGTAAACCCACCGGCTGTCTTTCCACTGCCAATAGTTCCAATAAGCACAGGGCGAGCCCTGGCATTGGCACCAGCAATTCTCACCAGGGTAGTCACAGCCAGTTTCTTCAATCTTGCAGACCTTGGCGCCCAGGCCGCTGCTATAGTCCTGGATCACAGTCAAGCCGGAACGGTCCAGCAGGTGGGCACCAGTGATCTCGGTCTCGGCAAATTCGACGCATAAAGTTTCAATCTGGCCGTCGGGGAATTGGACGACAAGCCCGGCGCGGTGTGGCCCCTGCGCCCAAACAGGTGCAGCCAGAAAGGCCAGGATAATCAGAACGATCGACAAGAGATTTTTTTTCATAGTTTTTCAGAACTCGATGCCCCGACGTGCCAGGAGACCCTTTTGGTAGGGATGGCGTATCTGGACCATTTCAGTCACCAGATCGGCCAGTTCCAGGATCTCTACTGGCGCGTGGCGGCCTGTCAACACGATTTCAACGTTGGCCGGGCGGTTTTCCAGCACACAAAGCACTTCTGACAGGGGCAACACGCCAAAATGGCAGGCTATGTTGACCTCGTCCATGACGACGATGTCAAATTCGTTGCTTTGCAGCACCTGTTCGATGCGCCTCAAGCCGGCCTGTGCCTGGGCGATCTGTTTCGGCGATGGCTCGCCGGGACGGACGTGTTTGCGGTCGCCGAATTGCTCGATGACGACGAGGGGCTCTAGCTGCCGGAGCGCCTCCAACTCGCCGTAGGGAGAGCCCTTCATGAATTGTCCTATGAACGTCCGCAGGCCAGAGCCGGCGGCGCGGAGAGCCAGGCCCAGCGCCGCTGTTGTTTTGCCCTTGCCGTCTCCGGTATAGACCTGGACGAGTCCGAGTTTGTTGGGGTCAGGTTTTTTTTGAGGCATGTTCACCCTTAGGCGGACAGGACGGAGAGCGAAACCCTCCCCGCCCTGCCCTATGGAGACAGCTAGCGGCGGCGGCGCAGCACCATGCCGCTGCCAGCCAGGGCCAGCCCGGCGGCGAGCAACCAGCCAGCGCTGGACAAAAAAGCCCCGGTCTCTGGCAGCGTCTCCGGCGCAGCGGTAGCCTCTCCGACGGTCGTGGTGGCGATAGGGTAAACCTTGCCCATCAGGGCGGGCACTGCTTGCACCGTGGCCATAAAGTTCGGGTCGGGGAAGGCCAGTTGCCAGGCAAAGGAGCCGTCGTCGTTCTGAAAGCCGGCCAGCGCGGC
>CAZXAJ010000055.1:0-5447 GCA_964638975.1 uncultured Dehalococcoidales bacterium
GAGTCCCCCAATACCTCTCCCGTGAAAAAGCCCAATCGACGTTGTTCTCCAGCCAATCGCCAAACCGACCATTCTTAATATAATCAGGGTACCAGTTTATTTCGGCATTGCCAGAGATAAGCCTCTCTTTCACCACAGTTGTCTTGATGTACCAGGTCTGCTTGGCATAATAGAGTAGCGGTGCTCCACACCTCCAGCAGAAAGGATAGGTATGAGTAATCTTTTCGCTACGAAAGAGCAGCCCACGAGACTTCAAGTCATCAAGAACATCTTTATCGGCATCTTTGACAAACTTGCCTGCACCCGGCAAGTCCAGCTTACGTCGTGCTGGCCCAAGAATCACTGGGACTTCACTTTTCTGAATATATTCCCGTGCCTTAGGTGTAAAACCCGTCACTAGATGAGTCGTTACCATCCCATTCAACTCCACAGTATGAACGAGTGGTAACCCCTCCCTCTCGCCTACTTCGAAATCTATCTCACCGTAAGCCGGGGCTATGTGTACAATCCCTGTCCCCTCTTCCATGGACACAAAATCACCCTCAATAACACGATAAGCCCTCTTATCTCCCTTGACGTAACGAATGTCAATATTGCTATATAAAGGTTCATAATGCATTCCAACTAAATCTTCCCCAATTACCTTCTCCACTACCTTGTATCCACCCAACCCTACCTGCTCAAGCAAAGCATCGGCCAAAATGAGATACCCATCTTCTACCTCCACCACCACATAATCAGCCTCGGGAGCCACTGCCAGAGCAGTATTTCCAGGCAGCGTCCATGGGGTGGTAGTCCAGGCAAGCAGATAAGTAGGCACGGCTGAGGAGAGAAGAGAGCGAGCAGTTTCGCTTCCCCCAGGCTGTGTCAGGTCAAGCTTGAACTTTACCCAGACTGACGGGTCATCCACATCCTCATAGCCCAAAGCTACCTCGTGGGAGCTAAGAGATGTGCCACATCTAGGGCAATGCGGTGTTACTTTGTAGCCCTGATAAATCAAGCCCTTATCCCACAGCTTCTTCATTATCCACCAGCAGGATTCAATATAGCTATTGTCCAAGGTTACATAAGGATGCTCCATGTCTAACCAACAGCCAAGGCGCTCAGTCATGGCCTCCCATTCCTTAATGTACTTGAATGCGCTTTGGCGACAATGGTCATTGAATCGAGCCACCCCATACTCCTCAATTTGAGCCTTACTGGTGAGGCCAAGAGAGCTTTCCACCTCTAACTCAACGGGCAAGCCATGGGTATCCCACCCTGCTTTTCGTGGCACATGATAACCCTTCATCGTCTTGTACCGGCACACAACGTCCTTATATAGACGAGACAGTACATGATGAACTCCCGGGCTACCATTCGCTGTAGGTGGACCCTCATAGAAGGCATAGTGTGGTCCCCCTTCTCTT
Source organism: uncultured Dehalococcoidales bacterium (assembly GCA_964638975.1). Classification (GTDB taxonomy): domain Bacteria; phylum Chloroflexota; class Dehalococcoidia; order GIF9; family AB-539-J10; genus RBG-13-51-36. The sequence goes on from CAZXAJ010000055.1 coordinate 1,410, forward strand.
ATATCGATGCTTTTATCAAAAATTCCGTGTTCTTTCCAGAAGCGGAGGATATCTTCTTCGAGTTGAAGAAAGTTAATCTTACTGTTTACTTCTCGGAACATAGCTACGTCTGTCTCAGTAAAATAACCACCTTCCTGCTCTCACCCTCGCCTATGCTATGAGTTGTGACATCGGGATTATCAGCCAGCATTAAGTGAACGATGCGGCGTTCGTCAGCAGGCATCGGCTCCATAGTTATAGCACGGCGTCTTGATTTCACCTGCTCAGCTAGGTACAAGGCCAATCTTTGCAAGGAATCACGACGGCGTTTTTTATATCCCCCAACATCGACTCTTAATGGAAGCCAGGCCTTTAACCGTCCAGCCACCATAAGCTTAGTAATATATTCCAGGGATGCCAGAGTCTGACCTCGTCGACCAATCAAGATACCCAGATCGTCACCTTCAATATTCAAAGCCAGAGGGATCTCATCGGATAGCACTTCAACCTTGCCTGCTACCTCCAGCAACTCAAGCAACTTTTCTAGAATTTCCGTGACCACCTTGACCACATCCCTTTCCTGCCGGTTCACTGGAACCACTCTAATCAGAGCCTCTTTACTTCCCATTCCCAAAATTCCCGACTTCCCCTCTTTAACAACCTCCACCTCAAATTGGTCTCGGCTCACCCCTAACTGCGCCTCTGCCTTCTCTATTGCCTGTTCTACTGTCGCAGCAATTATCTCAATCTCTTCCATAGTCCGATCTCCCTTTAGCAATTTGCTTTATTGCCAGCGTAATATGCGACGGTCTCTGCAATGCGGGTTCATTTCTATTTCACTGGGGTTGGTCGAAACGGAGAACTGAATTTAAGGTAACCCCAACCACCGGTGAAGAAATATTGAGTTAAAATACCAATTACGTTGGAAGCTGCCCAAAAGAGCGGCAAGCCACTGGGGAACATCAAAGTAAACAAGCCAAACATAAACGGCATCATCAGCAACATCATGCTGTTTGTTGACTGTTGCCTGGGATCAACGGTTGGGGCAGTGGTCATCTTCTGCTGTATCCACATTGTGCCACCAACTATGATAGCCAAAATCAAAGTATGGTCAGGTTGTCCTAAATCGAGCCACAAGAATTGACTGTTTAACGGAATCGCTTGACTCACCACCTCCCATGAGTAAAGATGCTGAGCCAAATCAAGCAAGTTCTCTGGAGTGGTAGCCAAAGCTTTCATAATGGCTTGATACAGAGCAATCCAGATAGGAAACTGAATTAGCATAGGCCATAAACAGCCCATAGGGTTTATCCCGGCCTCTTTATAGAGCTTCATCATCTCCTGCTGAAGTTTTTGCTGATTCTTACCGTACTTCTTCTGTAATTCTTGAATTTTCGGCTGCATACTCTGCATAGCTTTGGTGGACTCAAGCTGTCGCCTCATAAGAGGCCAGAGGGCTAAACGAACGATAATGGTAAGTGCAATGATCGCTAACCCAAAATTATGAGAAAGGATGCTACTTAAGGCAATCAAGCCATTGAGTACCGGGTCACCTATGATTAAATACCATACTCCTGCCATTAGGCCTAACCCTCATTCCTCAATACTCAAGGGGGATTTCCAACTTAATCCCCCCCTATCAATATCCAGAACATATACCCAGTTATCTTGAGCTCGAATGTAAACTAGACCTTCTTGGGCGCAAAGAGAACCTCTAACAGCAGCACCAACCGACATAGTCTTTAACGGCACTACTGCCTTACCCTCGAGCTCAGCATTGAGGTCAAAAACATATACACTGCCCAACTCATCAGCCACTATCAACAGATTATCCATCAAAACAGGTGAGGAAACCACAGGGTTTCCAGCATCAAATTCCCAGAGTTTTTCCCCTGTTTCCGCCCCGATCGCATAAACCTTGCCGTCGAGGCAGCCGGCATAAACAACTCCCTCGTTAACTAGGGGAGCAGCCCAAAACCATTTATCGCCGGCAAAGCTCCATAACGATTCACTGGCACCTATCTTTATGGCATAGAGCTTGTTATCAAAGGAGCCCACGTATATGGTATCTTCATAAATCACCGGATGCGAAGCGAAGCCCACCTCTGATTCAAAGGACCAGTCCAATAACTCCCCCGTTTCTAACGACAAAGCATAGATATAACCGTCGAAAGTGCTGACATAGAGAGTATCACCTTGGATCACCGGGGAAGTCCACAGCTTTTTATGCAAGATGTCCGATTCCCAATTTAAATCACCAAATTCCTTATCCAGAGAATACACCCTGCCATTCGAGCTGCTCAAATATATTGTATCCCCGAATAGCACTAGGCTGGCGACTATCGCATTGCTTTCCTGTATCTGGCCACATGACATGCCTCCAGAGGTGCCCGTTTTGGGGCCATCCCACTCCCATTCACCATACCTATTCTGAGGAAAAGCCAAATTTTGGCTTCTAGCCAATGTGCTCAATGCCAGAACTTTCCCACCATAACTTCCAACATAAACTACGTCTCCATCTACAACCGGTGTGCCATATATAGTGGTGGAAACAGACGATTGGCCACATGATAAGCCGCCGGAGGGTGCGGCAACGGGGGCAATGGTATAAGACCATTCTAGATTTTCAGTTGACGTATTTATCGCCACCGCCCTCCCATCCACAGAACCTGTATAAAGCATGCCATCGTGAACCGCAGTCCCCGCCCACCCCCTCGCTGGCTGAGCTCCACCCGGAACACAGGAAACCAGGGCCAAGACAAAAATGGAAATTACAACGAATAATAATATCTTTGCTTGTTTCACTTCAGTAAATAATTAAGGTACCGGGTCATAGCCACCTTTGGAGAAGGGATTACATCGAGCGAGCCTCTTGGTTGCCAGCCAGCTACCCCGGACTAACCCGTGTCTTTCAATTGCCTCAAAAGCATAACGAGAGCATGTAGGCTGGAAACGACAAGAATGAGGGGTAACCTTCGACACTGTGTCCTGATATAGTTTAATTAAATCCAGAGCTAATTCCCTCATTCGCTGCTCTCCAGCAATTGTGCCCGAGCTAAAAGCCTGGCTACTACTCTCTCCATCTGGTGATAATCAGCATTTACTGCTACAGACCGAACAATAAAGACGATATCCCATCCAGGTTTTAGCGATTGCAGCCTCATTATCTCTCTGAGCAACCTCTTTAAGCGATTACGCTGCACCGCCTTACCCACCTTTTTGGTCACAGCAAAACCGTATCGGCTCAGGCCCAAACCATTGGGCAACGCCTTCATCACCACCAGGCTATTTGCCCACACTTTGCCTTGTTGGTAAACCAAAATATATTGAGATCTCTTAGTTAAAGATCGAGACTCCTTCATAGGATAGAGTCAAACTGGAGTCAGCTTATGCCTTCCCCTAAGACGCCTAGCCTTAAGCACTCGTCTACCACCCCGACTAGCCATTCTAGCGCGGAAACCTAACTTGCGCCTCCGGGAAATTTTCTTTGGTTGGTAAGTACGTTTTGGCATCCTTCACCCCATCGACCGGGATAGGCCCACGCCTCCTGTTTTCCAAATATGGCTGGGTGCGTAAGGCAACATAGCGAGATAACGAGCTCTCTTTATAGCTTGTGCTAACCTTCGTTGATGTTTAGCACAGGTTCTGCTCCTCCGTCGCGACAAAATCTTACCCTGACTGGAAATATAGTGAGATAACATAGAAACATCTTTATAGTTGATTTCCATCTTCCCCTTGCAGAAGGGACAGACTGCTGGCTTAGTGATTAAGCCCCTCGTCCCCCTCGTCCCCCTCATACCCCTTGGTCTTCCAATATTAGCCAAATCTTCTCCTTTATATTTTACTTACTTTACTCAAAGGGTAAATCTTCAGGCTCAAGCTCCCCCTCTTCAGGAAGGGAAACTGAAGCTACTCTGTCGAGGAAAATTACTCTGTTTGCAGACACCTCAAGGCTAGTACGCATCTGTCCATCTTGCCCTTCCCAACTGCGAGAGTGTAATCTACCTTCAACATAAACTCGCTTCCCTTTGGATAAGAATTGATTACAGCTTTCAGCTT
>CAZXAJ010000056.1:0-4933 GCA_964638975.1 uncultured Dehalococcoidales bacterium
CCGTTAGCCACAAGTGCTTAGTTCGGTGTTTCAAATAAAGTTCCTGCGGTTAAGTCTTTTTCTTTTCTTTTTTCTCCCCTCTCTTTTGATGCAATAGAAATTTCATTATTTAATTCAAAGCAAATGCCGTTTCTGTTTGTTTCATCACAAGCAATACCAGTTGAGCCACTGCCTCCAAACAAATCTACAACTACATCATTATCTTTTGTAAAGCCGTTTATAAGCATTTTAATAAGTTCAACAGGCTTTTGCGCTCCGTGTATTTTATCTTTATCGTGTTTAAAATTCAATACACTTGGCAGGTGTGTAAATTGTCCGTGTGGCTTAAAATCCCTGAATGTTTGGTTTGCATAAAATATAAGTTCGTGGCGTTTCCTTACAGGCTTACCCATCCCAATTTTGTTTTTATCCCAAATAATCAATCCTATATTTTGCCAATCATAAAAGGCACTGAATAATATCGGGTAAAATTTATCATCACAAAAAAAGAACACAGGTGCATCTGCTTTTAAAACTCTTTCAAGTTTCTTTTTCATTTCAGTAAAGTAAAACTCCTGTATGCTTAAATCAGCAAGGTTTTTAAATTTCTTTCTACCAAATGCGGTTATTACAGGTGTGCTATAAGGCGGGTCTGTAATCAGTAAATCTACACTTTGGGCTTCCATTGCATCTAACCCATTCATACAATCGTCATTTATTATTTTCATATTATTTTAATTTTTTCAAAATTATTTGTCCAACGCTCAAAAAGAAAAGAAAAAGGTTCAGTTCATTTAATCAGCGTTATTGGTTATTAATCGCACCAGATGGCTAACACGTTATATAAGTCATTCCGCTACGCTCCACGCCTCATATAACCATCCGTTATGCCCCATAAGAAACAGACCACCAACCACTATAAGTTAAACCATCGTCTTCATCTTCTTCTGGCACAATGTCTTTTCCGTATCTAACAGAAGTGTTCAGTTCACCTTGATAATACCCTTCTTTAATCATCTCGAAGATTCGACTTTCAGCATCTTCTCTTAGTGCTTCTTCGTGTTTTTGTGGAATGTCTATTTCTTGGTCGCATTTCCAGTTGTAATTAATTTCCATTTTACCTTCCATAATTTCTAAAATTTACGGGGCATAACAATGTATATAAGGCATTGCTTCTGCTCCTTGTTAAACATTTATTGTTATTTATAAGTTAATCTCACTTTTCAAAGTCCGTGAGGCAACGCCTCATATACTCGTCCGTTAGCACCAATACTACCAAAGTGCTTCGATTAAGCATTCAGTGGTTCATCAAAGATTACATTCCAACTATCTAATGGTTGCCAACCACCACCCATAGTCATTACTTCTAAATCTGATGATGGTACATTTTTGAACGTAATATATTCATCACCTTTATTATTCATTATTCTTGGTGATAGTTGATAATCATCAGTCAATTTTGTTCTCAAAATACACATTTTACTAATTCCACCCTTTGATTTTGCATAGTATTTAGCATAATCTAAATCGTTTGTGAAACTAATTGATGGTTGTTCTTCACCAGTTCTATTAGGTTTCATATATCCATCATTCTGTATATTCATTGCTTGTCCTTTACCAGTTCCGTGATAAATATAAACATCTCGCTTTATATCCTCATTCACAAACTGTTTAAATGATTTCACTTTATTAATCATTTCTCTTATTTCCTTGCTCATATTTTTCCTTTATATATAAATATTTCAAAATTAAAATTCTTCTAAATAAACCGTACTGGTGCTAACAGCGTATATAAGAAATGGCACATCAGCTTTTGTGTTAAATTTCAAGATTCTACAAGTGCCACTTCTCATATACGCAAATCGTTGGGCGTAATTAACGCAGTTCGTGTGGGCATTTGTTATACATCTGCCATTCACTTCTTAGATATTTACCGCGTTTATCATAAAACGCTCGGAAGAAAAAAACAGCCGTATCTCCACGCTCATAACAAGCATAGTATTTACGAGAAGTCTTTACAACTGTTCCATCTTCAAAATATAGATAATAATCGTGTGAATCGCTACTAAGTATTCCAGTTTCAACTTCGTGCGCTTTGCCAGTGCAAACAAGTTTTTTATTCGGGGGGTCTATAAAAAGTAGCGGTATTAGTATTGCAAGTATTTTCATTTGTCATCAATTTAACTACGCCCAACAAAACCTAAAACCAAAAGCGAGGGCGTGTTTCGCTTTCAATTCGTATGTATTCAATTCGCTTCAGGTTTTAGCTAAACCGTTAGCAACAATGGTCAGATACGTTGAATATCCACTCGCCCATTCATCGCTTCTCGGTTTGCAATCGTTTCAGCTTGTTCATAGCTATAACAGTCAGCAATCCAGTTCCCGTTTAGATACACCTGATAAGTATCAGGCATTTCGTGATGACCACTGTTGCTAACATCGGCTATAAAATCATTGCCAAATAGTTCTTCTGCGATAGTTTGTTTCTCTTTACTCATGTCGTTTATAATTTGAAAGTTATAGCGTATTTATCGGCAACGCTTCATAGCCGTGATACGTTATACACAATACTACATTCGTTTTCTAAATTAAGTTCTGTGTTAAATAAAATTATGAAGGTATAAACCCATATCTAAAACCTTCTCTATCATATAACGCATCAGTACAAATAATCCCTTCTGAATTGTTAATTTCATCTATATCATTCTTAGTTAGTTCCGTTCTAATCAACATACTAACCATTCTATTGTTTTCATAAGATAGTTTTCCATTACCATTTTCGTCATAAATAACTTCAAGTGGTTCTATACCAGTATCACCACCAACAATACATTTTCTTGATAAAGACCAAATAACAACACTCGGTTGTTTAGTTGTGATTATTTTGTTCTGATGAACTCCAACTTTAACGTATTTTTCTACTAATTCCTTCATAATTTTATTTTTTATATTCGTTTTTCAAATTAAGTTTTTACTAATTAAACCGTACTGTGTATAACAAGGTGTATAAAAACAAACCGTTATAAACAAGTGGTGGCTGGTGTTCTTCTTTAAGCGTTCTGTAACCCCTCATACGAGTAACCCATACAGAACTAACCACCAACCTTTCCACCACCTATTTATAACATCAAATATACAACATTTTTATCAAACAAAAAAATTAATTTGAAACTTTCTACAAAAAACGTTGTATATTTGCGACCGTTGTAGCACATACGCTCACTTGCTTTTGCGCTTAAACTCAATTACTTTTCTACATTCAGTCTTTCCGTTGGTTTTGTACCAGTTAGATAGCTGTTCGTCTTCCTTCCAAGTTTCGGGAGTTATGGTCATTACTCCCTCTTTGTTAATTTCTACTTTCATTTCCGTTCGCTTTACGATGCTACAACAATGGGTATAGTGAATAGCCCATCGAAGGCATCAGGTTAATATTTAAGTTTGTGGGAGGGCTACTCACCATACCCTCGTCCGTTGGTGGTCATTGCTTCGCAGCCGCTTTCCACCCATCTTCAAAACCATATCTTGCCTGAGCGGCCATGTGCAAGTGGCTCAATGCGTGCTCGCCAGCCTCGTATCTCTCAAGAGCGTCCATCTCATACTTATCGGCAATTTCCCGCAACGCACCACCAACATCAGCTAAATCAACAGAATTAACTTGTTGTTGGTGGTAGTATTTGGCGTAATGTTCCATAAAGTCGGCAATGGCATTGATATTGTCTTCCTTGTAATCCTCGTGGTTTTCAAACCCTTTTAGCTGCTCAAGCAACCATTCTCTTGCTGTTTTTAATTCCATTTCAGTAGTTATTTACCCGTTAATTCCGTTGTTTAGCCAAACCGTTAGTGGTTTAATACTACTCATTATCGTACATCCAAAGGTAGAAGACCACCGCCGGCCAGAACAGGATCCATGCCACCCGGTGCCAGTTGGTCACACCCAGCCCGCCCGATACCCAGGAGACCAGGTCGATGAATAGGCTGACCAACATGCCGATCATCAAGTAGCTAGCTATGAATTGTGGTTCCATTGATTAGGTCTAGGTTGCATGATATTGAATAGCTTTCTCATTCAACTCATGAGCATCTACATGGAAGAACCTATATGCCCAGGCCACCAGGCCGGGCGAGAGTGCCGCATTCATTACAATTCGGATCTGGTCCAGCTGAATACTGACTCGATTGGCTATGAAATGGCTTTTGTTCATTTAAAGAATAGTAACAAAGATCGGGATCTCTGAAACTAAAAAAGGATGCCATTGGCATCCCTTTAAGTATAATTAACGTATAGCTTACAGATACCTCTTGGCCATTCGCTGCCAGTTGTCCAGTCCGGCCATCTTGAATCCTGCCGCTTTGACAAAGGTCCTCATGCTAACGTCATTGGCATTCTTCATGAACTCGTAGATCTCCTCCTTGTCCTTCATCGGCATGTCCCGCGGCTCCAGGTGAGGCAGCAACACCCTCATTCGTTCCATCAGGGTGGCATCGTCCGGATTGACATCTACTAAGATGGACCTGGACCTGATGGCTCCGTCCGGATCTGCTTTTTGCTTGTTCAGGTTAGAGATGAAGATCACACGTCCTGCAAAGTCAAACTTGTTCGGGATCAGGCCGCTTTCAATAGCATTGAACTCGCCCTCCGGATCATTCTCAAAGTCCTTAGGATCAAAGAGCATCTTCACCTTCTTCATGTAGGAGATGTTTCGTATCTTCTTGGTGTCCAATGCCGCTTTTAGGATGTTACGGCCGTCCTCATTACTGAACACTGCATCACAGTCATCAAAGACCAGCACTTTGTCCCTGTACAGATACAGCTGCTTGTACATGATAATGGTAGACACTGCACCTGAGATCTTGACCCAGTCGTCACCCTCTTGTAGTCCCTCATCGTGCATGGCCCTTTCTACATTGTAGGTCTTTCCGGTTCCGGCTCGTCCACTGATGAACAGTGAATTGA
>CAZXAJ010000057.1:0-4689 GCA_964638975.1 uncultured Dehalococcoidales bacterium
AAGAATTGGTAGGTAACATCCGACTTCAACTGCACAAGAGCGCAGCTTTTGGCTCAGGTGGAGGGAGTTGCTGGACGTTTATTTTCAAATAGTTGCATATAAAAGTATTGTCCTGCCTGAATTAAAGATATTGGCTCCAATTCTATTATTTCTTTAAGTTCTTCGGGAGAGATGCGCATGTTCAAAGGCGGGCCAAAGGGAGTATTCTCTTTTTGTATTTCTACGATTGCCAATTTGCCATTAGGTTTTAATAACCGTTTTACCTCTTTTTGAAAAGCATCTATTTGTTCTTTTGAAAAGATGTGAAATACGGTAGAAAGATAGATAAGGTCTACCGATTTATCGCCTGTTGGTGTTTTTTCACTTATATCTGCTTCCATTGGCTCTATATTGGTTCCCGTTGTTTCTTCTTTGAGTTTTGCAATCGCCTCTTTTGCGCGGTCGAGAGCAAAAACTTTTCCTGATTTCTGCACCAGTCTTGAAAATTCCTTTGACATATACCCATTTCCACAACCAACATCCATAATCGTTTGTCCAGGTAATATATTAAGTTCTTTAAGGATGATTTCTTTGTTTATTAAGTTTTCTGTAGTATTCCCTTTGTGGTGCCCTTTGTGATTTACCACCATTCTATTTCCTTTTCGTTTTTACATCTAACATTACCTTTTATACGATTGTATTAAGTGATAAAATTGTATTGCAGTCTTAGTTAGCTGTCAAAGGAAAAATTCAGTAGCCGTGCCAGGCTAATCTTCGCATGTAGAGAATCTTAGTTATGAGCGAGAGACCGTCAAATTTGAACACTGCCAGGTGGTATCAACTGTCAGTGGCGCAGGTCATGGAATCCCTGTCAACGAATAATAATGGGCTTAGTTCCAACGAGGCAAGAGCAAGGCTGGCTAAGTATGGATATAACGAGCTGAAATTCAAAAGAAGGGGGCCATTCATCCGATTCCTGTCGCAGTTTAAGAGCCCACTCATATACGTTCTTATCGCTGCTGCTGCTGTCACCGCTTTTCTCAATATGTGGCTGGACACAGCAGTTATTCTGGCTGTGGTCTTTGCCAATGCCATAATAGGGTTTATTCAGGAAGGAAGGGCAGAGGCCTCTATGGAGGCGGTGACCAGGATGATGGTGCCGTTGTGCACTGTGCTGCGGGATGGTGAGCAGAAAGAGATAGCGGCGAGGGGGTTGGTCCCGGGCGACATTGTCATTCTTGAAGAAGGCGACCGCGTACCGGCTGATTTACGCCTATTTTACACCAGAAACCTGAGTGCTGATGAAGCAGCGCTTACCGGGGAATCAGTGCCAGTGGAGAAAGGAGTCGAGCCAATCTTGAGGCCAAATCTAGCGCAGGGCGACCAGCGCTGTATGGCCTTCAGCGGCACTTTTGTCGCACGAGGCTCGGCACGGGGGATAGTGGTAGCGACCGGGGAAGAAACAGAGATAGGCAAAATTGCCAGGCTTATGAAAGAGACACCCCGGGTTGTCGCCGCTCCGCTGATGAGAAAACTAGCGGCGTTCACTAAAGTGCTTGTCATCGTTATCCTGTCCCTGTCTGCTATCAATCTTCTGCTGGGGATACTGCTTGGCGGCTATGACCTGGTCTACTCCTTTCTCGCCTCGGTGTCGTTTGCTGTAGCGGCGATACCTGAGGGCTTGCCGGCTATAGTGACTATAGCCCTTGCTCTCGGTGCCAGGGTTATGGCGCACAGAAATGCGCTTATAAGGAGATTGCCGGCGGTGGAAACCCTTGGTTCTGCCACAGTCATATGTTCAGACAAGACGGGCACCCTGACCAGAAATGAGATGACTGTGGTTCGGATATATTGTGGCAAAAAGGATTATAGGGTGAGCGGAGTGGGATACGAGCCTAAGGGTGAATTTATACTGGGCAGTGAAAGCATTAACCCGGCGCAGTGGGGTGCTCTCGCTGAAACCCTAAGGGCAGGATTCTTGTGCAATAATGCTGCTCTGGAGAAGGCTGAAGATGGATACAAAATCTCAGGAGACCCTACTGAAGGTGCTCTGCTGGTGGCCGCGCTTAAGGCTGGCGTCGATGAACGGCTGCCGAGCTTGGATGAGCTGCCTTTTGAGTCAGAACAGCGATATATGGCAACTCTCCATCAAGGAAAGGAGGGGAATGTTATTTATGTGAAAGGCTCGCCGGAGAAGCTTTTGGGAATGTGTCAGAGCGAGTTGGTTGATGGAACCGTTGAGACTTTAGATAGGGGGAGGGTACTAAGCGAGGTCAATAATATGGCAGAAGAGGCCTTAAGGGTACTCGGCCTGGCTTGTAAATATGTGCCTAAGTATAAAACATCGCTTAGTCCGGAGGACCTGAAAGAGCTGGTTTTTCTGGGACTCCAGGGGATGATAGACCCGCCGAGGGAAGAGGCGAGAGAGGCAGTTGGCAAGTGCCAGAGGGCTGGTATAAGAGTGGCGATGATGACAGGCGACCACCCACAGACGGCAAAGGCTATTGCCCGGCAATTGGGAATAGATGTACGGGAAGGAGTATTGACTGGGGAAGACCTATCGAGAATGAGCGATGAGGAGCTATATCAAGTCGTGGAGAAAGTTTCCGTGTACGCCAGGGTTGCCCCGGCACATAAGTTCAGGGTGACAACACAACTGCAGAGGAGGGGACATATCGTTGCCGTGACTGGGGATGGGGTGAACGACGCCCCGGCACTGAAAACAGCTGACCTGGGGATAGCTATGGGAATAAAAGGGACGGATGCGGCCAAGGAAGCTTCCGATATGGTTTTAGCAGATGATAACTTCGCCACAATAGTGGCGGCGGTGGAGGAAGGGAGGCATGTCTTCGAGAACATCCGCAAAGTTATCCTTTACACTCTGGCCACAAACATAGGGCAGTCCCTGTTAGTCATGGGAGCAATAATATTAATACCATTCATAACTTTGTTTGCTACGCGTCTGCCTCTGGAGCCAATACAAATCCTGTGGATAAACCTGTATGATGCCACCGTCCTGGCGCTGCCTCTCCTCTGGGAGCCCCGGGAAACGGGACTACTTGGCAGGCCTCCGCGTGACCCCAAGGAACCACTGGCCAATCGGCTATTCTTCAGGAAGGTGGGGCTTGTTTCCTTGATAATGGCCGGCGCTGCCTTTGCCGTGTTCTATCATTACGGCGCATCTGCAGTTTCAGGATCGGTGGTGGACGAGCTAAGGCTGACCCAGGCACAAACAGCGGCTTTCATGACTGTAATTATGGTGCACATTTTCTATCTGCTTACTGCCCGGTCACTGACGGAATCTGCGTTTAGGAGGAATCCATTCTCGAATAAACGGGTGTTCGCCAGCATTATTCTAACCATAGCATTGCACATACTGATAGTTTATGTCCTTTCAGACATCGGGATTAATCCATTTAGGGTAGCGCCCATACCACTACAATGGTGGATACCCATAGTTTCCCTGGGGCTTCTGGGACTTTTCGCAGTTGAGCTGGAAGAGTTCCTGGTAAATCGCCTGAAAAGGCGCCAGGTGCGAGCATGAAGAGCTTTAGAGGTTTATCTATTGAGATTGCCGACCGAACTCTGCTCCGCTTGGAGTCTTTCACCAATTTAACAGAAATATGTTGGCGGCTATAGCACCATGCTCTTAAGGGATTATTGCTGCGTGCATGCCCTTTCCGCTTTCGGCAAAAAGAAACGCCTCTTCGATAGAATCCAAAGGAAATGTGTGGGTGATGAGGTCGCTAACGTTCAACGCTTTTCTAGCCAGTATATCCAGGACTTCTCTGGCATCATGTGGTGTTGAACCATGTGAGCCTTGGACTGAAACTTCTTGGTAATGTATTGCATTGCTATCTATCAGGACTTTCGATTGGCCTGATGGCAAGCCAGCGAAGAAGTTGATTCTCCCTCCTTTACCTGCAAGTAATAAAGACTGTTCCTGTGCTTGAACAGAGGAGCAGGCTACTATTACCACATCGGCTCTCCTACCCTCGGTGATAGCCAATATCTCCGCTTCTGGATTGCTTTTAGCAGAATCCACGATTTCATCGATAGAGCTAAGTTCTACTCTTTCCAGACGTCTGGTATCCCTTTCAACAAGGACGACCTTGCTGGCGTTGTTGGCTTTAGCCAGCCGGCAATGCATCATGCCTACGGGGCCACCCCCAATCACAACTACTATATCTCCGTGACTGACTCTTAAGGCTTTCTGAGCCCTCAGACAGCAGGATAAAGGTTCAGCTAGGGAGGCCTCTTCGAAACTAAGCGTATCTGCAACTCTGTTCAACACCCCAAACTGTACACCGCGTGAAGGGACAAGCAGATATTCTGCGTAACCCCCGGGCAACTGATATCCGAAGGTGCGGCCGGTCTGACAATATGTGTGCTGTCCCTTGCGGCAGTAGAAGCACTCTCCACAAGCTATTCTGGGAGTGATGGCTACCCGGTCTCCTGCTCTGTAATTTTTCACCCCCTCACTAACCATCGCTACCTCGCCTGAAATCTCGTGTCCCAAAATCTGTGGTAGCCGAACCCTGCGATCGCCATAACGATAGATTCTCAGGTCGGTACCGCAAATGGAGCACACCTTTACCTTGATGAGCACTGCCCCTTCTTCCAGCCGAGGGTCAGGCAGCTCCTTTACTGCTAGGTGTTCGACCTTCTCCAGGATACCAGCTTTCATATGCTTTCTAGGTACTGATGAAC
>CAZXAJ010000058.1:0-1459 GCA_964638975.1 uncultured Dehalococcoidales bacterium
TATTGTAGGTCTTCAAAGTTAAGTGATATGCAGGAATTGCGGTCAGCTTTGGAGGGATTAGTTGAAGTGCAGAGTACGTTTGTAAATGAAAGGGACGCAGCTCATGGTAGAGTGAAATGTGTGGTGATTGGGGAATCAGGTGAGGTATTCCGGCGTCGGCTGATTGATTCCGGCATCCTTGATTCCGGTAAGATAGCCAAGCACGTTTGCTGGCGTGAAGGAGAATAGTGATGACCAAGGATAGAGAACTGTTGAGTCGTATGATTGTGTTGGCTGATGATGACGTGGTATCGGCTATTGTGAAAGGGATGCCGGTTACAGTGCTGGGCGGCGAGTACATTGGGGACGGTTTGTTGCGTGGAGAGAAAGGTGTGACGGACCTCAACCTTGGTGTACTACAGACCAGCTCCTTTGCGGTGAAGCCTGAGCCGGAGCCGGAGCCGGAGCCGGAGCCGGAGCCGGAGCCTGAAAGGATGCCACTGTTCAGCTAATTGATTTTTAGTCTGATTTTTAAATCAATTAGCAAGAGTCAGGGCATTAGGGCATCAGCTACCTTGCTGATGCCCTTTTTTGTGCCTTTTGGTCAATGATTCCGGAATCCTGTCAGAAATTATCATCCTCATTTTTGAGAAAAAGTCATAAGCTGTTGGTAATAAGCTATTTACTACTTCTTTTACTGACTGCCCTACAGTTTGTTCTTTGGAAAAAGAAGAGGAGAGTGTAAATATATACTGCTACTGGAACCTTAGTCAGTAAGAACCTTTGTAAACGCTTGTCGGAGAACGGCTTACGTATTCTGGGAACAAAATTGTAGTCGTCGAGCCGTCATAAAGCCTTGTCGCAGAACGCTTTGTGGAAAATTTGTCAGGTATGAGAACAAAAAAGTTTGTCGTAATTCCGGAATCAAGTGTCGGAAAACTTTACACTCTACCCTTTAGAGTGCAGCCTTGACCAGTGATTTCAGGTCAAAGTGTAAAGAAACTTTACAACTGTCGGGATATTTTACATAAGTGTAAAGAAGCCTTTACAACTGTCGGAAAACTTTACACTTTGCCTTATAGAGTGTCGGAAAACTTTACACTTACCCTTATAGAGTGTCGGAAAACTTTACACTTACCTTTTATATTTATATGTATATAATAATGATTCAGTGATTCTGCTCCTTTTAATGATTTTGTATATGGTATGTTGTGTGTTGATGCCTGTTTCCTGGCCTTATTTAATCACCACCGGCTACAGGAATCCTTCAAAGGGGCCATCCCATTTTTGTTTAAATCAGCACCCATCACGCAGGAATCAGGCACCTTTATGCCTGTACGTTTTTATATCTAACATTTATCAGGTATCAGGTATCAGGTGCAAGGATTCCATAAAGGAGATTTACTGAATCCTTGCACCTGATACTGATGTCAAAGTCCTTTCATGAGGTACCGGGTGCATGATTCCTGAATCCTGATTT
>CAZXAJ010000058.1:1559-2836 GCA_964638975.1 uncultured Dehalococcoidales bacterium
CTACCTAACTAACTACAACAGCCGGCAGCTTACGCTGCCGATCACTCTAGCTGGCGTCGTCGGCCTTGTCCGAAGCCTTGGCTTCAGACGCAACCTTCTTCACCAGCTCTTCTTGCTTCTTCGCAGCAAACGCTTCGCACTGCTTCCAGAGCTCGGCATTGTACTTGCGAACCAGCTCTGCAACGAAGAGGATGTGATCCATCTTCGCCGGGTCGTACCCCTCGACCTCCTGGCCAGCGTGCACGCGAGTCAGCTGGTTGAATCCAACCGACTCATACTGCTTCGCTTCCTCGGTCAGATCCTTCGCAGACCTGGCCTTCGGACGCGTACCCTTGGGCTTATCGGCGGCCTTCTTCTGCTCGGCGACGAGCTTGTCGTACGCCTCCAGAAACGCCGGACCCGGAACGGCACGCGTATACTTCTGCTGGCCGTTCTCCAGCACTTCCAGGTCCTTCTGGAAGGCCTTGTAGAGCTTGACAACCTGCCCCGTCGTGATGCGGGGCACGAAGTCATCCGTCTTGACGGCGGGCAGCTTCACGCCGCAGGCGTGAAAGTACTTCGCCGCGAAGACCTTGTACGGGCACCGATAGACATAGTGCAAACCTTGCACCAGTCCGCGGCGGTTTTTCGCGACGAAATCGCGAATCTCCTTGCCCTTGGCTTCCGCGTCGGTCGTCAGTCCCTTCGCTTCAGCCTCGGCCTTCGACTTCCGAAGTTCCGCAAGCTTCTCGCGGTTCTTCGCGCTCATCGGATGGAGCCGATCAAGCAGACCAGCCAGCTCGACGGCAACGTCCGCTTCGGTCAGACCGACCGAAAACAGCATGTTAGCTGCCAGCTGCACTTCCATCGGGTCGGACAGGGACTCCTGGGTCCCGTGATCGACCTTGAGCCGGATCGCGTCGGACGGAGTGATATCCGTGACGACGATTGCCGGAATCTGCCCCTGCGGGAAGTGATGGTTGAACGCTTGCGCGTCCTTCTCCAGCACGTTCCCGATGGACATAATCCGCCGGTGACCACGAAGGACTTCGTAGTCGTCGGCACCCTTGCGCCAGACCATGATCGGCTCGTGCAGTCCCGAGGACTGAATCGAGTCGGTCAAGGTGTCCAGCTTCATGTTGTTAGGAAGGCGAACGTTCTCGCCTGTCGTGATCTGGTCATACTGCACTGTTGTCAACTTCTGCTTCATTTGTTTTCTCCTACCTGCTACGCAGGATTTATGGTTAACCAAACGGGCGGAAGCCGCCAACAGCAGACACACTGAACACTTCTCCAAT
>CAZXAJ010000058.1:2936-4576 GCA_964638975.1 uncultured Dehalococcoidales bacterium
TCAAAACGGCTCTGCGCGTATCTTTCGCGTGACGACCAGACCCCGGTCTCTCCACCATCATGCGCGAACATAACGCCATCAGATTTGGCTTGTGCTATGGTACCACGTACCTCGTTACGCTTGCGCGCCACATAGTCCCGCTTACGTGCCATACGACGACCGCGGCGAGTTGACAGGTCAATCTCGCTATCGCGCAATGTCGCATGATCCAGTGCGTGTCGCGACTGGCTGCTGCGTGTGCGTATGTTTGACGTTGCGTTCATGCCCGCTTATATAGCATTGTCCGTGCCAGGTTGCCGGTAGTTTTGTAAGATGTTCTGCTGCAACGTGTTATGAATACGATTGCAATAATGCGAAACTGGCTTATTGATACACTAAATGATACAGTTTCTGCTGTAAGTGTATGATATGCAAGGAGTTAGAGTGTCTCATGGAGAATGTTTCAAATGTATCGATCGAAACGATACACTGGTTTCTGCTGTAAGGTGTTCAGTATCAGATACTTACAACCGTTTTCATCCTGCCGGTCTCTCGTGGAAGCAAGAAGTATGCCAGGATACAGGGTGGGTCAAATTGTCACTATGAATCCATAAATGTCTCAAAAATTGGCCGTTCTCCACCGGCTGCCGGATTCCTAATGAAAAATCCAGAAAACATTACACAGAAAACATTACACAGAAAACATTATCCAAGAATCATAATTCCATAATGATTCCACAATCGTGACAAATAATTTTATATTTACCATTTTCCAAAAAGGAACGTAAAGACTAGGGGACAGTGTAACTGCGTACAAAAATTTTTGACAGGATTCCGGAATCATGGAAGGTTTTCAAAAAGTAGAACACGGATCACCTGACCAATGTCAGATGATTATACGTGGAAAATGCCAATGTACAAATAAGAAGGCACCTGATTCTGATTACTGTCCTATGCACGGCGGTGTTCCTAGGGAGAGACAGAAAGCAAACAACTATCGAATCGAACGATACCGTGTTCGGCTGAGAGAATTTACAGAATCAGACCAAGTAAAATCCCTCCGCGACGAAATCGGATTACTCCGAATCCTTGTTGAAGAACGATTCAACCGAATCGACGGACACAGTGACCTTCTCCTGCATTCTGGTCCACTTTCCGACTTGATTATGAAAATCGAGAAGGTAGTGGTTTCCTGCCACAAACTCGAAGGTTCGATGGGTAAGCTCGTAGATCGTGCAGCTATTCTACGATTTGCGAGTGAGATTGTTCAACTAGTAACAGAGGAAATTGATTCAAGACTCTCGATTCCTGAAATCGAACGAAATGAATTGATTGATAAAATCGGAGACAGAATCATGAGTAGTTTGGAGAATCTAGATAGTCAGGAGGAACAAAATGATCCAAGCGTTTGAAAAGATTACAGTTAGTGACACGGCAGTAGAGCTTGACGTCGAAAAATATAAAGCTGGTGAGGAAAAAGCAAACAAAGCCACTATTACGGTTGAGGATGCCAGTATCCGATTCCTGTCAAATGGAATCATTCCTACGAGCACGGTCGGTCACTTGATTCCGGCCGGAGCACTCATTACACTTGAAACATATAATGAGATTCAACATTTCCATGCGATTCGGGCCACCGGATCGGATGCAGTGATTCAGGT
>CAZXAJ010000059.1:0-4456 GCA_964638975.1 uncultured Dehalococcoidales bacterium
AGCTACTATTTATAATGTGATAAATAAACCAATAGGAAGGAGTCACTCCGAATCAAAGTCTGTGGAGACCAACGTCATTGAAGCAGAAAGAACAGTTGTTCGTGACTATAATCTATAATCAAAAACCAAAACAATGACTGAAGAGACAACTATGGAAGTAGTAAAAGACGAAGCGGCAGAGATGCCAAAGAAGAGTGAACTGCTGGCCCAGCACAAGGAGCTGATGGACAAGAATGAGGCCCTGCTAAAAGAAATGCAGAGCCGAGAGTATGCAGTAGACTTCAAGAACAAGAAGGTGTTCGACAAGCTGCTCAAGTTCCTGGAAAAAGAAGCAGAGTGGACGCATACCACCGCTGCCGGACTGATCATGCTGTACCACAACCTTCGTGAAGAGAAGGCCAAGACCATCGAGAAGGACTGGGACAACCACATTGCACTCAGAGCGGCCAATGTCAGCATCCTGTGGCAGATGATGACCAAGATGAGTGGTAAAGGCTTCTATGAGGCCAGAGACTTTGTAGAGCTGATGGCCGCTATCGGTGAGCCGGTCAGCAAGTCGGTGCAAAAGGTACATGCTGACAACCAGCAGATCCGCGACAACCACTCAGAGCTGGCCAAGCTGGACCAGATCTTGGACAGCGGTCAGTACCAGAATGATACTGACGAAGAGCGAGTGGATCCAAATGCAGTGGCTGACGAAGTAGATCCGCTGACATAATGGGCTTTCATAAGAGATGGATCACTGACGAGGCGATCCTGGCCTCTTATAGGAATGAGGGCATCGAGTCCGTCTGGAGAATGTTTACCAGCGGGGCCGATGTCTTTATTCTACATGGGGAGCTGGCCGGTCAGTGCAGTGAGGTAATAGGGGAGTCCGGGCGAGAGGGCCTAGAAAAGGTACTGGCCTTGCTGGATAAATAAAAGAAAGCACCGCAATGAAGCACATCAAAGAGTTTGATCAGTTCATCAGAGAAAGCCAATACCATCTAGAAGAAGGCCTGATGAGCGACGTCCACCAGCTGATCAAGGATGCCAAGACCGTGCAAGAGTTCG
Source organism: uncultured Dehalococcoidales bacterium (assembly GCA_964638975.1). Lineage (GTDB taxonomy): Bacteria > Chloroflexota > Dehalococcoidia > GIF9 > AB-539-J10 > RBG-13-51-36. Next base: position 1,054 of record CAZXAJ010000059.1, read on the forward strand.
TCAAGCGATTCTTTGCCGAGTACGGAGACAAGATCAAGAGGGACCGGGACTCGGAGGAGTGGGTGAAGGGCCTGTATGCCGATGCCAAGAACGAGAGCCTGGAGCTGAATGAGGCCGATGCTTTTGACGCCTTGGCAGGAGAGATCAGCGGTACGGTATATGATGCCTATTCGGACGGCAATACAGTACAGGCATACCACACTAATAAGACATGGGATGATGGCACTCCGGTGCTGAAGGCCATAGCCAGATCCGATCAAAAGTCTGTCAAGCTGCCTAAGCGGTTCAAGGTGGTAGAAGACGATGAGTACGGCTGGTGGTACTTTAAGGTGGGCAACACCTGGTACGGCATAGACCAAAGCGACTGGGGAACTCCTCCATTTGAATATTAAGCAACACAATGATAAAGACGTTCCAGCAGTTCCTGACCGAAGGAGAAAAGTATTTTAAGGGCATTAGTAAGTCCACTGTGGCCAAGAAGAAGGCCCAGATGAAGAAGCAGGCCGAGATGGACGATGACGATCCGGCCGCATATAAGCCTCTTCCCGGAGATACCAAGGGCAAAGGGCAATTGAAGACATCCAAGCATACCAAGAAGTACCATGAGCTGTACGGCGAGGGAGCACTTGGCATAGTGGAAAATGTGCAGGTCAGCAAGAAGCTGGACCGTAGAGGCGATCCTGACGGACTGCTGGTCAACTATGACGGCCAGGAGTACCAAGTGGTGTATCCTGCCGATGGCTATGCAGCTCCATACGGATTGGTAATGCCCGGCGATGATGTGGTATCTTTCCTTAATAAGGACCGCAAGGCCAAGGCCGTATGGAAGAAGCTAAAGCCGCACGTGGACTCCTTTTTGGCCACCTCTGAATCGATCAATGAGGCCGAGAAGGAGCAGTCCACCGATCGCAGTCCCATTGACAGCGAAAAGATAGAGACTGCACTAAAGAACAAGGCCGAGGAGACCGGTCTGCCAATAGGCATCCTCAGGGCAGTGATGCGAAGGGGCATGGCCGCATGGAAGACCGGACACAGACCAGGAGCCGGACAGGAACAATGGGGGTACAGTCGTGTAAATTCATTCGCCACTGGTGGAGAAGGCACCTGGGGAGGAGCCGATGCCGACCTGGCAAAAGAGGCCCGAGAGGCCGGATTCAAGCCAAAAGGGTGAAACACCTAAAGACATACCAGCAATTCCTCAATGAGGCCATCAAGACCAGACCCGGCAAGCCATATCATGGCCGAAAGATCGCAGTTTTCGACATCGACGAAACACTAATTTTGACAAAGGCCAAGATCAAGGTCTTTGATCCCAATACCGGGGAGGCCTTTGAGCTGACTCCGGAAGAGTTCAACGAGTACGAGAAGGCACCTGGTCATCAGCTGGATTTTAGCCAGTTCAGGGACCTGGAGATCATGAAGGCCGGCAAGCTGATCGACTACTACCTAAAGATCCTGAAGGACGCCTATCGGTCCAGAGTGGCCGTCGGTATTGTTACTGCCAGGGATGATCGAGAGATGATCTTTCGCTGGCTGAGAGAGCATATCGGCCTCCGTATCGACAAGGACCTGGTATTTGCAGTCAATGACCCGGTGCACGGCTACCGAGGCAATATTGCCGACAAGAAAAAGCAGGCCTTCGAGGAGATCATCGATATGGGCTACAAGGACATACAGTTCTATGATGATGACAAGGCCAACATCAGGCTGGTAAAGAGTCTGGAGCGGGAACATCCTGGAGTCGAGATCATGGCCGTCAGGGCGAACAAGAGGTATTCCATAGCAGAGTCCGTCTCACCACCGGACGGCATCTACCGAGAGGAATGGCTATTTGACCAGATGCAGAAGGGCAAGAAGGACATCCAGTTCCTAGTGCTCAAGCATCCGGGCATAGATACCAGTGAAGAACAGGGCATCTTGAAGAGGGCCAGGGAATTAGGCTACGGAGAGCTCAAGGTGGACAAAGGGGACGGTGAGGCCGTGGTGATCCACAGGAACTCATCTAGGGCCAAAAAGAAGGCCAAGAGATTGGTACAGATCGCCAATAGACACGGCGGCTATCTAGCAGACAAGACGGCAGAAGAGGCCAGGGAGATCGGAGAGCTGCTAGACTATGCCAAGGCGGACATCGATCGCTATGTGAAGCGAAACTACGGCAAATGAAACACCTAATGCTATACGAGGCCTTTGTGCTACAGGACCTGGAAGACCGCTACGGAATAGCTCTGGACCTGTGGGACCGGGGAGACTACCTGGAGCTGGACCGCATCGTGGTACCGGCAGATAAGCGGGGTACTGGCATAGGTAGCCAGGTGATGCAGCATATAATAGACTATGCCGACCGGACCGGAAAAGACATCAGACTGACGCCCGACACCTCCTTTGGCGGCACCTCAGTTGCCAGGCTGACCCGATTCTATAAGGGCTTCGGCTTCTAAAAGAACAGGGACTATGAGCATCGAGCAAGTATGGTCAGGTATGCAGATAAATAAACTATGATGAAATTTGTAAAAGGCTTTAAAGAATGGGACCAGGTCTCAGAAGAGCTAAAGTACCATGTGGAGAACGGCCTGGATCTGACCGACTCAGTCTTCAGGTTGGGATCGGACGCACACGGCCAGCTATGGGAAGAGGCCAAGCAGTACTGGGACAAGGGCAACATTATCTTGAAGGGCAAAAGTGCCTGGATGGCCAAGAACCTGGAAGTTGGCAAGAAGGCCGTCTATAAGGATCGGAAATCCGGCCGTACCAGACAGGTGAAATTAGACAGTCCTGAAAGGGGTGGTGATAAGAAGTTCGTTGTCTACCGTAACAGTGGCCGAACCGATGGGGAGGGTAATATCTTGGCCAAAAAGATCGAATGGGGTGATGTGACCGGACTGTCGATCAAAAATGCTGATCCTGGTGAGGCAGCCAACTTCTGGGCCAGACATCAGTGCGACCAAAAAAAGAAAATGGATCCGGACAAGCCAGGATTTTGGGCATGTTATGGGCCGTCGCTTTTTTCCAAGCAGCTGGGACTGTCCAGTGACGCTCCATGGTAGCGATATATAAACAAAACAAGAAGATACGATGAGCATCAGATCATTCCAAGACTTTCACAGCCTGAACGAGGCCGACACCTGGACAGTGTACTACAAAAAGGGATCATTCGGTCGTGAGGTGGTCAAATCCGGACTGAGCAAACAGGCCGCTACCAGGCTTTACAATAAACTGTCTGCCGACATTCCGTCCGAGTATGATGGTGTGGAGATGGTAATGGAAGCCGCCTCCGATGCCCAGATCAGAAAGGTGATGAAACTGGCCAAGAACCGCCCGGCTCCATTTGCAGTGGTGGCCGTCAAAGGAGGCAAGGTGGTGGCCCAGGACATCGACATCAAGACCTGGGAGCTGGTGCTGGCCC
>CAZXAJ010000060.1:0-4425 GCA_964638975.1 uncultured Dehalococcoidales bacterium
CTGGCGTGGATGCCAAGGGCGATCAATGTCAGGCCGGTCAGGAGGACGAGGCTGGCGGCCAGTTCTCCGGCGGGCTCGCTACCGGTCACCGGTAGGGCTGCCGGTGACTCTGCCCGGGTGATGCGGCCCTCGACTGCGGGGTTCACCGGTGAGTGGGCGCCAATGTACTCGGCTAGTGCATCGGCCAGCAGTGCTCCTGCGTCATAGGCGTCGATGGCATTGTTGGCAAACACGTCGTAGCCATCGCCGCCCTGGCGCATGAAATCGTTAGAGGCTATTTGATAGACTGCGTCCAGGTCGATGGGGCTGTAAGTGCCATCTGCGTTCTCGATCTCGACGCCGGTAATGCGCGATCCTGCGGGTTGGCCCGGATCAAAGGTGTAACGCAGCCCGCTTACCTGGGGGAAACGGCCTGCTTGTTCTTTGTACTGGCTGACGCCGTTCTCCAGAGCCGCCCACACGTCTGTGCCCTTTAGGCCAAAGGTGGCGATGAGATTGCCAAAGGGCAGCACTTCCAGCACCTGGCCCATGCTCACGTCGCCGGCGGGGATGCTGGCGCGGATGCCGCCGCCGTTCTGGAGGCAGATCTGGGTTTTTTCTGCGGCTGTTTTCCACAATACGGCGTCGCATATCAGGTTGCCCAGGTTGGTCTCCTGGCTTCGCACCAGCTCCCGGGTTCCGTCCAGGTCGACGGCTGCCCGGCCGACGACTGTCGCTTTCAGGTTTTCGATGGGCGCTGCATATTCGGCCACGCCGGCGGCGATGCCGGCGTCCTCTGCAATGCTTTCGTCGAGCAAGATCGGTTCGCCGCTATAGCTCTCCACTTGGCCGCCGGCTGTAAAAGTGACGTCGAGGCGGCCCAGGTATTTGCCCCACTCGTAGGCGCTGACTACCAGCACCGTGTCGCCGGCCGGCGAGGTGACGACGGTGGGATAGTCTCCCTTGGCTCCTTCCATGCTGCCCAGCAGGGTGTGGCTGTGGCCGCCCACGATGACGTCGATGCCGTCGACCGCCGCACCCAGCGCGAGGTCTTGGCTGTAGCCCATGTGCGTCAGGGCGACGATCTTGTTCACCCCCTGTGCCTCCAACTCGGCCACTGCCGCTTTGGCCGATTCGACTTCGTCTTTCAGGACGACGTTGGGGCCTGGGCTGGAGATAAGGGCTGTCTCTTTGGTGGTCAGCCCCAGCACTCCGATCTTTTGGCCTTCTATTTCCAGGATGGTGTAAGCCTGGACGAGGCCGGTCAGCGCCGGTTCGGCCGAAACGTCCAGGTTGGCGCTCAACACGGGAAAGTTTGCTTTGTCGATGAAATTGGCCAGTACGGCGGGGCCGGAGTCGAACTCGTGGTTGCCCACTGCCATGGCCTGGTAGTTCAGGGCGTTCATAAAGTGGGCTTGTTCCTCGCCCTGCCATTGGTTGAAAAAGAGTGTGCCCTGGAAGGCGTCACCTGCGTCGAGCAAGAGGATGTTGGCGGTTTCGGCTTTTATCTGCTGGATGGCTGTGTAGCGCCGCGCCACGCCGCCTTGCAAAGGCTGCCCGAACGGCTCAAAGGATTCCATGTGGGCGTGGGTGTCGTTGGTATGGAGGATTGTTACGGTGATGGGGCTATCGGCCCAGGTCGTTGGCACCAGCGATAGCATCAAAGCTATTGCTATCAGCATGGATGCAAAGAGTTTTTTTCTAGTTTCCAACATCGTTTTTCCTTTCTTTACCGGATAACTCTTGTTCTAACACGATTTTCAGCCCGAGGTTATAGGGCTGTAAAAAGTGTTGATCCTGAACACGATCTTGGATTGGGTTCACTCTTTTTCCCTGGCGACGTCGATCAGCGGGGCAAAGCGCACGCTGCTGGTCTCTAGAAATCGCTCGATGAGTTGTTCGAGCATGGCTATCCGGTGCCCGCGGCCGATCACTTGTGGGTGCATTGTCAGGGTCAAGACTCCTCCCGGTGCATGAGTGCGCATATAGTCAAATTCGGTGCTCCAGATCTCGAAAACCTTGGTCGCGGCCGAGAGGCCGAGGCGGTAGGGTGTAAAGTTGAAGGTAAAGTGCGGCCAATCGTCGAGGCTGAAATGCACGGGGAATTCCCAGATGGGAGACGGTTGTCCCCGCTGGAGGGGCGTGTCTTTGCTAACGACGTCGCCCAGGCGGGGGTGGTATGGATAAAAGTCGTCTGCAAAGAGGCTAGAGTCGTAGACAAAGTCGTATTCGATCAGGAGGGGTAGGGTAGCGTCGCTGTAATCCCACGAGGGGGAGCGATAGCCCCGGGGCCGCCGGCCGGTCACTTTTTCCAGCACCGCCAGTCCGCGCTCCAGGCTGGCCCGTTCCTCGGCGGCTGTCTGGCTGCTCGGGTCCTCGTGGCCGTAGCCGTGGTGGCCTATTTCGTGGCCGCCCTCGACGATGGCGGCCACTGCCTCGGGAAACGATTCGGCGGTGTGGCCGGGAGTAAAAAAGGTGGCGCGGATGCCGTACCGCTGCAAGAGCTCCAGGATGCGCGGCACGCCCACCCGCGCGCCGAACTCGCCCCGCGAGAGCATGGCCGGCGTTACGCGGGGATAACCGCCCAGCCAGACGCTCATGGCGTCAAAGTCAAAGGTGAGACATACGGTGTTATGGGTTGCCCGGTTCATCTTGCTTTTCCTCCTGGTCACCGACCAGCACGCCGCCGGGGGGCAGGTCTTTGCCCGGGACGAGGATCACGCCGCCGCCGCCGGCGCCGCCTCTCTTTGCCGGGACAGGTGTCTCCAGCTCGCTGCGGGGTCGTTGTTCCAGGAAGCCGCGCAGCGTGTCCCGCTCGACGGGCAGCAGCCCCCGAGCCGGGCCCTGGGCCAGGATCGTTTCGATGAGGGAGGTCTGTATCAGGTGGGCGGCTTGCTGAGGGGTGTCGTAGGCGGTCCAGTCTACCGCTGCATCTCTGGCGAACGACTCGGCTGCCTGCGTCCGTCGTACGTTTTTGCGGTAGGCGAGCACTCGCCTTTTTCCCCGTCGCGCTGCCAGCAGCTCGACGCCTACCGGCGCCCGCACGTCGCTGCCCAGCAGGAGCACGAAAAAGTCGGCGGCTGCGATCTCGTCCCAGGCGATGAATTGGGCCTGTCCCCGGCGGGGTGTCCGCCCGATCGTCCAGCCAAGGGAGGGAACGGGGATCTGGGCCACTGCCTGGCCAATGGCCTCTTGTTCCGCTTCCAGGTCTGGCCCGGCGCTCACAAAGAGCCCCAGGCGATGCGTCGGGCTTTTCATTGGGCGTTACTCCACTGCTCAGTCGACGAGCAAAGCCTGCGCTGCCGCCAGGCCCGCTCCTGGTTCAAAGTCGTAGCCGGCGGCCACGAGTCCCTGCTCGATGGCGCCGATCGTGGCCAGCACGTCTCCGACGTTGGTGACTCCCATGTGCCCGATGCGAAAGTATTCGGTTTTGATCGCCGGGTGTAGCCCTCCGGCCAGGATCACGCCGGCTGCTTTGATGTGTCCCAGCAGGGTGCTGTCCACGCCTTTCGGGTAACGGGGTGCTGTGAGGGTGTGGGCTGCTACCTCGTTCCGGAGCGGTACCTGGCCCATGCCCAGCGCGGCCACGGCTGCCTTGACGGCGCGTCCCATGCGGTAGTGGCGTTCGAAACGGGCTTCCATGCCTTCGGCCAGGATCTGTCCTAGGCTCACGTTGAGTGCGGCTACGAGGTTTACGGCCGGGGTGCCAAAGTACGACGGGCGGCGTTCTTCGTAGGCTTTCATGATGGGCAGCCAGTTGTTCCAGTCGGCATAGTAGTTGGCTACGGGGTGGCGGCGGTGATGAAAGGCGTCGATGGCTCTGCTTCCCGCTACCAGCAGGGCCAGTCCCGGCGGTACGCCCACCGCTTTCTGGGAGGCTGTCAGCGCGATGTCTACCCCCCACGCTTGCTGGCGCAACACCTCGCCGGCTACCGAGCAGACGCCGTCTACAATGGTCAGGCTGCCTGCCTGGCGGCTCAATCTGGTCCAGTTTTCTACGTCTGCGAGTACTGCTGTGCTTGTGTCGACGTGGGTGATGGCTGTTATTTTGTAGTCGGCCTGGTTCAGCGCTTTTTCTACGTCTTTTGTTGCCGGCCGGTCGCCCACGGGCGCCCGGAGGTGGTCGACTGTCGCTCCGTACCGTTCGAGGATAGAGGCCATGCGATCGCTGAAATAGCCGGTGTTGATCACCAACGCCCGGTCGCCCGGTTCTACCAGGTTGGCGGCGGCCAAGTCCATGGCGAGTGTTCCTGAGCCGGCGACGATGAACGGTTGGCTGTCCGGTGCAAGCCACACCTGGCGCATTCGCTCGAGTGCCTGGCCAAAGGTTTCGATAAAGTCCGGTGCTACATGGCTGGTCGTTGCTGCCCCCATGGCTTCCATGACTGCGGGATCGAATTCGATCGGGCCCGGGATCATGAGTAGTTTTCTGCCCTTCATTGGGAG
>CAZXAJ010000061.1:0-4415 GCA_964638975.1 uncultured Dehalococcoidales bacterium
TTACCATGGCCATATGGATGTTCTGCATCGGCAGGCCTGGCCGCAATGCGAATAGCCGAGAAGGTAATTATTGCGGCGAATAAATCCAATAAGCTGTCGGCTGCCTGGGCCAGTATGCTGATACTGCCGGTTAGCCAGCTAACGACTACCTTAATTATTATTAGACCGAGGACTACACTAATTAGTAGCTTGGTTGCCCCTGCCTTTGTCGAAAACATTTTATTCGCTTTCCTGCGTTCCCTGATGCCAGATTATAGGGACTAGAAGTTTACAGCGATATTTCCACCAAGGCAATTATTACCTGATATTTTCCGACTTTGTCACCATAAAGCGACCACTTTTGTAATGCTATGGGGCTGTAAAGCAGGTAGTAACTGCTAAAGAATGCCAGCGGGAACTAGAATGGTTATCCTTAAATAAGCTAGAATGGCTGATTATGGATAACCCTGTGGGCAGTGGTACCGGTAAAGGAGTAGTACTTCTTGTCGCCACGATGGCTTCATTTCTCTTCCCCTTCATGGGTTCCGCTGTGAATATTGCCCTTCCTTCACTTGGGAGAGAACTATCATTGGATGCAGTCACGTTAGGCTGGATTGCCACCGCTTACCTTCTGTCCTCGGCAGCTCTTCTTGTTCCTTTTGGCAGGATAGCAGACATATATGGCAGGAAGAAGATTTTTACCTGCGGCATAGTTATCTTCACATTCGCATCCTTTCTCTCAGGGATAGCAAGCTCTGCCACCATGCTCATCTCCTTTCGTGTTTTGCAGGGAATCGGCGCTGCCATGCTCGCAGGGACTGCGGTAGCATTGCTTACTACGGTATTCCCTGCCGACGAGAGGGGAAAAGTCCTGGGGATAAATGTCGCGGCAACTTACACCGGCCTTTCCTTAGGGCCGGTTTTGGGGGGGATTCTCACGCAGCATCTCGGTTGGAGGAGCATCTTTTTCATAAATGTGCCCCTGGGATTGATAGTTATTGGCGTTGTCTTATGGAAGTTGAAAGGAGAGTGGACTGGAGCAAAGGGGGAGAAGTTCGATTCTCCCGGCTCTGTAATCTACAGCCTTGCGCTTGTAGCGCTGGTCTACGGTTTTACTCTCCTGCCAGCGATGTTAGGGGTGTGGTTGATTGTCGGAGGTGTTATAGGGCTGTTGGTATTCATCAGATGGGAAATAAGAGTCAAAAGCCCGGTCCTGGATATAAGCCTCTTCAGAAGCAGCAGAGCCTTCACCTTTTCCAACCTGGCAGCGTTGATTAACTACAGTGCCACATTTGCCGTGTCTTTCCTTATAAGTCTCTATTTGCAGTATGTAAAGGGATTCAACCCTGAGACTGCCGGCCTGATCTTGGTAGCCATGCCCGCTATGCAGGCTATTTTTTCACCGCTGGCCGGCAGGCTTTCGGATAGGATTGAACCGAGGATAATTGCCTCAGCAGGAATGGCGTTGACCACCGTAGGACTTGCTATCTTTATCTTCTTAAATGAAAAAACTTCCCTGGAGTTAATCATCGGCAATTTGACTCTCATGGGCTTCGGCTTTGCTCTTTTCTCGTCTCCCAATACCAACGCGGTTATGAGTTCTGCACCAAAGACGGCTTACGGGGTCGCCTCGGCAGCGCTGGCAACGATGCGGCAGGTTGGCATGGTCTTCAGCATGGGGCTCGCCATGCTGATGTTTGCCCTATACATCGGGAGAGTTCAAATTACACCCGAATACTATCCCCTTTTTCAGGAAAGCATGAAGACGTCGTTCATCATTTTCGCCATTCTCTGCTTCGGCGGCATATTTGCCTCGCTAGCCAGAGGGAAGGTGCGGTAGGAATTCTCCAAAGTGCCCGCCATACAGACTATACAATTACTATGAAAAGTCTCATTCGCGGAACTAAGTAAGCTGATTTACTCTCCGTTGCCTCATATTCCTACGAGGTCAATTGATGGGTAACCACCTATTTGTTGACCCTTCTCAAAGAGAAGCTTGGCCACGGCTATATCCTCCATAGCAACTCCAGTGGAATCGAATACAGTGATAACCTTATTACCTGTTCTCCCTTTCTTCTTGCCCAAGACCAGTTCAGCAAGTGTTCCGTGAACTTCACCAATAGAATAAATACCTTGCCGAATAGGGACATTGATCTCCCCTCCAGCACTTGCCTGTCTTAAGTCATCGACGATGACAATTGCCTCTTTCAATATTGATGGCTCTAGTTCCTCCTTCCCTGCAGCATCAGCACCAATCGCATTTATGTGAGTTCCGGCGATTATCCACTCCCTCTTGATAATAGGGTTGCGAGAAGGGGTCAAAGTGCATACGATATCTGATGCCGTTGCCTCTTGTATGGGACAATTTCTAATCGAAAACTCTGGGAAAGAATTGATCAGCCTATCGACCGCAGTTTCGGAAATATCAAACACATTTATCGAGATGGGGCTAAACAACTCGGCATGAGCTAGTATCTGTGTGTATGCTTGACGGCCAGCGCCGATGATTCCAATCGTATGCGAATCTGGGCGCGCCAGATACTTGGAGGCGATAGCTGCTGCGGCACCAGTCCGATAGGCCGTAATTTCGGTAGCGTCCATTACTGCCAGAGGGTATCCTGTTTCCGGGTCATTGTAGATTATGATAGCCATGACGGAAGGCAGATTACGAGATGAGTTTTGAGGGTGTGCGTTTACCCATTTCATCCCAGCGCACCCTGGTAGGGCAGCAGGCATGGCTCTGAAATCGCCATTTTCAACGGCTAAATATGTTTTAGCTGGCATATTTCCCTTACCTTCGCCCCATATCTTGAAAGCCTCTTCAACCACATTGATAACATCTGCCATTTTTATCAGTGTTTTGACGGCTTTTCTATCTAGTAGAAGCGTAGTCATAGGCTAGTAACTCTCCTTGGCAATGATGATATTACTATTGAATTTACTCCGCTTTAATAGCACCGTCAAGTAGAAGTTACCTTTTGGCTATTTGTTCAGTCCAAAATAGTCCGGTGATACAATTATCTCCTTGTTAAGTTTCGGGCTGAATTGCCTCGAAGACTGGAATTAGGGGCATGGATTCATGGTGTAGTATGTTCCATTAGCGGGTCACGCTTAGTTCAGAAGTTATCCCCTTGGCAGCATTGTGTTTCAATGGTGGACACGCTTTCAGGCAGATTTCGTGAGGCCAAAGCGAAGTGAATGCCGGTTGCTTCCCAATTCTACTCTGGGGTAGAATTGAACAAGCCGTGAGGCCTCAGATGGTCTGTACCTGGACTCAGGTTAGGCTATGTACTGTGATAGCATGGGCACCGCGGCTACAGTTGGAATTGAATTCGCACTTAGCTTAAATAAGGTCAAATCAAGAACAGGAGGGTCAAGATGGCAGAACTGAAAGACTACGGCGGGGACTTTATTCCCAACGTAAAATACGAGGATTTTTCCAAGGAATTCCTAGCCCGGTTGCTGGTGGAATACGCGAGATGCTACATAATGGCAGATGGGCTTTGGTACTCCGCCGTAAAGGAAAAATTTGGCCCTGAGGCAGCCTACGATATTGATTATGATATGTGGGTAAACAAATTTCCCCCGTTTGAAACAGCGAGAATACTGAGTGTCCTGAATCTGAAGGGGAATGATGTTGCCGATGTAATGAAGTTTTATCAACTGACTGCAATGGTTCCCCACGGCATGTTCGACTACGAGATAGACCTTAAGAATAGGAATCATGCGCTGCTGACAATCAAGCGTTGCCCGGCGCTACTTCGCTTCGAGGCTAAGGAGCCAGAAATGATAGTGCCCATATGTCAGGTAATGGAACCAGCGTCGGCAAACGCATATGCCAAGCAAATCAATCCTGACATAGTTGTCACTATGCCCAAGATGCCTCCCCGGAAAAGCCTGGACGAAATCTGCTGCCAGTTTGAGTTCAAGCTGGAACGGAAGACATAGTCTCTCCAATTTGCCATATAACAGGCAGAACGAAGCTCATTGTAGTGCCGCATCATCTGTTCTATAATCTATCGAACCATAACTAAGCCATTGCCTCACTCGGAGCGCCGTAAAAGGCAGTGATATGGGCTAAATAGTCACCAACATCACGGAGAAGAAAAAGAAATGGATGAGTACCCGTTATCCGGCATGAAAATAATTGACCTGTCCCACTACATTGCGGGACCGTATTGCACCAAGCTGCTTTGTGGATTAGGTGCCGATGTCATCAAGGTGGAGAGACCTGATGGAGGAGACGGAGCTAGAAGGCTTGGCCCGTTCCCAGGCGATAAGCCCGACTCTGAAAGAAGCGGAATGTTCGGCTTCCTTAATGCTGGTAAGAAAGGCATCACCCTGAACTTAAAAATGCAGTCGGGAGTAGAGATCTTCAAGAAGCTCGTTAAGGATGCTGATGTGCTTGTGGAAAATTTTGAACCGCGGGTAATGCC
>CAZXAJ010000062.1:0-4398 GCA_964638975.1 uncultured Dehalococcoidales bacterium
CCGGGTACTTTTGATCACGGTTTGCCCGATTGTACGCGTTTGCCTTGCTCTCTTGCGTGCCGGCTCTTGAGTGGATTTTGTCTGCCGGACACTTTTGGGGTTCAGAAACCCGGTTTTTAGCTGGGGGGTGTGACTTTTTTATCCGCCGGGTGACAATCTGGCCATCCAGGCGAGGGAAAAACCGGGTTTCTCAAGGGTGCGGTAGCCAGGTGGGTTAGGGTTTCGAATTTCTGGGGGCTCTTTTAGGAAACAGCCCGGCTGGGTGGTTGCTCAGCGGGCTGTTTTGTATAGTCGGGTGGTGGGGTGGTCAGTTAGTCGGGTGGTGGGGGTGTGGCGGTGGTTTGGAGGGTGCTGGCGGTCGCGGACTGGCGGGGAGCCTTTCAATACGCCCCTGTCCGTTTTAACACCGCGCCGATGGTTCGCCCCAGGATCTGAAGGTCGAGAAGCAGCGAATAGTTCTTGATGTAGAACAGGTCTTCTTCTGTGTGCTCGTGCATCAACTTGTCCGCCCGGCCGTTGACCTGCCACCAGCCGGTGATGCCCTGCGGCACGGTGAAGCGTTTGAGCTGCCACTCTTCATACTTTTCCACCAGCCACGGCATCTCGGGTCGCGGCCCCACCAGGCTCATCTCGCCCCTCAAGACGTTCAGCAACTGGGGCAATTCGTCCAGGCTAAGGGCTCGAATAAAGCGCCCCACACGGGTTACCCTCGGGTCGTCCGGCACCTTGTGCACGATCGTCCCGTCCGGCGCCCGCTTGATCACTTGCTCCCGCCGCTCGTCGGCGCCGTCGACCATGGAGCGGAATTTGAACATGGAAAAGAGCTGGCCGTTCTCGCCCACCCGCTGCTGCTTAAAGAGAACCGGCCCGGGCGAATCGAGCTTGATGGCCAGGGCGATGAGGCCCATCAGCGGCAGGCTGGCCGCCAGCAGTAGGCTGCCCACCAGCAGGTCAAAGGCGCGCTTGACGAGGCGTTGAAAGTCGGTGAGCGCCGGTTCGCGCAGCGTGATGAGGGGCATGCCGCCGAAATCCTCGACGCTGGCCCGCAGAAAGACGAGGTTGAAATAGTCCGGCACGACGCGGATGTTGACCGGCACGCGCTGGAGGGCGTAGGTGACCGCAGCCAGGCGCTGGTGGTCGCGCAGGGGGAGGGCGACGACGACTTCGTCGATGTCGAGCTCTTTGACCAGGCGGGGGGCGTCTTCGAGCACGCCCAGCACGGGCAGGCCGTTGCCCCGCTTGCGGGGGTCGTCGTCGAGATAGCCGACGAGGGTGAGGCCGGCCCAGGCGTATTGCCGGATCATGGCGGCCACTTCCTGGCCTACTTTGCCGGCGCCGACGACCAGCACGCGCCGGGCGTTGTAGCGGCGGCCGCCTTGCAGGCGAAAGCCCAGGCGGAGGAGGATGCGCAGGCTGACGAGGAGGGTCAGGTCGATGGCAAAGAAGTAGAGGACCTGGAGGCGAGAGATGTCGCGGAAGGAAAAGTAGAGCGCGCCGGCAAAGGTGAGGGTAGACATGAACGTGGCCCAGACCAGTTGTTGCAGTTCATCGACCAGGCGGAGGGTGCGTTTGGAATCATAGACGGAAAAGATCTGAAAGACGACTGTCCAGATGAGGAGGGCGATCAGATAGACATAGACGTTGAGGGCTGTCTTGGTTGAATCGATGTGGGCGCCCAGCGGCAGCCACAGGCGAATCACGCCAGACAGTCGAAGGCCAAGTCCGGTCAGGGCCAGATCGGCAAAACACGTCCACATCGCAAAACGCAGGCCAAAACGCTTCAGCATCGAGCTTTTCTATCTCATTCAAGTTTGGATTGGGTATGGTTAAAGGTAGAAGCAAAGAAAGACGGGTGGCAAGAAACGATGTCAGCCCTACCACGTGCGGCCCTTCACGACCTCGTCCTGGACGCCAGACGTATCAAGCAGAGGGGCATCCCAGGCATATCAGGTATCTGTCCGGTAGACAGCGGGGAGGAAAATGGAGTATAGTTTCCCCATCGTCAGCTTTGCCACAAAAGCATCAGCACAGTCGTCGCCGTTGTATGTGTTGTCGAAGGCGCCGGGGGTGATGGGAAAGTAGAGAGATGAGGTCTCTCCCGTCACGTAGGCTGCCCCGTCGCCGCCCACGGCAATGTCATAGCCCCGGTCATAACTGTACCCGCCCAGAAAGGAGGCATACGCCAGCCCGGTCCCGAAAGGGTTCACCTTGGCCACAAAGACATCACCGTAGTAGTAACCGGTGTATGTGGTATCAAAGGCGCCGGGGGTGGTGGGAAAGTCGGAAGATTCGGTATATCCCGTCACGTGGGCCGCCCCGGCGTCGTCCACGGCAATGCCATAGCCCCTGTCAGTATCGCTCCCGCCCAGGAAGGAGGCATATGCCAGCCCGGTCCCGGAAGGGTTCACTTTGACCACAAAGGCATCAGAGAGTTTGCGTGTGCTGTCGAAGGCACCGGGGGTGATGGGAAAGTCGTAAGAGGTGGTCTCTCCCGTCACGTAGGCCGCCCCGGCGTCATCCACGGCAATGTCATGGCTGTATTCATTACGGCTCCCGCCCAGGACGGAGGCATACGCCAGGTCAGTCCCGGAAGGGTTCACCTTGACCACAAAGGCATCATAGCGGCCATTGTGTATGGTGTCGAAAGCGCCGGGGGTAGTGGGAAAGCCGGGAGAGAAGGTCTCTCCCGTCACGTAGGCCGCCCCGGCGTCGTCCACGGCAATGCCATAGCCCCTGTCAGTATCGCTCCCGCCCAGGAAGGAGGCATATGCCAGCCCGGTCCCGGAAGGGTTCACCTTGACCACAAAGGCATCATAGAGCACAAAGATACCATTGGGGTCATTGTATGTGGTATCAAAGGCGCCGGGGGTGATGGGAAAGTAGGGAGAGCGGGTCGTTCCCGTCACGTAGGCTGCTCCGGTGTCATCTATGGCAATGCCATTGCCCCAGTCCTCACTGCTCCCGCCCAGGACGGTGGCATACGCCAGCCCGGTTCCGGAAGGGTTTACCTTGACCACAAAGGTATCATAGCCGCCGTTGTATGTGGTGTCGAAGGCGCCGGAGGTGGTGGGAAAGTCGGAAGATGAGGTCTCTCCCGTCACGTAGGCTGCCCCGGCGCCGTTCACGGCAATGCCATAACCACGATCACTATAGCTCCCGCCCAGGAAGGTAGCATACGCCAGTCCAGTCCCGGAAGGGTTCACCTTGACCACAATGGCATCAAAGGAGCTATTGTGTGTGGTGTCGAAGGCGCCCGGGGTGGTGGGAAAGTTGGGAGATTTGGTCGATCCCGTCACGTAGGCCGCCCCGGTGTCATCCACGGCAATGCTATAGCCCCGGTGTTCGTAATCGCTTCCGCCGAGGAAGGTGGCGTAGAGGAGGTCATCGGGGATGTACAAGGTCTGGGCAGAGAAGCGGGGGAGAAGGGGAGCAAGGGAGAAGGGGGAGGCCACTTGAAAGGTGCCGGATTCTGGACCGGAGATCGCCTGGGGAGCGGCCGGGGCAGCGCCCTCTACGGCCAGGAGGGGCAGGACAAGGTCGCCGATGGCGGTGCGGAGGCACAGGCGGTCGCCATCCAGGCTCACTCCCTCGACTCCCTCGACCTGCAGGCGCACGTCCGAAACGGCGAATTGTGAATCGCGCGTGACGAGCCGCCACGTTCCCTGGCTTTCCGGGCCAGAGATCTCCAGGTCGACGCCGGGGTAGAGGTCCACGTAGCGCACGCCGCCCCACACCGGCACGTCACTGTGCCACCGGGCAGGGTCGTTGCCGGCAAAATAGGACACGCGGGTGTCCAGGCGATGGAAAGGCTCCAGGCGCGGGTGGAGGTTGGCGCCGGGGAAAGAGATTTTGACGTTGACGCCTTTTGCCGCCCGGGAGGCAGAGGGGTGGAGGGGCGGCAGGCGGTCTTGATCGGGCTCTTGTGCTGTGTTGTCTTTCTGCTCAAAGGCTGTCACCCAGAGGCCGTCCTCGGCGAGCCAGAGGGTACGGCCAGCGGCGCGCACCTGGAAGCGGGCGGCATCGGCGAATTGGCCCACATTCTCGACGAACATTGTGGGGGTGTCATGCAATGCTTCTTTGATGTGTTCCTGGTGAGTGATGGCGGTCTGCTGGGGAAGGTCAACGGCTATTGCCGCCTGACCAGGCACGAGCAGGATGATGAGAGCCAGGCTCACTTTGAGAACAGTGGTGTTGAAATGCATCTTTGATAGCTCCTTCTCAATTGTCCCTGTCTGAGACCTGCGGTTGGCTCTTGCTTTTCCGCGTCCGAATAGATCAGCATCGAACAGCAAGACCGGCCTATGGATATTTTCGCAAATTCAAAGCTTTGAAGGGGGGCCATGAGCCACAAGGGTGGGCTTTTGCGTTTGTTAATGATTAACGGCAATGGTTGAAGCC
>CAZXAJ010000063.1:0-4152 GCA_964638975.1 uncultured Dehalococcoidales bacterium
CCAATGGATTGATGAAGTTGGTTAATCATCTCTCGGCTCATAGTGTGGCAGATGACTAGCCTGCCATTGTTTCTGAGCACCCTGGCTATTTCCCTTAGGGCCTTGGCCTTGTCGTTGAAATGAGGGAAGACGCTGTTGCAAATAGCTAAGTCCGCAGAATTATCAGCCAGGGGAATAGCGATAACATCGGCTTGAGCGAAATCAACGATGGCCTGGGAGGTTTTGGCTTTTGCCTGGCCTAGCATCTCTGCTGAAAAATCCAAGGCTAAAATTTTTCCTTCACCACCCAGCTCTGCCATCAGAAAGGGTAAGAGAACGCCCGTACCGCTGCCGATGTCAAGCACACAATAGCCAGGTTTAATGCCTAATTCCTTGACGATGTTGCTGAGGCATTCTCGCCTCTCCTGAGTAAGTTCCTTATCCCAGGTTGGGGCTAGTTGGTCGAAATACTCTTGAAGTTGCATGGCTAACCTGCTAACTGAATTTGCTGCCATCCCTTCACCTTTCTCTTGGGAGAGAATGCCGTTGCCAGGCCAAAGATAATAGACGAAGTTATCACGATGGAAGCACCTGATGGGACGTCCAGGAAATAAGAAGCTGCAAGTCCAGCCCAACAGGAAATAACGCCAAAGGCAATGGCAATAAGGAGCATACGCTTCAGGCTGTAGGTAAGTTGGTAGGCAGCGGCCGCGGGATTGAGGATGAGGCAATATATAAGCAAACCACCAATACTCCGCAGGGAGGCAGTTATAGTTACCCCAGTGGAAAACAACAAGCCGTAGAAAACAATCGTCGCCGGTATGCCCACGGCTAGAGCTATATCCCGATGACAAATTACCGCCTGAATTTCCTTATAGAAAATGACCACCAGCCCGACTATCACGGCTGTCACTACAGCTAAAAAGATTAGGTCCTGTTGCGTAACAGTCAATATGCTCCCCCAGAACAGGTTTAAGGCTTCGGTTCTGGAGCCGGGCATCAGGCCCAGGAAAAAGAAAGCTAGCCCGAGCATCAAGGAAAAAACAATGCCAATTGAGGTGTCAGGATTCAGCTCCCCGCGGTCAGCCAAAGGTCCAATGATGCCTGCTGAAGCTAAGCTAAAAAGTAAGGCTCCAACCAGGGGATTAAATCCCAGCCAAAGGCCAAGGAGAGCTCCAGCAAAAGCAGCATGGGCAATACATACTCCAATAAAGGAAAGGTGCATGGTAACTACGAAGACGCCCACCACAGAACAGGTTATGCCGCCACATAAGCCGGCAAGAATGGCGTTTTGCATAAATTGATACTGTAGAATAGAGAGATTCATGTCACTCTTATTAGCTATGAGCAAAGTGAAGCAGTATCAGTTGTTACTGAGACAGGGGCTCCATAAAGCTGACTCAGCACTTCTTGCCTGAGCATTGACTCCGGGCTACCTTGCTGCCATATCTTGCCATCCTTCATCAGAATCACCCGTTGGCAAACGGGAGGCAATGTCCTGAGGTCGTGGGTAACAAATAAAGTAGTCGTGTGGTATTCTCTATGGATAAGCTGTATTAGGCTTAAGATTTCTTGCTGGGCTTGCAGGTCTATCGAAGCCGTGGGCTCATCGAGAAGAAATATCTCAGGTTGTTGAACTAAAGCTCGGGCTATTGCTGCCTTTTGGTACTCACCTCCGGAAAGGTGTCCTATGGGGCGCTGGGACAAGTGAGCCACGCCGACTATGTCCAGCACCTTATCTACATTTTCCCACTGAGCCCGTGTCGGTCGGTGGAGCAAGCCCAGACGGCCATAGCATCCTACCATCACTGTCTCTCTGACACTGATGGGCAACCTGGGATCAATGTTTTCCACTTGAGCTACATAGCCTGTGCGCTTCCTTAACCTGGTTCCATTTCTTCTATTCACTGGCATTCCTAATACCCAGGCCTGACCGTGAACCAGTTTACCCAAGCCATTAATGACGGTGAGCAAGGTGGTTTTGCCGGCACCATTAGGGCCAATGATGCCAATGAACTCTCCTTGGCTGACCTCTAGAGAAATACCCTGCAAGGCTACATCCTCCCTGTAAGAAACCACAGCGTCTTTAATCTTGATAATCGGATTATCCACCTTGCTGCCTCCATTCATTCAAAGCTTCCAGCAGTAAGTCAACGTTCTTGTCTACTGTCTTTTCCCAGGTCTCGGTATCTTCGAAGCCACCGGGGAAGTTAGATATAGTTACCTGTATAGCTCCAATGTCTAGTGCTATCGCTTCGCTACTACCGGTTGCACCACTCTGGAGATTATCAATGACCAAAGCTACGCCAGCCTGTTTGGCTTCAGTTACCAGTTGTTCCACTTCTGCCACGCTCAGATCTTCAGGTCTGCCATAGGTGGCTACTACGTTAAACCCTGCCCAGTCCACAAATCCCGCTTGCATAGCAGAGCAAATTACTCTCGCTTCGCTCACCTTTGCCTCTTTTAGTCTACCTTGTATTTCCTCGCCCTTAGCTAAGACTGTCTGTTTTCTCGACGCGCCTCTCTGCTGATAATACGCTGAGTTTTCTGGATCTATTTCGCTCAAAGCCTGGGCAATTTTGTCTATGGTTTTAGCCTGGACATCAGGCACCATGGGGGTGTCGGGAACATCGATAACTTTGATAATTAGCTCAGGATTGTCGGCAGCTTCGACAAGACCGGTTATATTTTTCATATTTTCCTGCCAATTGTGGATAAGAAGGGTTTGGCTATTAGCTAATGTCTCCACATCGCTTGGTTTTACATCGTAGTGTCCGGGGCACATACCAGGGGGTATGAGATTGCGCACTTCCAGCTTGCCCTCAGCCAAATCCTGCGTTACGTCAGCGATGAGTGAGCTCCCGGTCATGATGTCAGCCGATGGAGGGGCACAGGATAAAGACGCAAGTAAGGTTAGCAGGAGAAATACTACCAAGAAGCCCAGGAAAGGTTTTCCTTTCATAAACACTCCCTTAGATATTCCGCCTTTCTGCAATTAATTGCAACAAAGCGGCAAAAAATTAGTCCTTTTCCAGTTGTATTTGAGACTTTAGGAAATCTACCTGGCGCACCTTGCCCTGGAAAACCCTCTTCTCTCCGAAGAGGGTCTCCACTTGCACTCGTCGGCCATCAATTGACATATGTGCGATGTCTTCCAGAATTGGCTTGTCACCTTCCGTAGCCTCATAAAGTTTTGCCATACACATCCTAATGCCTCCCCTTGCTCTTTGGCAGAGCCTGTTTTGCTTTCATTAGCTCGTCGCTAGCCGCAGCCATCTTAGCGGCTGCTTCTCGTAGCTGTTTCGCTACCTCGCCGGATAAAGACGCAACTTTATCAGCCCAATCACGGAATTCCTTTTCATGCTCGCTGTTATGTTCAATCCAATAGTCAAGCAGAATGTTTAGTTTTTCTTTAAAGTCATCCATGGCAGCACTTTAATTTACAATGGTTGGCTAAGCTTATCCCCCTTTTTTCCACGGCATCCAGCGCACTTACCTGAGATGGCCAAGTGTCTTAAGTCAGCATCAAAGCCATAATCGTGAAGCAAAGTGTCTTTCAGCGCATATAGTGCAGACTCCTCCAAATCTACTACCCTGCCACAGCTGTAGCAAACAAGATGGTGGTGATGTCCTTTCTCAGCAACATGATAGCGAACGCGCCCTTCGCCCAAGTTAGTCTCCGTAACTAAATTCAATTCCTTCAGCAATTCTAGAGTGCGATAGACAGTAGATATATTGGCATAGGGATATCGACTATGCAACTGCCCATAAATCTCTTCAGCACTGATATGCCCATCAGCATTATGGAGTGCCTCGATGACCAGCATACGTTGTGGGGTTAAGCGATATCCCTTTTCTTGAAGAACTTCATGGCAGCTCATTGTCAGATATTATAGCAGGACAGCAAAATTATTGCGACAAATTGCTAATGCAATTAATTTCCCGTAACCACACCAGGTGCATGGAATGGGAACATCGGAAAAACCTCGCTAGTAAGTATATAGATTGCCACTCCAATCAGCTACTTCGCTACCTTCCTACTTTCTAACAATATAGTGACTGGCCCATTGTTATGGATCTCCACCAGCATATGCTCCTGGAAACGTCCTGTTTCTACCTTGAGCCCCGCGGAGCGGACCTGCTCTACAAAAAACTCATATAATTCCTTAGCCA
>CAZXAJ010000064.1:0-3873 GCA_964638975.1 uncultured Dehalococcoidales bacterium
GATGGACATACCATGAATATATCCATTCGAAGTAATACCACCGGCAGTTGGGAAACAAAAGAAAACTGGGCTGCTGGTGGAAATGGAACGTATGAGACTCCTATTGATTGCTATACCGCTGGACGAACCTATTGGTGGAGCGTCAATGTGACTGATGGTTGGGACTGGACGAATGCCACCTATTCCTACGAAACATACCCTCTTGAAGACTATTATGAAGTAACCAGTCTTGCTCCAGCAAACGGAAGCACCGGAGTGAATTGGACACCAACACTCTCGGCGACGATCCATAACAATTACAGCGGCTGGACGGGCAATACGCTATATAGTTTTATCTGGTTGAATGAGACGGGCAGTTGGATGCTAGGTAATTCGAAAAATGTATCTAATCAAGCGGATTTTACAATAACAGATGACCTTTCAGGTCTTCAAGCAGCGACCACATACTGGTGGCGCATGTCTGTATTCAATACCACCCCACCTCCATCGGGAGAATCTTTTTGGCGAAACGCGTATAATCGGACTTTTTCATTCACCACTGCACCAGTTGAGGATATGTTTGACCTTGATATGCAACAACCCACAAATGGCAGCACGAATGTCTCGCTGAATCCATCTGGAAGAGTACGTTTCACTGAAAACCTCTCTGGTGATGCAACAGCATATGTACGAACAAATCAGAGCGGATCATGGCTAAACATTTGGTCGGGGAGTGTGTCTGCTACTCACCAAGTAGATTGGACGTTCCTAAATCTTGATATAAACACTACCTATTTTTGGAGTGCAAATATCACTGATGGGCACGGCAACTGGCTGAATGAGACGTATCATTTCACCACAAAAGACCTGTGGATGAATATTACCTTGAAGAATGCATTTAATGATACGCTGAGCTCATGGAATGTATCGTCATCACAGACTATTGGACCTGATTGCTTTGATACAAATAAAATGAATACTACTCACTATTGGTTTTCTGTAGTGACAGATAATGAGATATATAAAAATATTTCAGCAGGTCCCGGGATAATACTAGCATACACTGATGAAGGGTGGAAACTCGATGACTTTGCTGCCGTGAACGATTGGACTCTTTCTGCCAATTATAGAGATACTGGTTTTGTGGTTTTTTATACAAGTAGTGAATATTCATTTAGTATCACTATTAAATTGCAACACAATATAACCTATGCATATGATACCATTTCATTCTTTAATTATTCCACATATGAGGGGGTGAATTATGCCGCCTCTCCAATGGTAAATCGGAGTTATTATATAGGATCATACGCAGAGACTATCCCTGCTGCTACATATGGGTTGAACAGCACTGTTCTTATCCTTCTTTCATACTATAATGCAAGTACGGGATCATTTAACTATACATCTATCCTTCGTGCACCAGCGAGCACTCCTGGCGATACATATGACAATAGTTCGCTTGAGAACAACAATGGGCGCGGTTCATTTTATCCTCCTTCTTATTATATGTCGGATGGTGAACGAGTGTACATAAATCATTCATATGTTGATTATAATCCAGTTAGTGGAGTATTATATCATGAGAGTATTGTGAATCTCTCTTCCCCATTCAATTACATTTTAGATACAGATGCACCGACGTGGGATTCAGTTACGATAAGCCCCGATATAGGATTAAACACCAGCTCAAATGTGACCATTACGATTACGGGTGTGAACGATACCACCCCTGAAAATATCACCATCAATATCACTGCGAGCGATGGTAGCACCGCTGAGAACAGTTCAGTGACCACAGAGACGAATGTCTCATTGAATGTGACGGCTGCAGCTGGAACCAATTGGTACAACATCTCGTTCACCGATGAATGGGGGCATACGAGCTATTATAATTTCACCTATGACGCGCTGGTGTATAACTTCGTCTGTGTTGATGGCAATACGGGAGATTATTTTGATATTGACAATATCACTGGTTTGACGGTCTCTGCTCCAGAGATCGGCTGGTCGATTGATCTTAAGGCATTGGGTATCACGAACTTCTCATATTTTGCCAATGCGAGCTATCCGGGAACTATTTATCCTCATGCGCTCCGATTTGAACTGACGTATGTCAATCAGACCATTACCCGTTACTTTGACATGACGGTCCCTGAGAACTTTTCTACCCCTATCCGTATCAGCATCCCAGAATCTCAGACCTTTTACGAGCAAGTGATCATTTCTAACAGGGAACGCCCCTTTTCCATCTGGTCACTAGATGCTAATGCTTGGATACTCTGTGATCATACCCGTATGGTTGGAGGAGCAACCTCACCATATATGCAATATGCCTACACCATCGATGGGCTGTATTATATTCGGATCTATGATGAGAATGGCGTACCAACGACCTTGGCAACGCTTGATGGTGGTAAAGCAAAAACCATCGCCTTGAACCAATTAGAGTATGAGGTCTCACAGAACCCACCGACAAATGGTAGTGGGTTGGGTGTGCAGAAACTATCCAACCAATCGTTGCTCATCCATTATTATTTCCCCAAGGGAACAAATACCGTGGCCTCTATCACCTTAGTGAATGAGACAGGCTATGTATTCCTAAACCATACCGAGACCACATCACCCAACAACTTCTATATCTATTATGACTGGTCAACGGTGAGCCCTGGACCAAGTACAACAGAATTATTGACGTTGACGGGAACAGGAGATGGCAACGCGCCCTCAGTCATTGAATTCTATTTAGATACATTAACCACGGTCTTTACTGGAGATGATGCCGTCGATGGGATGATCGCACTGATTATGATCGTCGGCCTGCTTATCTTGGGACTGACGCTGTTTGCCAGCCATACCACATTCACCTATTTTGGTCCGATCGTGATCGTTATCGGCTTAGCCATATCAGTATTCGCTGAACAGACATGGTATATCTATCTCTTACAATTCATTATGATCATCTTCTTGATCTTTATGGTGCTCATTTTCCGCTATAAATACAGCGGAGTACAATATGAAGGAGGTATCTAATGCCAACCACAACGAATGAGTTCTTCAAATTCTTGATAATTATCCAGCTGTTGTTCGGCTTCTTTCTGACAGGAGCCTCTTATTTCCTCCCCGCCGCGGCAGAAAATCAATTAGAGAATTTTGGTGCCCTGTGGACACAGCAATCTGCAACGGAAGTGGAAGAAGGAATGGGCGATATTAAAGACGATATGAGAGATCTTGATCTCGGGTTGGGCTCCATGTTCGTGGTATTCAACAGCGGATTCTTTATTCTGGATCTGTTGCTTAATTCCCTGTTGGCCATACCGCAGATGGTCACCATCGCCGTGAATGGGCTGTTCCTGTTAGCCCCGATCAATCCATGGACACAAGCAGTGGTAACCAGTATTATCTTCGCCATTGTTTCTATTGTCTACTGGTGGATGTTGCTGACCTTCCTGTTCAGCGCATTATCTGGGAGAGTGGTCTAATGTTCTTCGATGAAATAATCATAAGCAGTTTAGGAGTAACTACATCAGTCATAGCGATCATCGCCATACTGATATTCAGCATTATCATTTCAGTAAAGGATGTGAAGATAGGCTGTATGGTTGCCAACTTATTGTTATTCACTGGTTTTGTGTTCTTTTTCCAATACAACCGGTCAGATGTTGGTAGTTGGGGTCCACTCCTGGTCGCCTGGTTCGTCAGTATGGTTGTGCTGTTCCTTGTCTTACTGGCCATATATTGGGGCTATGAAGACAGGCGGAAAGTTATTAATTAGTAAAAAGCATACAAAATGTATACAAAAAGATCACTTTCGTGGCGACCCATGAGAAAAATAAAGAGCATAGTGCTGACTGCATTGCTGCTTTCGACCCTGTTCATAGTGATAACGCCGCC
>CAZXAJ010000065.1:0-3789 GCA_964638975.1 uncultured Dehalococcoidales bacterium
CTCGCCATCTCATTCTTCACAATCATAAGCGCCTCATCGACCCCCATCCCGGGCTTGGCCAGCATCTGATCCGCCCGCGTCGCCAGCGCGATACCCACCGAGACCCGCGCAGACACCGCCGTCTCATTGCAACTCCCCCCCAGATAAGCACCAACGCCGGCCGCCTTGCAACACAGCACCGCCTCTATCGTATCGGCCACACTCCCCAGGTCCGGCATCTTGATCTGAACCATATCACACGCCCCCGCCGCCGCAAAAGCCCGGATATCCTCGAGCGTATTGCACCACTCATCCACAATGATCTGGACACCCCCCCCTGCCTCGCGCAGACCCGCGCAAAGCTGCGCCATCTTTTCGATCTGCGCCCCCTGGGAAGCCATCTCGACCGGACTCTCGATCTGCAAATCGTACGGCCGCACAGCCTTTTCCAACTCTAACAAAAAAGCGACCATCCTTTCCACGTCGCACTGAAAAGCCTTGCCCAGGCAGCCATAGACGTCGAAATGGATAGTCGGAGTATATCCCAACCCGGCCAACCGGTCGATTCGCTCCACGAGCCATCGACCATACGCGATCAGCCGCTCGCCCCGGAGGCCAAAATCCTCCTCCGTCTTGATCAGGCCATGCGGCAGCACATCCGCCCCCTTCAAGATCGCCTTATCCGCCCCCAGATAGCGATCGTCCCCCGTCTGAATACCCACCGGAACGAGGCGCTCCGGCAGAGGCAAACCGTACTCCCTGCACACCACTTCCGTGACCGTGCACCGCTCCGCCGACGCCGCCAGGCTCAGCAGCGCCTGCGACAGACCGTACTGTATCGCCGGGTGGAGCGACAACCCCTGGCAAAACGCCTCCAGCTCTGCCGCCGCGTCACGGAAACAATCCCAAGAGCGCCCCAACAACCAGGGCAGCACACTCTCGTTCACCCGCCCCAAATAATCCTCGGTGTGAAAGGGCCGCTCCCGGCCTGCGCCCCCGGCATAGGTCACAGAGACACAATCCCCCTCCCCCACAGACCCATCCTCGCCCACCAGCGTCACCAGCAGCGCCTCTCCCGGCTCGCGGATCGTCCGGAAGCCGGGCGTCAAAGGCCTCCCTTTATACACATAGCCATCCCTCTCTGCACCCTCCAGGATCGCTTGTTTGTCGTCGCAGTACCACCCGCCCAGTCCCTTCAGGGCCCACGCCTTGACGATCCTTGATACAATCATTGGAAACCCTCCCTGGCCGATCTATCTGCTGGACACCTCGACACAAGATCGACATCAACCGCAAACAGACGCAGGAAATTGTCCCCCAAATCGACAAAATTTCCCCTCACCTCCCCCGCAGGCGAGGATCCAAGACGTCGCGCAACCCATCCCCCACCAGGTTCACGCCCAGCACGCTAACAAAGATGGCCATGCCCGCCGCAATAGAATACCACACCGTCTGAGACATAAACTGGCGACCCTCTTGCAGCATCGCCCCCCACGAAGGGGTCGGCGGCTGGGCGCCCAGCCCCAGAAAGCTCAACCCGGCCTCGACGATAATCGAGTTAGCAAAACCAATAGACGCATGGACCAGCACCGGCGCCAGGCAGTTGGGCAGGATCGTCCTGAACATGATATAAAGATTAGACGCCCCGCAGGCGCGCGCCGCATCGACGTACTCGTTTTCCTTGACAGACAGCGCATTCCCACGCGTCAACCGCGAAAACGCGGGCAGAAAAGAGATGCCAATCGCAATCATTGCGTTCCGAACACTCGGCCCCATGGCCGACAGGATAGCCAAAGCCAGCAAAATCGCCGGAAACGCGGCCAACGCATCCATCACGCGCATGATCACGCCGTCGACGGTTCCACCATAGAACGCGCAGAGCAAGCCCAGCGGAGTGCCCACCGCCAGCGCGATAATGATCGAAATAACACCAACCGACAACGAGACGCGCGTCCCATAGATGATCCGCGAAAGCACGTCGCGTCCCAGTTCGTCCGTCCCAAACCAGTACTCCCTCGAAGGCCGCTGCAACCGCTTGTAGGCGTCGATTTTCAGAGGATCATAGGGCGCGATCACAGGGGCCAAAACGGCAGTAAAAATCACCACCAGACACAACACCAACCCCAACACCGCCGTCTTTTTGCGGAGCAAAAGGAACAAAAAATTCCATCGGGAGCTCGATCGAAGCCGCACGCCATTGTCTAGCGAGTCATTTGTCATCGTTGTACTCACCCTCAATTGTACCTTATTCTGGGATCGAGAAAAGCATAGCCGACGTCCACCAGCAAATTGACGCCCAGGAACGCAACCGCCGAAAACATGACCACGCCCTGCACCACCGCATAATCCCGCACCGTGATCGATTGAATCGTCAGCCACCCAATGCCCGGCCAGGCAAATATCTGCTCCACAATCACCGAACCACCCAGCGAGAAACCCAACTGCAACCCAAAAATGGTCAGAAAGGGAATAAGCGCGTTCTTTAAAGCGTGGCGGATCACAACGGTCCTCCCCCGCAGCCCCTTGGCGCGGGCCGTGCGCACGTAATCCTGCCGGACGACCTCGAGCATACTCGACCTGAGAAACCGCATCTGCTCCGCCGCGATTGGCAAGGCCATCGTGAGGGCCGGCAAAGCCACGTATCGCAAATTACCACTCACACTTTTGCTCAGCGGGACGTATCCGCCGGGCGGAAGCCAATTGAATGTCAGAGTGAAAAGAATAACCAAAAGAATGCCCAACCAGTAGCGCGGGGTGCAGAACCCCAACAGGCTGAAAACACGCGCGATCATATCTATCCACGTATCCTGCTTCAAAGCCGTGATCAGGCCCGCCGGGATGCCAATGAGCGAGCCAAAAAACATCCCCAGGATCGCCAGCTCGAGCGTGGCCGGCAACTTTTCCAGCGTCAGCGAGACAACAGACTGGCCGTTGATGTAGGAAACGCCCAAGTTGCCCTGAATGGCCTGGCCCAGCCAACGGACAAATTGAACCACTACCGGTTGATCCAGGCCAAACTGCCGGCGCAGCGCCACAACCGCCTCGGGATTGGGATTCGCCCCCAGGAGAAACTGCACGGGATCGCCCGGCACCAACCTGAATATGACAAACACCAACGCCGCCGCCAAAAAGACCACCGGTATCATCTGTATCAGGCGACGAATGACATACGTTGTCATAGAAACCCTCCAGACCGCCCGGCCGTAGGCACAACCGGACAGGCTTTTTAATTTTCCAAGATGCCACCAGAGGACCCGTGGTAGTCAGGTCCCCTGGTGGAATGTTTCTCTCATCGCTCTAGTGTGATACAAGGCCCGGGCTACCTGTCACAACGGACAGATAGCGTTAGGGCACAAGCCATACCCTCTCATACCAGAGCTTACCTCTGTTATAGCGCACCACGCCGCGGACATTAGAGGTCGCAGCCGCAAAGGCGGGAGAGCCGTTGAGAATGGCACAAGGAGCTTCCTGAGCCGCTATCTCTTGAGCCTTCCAGTACGCCTCTTTGCGCTCCTCGAGGTCAGACGTTGCACGGCCAGCCTGCCAGTACTTTAGAAATTCTTCGTTCTCCCACTGCAAAGCCGCGCCATCGTCGGTGGTGTAACAGTTCCCCAGCTGGTCGTTGGGATCCCAGCGGGGCACCAGCGAGGTAAGTGCCGCCTCGTACTCATAGTCCCACAGCACTTTTTGCACCCACTGCATGATCTCGAGCAGCTCCAGCTCTACCGTAATCCCCAGCTCGGCCAGGTTGGCCTGGGCGATCTGGCAGATCTGCAAGTTCTCGGGCCGTTCCTTCCAGTACTTGAGCGT
>CAZXAJ010000066.1:0-3600 GCA_964638975.1 uncultured Dehalococcoidales bacterium
AAATGGTTGGTATAAGCAAAAACACCCTTTTTCGTTGGTTCAGGGAAGGCATATTCAGCGAACCTGAGCATAGGGATAGGAGGGGATGGAGGCTGTTCACGGAACATGACATAAATAGCTTGAAGGCCGAGGCCAACCAGATAAATAAACGTAACTAATGATCAGGCTGAGCAAGCACTTTTCTTGAGGTGAGAATTGGATAGGTACGGGGGAAATAGCTCAGGTAGAGCCCGAACGTTCATAGATAGGTGAAATAGGGTATAGCAATTGCAGCTTGTTTTAGGAGGTGTGAAATGAAAGATGGAGGTAAGACAAGAGCAACCTGTACGGGAACTAGCGGAAATGCGCCGACGGATCGCTGAATTTGAAGCATCAGAAACGTAAATACAGGCGTTCATTCAGTCGGTTTCCCTTTGTAGGACTAAACTCCTACCATTTCATGACTAAATTCCTATTGTATTTCAGATAAATTGTTGTATATTTAGTAATATCTGATAACACTTGGTGATGAATTGAGGACAATGGCAGAGGCAAAAAGCCATGAGAACAAATTACCCCGTAGGATGTTGACCGTAAGGGATATCGCCTTTATTCTCAATATTCATTCTAATACAGTCAGGAAGTGGGAGAAGGAAGGCTTATTGAAATCATATAGTATCGGGCCTCGTCATAGCCTGAGGTTCAGGCGAGAGGACATTGTTGATTTCCTAGGTAAATCCAGAAGTGAGGTGCATAGGCGTGTGGCTGAGTAGGGCCCGAATTTTTTTCTAGCTAAGATAAGAGAAGATTTAGGTATGGTAGTCAAAACAAAGAAGCCGCTCATCGAAGGGATGGAACCGCTGCGCAGGAAAGTAGGGGCGCTGCGTGGAAGCGAAGAGAAATATAAAGCGCTCGTCGCAGCCTCTCAAGATGCCATAGTGGAGATGGATGAGAAGGGAAGAATAATATTGTGGAATAAGGGAGCTGAGCAAATCTTTGGCTATTCAGTGGAAGAGATATTAAACCAGCCAGTGACTAAGTTAATGGTGGAGAAGCATAGAGAGCGTCACAGAAATGGATTTGAGAGTTTCTTGAACGGGAATAGGAGTGTAAGGAGGTTCGTCGAGGGTGAAGGATTAAGGAAAGATGGCTCCAGATTCTCTATCGAATGGTCTTTATCGAGCTGGCAGGAAAACGGCAAAACTATATTCGCAGCTATCGGGAAAGACGTGAGTGCGCGCAAGAAGGCGGAAGATTCAGCCCGAAAAGCTGAGAAGCGGTACGGGGCTATTTTTGATAACCGACTGCAGATAGTTTACATTCACGATGAACAAGGGCGCTTTCTTGAAGCCAATGATTTTGCTCTCGAGAGCTTGGGCTACACCCAAGACGATTTTGGCAAGGTCTTTCTCTCAGATATAATCCATCCAGACGATCTTGAAACAGCGTTTCAAGCCGTGGCAGAGGTCGGGAAGAAGGGCTATATGGAACGCCCCATCGAGGTCCGCATCTTTGCCAAATCTGGAGAAATGCTTTGGGTTGAGGTCCTTGATGTGGTTCTAGAGCGGGAGGGGGAGCATTTCATAAGCATGGGCATTGCAAGTGATATTACTGAGCGTAAGGAGGCGGAGGAGGCGCTGAAGGAAAGCGAAGAGCGCTATCGAGGCCTTTTTGAGAATTCCATCGAAGCAGTTTTTACTGTGGACCTTGATGGCAATATTACATCATGTAACAGGGCACTTGAGGAACTGCTTGGTTATACTTGGGAAGAATTGAGCAAAATGGAGCTCGCAGGAAACATCGCTGCTCCGGATAGTTCTGAATTTGTCCTTGAACAATACCGAAAGGTGCTTAGCACAGGTGAACCTATACGCAACCTCATATATGAAATTATCAGGAAGGATGGTGAAAGACGAATAGTAGAGGGATATGTCACCGTCCTGAAAAAAGGGAATAAAATCGTGGGACTTCAGGGGAACTTCAGGGACATCACCGAGCGCAAGCGGGCGGAGGAAGTCCTACGAGAGTCTGAGGAAAGATATAGCCGGCTTTACGAGGGCGTAAGCGAGGCCGTGGCTTTGTTCACTCTTCCCGACCTCAGGATTAGTTATTGGAATAAGCGCTTTGAGGAGTATGCTAAGCAAACGTATGGCAAAGATGCTAAAGATATCTCTGCCACTGATATACCTCCGAAAGTTGAAGCTGATGACTGGAATATGGCAATGGAAGCGTTGGCCAAGACGTTAGCTGGTGAGCCTGTGTCAAAAGCATATGAGATTAGGACAAAGGATGTGGAAGGGAAAAGGCGGGTTATTGAAGCAAAGCCATCATTCTATAAGGAAAAGGGCCAGGTTGTCGGCATCCAGGTAATGATATCGGATATCACCGAGCGCAAGCGGGCAGAGAGAGCGTTGCATGAGTCCGAAGAAAAACTGAGGCGCATAGTTGAATCTATAGGTGAAGGAATAACAGTTACAGATTTGAATGGCATCATCACCGACGTCAATGAAAGGGTGCTAAGTTTGGGCAGGTTCAGCTCGAAGAGCGACCTTTTGGGGAAGAGTGCTATTGAGACTGTCGCTTCGCGCGACAGAGAGAGGGCATTAGCTGATATGCTGGAACTGCTGCAACAAGGGGGTGTAGGAACTCAAGAATATACTTTGACCAGGGCCGATGGCACTGAGTACCCGGCGGAAATAAGCGCTGGTCTGCTGGGGGATGCTGCTGGTAGTCCGCTGGGCTTTGTTAGTGTAATAAGGGACATCACCGAGCGCAAGCGGGCCGAGGAAGCGCTACAGGAATCTCAAGAAAGGTATCTGAGGCTTTACGAAGGCATAAATGAGGCCGAGGCTTTGTTCAATCTTCCCGACCTCAAGATTAGTCACTGGAACAAGCGCTTTGAAGACCTTCAGAAGCTGCTAATTGCCAAAGATGCTGAAGACCTCACTATCTCTGACATAGCTGCGGCAGTTGAACCCGATGACTGGAATATGGCAATGGAAGTGTTGGCCAAGGGGTTAGCCGGTGAGCTTTGGCCAGATATACCTGTGTTGGAGATTAAAGTAAAGGACCTGAAAGGGAAGAGGCGAGTTCTTGAAGTAAAACCATCATTCTATGAGGAAAAGGGCCAGGTTGTCGGCGTTCAAGTTGCGATAATTGATATCTCCGAGCGAAAGAAGGCGGAGGAGGCGCTTAAACAAAGCGAGGAAAATTATAGAGCTTTGTTCGAGAGCGCAGTCATCGGCACGTTTGTTATTGACCCTGAAACCATGAAAATAGTGATGGGTAATCAAGCCGTTGCGAAAACATTTGGATTTAGTTCTGTAGAGGAAGGCATCGGAGTAAATCCGCTTGACTTCATTCCTCCGGATGATAGGGAAAGAGTTCTTAACATTATTGTGAAGGATTTGTTGGAACAGGACCTGAGGCAGATTCATGAGTTTCAGGTGATGACCAAAGATGGCAGAGAAATATGGATAAGTGCAACGGGCACGAGGATTCTGCATCAGGGCAGACTGGCGGCTTTAGTTTCCTGTATAGACGTCACCGAGCTCAAGCAGGCCCAAGAGCGACTTGAGGATTCCTTTATCGATGTAGTAGAAACTGTTTCCCGGGCAGTAG
>CAZXAJ010000067.1:0-3509 GCA_964638975.1 uncultured Dehalococcoidales bacterium
CTCGCCTCGACCTCGGCGTCATCCACGGCCAGGTCCGACAGGTCCACCTGGCTAGCCCCCGAGGCATCGACCGTCAGGTCTTGCCCGGAACCGCCGAGGGTCACCGAACTGCTGCCCGAAGCTTTGCAGCGAAGGTCGCCCGTTTCAATGCTGCCGCGCAGCGAACTGGCTCCGGACAGTTCTATTTCAAGCACGCGGGTGGACTCAAAGCCGGTGACCGTGCCCTGGCTGGCGCCGCTCAGCTCCACCCCGACCAGTTCGGGCAGGGTCACCACGGCCTCCATAGTGGCTTTGCGGACGTTGTAGCTGCGTCCGGGTTTCAGGCCGATCTTGAGCGTGCTGCCTTGTTTGACGATTTGCAGGTGCTTTTCCAGGTTGTCATCAATGCGGACGACCACGTGGAATGCTTCGCCTTGCTGGATGTCCACCTTGAAGGAATGGCCGGCGTCCACCTCGTCAAAGCCGGTAATGTCCTCCTCCCGGATGATCACATTGCCCGAGCCGGTGATAGAGATCGCGCTGCCGGCTATGCAACCGGCCAACAAGGCGATCAGAACGAGCCCGAATGCCAGAGTAAACCGTTTGCTTTTCATTTTTTGCCTCCCCTTTGTGTTGAGGTTCTTTCAAAACCCCGCGAAACCCCCCTCGAGGTGGGCAACAGCCATTTTACCACCACCTTGTCATTCTTGCAAAAGACCCCAGGGGTTTCACCCTTGGGGTCTTGAGAGTAGACTGCCGGATGGCAGGTCACGAGGTGGGATCGACGATCCGTCCGGCGAACAGGATCGCACCGGTCTCAATGTCGCGGATGAGAAAGACGAACGGGCGGTCGGCGGTGAACTCGACCGGCTCTTCCGGTATGGACAGCTCTTTCATGATCACGGCCGTAGCGGCGGCTGCTTCTGTGCCTGCCTCGTCCACAGAGACGAACGACTTGTGGATCACTTCGCTGATAAACAGGTCATAGTTGCCGGTCATCCCCGAAAAATCCGCTCCCTCACCAAAGGCGATCGGCATGCCCAGTGCCGACAGCGTCTTTTTCAGGTTGAAATCGGACTCGAACTCGAACCGGGGCAGGGTCAGGGCTACTTGCTTTTGAGCCAGCTCTTTCAGGATCGCCTCTACCCGCTCTGCGTCCAGCGAGCTTTCAAAGGCCTCAAACTCGCCCGCCGCAGGGAGTAGGATCACCATCGAGACCTCGCCGCCGTCGTACAACAATTCGACGGCCTGGTATCCCTCGCCTTTGGCGTAGGAAAAGGACTCTTGCTGGCGCATCATTGGCACCGTGACCTCGCCGCCGTCCAGCAGGTAGAATGTGCCATCCTCTGTCTGGCGCGGTTCAAAGGGCCGGCTCCAGGCGGCGTTGAAATAGATAGCGTTGGTGAGCACGAGCCGCGTCAAGGGGTCGATGATGCCGGGCGGGATCAGGTCCTCGATCCGGTCTTCCGTTTGGTCGCTGACCCAGTCGTTGATCGTGAGGCGGGCCTCTTCTGCCGCGTTGACAAAGTCGAGGGGTCTCAACCCGGCGCCGTAATTCTCGGCCAGGACGTTGAGAAAAGCAGAGAGGAATTCATAGCCTTCCTGACCCCAGATGGCATTGACGACATTCAGCCGAAAGCCCTCGCCGTCCTTGCCCTGGGCTCCCTCGCCGCGACCGGCCAGTTCCACGCTCAGCGCGTCAAAGGCCGGGTGCAGGTGGTCCTGGGAGAGGAGAAAGCGGAGCGCCTCGGCCATCTGTGCTTCCGTCTCTCCGCGGGCGCCGGCGTAGGTCATGGCCAGCGCCAGCGAGATGCTGTAGGGCGAGTAGAACAGGTTGCCGTTTTCGTTTTTGAGCGCCTGGTAGAGATCAAAGGCAAAGGCGCTGTTGCCCTCGACGAGCTCGGCCAGTTCGGCCTCGCTCGCTGCCGGTGAAGTCGCTTGCCCTCCCGGCCCGGCGATCTCTTTGACCTGTCCGCGGGCGTCTACCTCTCCCTCCCATTCAAAGGAGGTGCTGTTGTGGGTCACCGTCACCTGGTAGACGGTCGCCTCGGGCGCGACGATGGGAAAAGATACGGTGGCGGCCCACTCGCCGGCCGTGTACTGGAAGCTTGATGAGCCGACGATCCCTTCTGGCGTCGTGCGTTCCTCTTTCCAGTCCAGATCCAGAGCCGGCGCCTGCTCGCCATAGGCCCGGGCGACATAGTCCAAAACAACGTCGCGGGCGCGGGCAGGGTCGGGTGCTTGCTCGACGTCGCCGGCAGAAGATGCCGGGATCGGGGTCGGGTCGACCATGGCCGGCGTACAGCCGGCGGCGATCGATGCGCCCAACACGAGCACGAGTCCCAGGTTGATCCATTTGCTTCTCATTCTCTGCTTTCCTTTCGTGGTATTATCGAATCTGGCTCGACTGCGAGGTCGATAGGTGTCCATCGCGTGTTGCTTTGCTTGTCTAAACTCTGAACTCTAGACGAACAGATCCTTTGAAAAGTTCCCTCTCTGACCTGCCACTACCCGGAAAAAGTCCCCCGGGGAGTGGCGCTGCGGCACCAAGATCTGTTCGAGAGGAGCCCGGGACGTCAGCTCTGTCCCACGATCTCGATCTGTTCGACCTGGATCTGCGAGCCGTAGGCATCGGGAACGCCGCACCGGAGCTGCCCCCACACCCGGAAGGGCGTGCCGGTGTCGCGCAGGCTCTCTATCTGGCGCTGAATCTCGGGGTTCAGACTGTGGATACCATAGCCCACGGAAAAGTCGCCCGCCAGCAGGAAATAGTCGTCGAACTGCATCTCTGGCGGGTTGCTCACCAGCGTGCCCTCCCAGCCCTCGACCGGCTCGGCGGCCGTCACGGTCGGTCCGACGCGCAGGCGGGTCACCAGGAGCTGGCAGCCGCCATAGTCGGGCACGTCGCAGGTGAGCGTGCCCCAAAAGTGGGCGTACTTGCCTGGCTCTGGCTTGTCGCGCAGCGCCTCGATCTGGGCCTCGAGGTCGTCATCTGCCCCGGAAAGGCCGATCTCACCCGCCTCTTGGGGGGACAGGACGAGATAGTCGTCGAATTGGGCCATTGACGGTGTGCCGGCGACGTATCCCAGCCAGCCGGTGACGGGCTGTCCGGTGGGGGTGAGGGAGGTC
The DNA here is from genome assembly GCA_964638975.1 of uncultured Dehalococcoidales bacterium. Lineage (GTDB taxonomy): Bacteria > Chloroflexota > Dehalococcoidia > GIF9 > AB-539-J10 > RBG-13-51-36. The sequence continues at coordinate 3,109 of CAZXAJ010000067.1, forward strand.
TCGCTCTCCTGCCCGGCAAGAGTGACAGAGATTTCCGTCACCTGCCCGGTGGCATTCACCTCGCCCTGCCATTCAAAGCCGGTCGTCGCGTTGGCCAGCGTCACCTGGTAGACGACTTGATCGGGCGCCACCACCGGATGCGAGAGCGTCATCACCCAATCGCCGGCCGTGTACTGCACGGTCGATGCGCCGACCAGTCCCTCCGGTGTGGTCTCCTCCTCAGTCCAGGGCAGGCCGGGGCCGGGGGCCTGCTGGCCGTGCTGTTCCTGGATGTACCTGAGGGCTGCTTCGCGGGCGGACACGCGGTCGTAGGGGGCCGGCTGCTCTGCCTCCTGGCCGGCACCGCATTCGCCCCGGAAAAAGGCCCATTCCTCGCACTCGCCGTCGGGCAGGATGCACAC
>CAZXAJ010000068.1:0-3195 GCA_964638975.1 uncultured Dehalococcoidales bacterium
CAGCACCACAAATTCTCACCGATGGATAAGCAAGGGAAAACTCGATTAGTCCACGTTGCTCATTCTGCTAGAGATTAATTTTGAGAATGACTCGTTGGACTTAAGTCTGTGGGTTCACTATCTCTCTAACGATGTCAAGGCTAGCTTATTGAATATGTCCATGGTGACTATCACCGTTTCACCTGGGCACTCGGACGCTTATTAACATAAAGATGATATGATATGAAAAAAGGGCTTTGCCCGAGTGTAATGTGGCGTGATTTATGCGATTACGGTCACGTGAAAACGAGTTCCATCTCGTAAACACACGGGAAAGCTAATTGTGGGAGGCTCATGATGAGCAAAGATGATGTCTACACCGAGGTGATGGAGAGACTTAGTTACCCCAAGTCAGAGTATTTGGCTCGGTTATTGAGGAAGCTGATGCCCCCTGAGGAAGCAAAGCTGCTCCTTGCACTGCCAGCGAAGACTGCTGATTTGGCGGCGCAATTTGGCTTGGATGAGGAGACGATTAAGAGAAAACTTCAGGAGTTCATGGAACGAGGGCTGGTCATACCATCCAAGGGCGAGCCAAGGTTTGCTCGCGACGTGGCGCGCTTGCATGACGCAACGCTGTCCAGCGCAGAGAAATGGGTGGATACGGAACTCCTTGATTTATGGAAGGATTTCTACGAAAATGACTGGTTCGCGGCTATGAATGAAGGCCCCCAAGTGCTCACGCAGCCCGTTATAAGGGTTATTCCGGCTTGGAGGGCTATAGAGCGCAGCCCTCAGATTTCAACTGATGACTTTCTGCCGCAGGAGAATATAAGAGAACTGATAAGAGGCGCAGACCTGATTGCCATCGTCCCTTGCACCTGCCGCAGGTCGATGAGGAGATGCGACGCTCCGCTGGACAACTGCATGCAATTCAATAGGGGGGCGGAGTATGCGATAAATAGGGGAGCGGGACGCAAGGTCTCAGTGGAAGAGGCTATCGCTATCGCTGATGAGGCCGAGGAAGTAGGCCTTATCCATACCTGGCCTTTTCCCCCCAACTTCTTCGAAATATGCAACTGCTGCCGCGATTGCTGTAGTATCTTCGACGGCGGAATCTATTACGGTACTGTCGACAAAGTACTGGAGAAAAGCCGCTTCCGTGCCGAAATAGACCAGGACATCTGCACGGGATGCGAGGACTGTGTGGAGCGCTGCTTCTTTGGTGCCGTAGAGATGGCAGAATCTGACTCCATCGAGGGCTTCAAGGCTACCCTGAATCTAGAGAAATGCTTCGGCTGCGGTCTTTGTGTGGTTGGCTGTAGCATAGGGGCTATAACCATGAAATTGGCTCAAGCTTAGTGGGATCTTAGTGGTGGGGCGACATTAGTAGGGATTGTGGGTAGTTGCGGTTGCTTCGCGTTGGAATGCGATACAGCCAAATGTAGCATACCTCTTGAACTGGTTCGAGCTGGCTACTGAATGATTAGCGCTTGAGTTCGCTTTTCTAATCAAGAGCTTGAACAATCGTCATAGGGCCAGTGATTTAGGGAGTACCAATAATAAGAGTACCAGCAAGAGCGATTTCCATCCCTCCATCCTTCTTTGTAACCTGCTGCTTTACCTTCGCTATAGCCAGCTTCTCTCCCTTCACTCTGCCCTAGGTCCTTCCCTTTGCTGTAGCCTTGATCATAACCGACTTGCTGGCCTTCACCGTAGCCTTGATCATAACCAATCTCCCTTCCTCGCCCGAAACCAACCACCTCTCCTTTCTTATAACCTGACTCTTCGCCTTTGGTCTCACCAAGCTGGTATCCCTGGTCATAGCCCAAGCTGTATCCTCTATCATAGCCTGCGCTGTTACCCAAGGCTCGTCCGCCGAAGAAAGAGCCGACTAAAATTACCACAGTCAGGGCAATCCAGATATAAAGTTCCCGTTTGCTTATCGTCATTTGTGCCTCCTTTCCTCTTGTTCTTCGTCCCCGTTATCAGGTCATTTTTCTACCTTAGCTTTCGATTCTGCTCCAGCTTCCCTGGCGGAGCTTCTTCGCTCTTATGCAAGGATGCTCTTTAACCTCTCCGTGGCATTCTCTTATTTGCTCGGGAGGGCACACTCTGACTTGGCTTTTAGCCTCTCTGGGTGCTTGCATCCCCTTTGTGCTTTCTGACTTGTGCATTTTGCTGAATCTTCAGTATGATTCCATTTTACCACAGAGATAAGCTAGCTAATTGCCCCTGAAAAACGAAGTTTTTCAGGGGACCCCAAACCTATCCGTTGGCATTTCGAGGGTTCACATGAAAAAGAGCGGGGCGAATTTTTCACGGGGGGTTAGTTATAGCTATCCTTATGCAAGGCAAACTGGTAAACTAGGTCACTACATAGTCGAAGGGGATTGGGGGCTCTTCCATGTGGCTTCTCTATGCTAGCTGTGCCTGGGTGGCTGGGATATTCCTGGGTTCAAAGGTTAGCCTGCCTTTGTTTGCCTTATGCTTCGGCCTTATCCCTTTCGCGATTATACCTTTCCTCGGGAGCAGCAAGAAAGTCTTAATAGTAGCCGGATTATGCCTCTTTGCCCTCGTAGGCGGCGTCCTTCGCTTCCCGTCAAGCCTGCCTCCGGTAGATGAGCATTCTCTCTGCTTCTACAACGACAGGGCAATTGTGGAGATTCAAGGTATTCGAGGTGGGGTAGCAGAGGAGCGAAATGTCAGAGAGGTTGTAAATATTCAGGGTATGGTGGCAGAGGAGCCTGACATTCGGGATAGATACTGCTTGCTAACATTCTCCGCCAGGGAAATAACTGTAAATGGCGAAAGGGAGGAGGTATCGGGAACAGCCCTGATTCGAGTGCCCAGATACCCCGCCTACCGTTATGGGGATGTGCTCAAGATAACCGGTGAACTGGAGACGCCTCCCCAATTTGAAGATTTTGACTATAGAGGCTACCTGGCTCGCCAGGGAATTTACTCGGTCATCTATTATCCCAAGGTGGAAGTTCTAGGCCGGGGTGAGGGCATTAAGCCTTTGCAGGTGGTTTACTCTTTGAGGGAGCGACTTTCCGCTTCTTTAGCCCGGGCCTTGCCCGAGCCACAAGCTTCCCTGGCTCAGGGTATTTTGCTGGGCCTGAGGGGCAACATACCTGATTCCCTTTATCAAGTCTTTTCCAGGACTGGGACAGCACACCTGCTAGCTATTTCCGGCTTGCATCTCAGTATCATTAT
>CAZXAJ010000069.1:0-3085 GCA_964638975.1 uncultured Dehalococcoidales bacterium
ACCCTGCCCTCCGTCCCGTCAACGGTGACGACCTGCCCGTCGTGGATCCGCTCTGTGCCATTGCCGGTGCCCATCACGGCGGGGATGCCGTATTCGCGGGCGACGATAGAGCCGTGGGACAGCGCACCGCCCAGGTCGGCCACCAGCCCGCCGGCCAGAGCAAAGAGCGGCGTCCAGGCCGGCGTCGTGGCGTGGGCCACCAGGATCTCGCCTCGCCCCAGCCGGTCGAATGCCTCGGGGCCGTGGATCACTCGCGCTACCGCTCTCACCTGTCCGGGACTGGTGGCCGTGCCGGTCAGCACATTGCCTTGCGCCTGCCGCCGTGCTCCGGCGGTGGGCACCAGCATCTTGACAAACCCGGCAGCCTTTTTCTCTGGTATGGAAAAGGGGGGCTGGACGCCTCGCAACGCTTCCCGCTCTCTCTGGCGGGACGCCGCCTCCTCTGCCAGGTGGGGGAGCTGCTCTCTCCGCTCCAGCTTTTCTACGCCGGCCTGCAGTTCGTCGTGGCGCAGCCAAAAGACTTGCTCTGCCTCTGCCAGTCCTCCCGCCTTTACCCATCGCTGTCCCAGCTCCAGGGCGCAACGACACAGTGGCATCCAGGCCAGCCCCAGGTCAAAGAGCGCGTCCTCGCGGATCCGGGCCGCCTGCTGGGCTGCTGCCAGCGTTCTGTCAAAGAGGTGGCGGAGCCAGCCCGGCAGCCGTTCCCGTACCTGTCGTGCGGCCGCTTCCCGCTCTGCTGCCAGCCGGGCGTGCCGCTCGTCCGGTGAGGGGACGCCCTCGTCCCACGCCCGCTGCATCGCGAGCAATCCTGCCCGGTCTTTTCCGGCCAGCGGCACGGCAAAGTCCAGGCTGTAGAGGACGTGGCCATACCGGGCGATGTACGGCGACAAGTCACCCTCGCGGGTGGCATAGAGCGCGCGCTCTGCCTCCAGCTGCCGGTTCTCCAGCCCCCGCAGGAAAACCGCCGCTTCGGGGTCTCTTTTCCGGGCGAGTTTCCGGTACAGCAGGATAAAACGCCGCTCGCTCCGTTCAAGCTGCGGGACCATGGTGGCAAACACGCTCCAATAGCGACCACAGGCCAGGGCCGCAGCTTCCATCCGGTCCAGGAGCGCCTGGGCTGGCAGCGCTGCCGGATCGCCCCGAAGCGAAACGACCGCCTGCCGATAAGCCGGCAGTGTTTCTTGTTCCCACTCGCCCGCTGTCCGGGACAAAAGCGCTGCGCGGCGCAGCAATTTGGGAAGGGAGAGCAGCACTGCCAGCATCATCCTGGGGCCCGGACGGATCCGCCCATAGACATGGCCGTTGATGACGACAAATCCCCAATCCTGCATGACCCGCCCCAGGCCGAGATGTTGCTGGTATGCTTTGATCGCCCGCTCGAGGGCCGGCAGGCCCAGTGTCTCAAAGAGCACAGAGACGGGGCCGGGCATCAGTTCCATCGCTCCGCCTTGTATGTAGCGGCAGCCGGGATCCGGTGGAACCCAGGCCGGTTGGGGGCGAAGGGGCGTGGTGATGGGGCGGGCCTGGAGGATGTGAAAGCGGCCGTCTGCCCAGGCCCACTCGATGTCCTGGGGATGGCCATAGTGTGCCTCGATCCGCTCTCCCAGGTGGACCAGGTCCGTCGCCTGGTCAACGGATAAGAAACGCCGGGGCGCGCCGGCGCGCCGCCGCACGGCCCGGGTCCGCCGGTCCACGACGATTTCTTCCGGCGTGACCTCGCCGCTCACCACCGCCTCGCCCGGGCCGGGGACCGCGTTGATGACCATCTCGTCCGGGTCGCCGGTGACCGGGTTGGCGGTAAAGAGCACGCCTGCCGCCTCGGCGTCTACCATTTGTTGTACGACGACTGCCAGGGCGATGCTCTCGTGGGGCACGCGCTGCCGGGCGCGGTAGGCGATGGCCCGCGCCGTCCACAGGCCGGCCCAGCATCGCTTCACTGCTTCCATGACTGCCTTTTCGCCGGTGACGTTGAGGAACGTCTCCATCTGGCCGGCAAAAGAGGCCACCGGCAGGTCTTCTGTCGTCGCCGACGAGCGCACGGCCACACGCTCGCTTTCCAGGGCAGCATAGGCCCGGCACAGCTCGCCCGCGATCTCGGGGGGTATTTTTCCGCTCGCAAAGCGAACGGCGATGAGGGCCGCCGCTCGCTCTAACGCTGCCGGGTCGCCGGGGTCGGCTTCCCGCAGCGCGGCTTCGATTTCGTGCTGGATCTCGTTGGCCGCGACGAAATCCTGATAGTCCCCGGCGGTCAGGACAAAGCCGGGCGGCACCGGGAACCCGGCTCGCGCCAGTTCTCCCAGGTTTGCCCCCTTGCCCCCGGCCAGGGATACATCTGTGGCCGCAAGCCGGTCAAAATGACGCACATAGTCCATCTCTTTCCTCCCGATGCTATTGTATCACAACTCTGTCGCCGGTGCATCGGGAGAAGCGCGCTTTTCCATCTGGGGAAAACCGCAACGGGGTGGGAGGCACGCATAGGGGGTTTCCGCAACAATGGATGGCCCGCGCCCCCGACCGGGGCCTTGCCCTGTTCGCCGGGGGCGCGCACGGGTTCAACAACCCGCTTGACCATCATCACCGTGAATCCGTTCTTGCGTCCAAAAGACTGATTGGCACTATAGGGGAGCGAATGGATTCTCAACCAGGGGCCATTGATTGGAGTCGATAAACTTGTACGGCAACCTGGCAAAGCAAGAATTGATAGCACCTGGCGCTGCAATGTAGAGCACCTCAGCAGCTATTGGTGCAAACGCAGCGTAGAAATGATGCATTGACTTGACCACCAGGATATGCTTTTGCTGCGGGTCGATCCCCACAACACTGAAACAGTCCGGGCTAAAGGTCTGAGTGCGGATAGAATTGAGAACGATGTCGATTCCCTCAGCATGTACGGCTACGGTATGGCCCATTTGTGCGGTCGTTTTGGAACTTGCCGGGCCAAAAGTTTGGGTTGCGTTGGGCTTTACTCCCGTCACTGTGACGTGCAGGTCGACGGGGTCACCGGATGCCGGCCCTATCTTGCCGCCGATACGCAGATCGAGCTGTGCCCCCACCCCGGCGTCCATGGCCATAGAGACCGCAATCG
>CAZXAJ010000070.1:0-2923 GCA_964638975.1 uncultured Dehalococcoidales bacterium
CCCATAAATAGGAGCTTTTTCCCGGGCTGGGCATACATATATCCCAGAAGGAGCCTCAAGTTGGCGAACTTTTGCCAGTCGTCTCCTGGCATCTTTCCTAACAGCGAGCCTTTGCCATGTACAACTTCATCGTGAGAAAGCGGCAGGACAAAGTTTTCGAAGAAGGCATAAATTAAGCGGAAAGTCAGGTTATTGTGGTGATATTTTCGATATATGGGGTCCTTGGTCATGTACTCCAGGGTATCATGCATCCAGCCCATGTCCCACTTCAGGCCAAATCCCAATCCTCCCAGGTAAGTTGGACGGGATACCATAGGCCAGGCTGTGGATTCCTCAGCAATAGTTTGTGTGTCAGGGCTTTCTTGATAAACCGCTTCATTAAAGCGGCGTAAGAAAGCGATGGCTTCCAGGTTCTCCCGCCCCCCATACTTGTTGGGTATCCATTCGCCTTCTTTACGGCCGTAATCCAAGTAAAGCATAGAGGCCACTGCATCTACACGTAACCCATCGGCGTGGTATTTCTCCAGCCAGAACAGTGCGCTACTAAAAAGGAAGCTTCTCACTTCGTGTCGATTATAGTTGAAAATAAAACTGTTCCAATCGGGATGAATGCCTTGTCTGGGATCGCCGTGCTCGTAGAGGTGTGTTCCATCGAAATATCCCAGCCCGTGCTCATCATTAGGGAAATGGGAAGGTACCCAGTCAAGGATTACACCTATATCAAACTGGTGTAAATAGTCAACGAGGTACATGAAATCTTGGGGGGTACCGTAGCGGCTCGTCGGAGCAAAGTATCCTGTGGACTGATAGCCCCAGGAGCCATAGAAGGGGTGCTCCATTACCGGTAGAAACTCAACATGGGTAAATCCCATCTGCTTTACGTATTCAGCCAACCTAGGAGCCAGTTCCCGATAGCTAAGGTAGCGATTCCCCTCCTCGGGCACCCGCTGCCAAGAGCCCAGATGCACTTCGTAGACAGAGATAGGGGCATCCAGGGCATTACAAACGCGTCGCTTCTCCATCCACGCCCGGTCTCCCCAGCTATAATCTAAGTCCCAGGCAATGGAGGCTGTTTTGGGAGGCGTTTCGGTATGTAAGGCAAATGGGTCAGCTTTCTCCACATGATAGCCGCGGTGATGAGAGACGAGGTAGTACTTGTAGATTGTGCCCCGAGGCACACCGGGGATAAATCCTTCCCAGATACCAGATTGCCCTTTTGAACACAGTGGATGGCTCAACTTATCCCAACCATTAAACTCACCTATGACAGAGACCTGCTTGGCATTAGGTGCCCACACGGCAAAATAGGTTCCTTCCACTCCATCCACCGTTATGGGATGAGCTCCAAGCTTTTCATAAAGTCGATAATGAGACCCTTCATTAAAGAGAAAAAGGTCGTCATTGGTCAGCATGCTTATGTCATAGCGCACTGACTGAGTATCTATCTTATCTTTCGGGGACATTCTTTTCCTCCTGCCTTTTCCCTGTGTCATCTGTGGATAATGTGTCCTACCCGAATTGCTTGAGTTAACCAGGTATAGTAGTTACCTATTAAGTATCCCAAAGGACGTATCCACAGTTAATGCTCATTCTCCAGCTTTCATCAGCTGTAATATACCCTGAAGTGGCACTTTCAACCAGTCTGGACGGTTGTTCAATTCATAGCCGATTTCATAGATAGCCTTTTCTAAGAGATAGGCGTCCAGAAGGATCCCAAGTTGTTCGGGGTCATCGGGAAGCAATCTGGCTTGTTCAACGCCGGTCAAATAGGACATGAGGAAGGATGATGAAACCCAGATGTACCAGAATTGGGCCCAGTGTTCCAATGCAGGCAGGTCCTCCGGTTTAAGTGCCAATGAGGCCTGTTGAAGTAGGGCGCTGTGGGCAGCGTAGTGGAACGAACGTATCATACCGGCGACATCCCTTAGGGGTGACCGCTTGATTCGTCGCTCGCTCAAGGAGCGTGCCGGTTCACCCTCAAAATCAATGATAACGAAATCCTTACCGGTGTAGAGCACTTGCCCTAGATGATAGTCCCCGTGGCAACGTATTCGTGCCGCCGAAATTTTTCCATTGCGAATTAAGTGAAAGCGTTTGATGATGCTCCCCTCCGAGTCTAGAACCTGCTGGGCATTTTCCCTAAGCTCCTCTGGGAGTTCTTTTAGCCGCTCACGCAGCAATTGCAGGGTCTGAGTAGTAAAGCTCCGCATGGCATGGCAGAGTGAATTCTGGTAAATAAGAGAGAATGGCTCTGGGGCAAAGTCTGGGTCATCTGGTGCCGAGGCCAAAGCCACATGGAGTTCGGCTGTGCGTTTTCCCAGAAGTTGTGACGAAACAAGATAGGGGCCGATGGTCTCTTGGGCCAGTGGAGGTGGCTCCTTGATCAAGGACAACAGATGTTTCTCAGAAATAGGTGGCACCTGCACTGTGGGATGTGCCAGTACAGATTTAAAATAGCGATTGAGGAAGTCTAGGGTATATTGCCAGGCGTCTCCTTCGTTCGGCACGAAGCTTTGGAGTATAGCCAAGCTCATTGGCGGGCCTTTTCTTCGATGATATTCAATGGCGCCAGCCACAGGAGAAATATGGGGGAAGGATAGCCCCTCAGTAAGAAAGCGACCAATTTCCAGCTCGGGGTTAATTCCCCCCTCGAGACGGCGAAATAGCTTGAGGATTAGCTGATCCCCGTAGACCACAGATGTATTACTCTGCTCTGCCTTAACGGGAACAGGTTCCAAGGAGACTTCAACTGGTCCGCGGGCATTACGGAAGACTCGGGTTCGTGAGGCCAAGATTTTGCCAGCCTTTCCTTTGAAGTGACGCCGTCGACCGATGGCTTCTATTAGGAATTTGCAAAAGTTCTTGTCTACCAGAGCATCATAGAGTAAGCTCCCGCTGTCACCATCCTTTTTTCTGGGTTTCA
>CAZXAJ010000071.1:0-2709 GCA_964638975.1 uncultured Dehalococcoidales bacterium
TTTTACCGTCGGTCGCGGGAGGAGATGCCGGTAACCGAGGTGGAATACGATGAGGCTCTGGCTGAAGGCGTCCAGGTCAATTTCCTTGTCAGCCCCACCCGCATAGTAAACAATGATTGGAAAGTAGCTGGTTTACAGTGTGTCCACATGAGGCTGGGTGAGCCAGATGCCGGTGGCCGTCGGCGCCCAATTGTCGTTCCTGGCTCAGAGTTTTTTGCTCAAGCGGATACTGTTATCGGTGCTGTAGGGCAGGCTCCGGACCTCTCTTTCTTACCCCCGGATAGCGCTTTGGAGCGGACCCGGTGGGAAAGGCTGGTTGTTGACGCAAACAGATTAGTTACCAACGTTCCAGGGGTCTTTGCCGGGGGGGATTTTGTCTTCGGGCCAGGCATGGTTATAGAGGCTATTGCTGCTGGCAGGAGAGGAGCTATTGCCATAGACAAATACCTGAGGGGCGATGCTTCAAGGGTCGAGATGTATGATCTCAAGCCCAGCGTTATTGAAGAAGAAATAAGCAAAGAGGAGGAAGAAAGCTGGGAACCGCAATTCAGGCCGGAAATACCTCAGCTTCCTCTCCAGGAGAGGAAAGGCAGCTTCAAAGAGATAGAGCTGTGCTTTTCTGAGGAGAAGGCGAGACAGGAAGCTAAGCGGTGCTTAAGATGCGACCTAGAAAAATAGAAAATACCAAATGCTAAATCCTAAACAATATTAAATGACCAAAATCCCAATGAGCCGTGGGTTTGAGTTTATAACATTGGAATTTAGAATTTGTTTAGGGCTTAGGAATTAGGATTTAGGATTTAATTTGTGGGAGGTCAGGCATGAAATCTATTACTAAAATGAAGCCTTTTGAGGAAATCGAGCAGCAGTTGGACGGGTTTGACCGGGTGTATATTGCCGGTTGTGGCACATGCGCCACAATGACCAAAACCGGTGGGAGAGAAGAAGTCCTGGAGATGAGGGAGCATCTACAAGAGCTGGGCAAATTGGTGACTGGCTGGATAATTATTCCCACTGCTTGTGATGAAATGACTGAGGTAGCTATTAAAGAAAATAATGGAGCTATTCAGAATGCCGACTGCATTCTGGTCATGACCTGTGCTTTAGGAGTGCACAAGGTAAGCACCTATATTGACAAGCCGGCCATTCCAGCCTTGGATACTCTGTTTATAGGCGTCGAGGATAGTCCGGGCTGTTTTCAGGAGGTCTGCGCCCAGTGTGGTCAGTGCATCCTGGGGCAGACTGCTGGCATCTGTCCCCTGACGGCATGTCACAAAGGTCTGCTGAATGGGCCGTGTGGAGGTACTAATGATGGCAAGTGCGAGGTGGATAAGGAAAAGGATTGTGCTTGGACTCTTATATATCAGCGCTTAAAAGAACAGGGCAGGCTTGATTTGATGCGTAAGTATCATTCCCCCAGAGATTATAACGTGGCGCCTAGGCCGCGAACGACCAAGATTATGTGAAGGAGGAGCTATGGCACCTGGCTTTAGGGAAGTTCTTAATTCTGGCAAGTTTGTAATAACCAGCGAAATCGGTCCGCCAAAGGGGACGAACATTGAAAATATGCTCCATCATATTGAGCTTCTCAAGGATAAGGTAGATGGGCTGAATGTCACAGACAACCAGAGCTCCGTAATGCGTTTTCCCTCCGTTGGTGGCTGCCTGGCTGTTAAGGAGCAGGGCGGCGAGCCTATCTTACAGATGACTTGCCGCGACCGAAATCGCCTTTCCCTTCAGGGCGAGCTTCTTTTCGCATATACTCGGGGGGTAAGAAATGTCCTCTGCCTCACTGGAGATGCTGTTGTAGTTGGCGACCATAAGGCGGCTAAGGGCGTTTTCGACCTGGATTCGGCACAGTTGCTGAGGACAGTTCGGCAGATGGAATCGGGCAAAGACCTGGGGGAAAATGAGCTGGACGGAGCTATTGAGTTCTGTGCCGGAGCTATAGTCACACCTGAAGCAAACCCGATTGAGCCTCAGCTAATCAAATTTGAAAAGAAGGTTGAAGCCGGTGCTGAATTCTTTCAGACTCAAGCGATCTATGACCTGGACAATTTCTCTAAGTTCATGGAATATGCCCGCCAGTTCCCGGTCAAGATACTAGCTGGTATCGTTCTGCTTGTGTCAGCCAGAATGGCGAAGTATATGACTGAGAATGTCCCTGGCATCTTTGTGCCGCAAAACTTGATCGATGAATTAGCAAGCGCCCCCAAAGGCGAAGCACTTAAAAAGGGTATAGAAATCGCAGGTCGGATGATTGCCACTCTGGAAAAGGAATCCATATGTGACGGAGTCCATATCATGGCTATAGGTAGGGAGGAGGTGGTTCCAGATATACTGGAAGCGGCGGGGCTTGCTGCCTAGTACCCCTGCAAAACGGGGTTTTTCAGGGGTAAATAGATAGGAATAAAGGGGAGCAATTATTAACTATTAGCACCCCCAATCTATGTTCTATGACACAAGCAATCTCTTCAAATCATCAATGAATTTATCAAACATCTTCACCTTGTCGCTTTCCTCAATATCGCTTTCACTTAGGACATAACTCCCATCTGTATCAATTTCAACTATGGCTCGTCCCTTTTTAGCTGGCTTTCTTACCCTCAAAGTACCATCCTCATCGGGAGTTACAAAATACACCTTTATATGTCTTGTCGCCTCATCAGAGGCAAGCTTTATTTTCCAATATCCTGTCTGGGCAATCCT
>CAZXAJ010000072.1:0-2708 GCA_964638975.1 uncultured Dehalococcoidales bacterium
CTTGGATTACCTGATTGCTTTTCCATCTCTTGTGACCGCACTCGTCGTAAGTCATTGCCGTCGCTTCTTTTTAGACGCCGGTTTCGAGCGGTCCCGCTTTGCCTTGCTTCGACAAGGCTTTTTGCTGGCCTTCGCCTTCTCGCCATCACCCGAACTCCTGTCTCCGATGGGACTTTCGTCACTGCGAGAGCTGCCGAGGTTTTCTGTGTCACCGGAGCCCTCGACTTTCACGACCTTTACAGACACGCCACAATCCGTGGCTCGCTGCTCAAGCATCGTGCGTACCTGAAACCAATCCCACGAAGACGAGTCACGGCGTCCGTCAACCTTCCCGGCAGTCGCCAGAAATCGCGTGTCGCGAAACTCGCCGTCTGGTTGCTCATAGACCAACGTGCCGCATCCGGCAGCTACGCACGCGTTGAGTACCTCGCGAACAACCCCAGAGTTCACGCGTTTGACGAAGTTCTTCCACTCCTGCTGGAGCTTCCATTGCGGCCCTGCCCCGGCACGTTTGCGACCGTGTCCCTTATTGGCATGACCCGCATTCTTGTAGTTGGCTCGACGGTCCCATCGTTGCGTTAGCAGTCGCTTGCGGATTGCGCCAACATACCGGCCATGACCGCCTGGGATTCGCGTCTTTCCGTCGTGAAGAGTAAGCAGCCAGGGGCCGTCTTCACGGGCAGACAGTGTCGCTGTCTTGTTCGCGTCCAGCTCAGGAGGCTTCTCTCGCGGCATCTCGTAGCACAACTTGAGAAACCACTTGCGCTTGCCGCGGGAGTACACAAGCTGCGACCCCTTGAAGGAGTACTCACCTGTTGCGATTCGCTGGAGAATAGCAACCTGGGACTGTACCTTCTTGCCTTTGCACCACAACTCCATTCGGTCAACGTACGTGGCCCCCTTGCCGTTCTCTTTCTCGTAGCGAGATACTCGCAGTGTGGCATACCAGTTCTCGCCGCGTTTCGCTGGCGGCTCAAACTCGGTAGCCGTGTTCCCCCTGTCGAACAAGATGGGAAATGACCGCACGAACGCCGGATGTGATTCATGGTGTAGTAGGATTGCCGTATGGCCAGGCAACGACCCCTTCGAGGCTTTGCGGCTCTTGAGTCCACTGCTGAGTCGGTTCAGGATCAGTACGATCTCGCCCTTGGCAAGCTCAGGAAACCGGACACTTGCCGCTTTGTACGTGGCATTCGACAGCTCTTTCGGATACGGTTGCACTGGGCATTTCCCGGCCGCTTTCTTTCCCTCTTCTTCACGCCTGCTAAGCCACTCCTTCAGTTTTGTGTATGAATCATTCTGGTAGTGCCACGTCACCCACGACTGCCAAAATAGATTGGCGACACCTCGGCACGCGTCGGCTGTCTTATGCCATCTCTGTGTGGTCTCTTTCCAGTCGCCGTCCACAGTTGCGACCTCAAAAGAGGCGATGCGTGTTTTTGTAAGTTTGTCGTTTTTCATTACGCTGTCCTTAATAGGGGAGCCAGGGGGCCGAAGCCCCCTTAGCTCCAGCAATCAGGAATTTGGCGAGAGCTACGAGGCGCTCGAAGTCCACAGCTTTTCTCGCCTTCCGCCTGTCCAATCAGGCGACGTTCTGTAGTTTCTGGGCTTGCTCGAGCCGCCCCTCAAGACGTGAGATAGTCTCCTTCGCTTCAGCAAGCTGCTGCTCGAGTTCACCTACGCGTTTCTCGAGAAAGTCGGCTCGGTATTTCTGGTGGTCGCGGTCAGCGACCACCTCCTCGTGTTCCTTTTTGGTGATGCGAGTGGGCGACTTGCGCTCACTTGCTGTGCGTTCCGCAACAGGAATCGCGTCAGCGAGCGCCGACAGCTTGTTGTCCTTCCATTCGTGCTCAGACGGATGCGCGTCCAAAATCGCCTTCAGTTCCAGGAAGCGAAACGGCAGATGCGGGAACTCTGCGTCGATCCATTCGTGTGGCTCTTGCTTCAGCCCCTGTGCCTCGATGCGAAACTCTTCATCGTCGTAGAGCGCGACCAGCGTCTTGGTCAACCTCCACAAGCATGTTGCCATCCGCTCGTAATGCTTCTTTGCATCGAGCACCAATTTCTTCCAGTCGCTGTCCGTTGTTGGGGAACTCACGTAGCACCTCCTTGGTCTTGTAGTAAAAGGGCACCAGCCCCATCGCTGCACAGTCAGGGCAGAAACTCAGTTCTGTCCTCACTTTCGCGTTACACACCCTGCACAAATTAATCGGCGCCCTCCTTCTGTGCGGTTGTCATACGAATAGCCTCCAGACGAGCAGAGCAAGAACCGAGGCCGATACGATCAGGATCAGGTCGCAACGGTCGTCCTGCGGCTCCTGCTGGTCGGCCTGCCTGCGTAGTCGTTCGATGTTCATTCTCGCTTTCTCGCTATCAACTCGGTGGTTCCGATCACAATCGCGATCCATGCGATAAGTACAGCTGCTTCCATGCTTGTCCCCTCAGAACAGCGTCCGTTGATCTGAATCACTACCCAGCCACCACGTCACGCACTCGCTGCCGATGACGCTGCACTGCTTCGTTTCGCCTTGCCTAACAAGTCCGTCTCGCATCAGATCAGGCAGCCGCCGGTTCGCTTGCATCTGCGTGAGCCCAACCGCCGCGCCGACCTCGGCTGCTGTCCGGCCCTCTCGCAGCCGGATCGATTCGAGCAGCAGATCGCAGTGCGTCTTGCGCTTGCCGGACGCGTCGAATCGCTCGATGGCCTC
>CAZXAJ010000073.1:0-2680 GCA_964638975.1 uncultured Dehalococcoidales bacterium
CTGCTAATCGCGGGGGTCGCAGTGGTCGGCGGCCTTTTGCTCTTCGGAAAGAAGTGATCGATGATCTTCCCCGGTGACATAGAGACGCCAGAAGTAATTGGGAGCGGAAGTGTCGGCGGCGGCGTCGTACAACTCTTCCAAAAAGTTCCCGATGTTAGCCGCGGGCTTCCAGACATCATCGACCTTTCCGACGCCGAATGGCTCGATGATCTGAGCCGAGGAGACGTTCCGCCTGTAGGCAGTTGGCAGGGGCATGTCGATAATGAGATTTCTTTAGCTATCGCTCAGAGCACGGAAAGTTTCTTTGGCCTCTCCTTGCAAAAGATGGGTATGATCGGCAACGGAAAGGTTGTCGAGGGGATTGGGGGATTGGCCTCCGATTTGGGTGACAACCCCAACATCAAAAAAGCTTTCGAAAAAGCGCTGGAGCTCCCGCCCTTTAGCCAGGGGCTTGGGACAGCGCAGTACCAGACCGCCAGAATGTACGGGGCCGAAGCGGTCAATCTCGTGCAAAGCGCTACGCGAGAAATTGGCGCGGCAATGAAATCTGGCAATCCAAATCAGATGGTGACCGCCGTCTCCTCGACGGTGCTAGGGGCTGCATCCGCAGTCCTCATGATGGTCCCGAGCCCATTTGGTATTACGCAGATTATCGGAGGCGTCCTCACTGCAGTAAACGCACTTGTCAGAGCGTTTGTCGGCGGCACTGACCGCGAGAAGATTGCCAAGGCTGTTTTGTATCAGGCATCCATCAGAGACGATGCGGCGACAGCCAAGAAGATTCAAAAAGATTTTCTTTCAGACGGAGCGTCTGGCGCGATGCAAGATATTGCCCTCGCGCGCGGCGGTACTATCCATCTAAAAAATGGTGTACCTTGCGACCTTACCTACGTGTTCAAGCCGAAGTACGCGGCTTGGCAATCCCAAGAAAAGCTAGGGAGGAAGACCCCCTGGACGGGCTACCAGGAAGTTCGGTCCGCTAAGGTAAAGCGTAATGTCGCCGTCATTTTTGAGGCTGGCAGACACGACGGGGGCAGGGGCAGCAGGCGAAACAATGCGACTCAAACAGGGGAAGGTTTCATGCCTGGTACGATGCGGATGCAGCTTCAAATGCAGGTCCCTTTTGAGCCGATGGAGGATCGTCAGGGCAATGTCATTCGGGATCTTCATCAGTTCAAAAAGCCGAATAATGACAAGCGTAAGAATAAAGATGCGATCCCATTTCGAGAGCTCGAGACGAGCAACAAGTTTGTGGGCCGCGTGACGCTGCCGTTCGCGAGAGATCTCGGCGCAGACTTCGCTATCACGAACAACCTTTGCAGTCAAATCTGGTCCACAGCAATCAATCGTCCCGGCCCTCTGATGTACTCGATTGATACTGAAGAGGCCAACGATGCTTGGCGATACTACTTCGAGACCTTTTACGATGCGGCAGGGCGATGGTGGTCAGAGTCCAAAGGTCTCGCATGGAGGTCTACCGTTCTCAAGGTGTGCTCCTTGATGATGGTTGATTGGGACCCTCTGACCTGCTCATGGAAGGCGACGGGTGAATCAAATTGGATGGGGCAAAGTCCTAAAGACAAGAGCCTCAATCTCAAGTGGAGCCATTCGATTTACGAGCAGATTATCCGCCCCTCGCTGATCAATCTCGCGTCTCGGCAGTATGAGTATCTTCATACATCGGTCGTCGCTTACCTGCCTAAAAATGCAGCGGCCTACAATGACGAAAAGTCTATTTTAGGCAAGACATTTCGAGAAGCTCGAGAGTGGCTTGCCCAAAGCGAGCTTAAGCAATATTTGAGCATGGATGATGTGATAGACCCGGAATACAGGGCGAGGTTAGGGCCTTCCGCAGGATCCAAGGCGTCGAAAGAGACGCCTGTTATTTTCGCCCTTGCAGATGGATTAACGATTCCAGCGCCTCGGGCTCTCGATGGTGGTGCTCCTGGGGCTGAGCAGCAGTCTCAGATTCTTCGGGGAGTCACGATGCAGGTCGCTCGTCGTTATGGCAGCAGCTCACCGCTGGTGCAGGCGCACATGAACGTACTTGAGGAATGCGCTGGCAGGGGGCCCGAAGGTCAAGGTCTTCGCACGCTGTGTGAGGGCGCGATCATGTACGATCTATTGAGGAGATAGCAATGATCCCTGTTTTTCTAGTTGCAGCAGGTGCCCTGGCCCTTTTAGCCGTTGGCGGTGGTAAAAAGGGGGACGGCAAGCAGAGCATTGAAGGGCTAGCCGCCGACGCTGCGCTTGATGAGATTTTGGATGAGGATTTCACGATCCCTGAGGGGGTGATTGTCCATGCCAAAGTCATTGAAGGCGCTCGTCCGCAGCCTCGCTCCAGCGCGCCTAAAACTCGAGCGGGGGCTAAGCGTACCAAGGCTAAGCGGATGCAGATAAAGTTACCTAAGATCAAGAAGGTCAACTGGTCTGCGCAGCTGCGAGGTGGGAAAAGCGGCAATTCTTCAAAGACGCCGATACTCGATCATCCTAAGTGCGAGATGGCCCTGGATCCCTCGAAGCTCGTCATCAAGCAGGCCAAATTTATCGCGCATGTAAAAGGTGAAAAGGCGTTATCCGCCCTTCCTGCGCCACGAAAAACAATTAAGCACAAGAAGGTCTAGTCGAACTTGATCTTCTTGATTCGGTGCCGGACAGCTTTCATGCCGGCTTCCATCTG
>CAZXAJ010000074.1:0-2615 GCA_964638975.1 uncultured Dehalococcoidales bacterium
GTTTCATAAAATACTCGTAGACGGCCTCGAGCTGGTGGGGCAAGGGGTCGATGCGCGCTACGGACAGGGAAAAAAAGGGGTCGTACTCGTAGACCAGGGCGAGACGGGCGGCTTCGACTCCCAGTTTAAAGCGGTCGGGATCGCCGTCGAGGGGTTCGCGCTCGGGGGAGATTTGCAGTTCGGCCAGCTGGCCGGGGGAGAGGATCGGGTCATAGGACATGCCTGTCTTTAGGCCCCGACCGACGAGCTTGAGAGAATCGCCTATCGGGAGGGTGAGGATGACCTCGACGGGTTCAGGCAAAAAGGGCCCGCGCACGACGGCTTTGGGCGGGATGGCGGGTCGTGACATGGCGGCATTTCCTCAACTTTGCGAGCAACTTACCCTCTGTGAACACGTGGTGCAAAAAAAGCCCATCCGCTCGCGGCGGATGGGCTCTCGCGATAAAACAAGCGTACCGAGGGCGCTGCATCCGCCTCAGTCATGCCTCGGGCTCTGGAAAAGCGCCGGGGCTTTTGGATTGGAGATGTCAGATATTATACCATCTCTGCCCGCTTTCCGCAAGGTAATTATGTGTACTATTTGTGGTGTATCGGGGGTGGGGCGCTGCGCCGGGACGACGCGCCCGGGCCACTCATTCGGTTTCTCGCCGGCGGACCATCTCGTGGCCCTCGAGCAGGTCGTAGGCAACGGCGCCCTGGCTCTGGGCCGGGGGCTGTGCGTCCAGGAGGTGGCAAAAGGTGGGCACGACGTCCGTGGCGTGAATGTAGCCCAGCGTGTCCGCCGGGCGTTCGTATCCCTTTTTGAGTCCCGGTCCGGCCAGCAGCAAGGTGCCAAAAGTGGACGAGATCTCGTTCTGGGTGGGGAGAAAGCCGCCGTGATGCGCGCTATAGACTTCCGGTGCCCCGACGTCTCCGCCCCCCACGATGCTTTTCCACTGGCCAAAGTAGCCGCTGACATAGCCGTGATCCCAGACAAAGACCACGTCCCCGCACTGGTCTCCCCACTGCCCGAGAATGTAGGCGTCGCGCCTGGGCAAGGCGATGGCGACCGGCGTGCGGCCTGTCTCCGGGTCGACCCAGGTGCGGAGGGCCAGGAGGAGATCCCGTTCGATCCGGTCGAACGCCTGGCCGGGCGCTGCGTTGATAAAGATGTCAAATCCCTTGTCGTCCTTGAGATAGGCCGTGGTCTTTTCCCAATCGATATCCGCTTCCGAGACCCAGTCCTGATCGAGGCCCTTGGCGCCGTCTTTGAGCGCCGTGAATCCTCTGTGGCAGAGGAACTGGCGGATGTTGGCAATGCGCACGTCGGGAAAAGCGCCGTGGTCGGAAATGATGCCGACCCAGGTCTCGTCGCCGGCAGCCTCCCAGATCCTGCCCAGAATGCGGTCGCCAACCTGATAGGCCCGGCGGAACATGTCCATCACCGCCTCTGCCTTTTCCGGGTCATAGCCGGGACTGGCCGGATCGACATCTTGGAGGTGGATGTGGTTGAGATAGTCATAGAGATGCCAATGACAGGTGAAAAAGGCGCATCCCCTCTCCTGCAGCATGTGGTTGGCGACGTCGGCGAACCAGAGGCCCTGGTACTCGCACTCTTGGAGGGCGGTGTCAAAGTCAGCCATGCCCGCCACATAGGGGGTCATGGAGGCGTGCTCCTGGTAGGGTCCAAAGCGCTCGATCAGATCGGGCCCGAGGTCATGGGGATAGGTAAAGCCGCCGGCAAAAGTGACCTGGGTCCGGTAGAGCTTTAAGCGGCTTGCGTCGGGCGCCAGGTCAATGAGCTTGAATCGAAGCGAGGCGCGTTGATCCCGGCCGTCGATCCGAAAGGTCTCTATCGCCCAATCGCTCCAGCTGCCCGCCTCGACCCCGGCAATCCGGGCGAGGCCGTCTTTTTTCCGGCAGATCAGGACCTGGTCGTAGCCCTTGCCTCGACGGTCGAGGACCAAGATGAAAAAGACGGTGACGTCGTCCCCGAGACGGCTGTGGATCTCAATGGCAGATTCCAGCGGGGGGGACTTGCTGGAGGGCAAATTGGACCAGCCCTCAGCGGGGCGCAGGGCGGGCATGGGATCTATGCTTTGCTGTGCATGGCGGACGGCAGTCCCGTCGTGATCCATCCCCGGCGTAAGTCCTGCATCCCCGGCTGTCGTATAGGCCTGGCAGGGAGAAATCTCGTAGGGGGTATGCGAATAGCCGGGATGGCCGAATCCGTCTACGACGAACCCGGTCTTGACGCCGGAGGGGTGGGCTGCCGGATAGTGGACGGCGACGCTTTTGAGGCCGGCACGTTCTAGGGCGTTCCATATGCGTTCGGCGTTGACGGCCGTGCCGTCAAAGCTGTCGATGCGCTTTCCAGGCGCCACCTCGACGCGCCAGCGGGTTGCGCCGTGTGTGCCGGTGTGGGCGCCGGTCGACAGAGTTGCCCAGTTGGTCGGCGTCCAGACGGGAAAAGAAGGGAACGTCTGGTTGACGGTGCCCTCCTTTAGCATCCGTTCAAAGTTGGGCAGGCACCCTTCTGCGGCAAACTTTTTCATCATGGGGACGATAAAGCCGTCCATACCGTATGCACAGATTTTTCCAGCCATGGGTCATCGGGCTCCTTTCGGCTATTGCAG
>CAZXAJ010000075.1:0-2511 GCA_964638975.1 uncultured Dehalococcoidales bacterium
GTAACTCCAGGGCCTGCAACCCGTTCTATCTAATAGGGCTCTGTCCCTAAATTTCCTGACGCTCTTAGAGATGTCCCCCGAATCTCCCTACCGTTCAATCGCTGCTCCAAACTGGGCGAGATCGTCGCTCAAGTTATCCAGGTCTGGGAATAGTGTCATTCGACAGACTCCCAGCTTCTGAAGATCCAGCAGGAATCGCGGCCGGCATCCGCCCGGTATTCGGATACGATAGAGCAGGCTCTTGTGCATCGGATGCTCGTCAAGCGGCTGTCGACGGCCGTGTATTGTGAACCGGGACGCCTGTGCCACCACTCGCTTGTCCATCTCCAGCGGCTTTACCGCCAGGATCGGTCCATTCGGCTCTACAGCACCCAGCGACGTGTCTCCGAACGATGGCCCACTGAATGGTTCCGAAAAGAGAGTATTTCCCTCGTCGGTCCAGGGATCAATCCAATCATCAAGATTCTTATACTTATTGAACCACGCTGGCTGTTTCTTGGAAGAGCAGTCTATCAGGGCCTCTTTCACGTGTGGATCCCGTCGTTCAAAGAAGTTGAGAATAGCAGGGTTGAGAGCGAACACTTCACAATCGGCCCATGCTGGGCCAGCCTTCTCTCTTGGGTCTCTTCGACGATCCTGTGCTGCAAAGAAAGCTGCAACGAGCGGCGAGGAGGTCCAGTCCAAGAGTCTTGTGGGAAGACCGTAGTGCTGCATCAGGAACAACCAGCTTGCATAGTCCTCCATAGAAGGGCAGTGGTCGTAGCGGGATTTGGCCCGGAGGCGGAAGGTCCTGGACAAGAATCGTTCGTCGAGATTGCGCCTACAGACCTTCGGGATCAGCGGCCAACCCGCGTCCTCCAGATCCTCGCGATCACGGACCTGTCCACGGAACCATTTGCAGTCATATTTGGCTTGGGCCTCATTTGAGAGACCCAAGAACTCGTCGAGCGTCTCGGCTATTCGCTCCGCTTCTGCAGTACCGGTCGTAGAGTTGCTGCTGATCATGCTCACTCGCCCTCCCGACAACCCAGCTTTACCGCCGCAGCCAGAGCTTAGTCTTCATCGGCAGCCTGGGGACGCAATACTGACTTCACACCTCTGCCAGTGCCAGGAATTGGCGCTGTCTCCTCAGATTCTCCTTGCCAGTCAGGCCCCACACCTCACCGGTAGAGCGCCTTCACCAAAGACCACGTGCTTGGTTGAGTGACCGTCGGTCCGCCCCCGCACTCGGGAATTCTCGGGACGCAATACCGATTGCCCATCGCCCCGGAGAGACCCGTGCTTTCAGAATTCTCGCCAAAGCCTCAAACGCGTACTATGTGCCGCGACTCCATTCAACACTTGCAGTATGGTCAACGGGAATAGGTGGCTGACCCCTATTGTCGATTTCCGCGCCCCCTACCGATACAGAACCTTCAATGTCCCCCACGTTCCACGGTCGGTGGCCGTTGGAGGCACGTCGGCGCTGATCTGGAAATCCATGTAGTTCCACGTCGCGTTCCAAGAGTATGTTTCCTGCGTGACGACGATGAGCGTCGGGCCACTGTACTCGTAGGGCGCCGTTTGATCGCACAACCACCACGGGCACGGCGATCCGCCTCCCGAGCACGAACCGAAACCATAGCCATTGATGCTGATACCCGAATAGGAGATCATCCTTCGCTGGAAGCGAAGATCGCGGCTTCCCGGAGGCAAGTCCACCCAGACCCGGGCAACGATCGTGGTTCCCAGCGGCCAGGGAGTGACCGCATCCAGAGGGCAGTAGACTTCGTCGCTCCATCCGAACGGCGCCGTACCGAGGGCCCACCCCGAGTCATCGTAGCCAACGCCGTTGACTTCCTCGGGCACGTCTCCCTGCCCACCGGCGAACGTGGCATACCGCACCGTTGAGCCGAACGGCACCAGCACCGTCTCTTCCGCACCAGCAGGCGAAACGGCAACCAACAACATCGCCGCTGCCGGCAATACCAAACCGGAACACAGTAGCCGTTTCATCATCGGCCGCACTCCTTTCGACTCAATCAACTCGGAGGTTCCAGAGGTTCTAGGGACAAAGGTTCTAGGGACAGAGCCCTAATGAGCACACACCCATACCGCCAGAAGGTCTAACGTCATGGCCTGCAACCCGCTATATCTAGTAGGGCTCTGTCCCTATATTCCCCCTATATTCCCGGCCCATTCACACCTCACCGGTAGAGCGCCTTTACCAAAGACCACGTGCTTGGTTGAGTGACCGTCGGTCCGCCCCCGCACTCGGGAATTCTCGGGACGCAATGCCGATTGCCCATCGCCCCGGAGAGACCCGTGCTTTCAGAATTATCGCCAAAGCCTCAAACGCGTACTATGTGCCGCGACTCCATTCAGCACTTGCAGTATGGTGAACGGAAATAGGTGGCTGACCCCTATTGTCCGATTAGTCCCCACCCTGTTGCCGCTCACGAAAGTCCAGGGCACGCATTATGTCCCGCGATTGCGCGGCCCCTATCCCCCGAGGTTCCCTCGATCCTTCGT